>NZ_CP013659.2:2586875-3195000 GCF_001465795.2 Planococcus rifietoensis | reverse complement strand
GACTTGATAAGGAAGTTCATGGATGAGGATTACTTCCTTGCCGTTCGGTTTTGTTTCGATTTCAACGACCGCACGGATCAACACCGAACCTTTTCCGGTTTCGTAAGCACGGCGGATGCCGCTCCGTCCGAGGATGATGCCTCCGGTCGGGAAATCAGGGCCTGGAAGGAAGTCGAGCAATTCTTCTGTCGTAATGGCCGGGTTTTCGGCTAATGCGAGAACTGCATCGATGGTTTCTCCGAGATTATGGGGCGGGATATTCGTAGCCATCCCGACTGCGATTCCGGAAGTCCCGTTGACAAGCAAGTTCGGGAATCTACTCGGGAGGACAACCGGTTCTTTTTCCTGACCGTCATAGTTTTCCTTGTAATCAACCGTATTTTTATTTAAATCACGCAAAAGCTCCATGGAAATTTTCGACATTTTGGATTCTGTGTAGCGCATTGCTGCTGCTGCGTCACCATCGACAGAACCGAAGTTCCCGTGGCCGTCGACGAGCATATAGCGATAGCTGAAATCCTGAGCCATCCGTACCATCGTTTCATAAACCGCGCTATCGCCGTGCGGGTGATATTTACCGATTACGTCACCGACAATACGTGCTGACTTTTTATAGCCTTTATCCGCTGTGATTCCGAGGTCATGCATGGCATATAAAATGCGCCGATGCACCGGCTTCAAGCCGTCCCGGACATCCGGCAACGCACGTGAAACGATGACACTCATTGCATAGTCAAGGAATGATGTGCGCATCTCCGTGCTGATATTTATTTCTTCTACTCCGCTGCCTGGCCGTTCCGCCATATCCGCAGCCTCCTCTCAACTCTTGTTGCGTTATACATCCAAGTTCTTCACATAACTGGCGTTTTCTTCAATGAAATTGCGGCGCGGTTCGACGTCGTCTCCCATCAACATATGGAAAGTCTCATCCGCTGTCATCGCATCTTCGAGCGTGACTTGCAGCAAGGTACGGAAATCAGGATCCATCGTGGTATCCCATAATTGAGTGGCATTCATCTCGCCGAGTCCTTTATAGCGCTGGACATGCGGCTTAGGGGATCCCGGAAGTTTTGCTAATGCTTCTTTCAGCTGCGCATCCGAGTAAACATAATCGACATGCTTGCCTTGTTTGATCTGGAACAATGGCGGCTGTGCGATGTAAATATAGCCCGCTTCAATCAATGGGCGCATATAGCGGAATAGGAACGTCAACAGCAAGGTACGGATATGGGCGCCGTCGACATCGGCATCGGTCATGATAACGACTTTATGGTAACGCGCTTTATCGAGGTTGAACTCTTCGCCGATTCCTGTGCCGAGCGCCGTGATGATGTTGCGGATCTCTGCGTTGACCAGAATCTTATCCAGGCGCGCTTTTTCTACGTTGAGAATTTTTCCGCGCAAGGGCAGAATCGCCTGGAAATGGCGGTCGCGGCCGGATTTTGCGGATCCGCCTGCTGAATCGCCCTCTACGATATAAATTTCGCTGATTTTCGGGTCGCGCGAAGAACAGTCTGCGAGTTTCCCTGGCAAACTTGAGACTTCCAGGACCGATTTGCGGCGCGTGAATTCACGTGCTTTTTTGGCAGCCATACGGGCATGGGAAGCCATGATGCCCTTTTCGATGATTTTCTTGGCGGTTGATGGATTTTCCAGCAAGAAGCGTTCAAATCCGTTAGAGAATAAATTATTGACGATTGTTGATACTTCAGTATTGCCGAGCTTTGTCTTGGTCTGGCCTTCGAATTGAGGGTCTGGATGCTTAACGGAAATGATCGCCGTCAACCCTTCCCTTACGTCTTCACCAGTCAAGTTTGCTTCAGCATCTTTTAACAAGCCATTCTTGCGGCCGTAATCGTTGATGACGCGCGTCAACGCCGTTTTAAAGCCGGATTCGTGCGTTCCGCCTTCATGAGTGCTGATATTGTTCGCGAATGAAAAGATATTTGCCGCAAATCCGCCGTTGTATTGCATCGCGACTTCAACATTGATGCCGTCCCGCTCCGACTCGACGAAAATCGCTTCTTCATGAAGAGGATCTTTCGATTTATTCAAATGCTCGACGTAGGATTTGATACCGCCTTCATAGTGGTATTTCTTTTCCTGCTCCAAGCCTTCACGTTCATCAGCGACCACGATTTTCAAGCCGCGGTTCAAATAGGCGAGCTCGCGGAGGCGGTGATCCAGAATATCGAACTCGTAAACTGTTGTTTCTTTGAAGATTTCCCCGTCCGCTTTAAAACGGATCGTTGTGCCGGTCTTGTCGGCTTCGCCGATGACGCCAAGTTCTTTTTTGACTGCACCGCGCTCAAATTGAATGAAGTGGCGCTTGCCGTCACGGTGCACATAAACTTCCGTTGTCTCGGACAACGCATTGACGACTGACGCACCAACACCGTGGAGGCCGCCGGATACTTTGTAACCGCCGCCGCCGAATTTACCGCCGGCGTGAAGAACCGTCATGATGACTTCAACAGCCGGACGGCCCATTTTTTCTTGCATATCGACTGGAATCCCGCGGCCGTTATCTTCCACGCGGATCCAATTGTCTTTTTCGATTGTGACGCGGATTTCATCGCAATAGCCGGCAAGGGCTTCATCGATGCTGTTATCCACAATTTCCCAAACCAAATGGTGCAGTCCTCTCGATCCCGTAGAACCGATATACATGCCCGGCCGTTTCCGTACCGCTTCTAAGCCTTCCAATACTTGAATCTGATTGGCGCCATAAGATTGCTCAAGATTCGTATCTTCCATAGCCATTCCGTTCACCTGCTCTTTCTTGACAACTCATTATTTCCATTGACCGGTTATAACCTGTTTTGCTGAATTTTATTCAGCAGTGCCTGGGGCCGATAAGGTGACCCATAGACGAAATCATCGGTAACGACATAGGATTTCACCGCTTCAGGCGGGACTAAAAGCCGCGTAAAAGCGGAGTGGACATAATGTTCATGATGGACGACCGCAAGGATTTCCGTGACGGCAATCAGTTGGGAGGCTCCGATCTGGACATACATGCATGTTCACTCCTTGACCGTTCCTTTCGATACTTCGAAAAGGCGGGCGCTTTGAATGGTCTCGTGTTGGATGCCTTCGACACTGGTAGTGGTGACAAAGGTCTGCACGGATCCGCGGATGGTGTTGAGTAAATGCGACTGGCGGTAATCGTCCAGTTCGGAAAGCACGTCATCCAGCAAAAGAACCGGCGCTTCGCCGACTTCCTGCTTGATCAGCTCGATTTCCGCCAACTTCAAAGACAGGGCTGTCGTGCGCTGCTGCCCTTGGGAGCCATATGTCTGGACGTCATAGCCGTTGACCATGAACTGCAGATCATCGCGGTGCGGTCCGACCAGCGTTACGCCGCGGTCGAGCTCACGCTTTTTCACTTCCTGAAGCTTCTGCTCTAAAAAGGACGCCATTTCAGCAGGCGTCCATTCGGGCTTCAACCCACTAATTGGCTGGTAGCGGATTTCCAGTTTTTCAAGCCCACGGGAAATGCCATGATGAATCGGCTCTGCCCATTTTTGCAGCAATTCCATGAACTGGAATCTTTTTTGTATAATTTTTACAGCAGCTTCAATGAATTGTTCGGTGTATACCTCGAACATGACGTCATTGATCGCCTGTTTGCCGTAATGCTGCTTCAATATATGGTTGCGCTGTTTCAACAGCTTCTGATAATTAACGAGATCGTGGAGATAGACCGGTGAAATCTGGCCGATTTCCATATCGATGAAGCGGCGCCTGACTTGCGGGCTGCCTTTGACTAAATGCAAGTCTTCAGGAGCGAACATGACGACGTTCAATTGACCGATATAATCGCTCAGCCGCCTCTGCTCCAGGTGGTTCACTTTCGCTTTTTTGCCTTTTTTAGAAAAGCTGATTTCAAGCGGCAGTTTGCCATATTTCCGGAGCACATCAGCTTTAATTTTACCATATTCCGCGTCCCAGCGTATCAATTCTTTGTCATTGCTCGTCCGGTGGGATTTCGCCATCGATAAAACATAGAGCGATTCCATGATATTGGTTTTCCCTTGCGCGTTCTCGCCGATAAAGACGTTGATCTCCGGCGAGAAATCGAGCTTGAGCGTTTCATAGTTGCGGTAATTGACTAACTCGAGGTTGTCAATCCGCATCGAAGCTCATGCCTTCGGCGACAACGATGCGGAATTCCCCCGTCCCCGGTATGTTCACAGTATCTTCTGGACGCAATTTGCGCCCTCTGCGGTCTTCCGCTTCTCCGTTCACGAATACTTCGTGTTCACTCAAAAACCATTTGGCCATGCCGCCTGAACTGATTGTGTCTGTCATTTTAAGCAGCTGTCCAAGTGTAATAAATTCTGTCTCAATACCGATTTCCTTCAAAATGCACTCATCCTTCGATTCGTAGTCTATCCCTTTATTTTACCCTATTTGCCCCCATAAGTAAAAAGGATAGCCTTTATGGGCTATCCTGAGGGTTTTGGTTCTAATTAATATGTCCGGACAGGAAGAATCAATTGAAGAATTGAGTCATCCAAGGCCGATTTCAAAATGAATGGGCGCATCGCTCCAGTGAACTGGATAACGACGTCTTGGCCATCGATCGCTTTCAAAGCATCCATCATGAACTTCGCACTGAAGGAAATCTTCAGCTCTTCGCCGTCGACGCTTTGTGCCTGCAATTGCTCTTCGACTTTCCCGACTTCCGGGGAATTCGAAGAGACTTCTACTTCGCTGCCTTCGTTTGTGGAGAAGCGCACGACGTTATTGCGTTCTTCGCGCGCAAGTAATGATGCACGGTCGATTGCCTGAAGCAATGAACGGCCGTTTACCGTTACCGTCGTTTTGTATTCAGACGGAATGAGGCGGGATGTATCCGGGTAGTTCCCTTCCAATAGACGGGAGAAGAACAAGATGTGCTTCGATTTGAACAACACTTGCTGGTTGGTCATGACGATTTCAACCGGATCGGACGTGTCATCGAGGATTTTGTTCAACTCATTCAAGCTTTTCCCTGGAATGACGACGCTGTACTCCCCTTCCGGCAAAGTTTCGAGTTTCGTTTTGCGGCGTGCCAAACGGTGACTGTCGGTTGCAACACAAACCAGCTCCCCATCTTTTACCTCCCAATGAACGCCAGTAAGTACCGGGCGCGTTTCAGAACTGGACACGGCAAATACCGTTTCTCTATTGATGGTTTTCAACAGATCCGCTGGAATCGTGAAAATGCGGTCGTCTTGGATATCCGGCAATTGTGGATAATCCATTGCGTCAAGCCCGATCAAGTGGAATTCGGATTTTCCTGAACGGATATGGGTCTGGAAATTGCCGTTGATTTCGATTTCGACTTCATTAGTCGGCAATTTGCGGACGATTTCCCCGAATACTTTTGCTTGAAGAACGATGCTTCCGCCTTCAGTGACATCGATCAATTGTTTTCCATCCTCTTCTGCTGGGATGAAAGTTTGGATCGTGATATCTGAGTCACTTCCTGTTAAGCGCATGCCTTCTGTAGAAACATCCATCTTGATCCCAGTCAAAATCGGAATCGTTGTTTTTGAACTGACTGCTTTCATTACATCGTTTAAACCTTCAACTAATCGCTCACGTTTTATCTCGAATTTCATTCTCGAACCTCGCTTATATATATATTTTAGTTATTAGTACTTAAAGACAGTAATAGTAGTAGGGGCTGTGAATATGTGGATAAGCCCGATATGAGCAATAAAAGCAGCTTATCCACATGTAGACAAACTGTGCATAAACTGCTTAAGAAAATCGGGGGTTATCCACAGCCTTATTTCCCGAGTGCAGATCGAATTTCTTTAATATCCTGCTGAAGCTGCTGGTTCTCTTTCAGCATCGTGTTGATTTTTTCATGTGCATGGATGACCGTCGTGTGATCGCGGCCGCCGAATTCCTCGCCGATTTTCGGCAACGAGAAATCTGTCATTTCGCGCGATAAATACATCGCGATTTGACGTGGATACGCAATATCCTTCGTGCGGCGCTTCGTTTTGAAATCATCCAATTTGACGTTGAACTGTTCGCCGACTGCGTTTTGGATGTCCAAGATGGTGATCACTTTTGGCTTGGAGTTCGGCATAATGTCTTTCAACGCTTCTGCGGCAAGCTCTGCGCTCATGTCCCGGTTGATCAGGGAGGAATAAGCGACGACGCGGATCAAGGCGCCTTCGAGCTCGCGGATGTTGGAATCGATTGAATTGGCGATATAGGTCATAACATCGTTCGGGATGTCCAGGCCGTCCGCTTTGGCTTTTTTGCGCAAAATGGCAATCCGCGTTTCCAAGTCCGGCGGCGTGATATCGGTGATCAATCCCCATTCAAAGCGCGATCTTAAGCGGTCTTCGAGTGTCGGGATCTCTTTTGGCGGCCGGTCGCTCGAGATGATGATCTGCTTGGATTCTTCGTGCAGCGTATTGAATGTATGGAAGAATTCTTCCTGTGTCTGCTCTTTTCCGGCTAAAAATTGAATATCGTCAATAAGCAAAATATCGACATTGCGGTATTTATTGCGGAAATCGACGGTCTGGTTGTCACGGATCGAGTTGATGAACTCGTTGGTGAATTTTTCCGACGACAAATAAACCACTTTGGCGTCTGGGTTGTGTTCAATGACATAATGTCCGATTGCGTGCATAAGGTGGGTCTTGCCAAGTCCTACGCCTCCATAGATGAAAAGCGGGTTATAAGCTTTTGCCGGTGCTTCGGCGACAGCCAGCGATGCAGCGTGCGCAAAGCGGTTGCCGGAACCGATGACGAATGTGTCAAAGGTATATTTCGGGTTCAGCATGCCCGGCAAAAACTCTTGCTGCTCCGCCTGCCCCGGTTTGACACGGGGAGCGGGAAGCTGGAAATCATCCATATCCTGATCTTTTGGCACCACAAATTTAATAAGCGCTTCGTCCCCTGTCAGATCTGTCAAAATGCCGGTGATCAAGTGCACATAATGGTTTTCAAGCCAGTCGCGCGCAAATGAATTTGGGGCTGAAATGGTTACAGTATCTTCTTTATAGGACAAGAGCTTGGTAGATTTGAGCCAAGTTTCAAAACTGGGCTTGGAGATTCTTTTCTCGACTTGGGCTAAGACACTCGACCAAATTTCGTCTAAGTGTTCCAATAGCGTATCTCCTTTATATGTAAAGATTTTTTACAGTATACCATACACAAAACCACAGCCTGTGGATAAGATCTATAAACAGGCTTGGGGAAAACTATCCACACCTTACCCACAATATGTGGATAACTATTTCGGGATAGAAATTGTTAACAAGTGAAAACAAAACAATGTTATCAAAAAACGATAGACATTACAAGCATTTCTTTCACTTATCCACATGGCGGTGTTTGTGCACATTTTTGATATCCACAGGCAGTTCCTATGTGAAAAACCTGTCGATAAGGCATGTGGATAAATCAAATTCGCAAAAAATGAGGTCACAGGAAGTTAACTGTAGATCCTCCCCGATTGTGTATAACTTTTCTTTTTGGATTGCCTGGCGGATCTCTTGCATTTAAAAGAAATGATTGACACGGACAAGCTAGCGCCCTTATAATAGTCGAGACTGTCTTTAGAAAATAGTTAACTTTTATATAGGAGGTGTAAGGTCATGACATTGCGCACATACCAACCAAATAAACGCAAACACAGCAAAGTGCACGGCTTCAGAGCACGCATGAGCACAAAGAACGGACGTCGCGTTATCGCTGCCCGTCGCCGTAAAGGAAGAAAAGTACTATCAGCTTAAAGTCCACTGACCGCATCAGTGGTCTTTTTTTTCTTTTTCGCCGAATTTGAGCGAAAATGCGTCAAAATAAGCAAGTAGCAGGTGAAAGAATGAATAAGCAGCAGCGGATCAAGAAGAATACGGAGTTTCAGCGCGTTTTCAAAAAAGGAAAATCATTTGCGAATCGGCAATTCATCGTCTATTTGCTGAAAGGCGAGCAGGACGAGTTTCGCCTGGGCCTGTCTGTCAGCAAGAAAGTCGGCAATGCGGTCGCTAGAAACCGCGTCAAGCGCTATATCCGCCAAGCCTTCTTGGAATTGAAGGATGATCTCCTGCCAAACGCGGATTACATTATCATCGCCCGACCACAGGCGGCCAATTTAGATTTTCACGAAAGCAAGAAAAGCCTGGAGCATGTGCTGAAGATTGCACGCGCTTTGCCGAAGAAGTAGATGCCGGGTCGATCCGGATGTTACTATAGGAAGTAATTGAATAGAGTTTGGAGGAAGCAAAGTGAAGAAGAGAACAGGATTGCTCTTCGCCTTGGTGGCTGTTGCCCTCTTATTGTCGGGCTGTATGGAGTTTGACCAGCCGATCAGCGACCAAAGCGAAGGGTTTTGGAACGAGTTTGTCGTTTGGCCGTTAGTATCGATCATCGTATTCTTTAAGGATTTCTTAGGTACTTATGGATTCGGGATTATCGCAGTAACGATTCTCATCCGTTTGGCTTTATTGCCATTGATGATCAAGCAGACGAAAAGTTCGAAACGCATGCAGGAAATCCAGCCTGAGCTGGCTAAGTTAAAAGAGAAGTATAAATCGAAAGACGCCGTCACCCAGCAGAAATACCAGCAGGAAATGATGGCAATGTTCCAGGAAAAAGGCGTCAACCCGATGGCCGGCTGTTTGCCGATCGTCATCCAGATGCCGATTCTGATCGGTTTCTATCACGCGATCAGCCGCATGAATGCAACGCCGGAAATCGATCTTGGCACATTTTTGATCTTCCCGCTGGCAGAACCAAGCATTATCCTGGCCGTTACAGCCGGTGTCATGCAATTGATCGTTCTGCGCACGGGCCCTGCGATGGACAACCCGCAAATGAAAGCGATGATGTATTTCATGCCGGTCATGATTGCCGGGTTCGGGATCATCTTGCCATCCGCATTGACGCTTTACTGGGTAATCGGGAACATCATCTCGCTAATCCAAAACATGTTCATTTACCGTCCATGGGAAAAGAAAGAAGTGCAACAGCCTGTTAAAACGAAAACAGGAGGGGCTAAAAAGTGAAGCATCTTACACAAACGGGGAAAACGGTTGAACAAGCGATTGAAAATGCGTTGGAAAAACTGAAGAAATCACGCGATGAAGTGACGGTCCGCGTTATCGAAGAAGGAAAAAAGGGGTTTTTCGGATTCGGTGCTAAAGATGCGGAAGTTGAAGTCACAGTGATGGAATCGGGGCAGCCAGAAACTGAAAAGGTGCCGCAACAGACGGAAAAAACGCCGGAAGCGGATAACGCCAAACCTTCTGAACAAGAGATTGCGGCAGAGATGCCGTCAGCTCCAGTAGAAGAGGGAGAAGAACCGGATTTCGGTGGATCTGCTGCAGAACCTGCAATGAAACCATCGAATGACAAAGCGATCGAAGAAACGAAAACCTATCTAAGAGATGTTGCAAAAGGCATGAAGATCGACGATTTGACTGTTGCGCATGAAAAACAAGGCAAAACGGTGCGTTTTAAATTGGAAAGCGAAAAAGTGGCGATGCTCATCGGCAAAAGAGGGCAGACCTTGAATTCGCTTCAGCAATTGGCGCAATTGGTGGCGAATCGCCACGCTGAACAATTCATGATTGTCGAGTTGGATGCCGAAAATTACCGGGAACGCCGCCAGGAAACCTTGGAACAATTGGCGGACCGGATGGCGGACAAAGCGATCCGCACCGGAAACCGTGTCCAGTTCGAACCGATGCCGTCTTACGAGCGGAAAGTGATCCATCAGGCGCTGTCGCGTCGGCTGGATATCGACACGTATTCGGAAGGAAAAGACCCGAACCGCTATTTGGTCATCGAACCGCATAAATAATGGAAGCAAATGCCCGCTGGCGTCATTTATATGACGCCAGCGGGCATTTTTTATGGAAAGAACAGAGAAGCAGCAATTCTACGATTGTATATTTATGCATATCATATTTGCGAGTGAACCTGAAAAAAATACCAAAATCGAGCGCTGTATCTTTTGATTTCATGCATTTTGTGTTATTGTTGTACGTTGTACAGCCACGCGTATTTTGACAGTTGTCCACATGTGGACAACTGTTTTAACCCATAAAAGCATGCTGTGGGCAAACTTAATTTGTTTGCCTTTAGTATTTTATTGCAAGAGGAGGAAACAGCATCATGATGGAATTCGATACGATCGCCGCGATTTCCACGCCAAGCGGTGAAGGGGCTATCGCCATTGTCCGTTTGAGCGGGCCGGAAGCGGTAGCCATCGCAGACCGTTTGTTCCGTGCGCCGTCTGCTAAAGCGCTCGCTGAACAGGCGAGCCATACCATCCATTACGGCCATATCGAAGACCCCGCGACGAAAGAAACGGCGGAGGAAGTAATGGTCGCATTGATGAGAGCACCAAAAACATTTACCCGTGAAGATGTCGTGGAGATTAATTGCCACGGCGGCATCGTATCAGTCAATCGTGTACTGTCACTCGCCTTAAGAGCGGGTGCACGGCTTGCAGAGCCAGGTGAATTCACCAAGCGTGCATTCCTTAATGGGCGCATCGACTTGTCACAGGCAGAGGCCGTGATGGACTTGATCCGCGCGAAAACGGACCGTGCCATGGACGTCGCCCTGACGCAGATGGAAGGGCGCTTGTCGCGTCTCATCAGTTCGCTGCGCCAGGCGCTATTGGAATCGATCGCACAGATGGAAGTGAACATCGATTATCCCGAATATGACGATGTGGAAGAAATGACGCGTCCGATGATGCTTGAAAAAGCGCAATGGGTGCAATCGGAAATCGCCAAATTGCTCCAAACTTCCCAGCAAGGCAAGATTTTGCGGGAAGGCTTATCAACCGTCATCATCGGTCGCCCGAATGTCGGGAAATCATCGCTATTGAACAGCTTGGTCCAGGAAAACAAAGCCATTGTCACAGAAATCGCCGGAACGACGCGCGACATCATCGAAGAATATGTCAATGTCCGCGGCGTGCCGCTGCGTCTTGTCGATACAGCAGGCATCCGGGAAACAGAGGACATTGTCGAACGAATCGGCGTCGAACGCTCGCGCAAAGTGCTGAAGGAAGCCGATTTGATCCTTTATGTATTGAATTACGCGGAAGCTCTGACAGAAGAAGATCTGCTGTTATTCGAAGCGGTCCGCGACATGAATTACATCGTCGTCATCAACAAGACCGATTTGCCGCAACAGATCGACTTGGATCAAGTGAAGGAACTGACCAGCGACAAACGCCTCGTGACGACTTCTTTAATTGAAGAAGAAGGCATCGACCAGCTCGAAGAAGCGATCGCCGAATTGTTCTTTGAAGGAGAAATCGAGGCAGGGGACATGACCTATGTTTCCAACGTGCGCCATATTTCACTCTTGCACCAAGCGCATCAAACGATTTCGGATGCGATTTCAGCCGCCGAAATGGACGTGCCGGTCGATATGATCCAAATCGATGTGACCCGTACTTGGGAAATTCTCGGTGAGATCATCGGCGATACGGCAGATGACGGTTTATTGAATCAATTATTCTCGCAATTTTGCCTAGGAAAATAAATTTTTGAAGGGACTGAACGAACATGCCACAATACGAAGCAGGCACGTTCGATGTCATCGTCGTAGGCGCAGGCCATGCCGGAGCAGAAGCAGCACTCGCTTCTGCACGCATGGGCGCTAAAACGCTTGTGTTGACGATGAATCTCGATATGATTGCCTTTATGCCATGCAACCCGTCCATCGGCGGGCCGGCAAAAGGCATCGTAGTACGTGAAATAGATGCAATGGGCGGGGCTATGGGCCGCGTCATCGATAAAACGCATATTCAAATGAGAATGCTCAATACCGCCAAAGGGCCGGCCGTTCGCGCATTGCGCGCACAAGCCGATAAAGTGCTTTACCAGCAGGAAATGAAGCGCTTGATGGAAGAACAGGAAAACCTGAGCTTGCACCAAGGCATCGCAGAAGAATTGATTGTTGAAGATGGGGAAGTCAAGGGCCTCATTACACAAGTAGGCGGCATTTACCGCGCGGAAACGGTGGTCATCACGACTGGAACCTTCCTGCGCGGCGAAATCATCATCGGCGACTTGCGCTACTCAAGCGGCCCGAACCACCAGCAGCCGTCCATTAAACTGGCGGAAAATCTGGAGCAGCTCGGTTTTGAGACGGTGCGTTTCAAGACCGGTACACCGCCGCGCATCAACAGCAACAGCATCGACTACTCGAAAACGGAAATCCAGCCGGGAGACGATGTGCCGCGCGCGTTCAGCTTTGAAACGACGGAATTCATCATGGACCAAATGCCGTGCTGGCTGACGTATACGACGAGCGAAACCCATCAGATCATCGATGAGAATTTGCATTTGTCGCCGATGTATTCGGGCATGGCAAAAGGCACAGGGCCGCGTTATTGCCCATCGATCGAAGACAAAATCGTCCGCTTCAGCGACAAGCCCCGCCACCAGATCTTCCTGGAGCCGGAAGGGCGCTCAACGCGCGAGGTTTACGTACAAGGCCTTTCTACGAGTTTGCCGGAACACGTTCAGCGCAAGCTACTCGAATCGATTCCAGGGCTTGAGAAGGCCGATATGATGCGTTCAGGCTATGCGATCGAATACGATGCCATCGTGCCGACGCAATTATGGCCGACGCTTGAATCCAAACAAATCACCAATCTTTATACAGCAGGACAAATCAACGGCACGTCCGGCTACGAAGAAGCAGCGGGACAGGGGCTTATGGCAGGCATCAATGCCGCAGCGAAAGTGCTCGGCAAAGAAGAAGTCATCCTCAGCCGTTCGGATGCGTATATCGGCGTTTTGATCGACGATTTGGTCACCAAAGGCACAAGCGAGCCTTACCGCTTGTTGACATCACGTGCCGAATACCGCTTATTGCTGCGCCACGATAACGCTGACTTGCGTTTGACAGAACTCGGCTATCAGCTCGGCATGATCACAGAAGAGCGTTATGCACGCTTTCTTGAGAAGAAAGATCATATCGAAGAAGAAATCAAGCGCCTGCGCGGCATCATCATCAAGCCGAACGAACAAACGCAGGAAGCGATACGCAACGCAGGAGGCAGCGAGCTGAAAGACGGCATCCGCGCAGCCGACCTGTTGAAGCGCCCGGAAATGAATTACGACATGATCGCGTCCTTAACTGAATCCGACATCGCGCTCAGCGACGAAGTGAAAGAGCAAGTCGAGATCCATGTGAAATACGAAGGCTATATCGAGAAATCCCTTCAGCAAGTCGATAAGCTGAAGAAGATGGAGAATAAAAAGATTCCTGAAAACATCGATTACGATGCCATTTCAGGGCTTGCGACGGAAGCACGCGGCAAACTGAAAGAAGTACAGCCGCTGTCGATTGCGCAAGCCACGCGCATTTCTGGCGTCAACCCTGCTGACATTTCGATTTTATTGGTGTATATTGAACAAGGAAGAATCGCAAAAGTCTAGTTGGGATTTGAGCTCACTGGGCGGCATGGCCGCCAGCACATAACAGAACTCGAAATGGGCTGGTATCCGCCAGCCCATTTGCTTTTACATAAAAACGCTAATCCCGCTCCCGCAAATGTGCGGTGAGACAGGTGAGAGGGGGACATAAAGTGAACGAACAGCAATTCGCGCAAGCATTGAAACAACAAGGCATCGAACTTTCCGAGCGCCAGTTGGAGCAATTCCGCATCTATTACAAGGAACTCGTCGAATGGAACGAAAAAATGAATTTGACAGCCATCACGGATCAGGCAGATGTCTATTTAAAGCATTTCTACGACTCCATCAGTGCCGCCTTTTACATGGATTTCACCAAGCCGCTGTCATTATGTGACGTCGGGGCAGGGGCTGGCTTTCCGAGCATCCCGCTAAAAATCTGCTTCCCGCATATCGAAGTGACGATCGTCGATTCATTGAACAAACGAATCCAATTCTTGAATCATTTGAGTGAAGCTTTAGGGTTGGACAAAGTTTCTTTCGTCCACTCGCGCGCAGAAGATTTTGGCCAGTCACAGCACCGCGAAAGCTACGATATCGTAACCGCTCGCGCTGTAGCAAGACTCTCAGTGCTCGCTGAACTCTGTGTGCCGCTCGTCAAACAGGGAGGGGTGTTTGCCGCAATGAAAGCAGCATCCGCAACCGATGAACTGAAAGACGCGGACAAAGCGCTCCAAGTGCTCGGAGTGAAGCAGGAAGCTGTGCATTCCTTCCTCTTGCCAGTAGAAGAAAGTGAACGCCATATCCAAGTGTTCCGGAAATTCAAGGCAACGCCGAAGAAATATCCGAGAAAAGCGGGCATGCCGAACAAATCCCCGATCAGCTAATGTTTCACGTGGAACATATGGAATTGCAAATGCGTCTTTGGAATGAAACAACAAGAGCAAGTTTTTAATAAGGTGGTGCCTGAGCATGAAAAGTCCTTTTGCCCGTCTTTTCGGAGGCGGAGATAAAGCAAACGATGCAACAATAGCAGAAGCTTCAAATAATGCTTCTGAAGAAGTGGTGAAAATACCGCTGGCTAAGATCCATGCCAACCAATTCCAGCCGCGGACCGTTTTTGACGAGGAGAAAATCGAAGAATTGGCCCGGACGATCCATGTCCACGGCGTCATTCAGCCGATCGTCGTCAGGGATTCGCAGCAGGAAGGTTTTTATGAAATCATTGCAGGGGAACGGCGCTTCCGTGCGATGACCTCTCTTGGCTGGAAGGAAGTTCCGGCAATCGTCCGCCAATTAAGCGATAAAGAAACGGCATCGATCGCGTTGATTGAAAACCTCCAGCGCGAGGAATTGACGGCAATTGAAGAGGCGCATGCCTATTCCAATCTGCTGCAAATCCAGGAGATCACTCAGGAGGCATTGGCGCAGCGGCTCGGTAAAAGCCAGTCAGCTGTCGCCAATAAACTGCGGCTGTTAAAGCTACCGGAAGCCGTCCAGCAAGCGCTTCTTACACGAAGCATCACTGAACGCCATGCCCGTGCTTTATTGCCGGTAAAAGACCTTGAACTCCAACAGCACTTGCTTGAACAACTATTGGAGGAAGGGCTTAACGTTAAAGAGCTGGAAGAACGCATCAGAAACTTGACGGAAGAAGTTCCGAAAAAGCCGAAGAAACGCCGAAAAGCTGTCAGCCGGGATATGCGTATTGCGATGAATACCATCAAAGAGTCGTTGTCGATGGTCAAAAAAAGCGGCATTAAGCTGGATACAAAAGAGGAAGAACACGAGGATTATTACCAAATTACCGTGAAAATTCCGAAAAAACGCCCATAATCGCTCTTTCCGTTGAGGAAAGGGCTTTTTTTGGCAGATTTATCTCTATGAAACAGGAAATTTGATACAATATAGAAATGGAAGCTGTCGCGGATAGCCATAATGGTGTTTCCGCAGTAAAATAAAGACAGTATCGAAGAAAGTTGGTGCACGTGTGGGTAGAACGATTGCCATCGCCAATCAAAAGGGCGGTGTAGGAAAAACAACTTCATCAGTTAATTTAAGCGCATGCCTTGCATATTTAGGCAAGAAAGTGCTGTTAATAGATATCGATCCACAAGGAAATGCGACGAGCGGCGTCGGCATCAATAAAGGCGATGTCGATCAATGCATCTACGAAATTCTCATCGATGATGTCGATGTTAAAGACACAATCATGGAGACGAAAGTCGAAAATCTTCATGTGGTGCCGGCGACAATTTCATTGGCCGGTGCGGAAATTGAATTGGTTTCGACCATTTCGCGCGAAGCACGACTGAAAAATGCCTTGGCAGAAGTAAAGGACTTATACGATTACATCATCATCGACTGTCCGCCGTCACTTGGCTTATTGACCTTGAATTCGTTAACCGCTTCAGACGGAATTATTATTCCAGTACAATGTGAATATTATGCTCTAGAAGGTTTAAGCCAGTTATTGAGTACCGTCCGCTTGGTCCAAAAACACTTAAACCACGATCTGATGATCGACGGCGTGCTGTTGACGATGTACGATGCACGGACCAATCTGGGCATGCAAGTTATCGAAGAAGTGAAGAAATACTTCCAGGACAAAGTGTACGACACAGTGGTTCCACGTAATGTCCGCTTGAGCGAGGCCCCGAGTCACGGAGAGCCAATCATCATCTATGATCCGAAGTCCAGAGGCGCAGAAGTTTATCTAGAATTGGCGAAGGAAGTGATTCGTAATGGCTAAAGGATTGGGAAAAGGCATCAACGCATTGTTTCCAGGAGAAACAGTCAACGAAACGGATAAAGTGATGCAGATCAAGTTGACCGATATTAAAGAAAACCCGCATCAGCCGCGCAAAGTGTTCGACCAGCAAGCCCTTGAAGAACTTGCCGAATCGATTCGCGAGCACGGCATCCTGCAGCCAGTCGTCGTGCGGAAAAAAGGCGCAAAATTCGAACTGGTCGTCGGAGAACGCCGCTTCCGTGCGGCAAAACTGTGTAAATTGAAAGAAGTTCCAGCCATCGTCAAAGATTTCAATGAACAGCAGATGATGGAATTGGCGATTCTCGAAAACTTGCAGCGCGAGGATTTGACGCCGATCGAAGAAGCGGAAGCCTACCAGAAACTGATGGATACATTGAATTTGACGCAAGAGCAATTGGCGTTCCGGCTTGGCAAAAGCCGCCCGCATATCACCAACCATATCCGTTTGTTGACCTTGCCGAAAGACGTTCGCGAGCTCATTTCGGATAAAAAGCTATCGATGGGGCATGGCCGTACCTTGCTCGGATTGCGCAGCAAAAAGGATATTTCCGAGACGGCGCAAAAGGCGGTCAAAGAAGGATTGAATGTCCGCCAGCTGGAGAGCTTGGTGCAGCGTTTAAACGACAATGTTCCACGTGAAACACCGGAAAAGAAAAAGGATATCTTTATAGAAGAAAAACAATCTGAGCTGCGTGACCGTTTCGGCACGAATGTCCAGATCAAAAAACAGAAGAACAAAGGCAAGATCGAAATCGAGTTTTTCTCAGAAGATGACTTGGAACGGATCTTGGATTTGCTGAAATAATATTTCAACCGGCATATGGCGTATTTGACGCTAATGGCGGGTTTATCTAAATGAACTGTGACATCGGTATGAAAACGGCCTATTTTCCGGAGACGGGAAATAGGCGTTTCTTTGAAGCGGGAGAAAGCCGTCGAAACAAACATGCACTTACGTAATGGCAGCTCAGTGGACGGTTTTTAAAACTCGATAAAAAAGAGGGAGAAGAGCCGGGCGCTTTGCACATTCCGAGGCACGGAGAGGAAGGAGCTCGAATATGGTTCTTTGGGGAACATTGGTCAACGCGCTGTTAATTGTCATAGGAACACTGATCGGGCGGGCATTGCGCAATATTCCCGACAGGATGAAAGAGACGGTCATGTATGTCATTGGGCTTGTGGTCGTAGTGTTGGGTTTGCAGATGGGCTTTGAGAGCCAGAATTTCGTCATCGTCATCATCAGTTTGGTGCTCGGTGCGGTGATCGGCGAGTGGGCGCGGCTCGAAGACAAATTGAATGCATTCGGCCGTTGGATTGAACGGATGCTCGGCACGAAAGAAAGCCAGGGGAGCCTGGCGCAAGGATTTGTCACTGCGACGCTGATTTTCGTCATCGGCGCGATGGGCATTATCGGCGCATTGGAGAGCGGTCTCAGCAACGAACACGGCGTTCTCGTCTCGAAAGGCATCATTGACGGCTTTACATCGATCATCCTCGCTTCGACACTCGGCATCGGGGTGATGCTGTCAGCGATTCCGGTATTCGTGTACCAGGGATTAATCGCTTTGTTCGCGACACAGATCAGCCTGCTCATCCCGGAAGCGGCGCTCGACTTGTTCATCACCGAAATGACGGCGACCGGCGGGGTCATGATTGTGGCAATTGGACTTAATTTGATGGGCATTGTGAAGATCCGTGTAGCAAACTTATTGCCGGGGATCATTGTAGTTGCGTTTCTTGTCACGGCCGTGTTTAAATTCAATCTGATGTAAGTAATTAAAGAAGGTGTAGACGTGTTTTACGAAAGAAGCGTTGTTGAAGGATTTGTAAATCGGATGATAGCAAAGCTGATGGATGAGGAAATGTGGTTAGCCATTTCCGGAACAGCCCTGCGTGTCATTTTAATTGCTGTCGGTGCCTATATATTGACGCGTGTCATGCGGATCATCATCCGCAAATCGTTTTCAGTCCGTTTAAGAGGGCCGATCAAAACGAATGGCCGCCGTCATCAGACTTTGTCGAAACTGTTGGAGAATATCGTTACCTATGTCATTGGATTCATGGCGCTAGTCGCCATATTGTCGGCGTTCTCGGTTAACATCAGCGGGATTATCGCCGGTGCCGGGGTGGTCGGCCTCGCTGTCGGTTTTGGCGCACAGAACTTGGTGCGCGATGTCATCACCGGCTTCTTCATCATTTTTGAAGACCAATTTTCAGTCGGTGATTATGTCCGCATCAACCAAGCCGAAGGAACGGTGCAGGAAATCGGTTTGCGTACGACGAAAGTGCAGGCGTGGACCGGCGAGCTGTTCATCTTCCCGAACGGCATGGTTACGGAAGTCGTCAACTTCTCGCTTCATAATTCAATCGCAGTCGTGGATCTGAGCGTTTCGCATGATTCCGACCTGGCAAAAGTGGAACGGTTGATTTTGGAGTTTTTGGAAACGGTACAGCCCACTTACGAAGAAGTCATCAGCCCAGCCGAATTGCTTGGCGTGCAGAATATGACGGCGACGGAAGTAGTCATGCGTTTGACGGCGGAAACTTTGCCGATGCAGCATTTTGCGGTATCCCGCAGAATGCGCCGTGATTTGAAGGAGTTTCTCGATCAGCGCGGCGTCGAATTGCCATATCCTCGCATGGTGGTCATGCACCGCGAGCCGGGCGATGCAGCCGCAATGAATGCGACTAAATGATGGAGGGACGCAGCCATGGAAATGAAAGAATTCGGGTTACATGATATTGTCGAAATGAAAAAAGGGCATCCATGCGGGGCGAATGCCTGGAAAATTATCCGCATGGGCGCCGATATCCGCATCAAATGTGAAGGCTGCCAGCACAGCGTCATGCTGCCGCGCGCCGAGTTCAATAAAAAAATGAAAAAAGTGTTGGTGAAGGCCGAGGCGGAATGAGGAATGGACATTTCCGCCTCGTCTTTCTATAATGGAATGGTTGCAAAATTTGTGAGCGAAAAAGAAAGGTCGTGAATCCTTTGGCATTAACTGCAGGGATTGTAGGATTACCAAACGTGGGGAAATCCACATTATTCAACGCTATTACGAAAGCGGGCGCCGAAGCGGCGAACTACCCGTTCTGTACGATAGATCCAAACGTCGGCATCGTCGAAGTGCCTGATGAGCGTCTCAATAAATTGACGGAATTAGTGGATCCGAAAAAAACCGTCCCAACGGCTTTTGAATTCACCGATATCGCCGGAATTGTTGAAGGTGCCAGCAAAGGGGAAGGGCTTGGGAATAAATTCCTGTCCCACATCCGTGAAGTAGACGCGATTTGCCAAGTGGTCCGCTGCTTTGCTGACGACAACATCACGCACGTTACGGGAAAAGTGGATCCAATTTCCGATATTGAAGTCATCAACCTAGAATTGATACTGGCGGATATGGAAAGCATCGAGAAACGCATTGCACGTGCAGCGAAATTGAAAAAGCAACGAGACAAGGACGCAATTGCAGAAGAGCCGGTCTTGTTAAAACTGCGTGAAGCTTTCGAGGACGGCAAATTGGCACGTTCGATCGATTTCACAGATGATGAGCTGCGCATCGCTAAAGGCTTGAATCTTTTGACGCTGAAACCGATGCTCTACGTAGCGAACGTTTCAGAAGATGAAATCGCGGATGCCGACAACAACGAATATGTCCAAAAAGTTCGTGAGTTTGCTGCTGGAGACAAAGCTGATGTTATCGTCATTTGCGCGAAGATCGAAGAAGAAATGGCTGAACTGGATGATGAGGAAAAAGAAATGTTCCTTGAAGAATTGGGCATCACTGAGTCTGGATTGGACCAATTGGTCAAAGCTTCATACAGCTTGCTCGGGCTGGCGACTTATTTCACTGCCGGCGTGCAAGAAGTACGGGCATGGACATTTAAAAAAGGCATGAAAGCCCCTCAATGTGCCGGCGTCATCCACTCGGACTTCGAACGCGGCTTTATCCGCGCAGAAACCGTCGCTTACGACGAATTGGTGGAAGCCGGTTCGATGGCAGCGGCGAAAGAAGCTGGAAAAGTGCGCCAAGAAGGCAAGGAGTACATCGTCAAAGACGGCGATGTCATGCTCTTCAGATTTAATGTATAAGGCATACGCCTAATAGTTTATTGTCAGTCATTGCCATGGAAACAAGTTAACAACGGATTGGCGGCTGGAAAAGAATACCGAACCGGGTGCTTTTTTGAGCATCCGGTTTTTTATGAGGAGGGAAACGAATGTATTTATTCGCATATGGAACTTTGAAAAGAGGCGGCAAATACCATTTCTATCTGGAAGAAGCGGAATTGGTGGCCGAACACGTGACGATTTCAGGAAGCTTGTACGATACAGGGCTCGGCTATCCGGCGCTGGCACTGGCGGGAGACGATGTCATCCAAGGAGAGCTTTACGATATCCCGGATGTCTTATGGCCGGCGATCAACGATTTGGAAGATTATTCGGGAAATGCGAAAACCGATATGTACGACCGCTTGACGATCGAAGTTGAAACCGAACGCGGCACGAAACAAGCGATTGTCTATACGGCGAAAGCGGAGCGATTGTTGAAGGAATATATCCCGGAAGGCGTCTGGGATGTGGAACGGTCGTTTGTGAAATAACAAGTAAAAAGAAGGTGTGGCAGGAAATCTGCTGCACCTTCTTTTTGCTTGTCGAAAAAGTTAAGAAGTGGTATTTTCCGAAGCTTATCGCTCGCTTTCCGCGGGCGGGAATCGAGCTTCCTCAGCCGCTACGAAAACCGTGTGCTCTCACATCTGCATAGCAGATGCGTCGCAAATGAATATGCTCAGCCAAAGCTTCACATATCCATTGCCTGCGAGGTCTCTCAAACCCGTCGCTTCGCTGCTCCCGCAGGAAAGATAAAGTCGAACTACGTGAGACTTTATCTTTGCGAAGTAATGCGCAGCATTATTGAGCAGAAGGTTTTACGAGCGAACGCTTCTCCAAATACTTAGATAGGTCATTGATTTTTGAGTGTCGAAAAGATGCCGTCATTTTGATTCATAACTAAATTAATACACTTCTTTAACACTGCTGTGTCTTTTTTTATTTGCACGAATCCTGCCGTTTATTCATCAAGTGGCGGATAGCTGGAATAGACGTGGAGGCGGGGGAGTTTTGGATCATCCAGTATCCACGCTTCGTTCGGTTCTTTGCGCAATTCACGGTACATGAGGAAGTCGCCGAACGCGCCGGCAGTCAGCATGGCGCCGAGCAGGACGAGCACTTGATCGCCGATCCAAAAGCCGATGACGGTCGGCAGCACAGCGGTCATCCAAAACGGAAGCAATAAGACAGCCCGCGTGGCCCGATTTTTCACAGGCCGGTCGCTGGTCGCATAAGCGATGCCCAATTTTAAATTGAGGCCGTATTGAAGCGACGAAATTGACACTTTGCCGAAGACGACAAAGCCGATCAAATGGAATAGTTCGTGCAGTACGATCAATAGTGCGTAGCCGCCGAAGAAATAAAGAATGCCGAACAGCGAAAAGCCGAAAGATAGCGGCTCGCGGAACAGCTGATAGGCGAGCGCAAAGGCGACGACGAGCACGATATTGAACCATAGCGCTTTTGGTGCAATTTCTTCCAGATTCAAATCGATGACTTTATGCGGTTCCATTGGCAACACATCCCGAATTTTGATGCTCCCAGTATAGCCTAAATTACAGCTTGCCGGAAGCCTCAGCGTATGCTACAATATATTGATGTGAGTAATATTTATGATTGCTTGCTCCTTGCCCGCTGGAAACAGCAGGGCCCAAGTCCATAAGGAGGTGACAATACGATGAGAGAATATGAAGTAATGTACATTGTACGCCCGAACATTGAAGAGGACGCTAAGAAAGCGCTAGTTGAGCGTTTCAGCGAAATCCTAACTTCAAACGGTGCGGAAATCATCGAGTCGAAAGAATGGGGTAAACGCCGTTTGGCTTATGAAATCAATGATTTCAAAGAAGGTTTCTACCAGATCGTGAAAGCGAACGCTGGAACTGAAGCTATCAACGAGTTTACACGTCTTGCGAACATCAATGAAGACATTATCCGCCACATCGCTGTACGCCTAGACGTATAAGATAAGCGGAATACAGATAATACACGACTTGAAAAAGGAGGTTGAATTCTGATGATCAACCGGGTTGTATTGGTCGGAAGACTGACAAAAGATCCTGATCTTCGTTACACGCCAAGCGGAGCGGCGGTGGCTCGTTTTACACTTGCTGTAAACCGGACATTCTCCAATGCGCAAGGTGAACGCGAAGCAGATTTTATCAATTGTACCGTTTGGCGCAAGCAGGCTGAAAACACAGCGAATTTCCTCAAAAAAGGAAGTCTCGCCGGTGTCGAAGGCCGCATTCAGACTGGCAGCTACGAGGGTCAAGATGGCAAGCGCGTTTATACGACGGAAGTGGTGGCGGACAGCGTTCAATTCCTTGAACCGAAAAGCGCCAACTCCGGATCTGGGGATCGTTCAAACGATCGCTCGTATGGACAGCAGCCGTCTTATCAACAGAACCAACCGTCTAGTCCAAGTCAGCAAAACAATACTCGTGTAGATGACGATCCGTTTTCAAGCGGAAGCGGGAAGATCGAAGTTTCGGACGACGATCTGCCGTTCTAAACCAGGCGCCCATCAGCGAATAGAAAATCTGAAAATGAGGGAGGTAATTCGATATGGCACCACGTCGCGGAGGCAAGAAGCGTAAAAAGGTTTGTTATTTCACTTCAAACAACATTACACGCATCGACTACAAAGACACTGATTTGCTTAAGAAATTCATTTCTGAGCGAGGCAAAATTTTGCCACGTCGTGTTACGGGCACAAGCGCTAAATGGCAACGTCGTTTGACAATTGCAGTTAAACGCGCTCGTATCATGGCACTTCTACCGTTCGTAGCGGAAGAAAAATAAGATTGTCCAAAGAGGCCGGGAAACCGGCCTCTTTTTTATATGCTTTGGGAAGTTGACTGTATTGGAAAAGTTAAGATTACATCGTAAAGATTGTAACTGGAGGGAGGGAATGGAGAAAGAAGTGATTGGAAAAGCTTCCGCTTTTCGACTTCGTTTCAGGGGGCTGCTTGCCGTGGGGCGGGTGTTGAGCCAACGTGCCGCAAAGTGCGCGCCACGTTTGTCTCGCCAGCCCGCACGGTCCCACAGGCGTCAGCCCCCTTTCACTCCGTCTCCAGTTTTAGAGGGGAAGGAATTTTTTTCTGTTCACTCGACAGAAAATGTGGAAATGCTTCCTGTTTTTCAGCTGAAGTCATCTTTGATTTAGAGAGGCTAGTTAGTTCTAATCCACCAACGTGCCAGACACTGCATCCAGGGAAGCGATTTCCCCACTAGCCGGCAACTCGTACAGAAGCAAATCTACTTAAACGCCCCCCATTCAATGAAATCTTCAAGCCGCCCAGCGCAAAGGGGTGAGCCGAAGCAGTAAGACAAGTGTCCTTCTTGGCTTACTGCCAGAGGCCAACCCAAAGCAGGGTGGCGAATAATAAGATGAAATATGAATAGCATGCTGAAGCACTTCAACACCTAAACTCTCACTATCTACTTCAACCTTATCCCGGGAGGCGATTCTCTGCTAGCCGGCAACTAAATAAAGAGGCAAATCTACTTAAACACACTTCAATCAATGAAATCACCAAGCCGCCCAGCGCCAAGGGTGAGCCGATGCCGTAAGACAGGCGTTCTTCCTGGCTTATGGCAGGAGGTCAACCCAAAGCAGGGCGGCGAATAACAAGATGAAAATATGAATAGCATGTTGAAGCACTTCAACACCTAAACTCTCACTATCTACTTCAACCTTATCCCGGGAGGCGATTCTCTGCTAGCCGGCAACTAAATAAAGAGGCAAATCTACTTAAACACACTTCAATCAATGAAATCACCAAGCCGCCCAGCGCCAAGGGTGAGCCGATGCCGTAAGACAGGCGTTCTTCCTGGCTTATGGCAAGAGGTCAACCCAAAGCAGGGCGGCGAATAATAAGATGAAATATGAATAGCATGCTGAAGCACTTCAACACCTAAACTCTCACTATCTACTTCAAACTTATCCCGGGAAGCGATTTCCCCACTAGCCGGCAACTCGTACAGAAGCAAATCTACTTAAACGCCCCCCATTCAATGAAATCTTCAAGCCGCCCAGCGCAAAGGGGTGAGCCGAAGCAGTAAGACAAGTGTCCTTCTTGGCTTACTGCCAGAGGCCGACCCAAAGCAGAGCGGCGAATAGTAAGATAAAATATGAACAGCATGCTGAAGCACTTCAACACCTAAACTCTCATTAGCTGCTCCAAACTTATCCCGGGAAGCGATTCTCCCACTAGCCGGCAACTTTTACAGAAGTAGCTCAGATTAACCTCGCCCCAAATCAATGAAATCACTAAGTCCCCGAGCGCCAAGGGTGAGCCGATGCCGAAGATAAAAAGTTTATTCAAGCATCACCTCAAACACCTTGCTCCCACATCTGCTACGCAGATGCGTCGCCAATGAAATGACTCAACTTCCTTTCGCTAGTTCATTGGCTTATGGCAAGAGGCCAACCCAAAGCAGGGCGGCGAATAATAAGCTAAAGCACAAGTAGAATACTGAAATGCTTCGACACGCAAACTCTCACTTTCTTCTTCAACCTTGTCCCGGGAAGCGATTCCCCCACTAGCCGGCAACCACCTACAGAAGCAGATCTATTTAAACGCACCCTCATCAATGAAATCTTCAAGCCGCCCAGCGTAAAGGGGTGAGCCGAAGCAGTAAGACAAGTGTTCTTCTTGGCTTACTGCCAGAGGCCAACCCAAAGCCGGGCGGTGAAGCGTAAGATGAAGCACAAATAGAATGCTGAAACACTTCAACACGTAAACTCTCACTATTTTCTTCAAGCATATCCAGGAAGCGATTCCCACATTTTAATTTCCATCTACTATTTCCATCCTCTGTCGAATCAGCGATAATGATTTTCTATAGACGGCTATTGCCAGAGGGCAGGAACTTTTTTCTTCTCGAAACGGGTCGATAGATGTACAGTGAGGCAACCTCCCTTTTTTGTTCGGGAGATTGAATCATGGTACAATTATACGGATGAAATAAACCCGAAAGAAGATGAAAAACGCAGATATGCCTAACCAAAAGACACGTCAGTTGACGAATGGAGCCATGATGACGGCGCTGTTTGCCGTCCTATTGGCTATTTCTGTATATGTACCGGTGCTGAGTTTGATCAGTACCTTGTTTTTGGCATTGCCGATTGCTTGGTATAGCGCCAAGTATCCGGTGAAGGCGTCGGCGCTGGTCGCAGTGGTCGGGGTCGTGTTAAGCTTTCTGATCGGCGGATTGCTGTCTTTGCCTTTGGCATTGATCCACATTCCGCTGGGGCTCATGATTGGGCTGTCGATCCATTATAAAAAAAGCAAATTGTTCATGTTTATGGGTTCAAGTATCGTGCTATTGGTGTCATTGATGGTGCAGTACGTGGCAGCTATCGCCTTTTTAGGGATTAATTTCCTGGAAGAATTCATGGCGACGATGCGCAGTTCGTATGAACAGGCCGGTACGTGGCTGGAGCGGCTTGGGTCGGAATCGACGCAGGAATATGAGGAGCTTGTGGCGCAGTTCATGCTGACCTTCGAGACCTTGTTGCCGACGCTATTGATTTTGTCGGTATTTACGACGGTGTGGATCTTGTTGTTGATCCTGTTGCCGATTTTGAAACGGCTTGGCATCGAAGTGCCGAAATTCCCGCCGTTCCGCGAGATGCGCTTGCCGAAAAGCGTACTGTGGTATTATTTGATCGTCATTTTGGTGTCCTTGCTGTCGGATTTCGAGCAGGGGACCATGGCTTATTTGATTTTCGTCAATGCCTCGATGCTGTTGCAGTTCCTGCTGTTCTTGCAGGGGGTATCGTTCTATCATTTCTATATCCACCAAGAGGGCTGGCCCCGCTGGGTGGTGGTCGTTGTGACGGTTCTTGCATTTCCTTTGCAGTCGTTTACGAGCATCATCGGAATTTTGGATCTTGGCTTCGATGTCCGGGGCTGGATCAAGCGGGCGCACGAGTCTAAAGGAAAGTAAGGAGCTGAAGAGAAATGTCGGCTTTTTTCAGGAAACGTAATCTAAGATACCCATTGCTGGCATTGCTGGCTCTTGGAATGGCCGCTGTCATCCTCATCTCCCTTTGGTCTGAATGGGGCGCGGGCATTTTCGCCATCCTTTACGGGGCGGCGATCACCTCGGCGTGGGTACTGGAGAAGCGCAACTATGAAGAAACCGAAAAGCATATCGAAACGCTGTCTTACCGAATGAAAAAAGTCGGTGAGGAAGCATTGCTCGAGATGCCGATCGGGATTCTGCTGGTCAATGAAAACCAGCAGATCGAATGGGCCAATCCCTATATCACCTCGGCGCTCGATTACGAGACGCTGATCGGTGAATCGGTTTATAGCTTAACGGAAGAATTTAACCAATTGGTCAAATCTGCCGAATCGAATGAAATGGTCATGTCACTCGGCGGCCGTAAATACCGCGTCTACTACCGTGCAGATGACCGTTTGTTCTATTTGTTCGATATTACCGAGCAAGTAGAGATTGAAACTTTGTATCATGCGGACCGGACCGTCATCGGCATCCTGTTCATCGATAACTACGATGAATTGTCACAAGGGATGGACGATCAGGTACGCAGTAATTTAAATAGCCTGGTGACGTCCTTGATCAATCGATGGGGGACCGATAACGGCATTTTTGTGAAACGGATTTCATCGGACCGCTTTATGGCAGTGTTCAATGAATCCATCTTGAAGCAATTGGAAGAAACCAAGTTTACAGTGCTCGATGACATCCGTGAAGTGACAGCGAAAGACAATATGGCGCTGACACTGAGCATCGGGGTCGGGGCGGGTTCCGCTTCCTTGATCGAACTGGGCGCCATGGCGCAGTCGGGGCTCGATTTGGTGCTTGGGCGCGGCGGCGACCAAGTGGCGATCAAGCATCCGAGCGGCAAGGTCAAGTTCTACGGGGGCAAAACCAATCCGGTCGAAAAACGCACGAGGGTGCGTGCACGCGTCATTTCGCACGCGCTGCGTGACTTGATTCAAGAAAGCGACCAAGTCTTTGTCATGGGCCATAAAATGCCCGATATGGATTCGATCGGCGCAGCGGTCGGCGTTGCCAAAATGGCGGAAATGAACCGCGTCAAAGGCCGCATCGTCATCGATTTCGACGAATACGACCGCAGCGTCATGCGCTTGATGGAAGAAATCGAGAGCGATCCGGATTTGTTCGAGCGTTTCATTACCCCGGAAGAGGCATTATCGGAAATGACCGAACATTCCTTGCTGGTCGTGGTCGATACGCACAAACCGTCGATGGTCATCGATGAACGCCTGCTTCAGCGCATGGAGCGCGTCGTCTTGATCGATCATCACAGAAGAGGCGAGGAATTCATCACCAATACGATGCTCGTCTATATGGAGCCGTACGCATCGTCTACGGCGGAGCTCGTGACCGAATTGATCGAATACCAGCCGAAACACGAAAAATTGACGATGCTCGAAGCGACAGCGATGCTCGCCGGGATCATCGTCGACACGAAAAGCTTTACGCTGCGCACCGGCGCCCGGACCTTTGAAGCGGCATCGTACTTGCGCTCGAACGGTGCCGATACGGTACTTGTGCAGCGATTATTGAAAGAAGACCTGGAGACGTACATCGAGCGGGCGAAAATCGTCCAGAGCGTGGAATTTGTCGGCGACGGCATTGCCATCGCAAAAGGCGAGCCTGGGCGCATCTACAGCCCTGTGCTGATCGCCCAGACGGCAGATATCCTGCTGACGATGAAAGACGTCAACGCGTCGTTTGTCATCGCAGAACGCACAGAAGGCGGCGTGGGCATCAGCGCCCGTTCGCTCGGCGAAGTCAATGTACAGGTCGTGATGGAAAATCTCGGCGGCGGCGGCCATTTAACGAATGCGGCCACGCAAATGCCGGATGCTAGCCTTGAAGAAGCGGTCGGGCAATTAAAGACCGTATTAACCGAAAACGATAGAGGGGGATCTGAAGAATGAAAGTGATTTTCTTGAAAGACGTAAAAAATGTAGGTAAAAAAGGTGATATCAAAAACGTGGCGGACGGCTACGCGAACAACTTCCTGTTGAAAAACAACTTGGCCGTAGAAGCGGACCAGGCGGCGATGAGCAAACTTGCCGGACAGCAGAAAAAGCAGGAAAAGGAAGTCGAGCAGGAATTGAACGAAGCGAAAGAGCTGAAAGAAAAACTTGAAGCTTTAACGATTGAACTGACAGCGAAATCCGGTGATGACGGGCGCTTGTTCGGCTCGATCACGACCAAGCAAATAGCGAAAGAACTTGAAAAGACCCATGGCCATAAAATCGACAAGCGCAAAATGGAGCTCGACGACGCCATCCGCACGCTTGGCTATACGAATGTGCCGGTGAAATTGCATCACGATGTAACCGCGACATTGCGTGTGCACGTTACTGAAGAAGCGTAAGGGGAATAGATATGAACGAATCGATCGACCGCGTCCCGCCGCATAACCAGGAAGCCGAGCAATCCGTCATCGGGGCCATTTTCCTGGAGCCACAGGCACTTGTTTCCGTAGCGGAAATTGTCATGCCGGAGGATTTCTACCGCGTCGCCCATCAGAAGATTTTCCAGACGATGATCGATTTGACGGACCGCGGCAAAGCGGTGGACTTGGTCACGGTGACAGAAGAGCTATCGGTCAAGAAAGAGCTGGAAGATGTCGGCGGCTTATCGTATTTGACCGAGATCGCCAATGCGGTGCCGACAGCCGCAAACGTTGGGCATTACGCCCATATCGTGGAAGAGAAAGCCTTATTGCGCCGCCTCATCCGAGTGGCCACCACGATCGTCGAAGACGGCTTTACGCGCGAAGACGAAGTGGAGGCGTTGCTTGCCGAAGCGGAGAAGAAAATGATGGAAGTGTCGAGCCGCAAAAACGCTGGCGACTTTATCCACATTAAAGATGTCTTGGTGAAAACTTACGACAATATCGAGCTATTGCATACGCGTAAAGGTGATGTCACCGGCATCCCGACCGGTTTCCGCGATTTGGACAAAGTGACAGCGGGCTTTCAGCGCAACGATCTGATCATCGTTGCTGCCCGCCCGTCCGTCGGTAAGACAGCCTTCGCACTTAACGTCGCGCAAAACGTCGCGACGAAAACCGAAGAGAATGTCGCGATCTTCAGTTTGGAGATGGGGGCAGAGCAGCTCGTCATGCGGATGCTCTGCGCAGAAGGCAATATCGATGCTCAAGTCATGCGGACCGGTGCGCTCCAGAATGAAGACTGGCGCAAGCTGACGATGGCGATGGGCAGTTTATCCAATGCTGGCATTTTCATCGACGACACGCCGGGTATCCGCGTCAACGATATCCGCGCGAAATGCCGCCGTTTGAAACAGGAATACGGCCTTGGCATGATCATGATCGATTATTTGCAGCTCATTCAAGGACCCGGCAAGGCCGGCGAAAACCGCCAGCAGGAAGTATCCGATATTTCCCGTTCATTGAAAGGCCTGGCGCGTGAACTCGAAGTCCCGGTCATCGCCTTGTCGCAGCTGTCCCGTGGGGTTGAGCAGCGGCAAGACAAACGGCCGATGATGTCCGATTTACGTGAATCCGGATCGATTGAGCAAGATGCCGATATCGTATCGTTTTTATACCGTGAAGATTATTACGACAAAGAAACCGAAGACCAGAACATGATTGAAATCATCATCGCCAAGCAGCGGAACGGCCCGACCGGCACCGTCAAGCTGGCGTTTGTGAAGGAATACAATAAGTTCGTCACCATCGATTGGGCTGACCAAGAAGGCGGCGGCGATTTCTAAAGCATCTATTAAACACGAACATTAAATGCGCACATGCATTTCGATGTTCGTGTTTTCTTTGATTTCATATTGACGCCAAGGCGCTCTATTGATACAATAAAGACTGTTTGAAACAGGGCGACAAGCCTAACGGAGGTGCGGACGATGACATCAGTCGTAGTAGTAGGAACGCAATGGGGAGACGAAGGAAAAGGGAAAATCACGGATTTTCTGTCGGAACACGCAGAAGTAATCGCGCGTTACCAAGGCGGGAACAATGCTGGCCACACAATCATTTTCGGCGGCGAAACGTATAAATTGCATTTGATTCCATCGGGGATTTTTTATAAAGATAAAACATCAGTTATCGGCAACGGCATGGTTGTCGACCCGAAAGCGCTTGTGCAAGAGCTGAAAGGCCTTCACGACCGCGGAGTGACAACGGAGAACTTGCGCATCTCAAACCGCGCGCACATCATTTTGCCTTACCACATCAAGCAAGACGAAGTGGAAGAAACGCGCCGCGGTGCGAACAAGATCGGCACGACCGGCAAAGGCATCGGGCCTGCGTACATGGACAAAGCAGCGCGCGTCGGCATCCGCATGGCGGACCTGCTGGACCACGTTGTGTTCGAAGAGAAATTGCGCATGAACTTGAAAGAGAAAAACCGCATGTTCGAGAAATTCTATGAAACAGAAGGCTTCACAGTCGAAGAGATCATGGAAGAGTATTATCAATACGGACAGGAAATCGCGAAATACGTGACCGATACATCGAAAGTGCTGAACGATGCATTTGATGCCGGCCGCCGCGTGTTGTTTGAAGGCGCACAAGGCGTCATGCTCGATATCGACCAAGGCACTTACCCGTTCGTCACGTCATCCAACCCAGTAGCGGGCGGCGTCACAATCGGCGCAGGAGTGGGCCCAACGAATATTTCACACGTCATCGGCGTCTGCAAAGCCTACACATCCCGTGTCGGCGACGGCCCATTCCCGACAGAATTGTTCGATGAAGTGGGCGACCAGATCCGCACAGTCGGCAAAGAGTACGGCACGACAACAGGACGCCCGCGCCGCATCGGCTGGTTCGACAGCGTCGTCGTGCGCCACGCACGCCGTGTCAGTGGATTGACGGATTTGACCGTCAACTCGATCGACGTCTTGACGGGCCTCGATACAGTGAAAATCTGTACAGCTTACCGTTACCAAGGCGAGTTGATCACAGAATACCCAGCGAACTTGCGCATGCTCGCAGACTGCGAACCAGTCTACGAAGAAATGCCAGGCTGGTCTGAAGACGTGACATCGTGCAAATCATTGGATGAATTGCCGGACAACGCGCGCCATTATTTGGAGCGCATCTCTCAATTGACCGGTGTCCAGATCTCGATTTTCTCTGTCGGACCGGACCGCAACCAAACAAACATCGTCAAAAGCGTTTGGCGTTAATCGAATCCCTACAAGCCACTGCCTCTTTTTTCAAGAGGGCAGTGGTTTTTTTGCGTTTGCTACAAATTCGCCATAAATAAAAAAGCCGTCTCATGCGCTTATATGATGTTTATGACAATAAGGTCACAGAAACTGGATGCGAAATGGAAAAAAAGGGCGGAAATCATAAGTTTTTTGCCTCTATTTGCAGAATTAAAGAAAATCATGACAATAACTGGATAATACTGTCTGTTTCATAACGCTTCTGTAACAATGAGTTTATCGGGTGAGCTTGCGAAAACGGATGTGGTAGAGTGGGGAAGTTAAAAAAACGGAAGACCCCTCTACGGGAGTACGAAAGGAGCCAGACCCGCAACATGAACGCGAAACACCAGAACGAAGACAAGTTGAAACTGCGCAAATGGAAAATCGGAACCGCCCTCGTTTTAGCTGCCAGTGCATTCGGCGCCAACACGATTTTTGCCGAACCGAATGAGCCGCAAAACCTGGAGCCGGTTTATCATATATATCACAACACCAGCTACCTCGGAGCCGTCTCGGACGATGCGCCAATCGACGAATTGATTGATGAAAAACTGGAAACGGCCTCAAGCGACTACGACAATCTGCGCCTCGCGCCGAGTGAAGAACTGAACATTGTCACCGAACAAGCTGTGGCATCGAGCTCGAAAGACGATGACACGGTCATCAGCCAGCTGGACGAGCAATTAAAGGTCAAGGCGGAAGCATTCGCCCTGCAAGTCGACGGTGAAGCGGCGGTCTATGTAAAAGACCGGAAAGCTTATGAAGAGACCGTCCAGCTCATGAAACAAAGCGCCTTAACGGAAGAAGAGCTCGAGCAATTCGAAGAGCAGCAAGACGCAGCGGAACTGCCCGAGCTAAAAGCGGGCGAGTCGCGCATCACCGATATTTCCTTTTCGGAACCGATCAACGGCTTGTCGAAGCAAATTGACCCGAAACAGGTGATGGAGCCGAAACAAGCTGCAGAACACGTAACAGATGAGCTCGGCGTGGACGTGCTCGTCAATAAAGCCGAAAAAGCTTTGAAGAAAATGCCATACGAAACGGTCGAAAAAGACAGCAAAGATGTCTATATCGGCGAAACGGAAGTCGGCCAAAAAGGCAAGCGCGGCGAAAAAGCGGTGAGCTACGCTGTACGCGAAGTCAACGGCGAACGCGTCGGCCGTTCCGAAACACGCGAGAAAATCCTGAAAGAGCCGGTCGACAAAATCGTCCTTGAAGGCGAGAAAGAATTGCCGGGCATCGGCACAGGCGAATTCACGTGGCCGGCAGATGGCGGCTACGTCTCAAGCAAGAAAGGCCAGCGCTGGGGCCGTGCCCATAAAGGCATCGACATCGCGCAGCCTGATACGCTTGATATCGTCTCTGCAGACCATGGGACGGTGACAAAAGCAGGTAAAGCTGGCACATTCGGCAACCGCGTCGTCGTCGACCATAAGAACGGCTATGAGACGATCTATGCGCACCTGTCGTCGATTGACGTCAAGGTGGGAGACAAAGTATCCCCGCACACGAAACTCGGCGATATGGGGACGACAGGGCGCTCTACGGGCATCCACCTGCATTTCGAGCTTTCCTATGATGGCCAGGACCGCGACCCGTTGGATTATGTGAAGAAATAAACTAATAAGAAGCTGCCAGCGTGCTGGGAGCTTTTTTTATGTATTTCAATATAGATAGATTGTGGGATAGTGCATCTGGAGTGTTGTAGAACATTCGATCAAGTGAGTAAAATAGCTTGCGCTATTAGACTGCGTTCCAGGGGCACGCTTGCCGGGGGGCGGGTGTTGAGCCAATGTGCCAAAGAGCGCGGCACAATTGTCTCGCCAGCCCGCTCGGTCCCCCAGGCGTCGGCCCCTTCCACTCCGTCTCAAGTTTTAGAGGGGAAGAAAACTTCTTCTGTCCAATCGATAGGAAGTGTGGAAATACATCATATTTTGCAGTTCATATCATTTGGATCGAAGAGAGTATGATTTTCAGTTCAAACACTTATTTGTCAGATGCCGCATCTCGGGAAGTGATTCCCCCACTAGCCGGCAACTAGTTATAGAAGCAGATCCACCTGAACGCACTCGACTCAACGAAATCTTCAAGTCGCACAGCGTAAAGGGGCGAGCCGAAGCCGTAAGACAGGTGTTCTTTCTGGCTTATGGCAAGAGGCCAACCCAAAGCAGAGCGGCGAATAATAAGAGGAAGAAAAAGTAGAATGCAGAAATAGGTCAACACGCAAACTCCCGCTATCTTCTCATATTCCCTGGGAAGCGATTCCCCCGCTAGCCGGCAACTCGTACAGAAGCATATCTATTTAAACGCACCTGAATCAACGAAATCTCTCAGCCGCACAGCGTAAAGGGGTGAGCCGAAGCCGTAAGCCAAGTGTTCTTCTTGGCTTATGGCAAGAGGCCAACCCCAAGCAGGGCGGCGAAGACCAATAAGATGCTTAATTAGCACAAAGAAATACGTCTACACAAAATCCCTCGCTATCATCGCCAGGCGTTTACGCCTCTAGAACCCGTAAGCCGCTGAGCCCCGCTGTGACCATCCAAAGGTGCGAAATGCTTGAAATAATGATAAAGTAAAGGATAGCAAAGAATGTCAAAACGGCTGTGTACAGGTGGAACAAATGGGAATCAGAGGGGGAGAAGATAGATGAATAAAACAATATTAGTTGTGGATGATGAGAAGCCCATTGCGGATATTTTGCAATTTAATTTGAAAAAAGAAGGCTTTAATGTGGTCGTGGCTTATGACGGCGACGAGGCGATCAAAGTGGCGGAAGAGATTCAGCCGGACTTGATGCTGCTCGACATCATGCTGCCAAACCGCGACGGCATGGAAGTGTGCCGGGAAGTGCGCAAGAAATTCGATTTTCCGATCATTATGCTGACGGCGAAGGACTCAGAGATCGACAAAGTGCTGGGGCTTGAGCTCGGAGCGGATGATTACGTGACGAAGCCATTCTCGACGCGTGAATTGATTGCGCGTGTCAAAGCGAATCTGCGGCGCCAGAATGTTGTGCCGGCAGAAGAGGAAGGCGTAGGCTCGAATGATATTCAGGTCGGGTCGTTGACGATTCAGCCGGATGCGTATTTGGTGTTGAAGCGCGAAGAGACGATCGAATTGACGCACCGGGAGTTTGAGCTTTTGCATTATTTAGCGAAACATATCGGGCAAGTCATGACGCGTGAGCATTTGCTGCAAACGGTATGGGGCTATGATTATTTCGGCGATGTGCGGACAGTGGACGTCACGATTCGCCGCTTGCGTGAAAAAATTGAAGACAATCCGAGTCACCCAGCGTGGATCGTGACGCGTCGCGGCGTCGGCTACTACCTGCGGAACCCTGAACAGGAGTAGGCTGAATGCTGAAAACCAGTTTTTTTAAGTCGATCCATGTGAAATTTGTATTGATCTATATTTTGCTGATCTTGTTGGCGATGCAGATCATCGGCCTTTATTTTTCCGAGCAGCTCGAACAAACGCTGCGCGGAAACTTCGAGGATTCGATTGTAGACCGCATGGAAATCATCGAGTTCAGCGTCCGCGAAGAGATGATCCGCAACCGGACAGACGAGGACCTGACAGTCGAGCAGAGCCTTCGGTCGGTCCTTTCTAATTTTAATTCGCAGGATATCATTGAAATCCGCGTCGTCGATAATCGTTACCGGATTTTGGCAACGTCCTTGGGCGAGAACCAGTCGCTCGTCGGCCAGCGTTCGACAGATGACCAAATCCGTCGCTCCATCGTCGGGGAGACGCTGCTCACGCAAACATATATAGACAGAACCCTAGAAGAGCGGGTATGGGTCCGAACCTTGCCAATCACGGCGGTCGGGGGCGAGATGCTTGGCACACTGTATGTGAAAGCGGAAGTCGAGAATGTCTATGATCAAATGGACACCATCAACTCCATTTTGGCCGGCGGTACCGCCATTGCTTTGGTCATCACGGCTGTGCTTGGCGTATTGGTCGCCCAGACGATTTCGCGGCCGATTGCTGATATGCGCAGGCAAGCGCAGGCGATGGCAAAAGGCAATTTCTCACGCAAAGTCCGCGTTTACAGTGAAGATGAAATCGGCCAGCTTGCCCGGGCGTTCAACCACTTAACAAATCGGCTGCAGGAATCCCAGCAGTCAACGGAAAGTGAGCGGCGTAAACTCGCCTCGGTGCTTGCCAATATGACGGATGGCGTTCTTTCGACAGACCGCAGAGGGCGCATCATCTTGATCAATGAACCGGCTTTGCAATTATTGAATGTTTCACGTGAAACAGTCATCAACCGGCCTGTCACGACGGTTCTTGGCTTGGATGAATCCTATACATTCGAAGATTTAATCGATATGCGCGATGCGATTACGCTTGATATCAGTTCACAAGATCAAGCGACGCTTCTGCGCACGACTTTCTCGGTCATCCAAAAAGAGACCGGTTTTGTCAACGGCTTGATCGCCGTCCTGCACGATAATACCGAGCAGGAGAAGATTGATATGGAACGCCGTGAGTTTGTGGCGAACGTATCGCATGAACTACGGACACCGCTCACGACGATGCGCAGCTATTTGGAGGCGCTCGCTGACGGTGCTTGGCAAGATCCGGATCTCGCGCCGAATTTCCTCAATGTCACGCAGACCGAGACCGAGCGGATGATCCGCCTCGTCAACGATTTGCTGAAATTGTCGAAGATGGATTCGAGCGAAGCGGATTTAAGCCGCGAAATGGTCGAGTTCGGTGTGTTTTTCAACCGCATCATCGACCGCTTTGAAATGTCGAAATCCCAAAATGTATCGTTCGAGCGGAAAGTACCGAAATCGCAGTACTTCGTGGAAATCGATACCGATAAATTGACGCAAGTCATTGATAACATCATTTCCAATGCCTTGAAGTATTCTCCGGAAGGCGGCAAAGTTCGCTTTTCTGTCCGCGAGAAAGAAGGCGAATTGCTCGTTTCAATCAGCGATGAAGGAATGGGCATCCCGAAAGAAAATGTCGAGCGCATTTTCGACCGCTTCTACCGCGTCGACCGAGCGCGTTCGCGTGCCATGGGCGGAACGGGGCTTGGCCTTGCGATTTCAAAGGAAATGATCAATGCCCACGGCGGTAGGATTTGGGCGCAAAGCCGTTACGGCAAAGGGACCTCGATTTATTTCACCTTGCCATATGAAATTGATGATGGAGGTGAATGGGATTGAAATACTTGGAGCATGTAAAATCCGTTGCCTTGTTTATTTTGATTTTTCTAAGCCTGGCACTGACTTTCACTATTTGGACATTCACCCCAAAGCTTGAGGAGCTCGAAACGCCCACGCAAGTGGATGATGTCTCAATCGGCGACAAGCGCAGCGCAGAGGAAGTCGTGAGGCCCGTGAAAGTGTTGTATCACCACGAAAACGAAGTGACCGGCACTTTCTCACAAACCGAAAATTGAAACGATGTTGGACACGATCCAGCAATGGGAGATTTCCGACGTCCAGCTATTTGAAGAAGAAGCGGGGACCGAAGTACTCAAGCAGTATTTACAAGAACCGGGGCGCACCGTGCTGTATTATCCAGGGGCTGTGCCGTTTCCTGTGTTTGACATCATCATGGACATTTCCGATAATAATTTGCCGGAATCGACCTTTAACAGGGTCGTAGTCGAATGGGGCACAGAGGAAAATCCCGATTCTGTCATTTACTTTATCAACACCGGATCCGGCCGGGTTTACGAAGCACAAGTATCGGACGCTGAGTTGATTGAGTTCCGCGGCGACTATGTGCAGCCATCAGAAGAGTACGACCGCTACGTCACGGATCCTGACATCGGCACATTGCCGGTCTATGTGCCGGAAGGCCCGATAGAGAAGACAGCTTTTAATTATTTGCTGGGCGAAACTCCAGCATCTACATTTGCAGATGCCATCATGGACAGCCCGAGCTCACAGTTTGCAGGGGACCTGCAGAGTGAGGAATTCACCGATGAGTCAGGGGCCATCATGCGCGAATTGGACGGCCAGAAAAGCATCAATTATGTACAGCCGAAAGCCGAAACCTCCGACCCGGCGATCCCGTCCGACCTGGTGTTCAACTCGATTAGTTTCGTCAATGAACACGGCGGCTGGACCGACCAATATGTGTATTTTGGCATGAAATCGGTCAACCAGCAGATCAGTTATCAATTGTTTTTTGATGGCTTGCCGGTCTTTAGCAATACGATGGCCGTGAGTCTAGACGTCGAATGGGGCATCAGTGACGGCATCGAGCAGGCATTCCGTTATAGCCGTCCGACTTATTTCCGCGATTCAGTCGCTGAAACCCGTGACGTCGAAATGACGTCAGGCGAAGTCGTTCTGAAAGCTTTGTCGCGCCTTGATACAGATCTATCGACGATTGAAGCAGTGACGATTGGCTATGAGCTGACACGCAGTGAAGACGGTCAATTGATTATGTTCCAACCGGCTTGGTATTATAAAGCAAATGGCAACTGGACACGGCTATCTGACGAATCAGTAGGAGGCGTGAAGCTTGGATTGGAGTAAAACAAAGACCATTTTCATCGTTGTTTTTTCGATTCTCAATGTTTTCTTGTATTCACTGTATATCGACCGTTATACGGAAGCCGAACAGATCCAACCACTTCCGGAATCGTCTATCGATGAGAAGCTCCACGGAGACAATATCACCTATTCGGCATTGCCGGATTCATCTGAAGACAAGCCCTATGTGCGCGGCGAATCAAAATCGTTCACTGAAAACGAAGTGGACATTGACGGGATCGTCAATGTTTTAGATGAACGGCTGCTGCAAATCACTTACGATAAGCCAGTCGATCTAGAAGGCGATAAAGAAGACGCACTGCAGGCATTCATTGAAGAGGAAGTTCCGGAAAGCTCAGAATACACCTTATGGAAAATCGATGAAGACCAGAACCACGCGGTATTTTTCCAGCAGATCACAGACGTCCCGCTATTCTATAGCACGGGCGGCCAGTTGACGGTGTTCTGGAATGAAAACGATGCCGTGATTGGCTTCGAGCAAACTTTATTTAACAATATTATCGAAAATGAAGAGCAAAAGAGATTGATCAAACCGCTAGAAGCGATCCATACGCTCTATCAAAAGAGTCTGCTTCAGACCAATAGCCGCATCACGGAAGTCGAACTTGGCTATTCGACGCATGTGCAAGTGTCAGAAAACCGGCAGATGTTCGTTCCGACCTGGCGCGTCCGTGTGAAGGATTCTGAAGGTGTCGAAACAGATCATTTCGTCAATGCCATCAAAGACGGTGTCATTGAATTGAATAAAAAGAACGAGGAAACAGCAGAGTAAGGAGATTTTAACTATGCGCTTCAGTGTATTGGCCAGCGGTTCGACTGGCAATGCCATTTATATAGAAAACGACGAGCATGCGTTTTTAGTGGACGCAGGGCTTAGCGGCAAGAAATTGGAGTCGTTATTCGCCTCCATCGGCCGCGATATGGGCAAGCTAGACGGCATTCTTGTCACCCATGAGCATAGCGATCATATTAAAGGGCTCGGCATCGCCGCCCGCCGGCATAAAGTGCCGATTTACGCCAACGCCAAAACGTGGACGGCGATGGACGGGCTGGTCGGCGAGATTCCGGTCGACCAGCGTTTCCATTTCGATATGGAGACGACGAAATCGTTTGGCGGCCTCGACATCGAATCGTTCGGCGTGTCGCATGATGCGGCGGACCCGATGTTCTATGTATTCCATGAACATGGGCGCAAACTTGCGCTGATCACCGATACGGGCTATGTCAGCGATCGCATGAAAGGCATCATCGGCGCATCCGATGCTTATGTGTTTGAGAGCAACCACGACATCGGAATGTTGCAGATGGGGCGCTACCCATGGTCGGTCAAACGACGCATCCTGAGCGACGTCGGGCACGTGTCGAATGAAGATGCGGCGGTGGCGATGTCGGAAGTGCTCGCGGAGAAGCCGACGCGCATCTACTTGTCGCATTTGAGCAAAGACAATAACATGAAAGACCTCGCGCGCATGAGCGTCGAGCAGACATTGCAGACAAAAGGCATCATCGTCGGCGATTACGTCGATTTGTTTGATACCTCGCCGACCGAAGCGACGCCTTTGGTTGTGGTGTGAATAGATAGGAGAGACTGTCCCAGAAGCCTTAGATGCGGCCTGTGGGGCAGTCTTTTTTGTTTTTAGAGCCGCTGATGCTCACTGCGGCGGACGCTTTCCGCGGGCACGGCTTCAGCCGCTTCCCTCGCTGCGCTCAGTCCAGGGTCTTCAGCTCGCGCTGTTCCCGCAGGAGTCGCCGCCTCCATTCTCATCAGCTAGAGTGAGGGGAAAAATACTATAGACTAGTTCTATAAGCTTGCTTAAAAAGATCTTTATGCCGAAAAAGCATAGTGATTGGGGAAAAGTTGCTGAAGCGCATCGGGTAACTCTACGTTGCTCCCGCATTTCCCAATCAGATACGTCGCAAATAAATGGACTTAGCGTGACTTCGTCCGTTTATTCGCCGCTTCGATCTACATCAGCTCGTGTGGGATGAATATAGAAGTCGAAGTAATAGTTGTGGGAAGCATCATCTTACTGCCCTACGACCAATCATCCAGTTTAAAAGTGTACAAAGTAAGTTGAATGACAACCTTCTAGCCTGCTCATACAGGGAGGATTGCTTGCATTTTGGCGGGTACATCTTATGATAAAAAGAGAGGCATAAGAGAGGATGGAGGCTATGGGTTATTACAATCAAACGCCGAATGGCAGGCAGCCGAAGCCGAGCCGTGCGGGCAGTTTCTTTGCGGGGATATTCGGCGTACTGGTCGGAGCGTTATTAATGTGGCTGTTGTTTTCGCAAGCACCGGGCTTATTGCCAGGCACCGAATCAACAAATTCCGGCACCCAGATCCAGCAGCAAAACCGTGAGCAGCAAGGCGCGTCGCTTGATATCACGACTGACGTGACGAAAGCAGTCGACGAGGCGTCGGATGCGGTAGTCGGCGTGTCGAATCTCCAGACAGGCGGGGATTTCTTCTCGCAAAGCCAGGAACAGGCAGTCGGCACGGGCTCTGGCGTCATTTATAAAAGTGAAGGCGATACCGCGTATGTTGTAACGAACCATCACGTCGTTGACGGCGCGAGCGGCATCGAAGTGACGTTGGCCGATGGGACGAAAGTCGACGCACAAGTGGTCGGCAGCGATATTTGGACCGATCTCGCTGTTCTTGAAATGAGCAACGAGAAAGTGCAGGGTGTTGTGGAGCTGGGTGATTCGGATGCATTGAAGCGCGGCGAAGCGGTCATCGCGATCGGCAATCCGCTTGGTCTTGAATTCTCAGGTTCTGTGACGAGCGGCGTCGTGTCAGGCACTGACCGGGCAGTGCCGGTCGACCTGGACGGCGACGGCACAGAAGACTGGCAAGCGGAAGTCTTGCAGACAGATGCAGCGATCAACCCCGGAAACAGCGGCGGTGCGCTCGTCAATTTGGCAGGGCAATTGATTGGCATCAACTCCATGAAAATCGCCACTTCTCAAGTCGAGGGAATCGGCTTCTCGATTCCGATCAATTCGGCGCTGCCGGTCATCAATCAACTCGAAGCAACGGGTGAAATGGTGCGTCCGGCAATGGGCATCACGCTGATTGATTTGGCGCAAGTGCCGAGCACATACCGTGACGATACATTGAATTTGACGGAAGACGTCACGGCAGGTGTCGTCGTCAGCTCGGTTGTCCCGTCTTCTGCGGCGGATGAAGCGGGCATGCGCCAATACGATGTCATCGTCGAGCTGGATGGTGAAGAAATTGGCGATATTATCGAGTTGCGCCAGCATCTTTACAACGAAAAACAAATTGGGGATATGCTGCAGGTAAAAGCATACCGAAACGGAGAATTGCTCGAATTCGAGCTTGAACTCACTGACAATTCCACACAGTAATACCTGAACAGTTCCAATTGGTGTTTTATGCACCAATTGGAACTGTTTTTTTCATTTCCGAAAATGAAAGGAAGAAACAAAAATCAGCTGAATATTATACACTTCGGAGCTCGAATTTTTAGCTGAAAAAGGGCAATTGTTCGGGAAAATGGCATGTGGATAACTTTTTTGTTAAAAATCGATTGTTAACAATCCACAGGCGGCAAAAGCTTCGCTATCCGTAGTGTTTTATATCTGTTAAAATGGATTGTGGATAAAAGGGAACGAAATGTGTATAACTGTGTTGAATATTCGGAAATCGAAAGGAGGCGTAAAAATGGAGCTACATTGCTGCCAAACGCATGTGGGACAAGGGCTTGACGAATTTGTTGCCAAAACGGAAAGCTATCCTATACTGACTGAATTATCAGATAGCGAAAAGTTATCCACAAAGTGCAACTACTGTGAACAACAGGCATTGTATCTTGTGGCGAGTAAATAAAATTCTACAAGATGTAGAATCGCCTGTGGATATGTGCATAAAGTCTGTGGGCAACTTGTTTGTAAATTTCGTGTAAAGGGGGATAAGTTGTGAACATTTCCATTGTGACGGTCGGAAAACTGAAAGAGAAATACTTGAAAGCGGGCATTGCAGAATATGCAAAACGTTTAGGGGCTTATGCAAAAATTACGGAGATTGAAGTCGCGGACGAAAAAGCGCCGGAGCAATTAAGCGAAGCGGATATGGAAATCGTCAAAAAGAAAGAAGGCGAGCGCATACTCGCAAAAATCCCACAAGACGCCTACGTCATCGCCCTGGCGATCGACGGCAAGATGAAGACCTCCGAGCAGCTCGCCAAAGACATGGAATCACTCATGACTTACGGCCGCAGCAAAGTCGTTTTCGTTATCGGGGGATCTCTGGGCCTCCACGACGAAGTGTTGAAGCGCGCGGATGAGAAATTGTCGTTTTCGAAGATGACGTTTCCCCACCAATTGATGAAGTTGATCTTGCTGGAGCAGGTATATCGGGCTTTCCGGATTATGAAGGGTGAGCCGTATCATAAGTAAATGAAGCAATTGGACCGATTTACTTTTTTTCAAAAGTTTATAATCATAAAGAGTAGATTTTTATTTAGGAGTATCTCTTAAGGCGTTTTTATCCCTTGAGTTAAGAGAGTTTGAAGTATAAAAGGTGGGACTGAACTTAATGAAAAAATTGGATTTGATTCGGAGAAATATTTGCAAGAACAATCAGCCTACATCCTGGAGCGGGTGCAGCAGTACGATAAACTTTACTTGGAATTTGGCGGAAAATTGATAGGGGACAAACATGCCAAGCGTGTGTTGCCTGGATTTGATGAAGATGCCAAAATCAAACTATTGCATACACTGAAAGAAAAGGCAGAAATCATCATCTGTGTCTACGCTGGAGACATCGAACGAAACAAAGTCCGTGAAGATTACGGCATCACTTATGACCAAGATGTCTTGCGCTTAATTGATGAATATCGGGCATACGGCATTTCTGTCAACAGTGTCTTGATCACACGTTACCAGGGGCAGCCAACAGTCAAAGTATTTATGACAAAGCTGGAGAGAAGCGGAATTAACGTCTGTATTCACCGCGAAATCGAAGGTTATCCGGCAAATGTGGAGGCGGTCCTTGGGGAAGAAGGATTTGCGACGAATCCTTATATTAAAACGACAAAGCCAATCGTGGTAGTAACGGGCCCTGGCCCGGGCAGCGGAAAGCTTGCCACCTGCCTTAACCAAATGTACCACGAGAACAAACTGGGAAATGAAGCCGGCTATGCCAAGTTTGAGACTTTTCCAGTTTGGAACTTGCCGTTAAAGCACCCAGTAAACATCGCTTATGAAGCAGCTACCGTCGATTTAAAAGACGTAAACATGATTGATAATTATCATTATGAAGCCTATGAGAAAGTAGCGGTCAATTACAATCGTGATATTGAGACATTTCCTGTCATCAAACGGATCATTGAAAGGATTACCGGCAAAGAGTCTGTTTACAGCTCACCGACTGATATGGGGGTTAATCGCCTGAAATCGGGCATCACGGACGATCGAGTTGTCCAGGAAGCTGCCAAGCAGGAAATCATTCGGCGCAGTTTCGTCGTAGAGAACGATTATAAAAAAGGGCTTGCCGATGAAGACAGTGTACGCCACATGCAAGTGATTTTAGAAGAAACCGGTTTAAAGAAAGAGGATCGGGCACCTGTATTGCCGGCCCGTAATTATGCGAAAGAAGTCCAAGCGCAAATTGACAGCACGAATTTACAAGCCGTCATTGCGATAGAATTGCCGAATGGCGAGATGATCACCGGTCGAACGACCACTTTGATGGATGCTTCGGCAGCCGCGATTCTGAATGGGTTGAAGAAATTGACCAATATTTCCGATGAAATTGATTTGCTGTCGCCGATGATTTTACAAACGATTCAACGGTTGAAAACCGATGATTTGAATAGCCGCGTCCCGACATTAAGCGCCAATGAAGTGCTCATTGCACTGGCAATCAGTGCGGTCACCAATCCTACTTCTGAGCTGGCTTATAAGCAATTGCCACATTTAAAAGACACCCAAGCACATTCGACGGTTATATTGAATAGAGAAAACGAACAGACCTTTAAGAAGCTTGGAATCGACATCACCAATGATCCGGTATATCCAACTGAGAACCTATATTACAATTAGATTTTAGAAAACACCTGCCTTTTTCTCCTTCCATATAAGCCTGAGACAGATTTATTTTCATTTATAGCGTTTACTGAAAAGGTTCATTCTTCTTTTAATGAGAAGAATGAACCTTTTTACTTTATTGAATCGATCAAGCGCTCCTTGTGAAAGACTGTAAAAAAACAACTTTACTTCACCCGACAGGAAAATAAACTTCTCTATGTTAAATGATTAAACTAATCCTATCTTGTTTCCTAAATCTATTTATTTCAACGAATAACCACCATCCACAACGATTTCCGCCCCATTTATATAAGACGCCTTGTCTGAAGCCAAGAACAGCACGACTTCTGCGATCTCACTTGGCTTCCCGTAGCTTCCTCTCGGGTGTCCCTGAGATTGTTTGTCATAATTCTCTTTTCCGCCGTATGCTTTAATGGCTAGGTCGGTTTCTGTTGGGCCAGGGGAGATGCAGTTGACGCGGATGCCTTGGTTGGCAAAGCGCAGAGCCGTGCTTTGGGTCATCGCGACAACGGCTGCTTTGGTTCCGCTATAAGCTGGCAGCATCGGATTGACCTTGTCGTTTCCAAGGATCGCCGCATTATTAATCACGACGCCATGTTTTTGCTTGCCCATCACGGCCAACGCATATTTCATGTAGAGGAAAATCGCCGTTTGATTGACGGCAATCAACTGATTCCAGTCATCCAATTTTACGCGAGACAAGGGTCCCATTCCGATAGACAGAACACCGGCACTGTTGAAGAGAATATCGATAGTATGCCCATCAGTTTCAAGTGCTTTAAAAAAGCTTTCAATTTCTTCCGGGTTTTCGTTATGAACTTGGTGAAAATGAGCTTTCCCGTCGCATTCCTTCTCCACCTGAGAGCCTTTGTCGCTGTTTCTGCCCGTAAAATGAACAGTAGCTCCTTCCTTACAAAAGAAACGAACCACTTCCTTGCCAATTCCATCCGTTCCACCATTAACAACCACTACTTTGTTTTCGAACATCATCTGATCTCCTCCAAACGTCATAGTAAAGTCATAAAGAATTTGTAATCAGTATATAGCATTCGGATCACTGTAGGAAATTTGGGTTCGTGACATTCGAAGTATTCGAAGAAAAAGGTCTCATCGCTGCCTTGTTAGAATATATACAGGAGGAAGCATCACTCGTACAGATGGGCCAAGCGTTCTTGGACGGGAAAAGCATCCAAGAGATACGACCAGGGTGACAGATGCATGTTCATGGGGAGGAGCGCATGAAATGAAGAGAGACAATAGGATGCAAGCTGTCTTTGAGTCGAAAAGGTGCTACATCAGGCCTTTTATTGAAAGTGATTTGGATGCTTTTATTACATACCGCAATAATCCTGAATGGATGGAATTTCAATATTTTAAAGGTCTGGCCCGAGAAGAATATGAAGAAATTTTAATAAGAGAACCATCTGTGGAAAAAGGTGCTCAATTAGCAATTATCCGTAAAGCCGACGAGTCCCTAATGGGGGATGTGTTTATTAAAAAGGAAGCCGAAGCTTGTTGGATCGGCTATACCATCAACCCGGTTTTTAAAAGACAAGGCTATGCTTATGAAACGATTAGAGCCATGGTTCAGTGGATTCGACAGGCATATCCCGGGGTCAAAATTAAAGCCGGTACATCTCCTGAAAATCTGGCTTCCATCCAGTTGCTTAAAAAGCTGGAGTTTACACCAGCTGGAATGGAAGAGGGCGAACTTGTTTTTCAATATGCGTAATAAATCATTTTATGGTCTACCATAGAGAGGGCAATAAATTAAACATGTGGGGGAACTAAACGATGAAAAAATTGGTCGGAATTTTATTTTTTGTATTAATTGTAGGGGCAGCTGCTGGATATGCATTTTCACAAACAAGTTTATTTGGCGTCACTACCAATAGCAGTTCCGACGCCTCCTTGGTGAAGGATCAGATCGTAAAGATTGCGGAATTGGCCTCATTAGAGTACGAGTATAGCAATGTCATAGTCAGTGAGACAGATAAGAACATTTCCTTGCCTGGGATATCAGATATTAAATTTGCAGAAGCGATCAGATTAATTGAATACGATGGGTATATAAAAGCGGGGTCCAAAGCTTCGGAAATTGAAACTTCCTACGACGAGAGCACAAAGCAATTGGTCGTTAGAGTACCGAAAGCAGAAATACTTGAGAACGTGGCGGATACTGAAAATATGGAAATCAGAGATATCAAAGATGAGTTATTCTCGGACTATCCTTCTCAGAAAATTGTAGAGGATATAAACCTTGAAAAAGAAAAGCTGGAAAAAGAGAAAGTCGAACAAGGATTCTTGGAAGAAGCAGACAAAAACACAGAAGAGATTTTAACTGCGCTTCTTGAAACTCCTGCATACAACGAAGTAATTATCGAATTTTATTAATACATATAACCAACAAGCCATCAAGGTCCCTGACTTTGATGGCTTTTGTATGGATTGAGTTTTGAGTAATCAATAGAGACACTTGCTATCATTTCACTCCAAGCCCCGACTAGCGTAAAATCAAAACCAATAGATGAGAAAAGGTGGTTTTCAGGGATGGCCAGATTGCCGATAATGATCGATACGGATCCGGGGATTGATGATGCGATGATGCTGACGTTGGCGTTCGCGCATGATGACGCGTTGGACGTGCGCTTGGTGACGACGTGTTCGGGGAATATTTCGCAGGACAAGACGAATTATAATGCACGCACGTTTCTCAGTTATATCGGGGCACAGGTAGAAGTGGCGCGTGGTTTGGAACAGCCGATGTTCCGCGAGCTCGAGATGGCGGAAGAGATCCACGGGGAAAGCGGGTTTGGGAATGTTGAGTTTCCGCCGCCGACTTTGCCAGTGAGCGAACGGCCGGCTATTGCTGCGATGCGTGAGACTTTGCTTGCGAGCGAGGAGAAAATGACCCTAGTCGCAACGGGCCCTTTGACGAATGTGGCGGCCTTATTATTGGCGCATCCGGAAGTGAAGCCGAAAATCGAGCGCATTTCGTGGATGGGCGGAGCGGCAGTCGGCGGTAATATGTCGCCGTCCGCTGAATTCAATGCCTATGTCGACCCGCATGCGGTGGAAATCGTCTTCCGCTCGAACGTTCCGGTTGTCATGAGCGGCTTAGATGTGACGCATAAAGCATTTGTGACACTGGAAGAAGCTCAGGGCATTTTGGCTATCGGCACTGAATTTGCGGAGAAGGCGTATAGCCTCGTTACGCATTATTTGGATGTTATCAAGAGAACTCCTTTTCATGAGGAGAATTACGACCAGGTGCTGCATTTCCACGACGTCTGTGCGGTTATGTATTTATTGAAACCGGAGTTGTTCGAAGGACAGGACTGCTTTGTGGAAGCATCGCTCGAAGGCATCACTGCCGGAGCGACGGTAGTGGATTTCACGAACCGGACAGGGGAGAAGCCGAACGTCCATGTTTTGCATAGTGTGGACCGGGAAGCGTTCGTTGCGGAATTCGTGAAAGCCGTAAAAGTCATTTCGGACCGCGTGGAATTTCGTTGATTCGACAGCTCGACAACTCATAAGAAAGCAAGGTGAAGCGTGATGAAAATCATCGTATTCGGGGCGACGGGCGGCGTTGGCCGATCGGTCGTCGAGCAAGCATTGGAGCAAGGCTATGAAGTGACGGCGTTTGTGAGAACTCCGGACAAATTGAAAGTGACCGGTGAAAAGTTAACGGTAGTGCAAGGAGATGCGTTCCACGTGGAACAAGTAGCTGCAGCAATTGCCGGCCATGAAGCAGTTGTGTCGTGCTTGGGTTCGAATCAAGGGATGAAAAAGTCAGCGGATCTGCAAACAATGGCGAAAAATATCGTGGCGGGCATGCAACAGCATGGCATCAAGCGCATCGTTTACACGGCATCTGCAGGAATTAACGATGAACTTCCAGGCATTGGAGGAAAGTTGATGATGGGTGTGCTGAAGCAGGTGCTGATCGATCACCGCGCCGCTGTCGATGCCATTCAACAAGCTGGACTGACCTATACGATCGTCCGGCCAATGGGCTTGACCAATGATTCCTTTAGCGGACAGTACCGTGAGTCTGAAGAAAGCGTGCCGAGCAAATCGAAGACCATTCCGCGCGCAGACGTGGCGCATTTTATTTTGAAAGCGCTTGGAGATGCAACGTACGAAAACGAGTCGATCGGGATTGCGACGTGAATCACTGACACGCCAAGCAGCTGCATTTTTCATGCAGTTGCTTTTTTTGATTCATTCCCACGATTTTCTTTAGGGCGGATTTGGCTTATAGTAGAAACATCTGTTTACAAGAATTTTTTCGCAGTAAAGAATGAGGTGCATCATGGCGTTTTTGTCACGATTTAAATTAAGTACGATCATTATCTCGTTTGTGCTTTTGGTGGTGTTGGTGTCGCTCGTGATCACCAATCTGTTGGTGGCCGATACATCGGGCGACCGGATCGAGCAGCAGCTGGAAGATAAAGCCGTCAGCATTTCACGGACCGCTGCGGAATCGCAAGTCATTCATCAGGGCTTGGAGAGGGAAGCGGCGGAAGCGAATATACAGGATTATGCGCTGGCCGTGCAACAAGCCGCTGACGTGTCATTTGTCGTCGTCATGGATATGGACGGCATCCGCAAATCGCATCCGAATCCGGACAATATCGGCAAGGCGTTTGCCGGTGGCGATGAACTCCGTGTGCTAGCAGGCGAAGAATACACCTCGCGGGCGGAAGGGACGCTCGGGCAATCGGTCCGTGCGTTCACGCCGGTGTTTGATGAAGACGATAATCAAATCGGTGCAGTCTCGGTCGGTATTTCCTTGGAGGAAGTAGAAGCGGCGGTCGGGCAAAACCGGCAGACCATCTGGATCGGTTCGCTGACAGGCTTGTTGTTCGGCATCATCGGCGCATTGTTTTTAGCGCGATATATCAAAAAGAGCCTGTTCGGGCTGGAGCCTCCCGAAATTGCGCGCATCCATGAAGAACGCAACCAGATGCTTCATTCCGTTTACGAAGGCGTTATCGCGATCGATCAAAATTCGCGTATCATGCTCGCCAACCGGTCGGCGAGAGAGCTGTTCGAAAAAGCGGGCTTCACGGGCCGTGAGCCGATCGGCAAGGAGATCCATGACTTTTTGCCAGGCCTCAACACGCAACGTGTATTGCTTGAAAAACATACCGTTTTGGATGAAGAGCAGGAGCTTAATGGCCTGTCGATCTTGTCGAACCAAGTGCCTTTATTGGTGAATGACCAAGTGATCGGCGCAATGGTGACATTCCGGGACAAGACGGAAATCGACTTGCTTGCCGAACAATTGACCGGCGTCGAGATGTACGCAGAGACTTTACGGGCGCAGTCGCATGAATTCATGAATCAACTGCATGTCTTGCTCGGCTTGATTAAAATGGAGCAATACGAGCAAGTGTCGCAGTTTATCGCGAAGTTGGTCGACCACCAGGCCGTGGAAGTCGGCAATGTGACGCGCTCCATTAAGGACCCGGTGCTAGCAGGCTTTATTCTCGGGAAAATCAGTTTCGCGAGAGAAGCGCAAGTGAATCTTTCGATCAGCTGCGAGACCGATATCCCAAAACCGGACGATCCGGCGGTCACGCACGAGTTGATCACGATCATTGGCAATGTGGTCGACAACGCGATCGACAATGTCCAAGCGACCGAACACAAGCAGGTGCATGCCGCGTTTTCCTATATCGATGAATTGCTGACGATCACGATCAGCGATACAGGAACGGGGATCGACGAGGAATTGCAGGAAACAATGTTCGAAAAAGGCGTCTCCAGTAAGGAAGGCTACCACCGCGGATTCGGATTGCATTTGGTGAAAAATAGCGTAGACCAACTCGAAGGTTCGATTGAAGTGGCCTCCGAGAAAAACGAAGGTACGACGTTCGAGTTGGTGCTGCCGTATGAAGCAAGGGGTGAAACAGATGATTAAGGTAATGATAGTAGAAGATGACCCAATGGTGGCTGCCTTGAACCGACAATTTGTCGGGCGCATGGAAGGCTTTGAGGTGATCGGCGCCGCCGAAAACGCCCAGCAGGCCATCGCGATCCTCGCGGAGTCGGACATCGATTTGGTATTGCTCGACATCCACATGCCGGGACTCACCGGCATCGAATTTTTGCAGATGCTCCGCGAACAACAGCAGGACCTTGACGTCATCTTGATCACGGCAGCCTCTGAAATCCAGCAAATCCAGCACGCCTTGAGGCTCGGGGCTTCCGATTATTTGATCAAGCCCTTCGAGTTCAGCCGTTTCCAGGAAGCGCTGCTGCAATACCAAAAACATTTCCATAAACTGAACGATAATAAACAAATCAGCCAGCAGGAAATCGACAGCCTGCTCGGCAGAAAACAGCCAGCCACTTCTACATCAGCCACGGTGCAATCATTGCCGAAAGGGCTGACAAAAGGAACGCTGCAGACCATCCAGCAAGTGATCCTGGCGAACGAAGCTGCGGTGTTTTCAACAGATGAACTGGCGCAGTCAGCCCACATTTCCAGGGTCTCCGTCCGGAAATACCTGAAATTCCTCAGCGCCATCGGCTATTTGCAGGAAGATTTGACCTACGGCGTCGGCCGGCCTATCTATCAATACCGTGTGGCGCCGGAAAACGCACATCGTCTCGATCCTTATCTTTGAGGGTTAAGGTGGGGCTTTGGAAAACATTGCGTCATCTAATAGTTCAGTGAGATGTCTGAGTGTTTGGAGAAGCGTTTGCTCGACTCCAACGGAATAGCGAGACGACCGAGACCCCGCAAGCAGTGAAGCGGCTGAGGAGGCTTGGGCGCGAGCCCGTGGAAAGCGAGCAATAAGCTTCGGAAAATACGGTTTCGCGACACTCAAAAAAAGCAGCCAATGCGGCTGCTTTTTTTAATTACAATAAAACCAATACTTTCATAAGCTAGAAGTTGTCTGAAATTTGTCTAAAATATGAAATACATTGAAAGCGCTTACCTGAATGGCGCAAGCTCAAGAAAACGAGGTGTCCAACGATGAAGGAAACAAATAAGGTTCCGCCGCAGTTGCCGGCGAGAAATTTGAAAGACAAATTCACGATTTTCAATATGCCGATTCTATGGTTCGGGGTTTTCGCAGCGATTGCGATCTATGCGATGTACACCGAAAACTTGCCGGCCGGCATGATCGGCGCCTTGCTCATTACCATGGTGCTTGGTGAATTATTGGGCTGGTTCGGCAATCATATGCCAATCGTCCGCACGTTCCTCGGAGGCGGCGCGATTGTCGCTATTTTCGGATCCGCTTATATGGTCTATAGTGGACTTATGCCTGAAAGCACAACGGCAGGCATTACGGAATTCATGAAAGACGGCGATTTCCTCAACTTCTATATTGCGGCTTTAATTACCGGCAGTATTTTGGGGATGGAATCGAAGATCCTGGTGAAAGCGGGCGTCCGCTATGCCTTGCCATTGCTCGCTGCGGTGGCAGGAGCGGTTGGCCTGGCTGCGTTGGTCGGGATGGTATTGGGCTTTAGCGTCCAGGAAGCGGTGCTCGTCATCGCCATGCCAATCATGGGCGGCGGCATGGGTGCAGGCGCTGTGCCGATGTCTCAAGTTTATTCGGAAATGCTGGGCAATGAACCCGGGTATTACCTGTCGATTTTAGTGCCGGCTTTGGCACTTGGGAATGTCTTCGCCATCATCTTGGCGAGTGTATTGAATTTGATCGGTGATAAATACCCGAGCTTGACGGGGAATGGCCAGCTGATCCGCAATTTCCATTACGAGAAAAAAGAAACGCCGAGCTACGATTTGGCCAAAATGGGAATCGGCGTCTTGGCTGCGGTGTCGTTCTATATTTTAGGGAATTTATTGGGCGATTTTATCCCGCTTCATCCGTACGCGATCATGATCGTTTTGGTGGCATTGCTCAAAGTCGCGAACGTCATGCCGGAAATTATCGTAGAAGGCGCAAGCCAGTGGTATGAATTCGTGGCGCGCAACTGGACCAACGCTTTGCTAGTAGGCATTGGGGTCGCGTATACGGATCTTGAAGCCGTGCTGAATGCCTTGAGCATCCAATACGTGCTCATCGTCTTAGCCGTTGTCATCGGTGCTGTCATCGGTGCCGGCGTCGTCGGGAAATTCATGGGCTTCTACCCGATCGAAGCGGCTATCACAGCAGGGTTGTGTATGGCGAATATGGGCGGAACGGGCGATGTCGCGGTGCTGTCTGCGGCAAGACGCATGGAATTGATGCCATTTGCGCAAATTTCGTCCCGTCTCGGCGGCGCGTTGATCTTATTACTCGCCAGTGTGTTTATCCCGTTTTTCATTTAATAAATTAAACTTTGGGGGAGGGGAGAAATCCTTTCCCTCTTTCTGATGGAGAGTGAACGCCGTGATTGTCAGTGAAATCATCAATGTCATTTTGCCGGTCTTTATTTTGCTCGGCATCGGGTTTTTCGTCGGCCGGTTCATGGACATCCAGACAAAACCGGTGTCGGATTTGTGCATCTACGTGTTCAGCCCGGCGTTATTTTTCCATTCCGTCACGACCTCCTCGTTGGATTTGGGAGATTTAGGGCGGATCGTGCTGTTTGCGGTGTTGTTGTTCGTCTTGTTTGCGGTGCTGATTCAGCTTCTTGGCATCGTGTTTGGATGGAATCTGTCGTACCGCAACACGATGATGCTCGCGAGCGCGTTTCCGAACACCGGGAATTACGGCTTGCCGATCGTGTTGTTCGCCTTCGGGGACGAGGGGATGGCGATTGCCATTATTTACGTCGTCATGCAATCTTTGCTGATGAATTCGGCTGGCATTTTCTACGCTTCGAATCATGCCGATGTGTCGAAGAAAGCGATTTTCATTACCATCATCCGCATGCCTGGGTTTATTGCCATCACGATCGGGCTGGTTCTGAAAATAGCGGGCATAGGAGTTCCTGAGGCGCTCGGCAATGCGACGGGCTTGCTTGGGCAGGCGGCGGTGCCGGTGCTGTTGACACTGCTCGGAATCACCTTGGCATCGATTCAGATCAAAACCGTACTGAAGTTTATTGGGACCGCGGCTGTGCTGAAATTGGCCGCGTTCCCGGCAATCGCGTTCGTGCTGCTGGCCTGGCTGTATCCGGCAGGGTCGTTGGAAGCGAAGGTGCTGCTGATTTCTGCGGCGACTCCGGCTGCTGCCACGACGACGCTGTTGGCCATGAAATTCAATATGAATCCGGATATGGTGTCGAGTGCGATGTTCGTCAGCACCTTGGCAAGCATCGTTACCATTCCGGCATTACTGCTGGTCTTGTGAACACCAATGATTTGGAAATCATCTAGGGGCAATCCCGGTTTCCTGATGAAATCTTGTTATAATGAAAGAGTGTCCAAAGCGAATTGGCTTGGATGCTCTTTTTTTGCACCATATGGATTTTACTAGCTGGGAGTTGGAAATAGAGATGAACAAAAAAGACATTGCCGAAATCCGCAAGCAGTTCAAGCTGGAGACGGATTTACTGAAAATCGCCGAGATTTACAACGTATATATCAAACAGGACACAAGCGAGATCTTCCACGAGGAAAGCCGTTCGTTTTCCTTGCTCGATCGGGAGCAGCAAGAGCTGTTTTTGGCCAATTTCAAGAAAGTGCTCGCGGGCAAGCTCGACATTAAGCTGTTCGAAGTGAAGTTTCAGCGCCCGGAAGAAGGGCAAGCGGACCATACGCAGCATTTACTATACGAAGGGCTTCACGCGGACGATGCAGAGGGCTGGAAAGACAATATGCAGCGCGTCGCCTTGAAGATGGTCGAGGAAACGCCATACGAGAAAGACATGGTCATCACTTTCATCCGCGGCACGTATTTCAAGACGACGAAACGCGAACCTGACGAGACGGAAGCCGCCATGCGCGACGAGGTATACACGACGCCATTTGTCCTCAGCAGCATGAACCAGACCGAGCTGCCGAAATCGTCACTGGTGTTTGATTTTGTCGAAAAGGAATTCAAGTCGAACATCATGGCGGACCCGGTCATCAAACTGTCATCCCCAGTCGGCGGTTTCTTGTTCCCGAGCTTCACGAACAATGCCGCAGACGTCAACCGCATCCTGTATTCGGCGGCGAAGGCCAATAAGCCGGATTTCCAGTTTATCGAAAACGTGCTGAACGGCGACGAAATCACCACCGCTGAAGACGATAAAGTGGTGTTTGAAGAAATCGTCAAGCAGGTGATCGGTGATGAGGTCAATTCGAGAACGCTGGCGGGCGTCTACGATGAGATCAACAGCATGCTCGAAGTGGAAGCGGAAGATGAGGACGAGCCGGCGCCGATGCTCGATTCCAAGGAAGTCGAACGCGTCTTGAAGGCAAGCGGCATCAAAGACATCAGCACCGAGAAAGTGGAACAGGCTTTCCAGCAAGTGACCGATGACCGCCAGTACGAAATGAAAGCGAGCCACATCGTGCCGAAATACGGGGCCAAATCGATCAAGATCAACACGAAAATCGCGGAAATCAAGATCGGCCCCGAAGACTTACGTTACGTCAAACAAGTCAATTACAACGGCCGGCGCTGCATCCTGATCGAAGTCGAAGAGGATACGGTCGTGGAAGGGTTTAAGTTGTTGGCGGAGGAAGAATTGGAGTAGGAAGTACAGGAGCGATGGCTTGGGGAATTTGAATTCCCTTCAAGCCATTGCTCTTTTTGTATATCGAGCGATTAATGTCGTATGGACAAGAAAAAAATTTTTATCGCTTATTTACTAGAAATGACGGGGAATTAACGAAACCGGTTTACATATTTTCTAAAATAAAAGATTGATTAATGAAAAAATTGAGTTATTATTGTAAATGTAAGCGGTTTAACTCATTTTTTTTAGCGATTATGGAAACCGGTTTCGTTAACTGAAACGGACACTATTTTCGCTCAACATGAATCAGCACTCATCATTTTAGTTGAGGCACGTCGATCACCATATAGGGGGGAAATGAAATGAAGAACATGAAAAAATGGCCTGTGCTTGGAATGACATTGGCACTTTCCGCAACACTGGCAGCATGCAATGAAGAAGAGGCAGCTGGTTCCGGAGAAGGCGGCGAAGTGACACTGGATTTTTGGTCGTTTGGAGCCACAAACTATGAAGAGTTAGCTGAAGCGTACGAAGCGGAAAACCCGAACGTTACCATCAATGTGAAAGTTTCAGAAACAGCCGAACACCATGATGCGCTATTTACCTCATTGTCTGCAGGAAGCGGCGCGCCTGATATCGCGATGCTCGAAGTCGACCAGTTCGATCGATTCAAAGAAGCGCAAGGCAGCTTTGAAAACTTATATGATTTAGGGGCAGAAGATGTTCAAGGGGAGTATTTGGAATGGAAATGGAATGCCGGAGCGAACCAAGAAGGCGATTTCCTCTTCGGCCTGCCAACTGACATCGGGCCAAAGGCTTTGTATTACCGTTCTGATGTCTTTGAAGAAGCCGGGCTGCCAACAGATCCTGCAGAAGTATCAGCTATGATCGATTCACCGGAAGCCTTCAAAGAAGCGGGCTTGCAAGTTCTTGAAGAGACCGGAAAGCCATTTGTCGACAGCATCGAAATGGCGTTTAGAGCATATCTCGACGCTTCAGAAGAAACTTATTTGAATCCTGAAGGCGAACTATTGATTGCACAAGAAGGCAACGATGTGAAAAAAGCCTATGATTACGCAGTTGAACTGAACGAAGCGGGCGTCGTCGGCAAATTTGAAATGTGGACACCTGAATGGGCCAACGCCGTCAACACGGGCGAATTTGCAGTCGAACTAGGTGCAGGCTGGCTGAAAGGCTGGATGGAAGGAAACGCGCCGGATGCAGCAGGGAAGTGGAGAGTGGCAACATTGCCGACAGAATTCGCGGCTAACTGGGGCGGGTCTTATCTAGCTATCCCAAGCGAAACGGAAAATGCACAGGAAGCTTACGACTTTACGGAATGGCTAGTGTCAGCTGACAACCAGCTTGGATCATTCCAGGAAAAAGGCTTGTTCCCTTCAGCTCCTGCTGTGTATGAAATGGACGAGTTCACAGGCAACGAAGATGAGTTCTTCGGCGGCCAAGTCACGTCATCTGTATTCGCGGAAGCGGCGCAAGATATCGATACAGCCGTCTTCAAAGGCGTGAAATATTTCCCGGTAAATAATGAAGTGCTGAACGCGTTGAAAAATGTGCAGAATGGGGCAGACCCTGAAGAAGAATGGGATGCAGCCGTCAAACGCGCACAAGATTTGATCGACCGTCAATAACAATTGGCACAGCCAACAGTTCAAGGGGTATGGTGACTTCACGGAATCCATGCCCCTATTTTAAATTAAAGCGGGTGAGTGAAATGGACTCTGTTTACCGAAAAGGAAACAAAGGCGGGAAAAAACGATCGTCCGAAAAACGCAAGAACATGATCTCCTCTTATTTATACATAGCGCCGTTCTTTATTATTTTTGCCGTCATTGGCCTCTACCCAGCACTTTTTAGTTTCTACTTAGCTTTTCAAAGCTGGAATGGCCTGGGAGATATGAGTTTTGTCGGCTTGAATAACTTTCGGATCGTCTTGGAAGATCCGCTGTTCTGGAAGTCTTTGTACAATACCATCATTATCGGCTTGATCGGGACAGCCCCTCAAATCGTCATCGGCATTATCTTGGCGATTTTGCTGAATGTGGCCTTTCTCCGCTTAAGAAGTTTTTTCCGGGTAACGATTTTCATGCCATATATCACGTCGATGGTAGCCGTGGCTTTGATTTTCAGTGTCATTTTCAGCAATCATGAATCATCATTGGCCAATTATGTACTGGGGCTTTTTGGGATGGAACCTGTTAGTTGGGCAACTTCTGAATGGGGGACCAAAATCGCGATCTCGATCATGGTGTTCTGGCGATGGGTTGGATATAACACGATTATCTATCTAGCCGGCATCCAGAGCATTCCGAATGATGTGTACGAGGCAGCCACTATCGATGGTGCCAATAAATTCCAACAGGTTATTCACATTACCTTGCCATTGCTCAAGCCGTTCATTATTTTGACGGTGTTCTTCTCGACAGTCGGCGCCTTGCAGCTGTTTTCCGAGCCGACGGTGTTCTTAGGGGCTGCGGCATTTACACGAGACGAAGCGATGACCGTGGTCATGTATCTGTACCGGGATGCTTTCAGGCTGCAGTCGTTTGGAACCGCTTCTGCCACAGCGATTATTTTATTGGTCATCATCGTCATTTTCGCGGCCATCAATACGTATGTAGCATCCGGTCGACTCGGCAAAAAGAAAGGGAGGGGATGAACTGATGAATCAAGCTGAAAGCAAACGAAAGTTTTCCATGAATAAGTTATTCGTCTATTTGTTCTTGTCCCTTGCTTCTTTGCTGTCATTGTTCCCGTTCTATTGGATGTTCGTGATGGCGACGCAAACCAGTTCAGCGTATAACTCCATTCCTCCGACAATCACGCCAGGGAATTTATTGGTGGAAAATTTTCAGAAAGTATTGCTGCAAATCGACTTTTTCGGCGCCCTCTGGACGTCGTTCGTCTTGTGTTCCATCGTCACCTTGGTCGTGTTATTCATCAGTTCGCTGGCAGGGTTTGCTTTTGCCAAGTTCTATTTTCCGGCAAAAAATTTCCTGTTCATCACCATCTTGTTGACGATGATCATCCCGCCGCAGCTTGGGTTGATCCCGCAGTATTTTTTAATCGCCAATGCGGGTCTGCTAGATACCTTAGCTGGCGTCATGATTTTGTTCTTTTTGAACCCATTGGGCATTTTCCTGATGCGCCAATATATTGGTGACTCGGTGCCGGATGAATTGATTGAAGCCGCCAAATTGGATGGCTGTTCGAACTTCAAAATCTACCGCAGCATCGTGCTGCCAATCATCTTACCGGCTTTTGCGACGCTCGGGATCATCGTGTTTACCGCGGTATGGGGCGAGTTTTTATGGCAGTTCACGATTCTCAGAGACCCGGATAATTACACGATCCAAGTCGCTTTGGCTTCGTTGCGCAACACGGTCAACGTCGATTTCGGCATGATCTTATCTGGCGTATTTTGGGCAACGATGCCATTGATCATCATTTTCCTCTTGTTCAACCGCTTGTTTATCTCAAGCATTGCAGAAGGTTCAGTAAAATAAAGGCCTCATTGTAACCATTGGCTCACTATCTTAGTTACAATAATCTTAAATTAAAGACAGTAAAGAGGGGTACGCATGAGCCTAACCATAAAAGATATCGCAAAAATGGCCGGTGTCTCGCCGGCCACTGTGTCCAAAACGATCAATAATTATCATGGCATTAACGAAGCTACCAAGAAAAAGATACTGGATGTCATCAAGGAGACCGGATACCAGCCGAATTTTTCAGCGAAATCCTTGGCGACCAAAAAATCCAATTTGATCGGCTTGATTTATGCCGGGAAAGTGAATGTCGAATTTACCCATCCTTTCTTCAATGAAGTCGTGACCGCGTTCAAAAAGAATATGGGCTTATTGGGTTACGATATCCTGATGTTCTCCAACGAGAACTTTTCCCAAGACAATGGCAGCTATTTGGCTCGCTGCAAACATTTCCACGTGGATGGCTGCTTGATCATCACAGGTGAGGAAATTGAAGATTCCATCCATGACCTCGTCAACAGCGAAATCCCGTGCATGGGCATCGACTTGGTACTTGACGGCCCGCGTTCGAGCTACGTCATGACCGATAACATTAATCTGGGCGCCAAAGTGATCCAGCATCTTTACTTAAACTCGGTGAGAACAATCGGCTTTATCGGCGGCCAGCAAAATTCGGAAGTCACCAAGCTGAGAGGCCGGGGCTATTTGCAAGCGATGAACCAATTCGGCCTTGAAATAAAAGACGAATGGATGCAGTACGGCGATTATTACGAAGACAGTGGATATACAGCCATGAAAAAAATCTTGCAGGCTCCCGAGCGTCCGGAAGCGGTGTTTGCGGCATCTGATTTAATGGCATTCGGCGCCTTAAGGGCGATCAAGGAAGCTGGGCTTAGAGTGCCGGAAGATATCCGGCTGGTCGGCTGTGATGATATCGATGCTTGCCGCTACAGCGCTCCGCTATTGTCGACGGTTCGGCAGGACAAGGAAAGACTAGGCAAACTGGCCGCGTATATGTTGAATGACTTGATCAACGGCCAATCGAAATTAAAACCGGTGTTTATCGATTCCGAACTGATCGCCCGGGAATCCTGTGGCAACGCAATTTTAAAATCAAAGGCATGACACTGAAAAAAAAGTGAGTGGAGCCGCATGATGCGGCAATTGGAGGTAGTAGGAATGGCGATTATGGAATTTCCAAAAGACATGAAATGGGGAGCGGCGACGGCCGCTTATCAAATAGAAGGCGCGGCTTTTAAAGACGGCAAAGGGCTATCGATCTGGGATACGTTCTCGCATACTCCCGGGAAAGTACTAAACGGGGACAATGGGGATGTTGCAGCCGACAGCTACCACCGCTACGAGGAAGACATCAAGCTCATGAAGGAATTGGGCATCGATACGTACCGTTTCTCTGTGTCGTGGCCGAGAATTTTCCCTTCAGGAACCGGCGAAGTGAACGACAAAGGCTTGAAATTCTATCACGACTTTGTCGACGCCTTGCTCGCGAACGGCATCGAACCGATGTGTACGCTGTATCACTGGGACTTGCCGCAAGCTTTGCAGGACGAAGGTGGCTGGGCCAATCGCAAGACAGTCGACGCCTTTGCGGATTATGCCGAGTTGATGTTCAAGGAATTTGGCGGCAAGATTAGCAAGTGGGTGACGATCAATGAACCTTGGTGTGTGTCGTTCTTATCAAACTTTATCGGCATCCATGCACCAGGCAACCAGGACCTCCAGCTGGCCACAAATATTTCCCACCACGTTTTGCTGGCTCACGGGAAAGCGGTCAGCCGCTTTAGAGAGTTGGGTGTGGATGGCGAAATTGGCTATGCGCCGAACGTTGAATGGCTCGAACCGTTCAGCAATAAGCAAGAAGACATCGACGCGTGCAACCGCAGCATGGGCTTCTTGATGGAATGGTTTTTCGACCCGGTCTTCAAAGGGAGCTACCCGGCCTTCATGGTCGAGTGGTTCGAGAAAAAAGGCGTGACGCTTCAAGTTGAAGAAGGCGATATGGAAATCATCAATCAGCCGATCGACTTTGTCGGCATCAATTATTACACCGGCAGTGTCGGCAGGTATAAAAAAGACGCCGATCTATTCGATCTAGAGCGCGTGGACATCGGTTTCGAGAAAACCGATTTCGGCTGGGCCATCTTCCCTGAAGGCTTCTACCGCGTATTGGCAAAAATCAAAGACCAATACGGCGCGATTCCGATTTACATAACGGAAAATGGAGCTTGCTATAACGACGAGCCGGAAAACGGCCGTGTGCGCGACCAAAGAAGAATCGAGTACTTGAAGCAGCATTTGACGTCTCTAAAGAGAAGCATGGATTACGGCGTCAACATCAAAGGCTATCTGACATGGTCGCTCATGGATAATTTCGAATGGGCAGAAGGCTACGACAAGCGCTTCGGCATCATCCACGTCGATTTCAACACATTGGAAAGAACGAAAAAAGACAGTTATTACTGGTACAAGCAAACGATCAGCAACGGCTGGTTCGATATGAATTACTGATTTTAAGCCCCTTATGGATTTTTTCATAAGGGGCTTGTTTATGTGGTCTGGAGCTTTCATTTTATAATTTGAAAATGAAGCGCATGTTTAAGCAAGAGCCGGGTAAATCGGAATTTTTATGCAGGTGGGATATACTGGATGAGAAGCATTTAAAGGAGGGCCACTATGATCACTGAAACCGATTTAAAACATTTGAAGCGTTGTGTCGAACTCGCTGAACAGGCACTTGAAAAAGGCGACGAGCCGTTTGGTTCAGTTCTCGTATCGGCACAGGGAGAGGTGCTGTTCGAAGACCATAACCACGTAGCATCAGGCGACCATACGCAGCATCCCGAATTTGCGATTGCGCGCTGGGCGGCGGAACACATGGCACTGGATCAACGTGCGGCAGCGACTGTCTATACGTCAGGCGAGCATTGCCCGATGTGCGCGGCGGCGCATGGCTGGGTTGGGCTCGGCCGCATCGTCTACGCGAGTTCGTCGAAGCAATTGGGCGAATGGATGCAAGAGCTCGGTGCTGAGCCTTCACCTGTCCGCAACTTGTCCATCCCGGAAATACTGAAAGCCCCGAACGTCGACGGGCCAGTACCGGATCTCGCGGAACAAGTGCACCAGCTTCACCGGCGCTTGCATGAAGCGAAACAATAAGCACATATAAAAGGACTGCGAAGAGAAAAGTCTCTTCGCAGTCCTTTTGTCTTTATTACACTAAAACAGGGATATCGCTTCGGATAAGGTGGTCGAACGCGCTCAGTGAAGCCGTTGCGCCAGAGCCCATCGAAATGATGATCTGTTTGTACGGGATGTTCGTGCAGTCGCCTGCCGCAAACACGCCCGGCATATTCGTTGCGCCGCGCTGGTCGATGACGATCTCGCCGTGCGCTGTGCGCTCGACGAAGTCACCGAGCCAGTCGGTGTTTGGCACGAGGCCGATTTGGACGAAGACGCCGGATAGTTCGACATGCTTTTCTTCGCCGGTTTGAAGGTCGATATAGGAAAGGCCGTTCACTTTATCGGTGCCGGTAATTTCCTGTGTGCGTGCATTCGTCAGCACCGTGACGTTTGGCAGGCTCTTCAGGCGGTCCTGCAAAACGGAATCCGCTTTAAGCTCTGCGTTGTATTCCAGCACCGTCACGTGATTCGTGATGCCTGCAAGGTCGATCGCCGCTTCGACGCCGGAATTGCCGCCGCCGATCACCGCGACGTCTTTGCCGGCAAATAACGGACCGTCGCAATGCGGGCAATACGCCACGCCTTTGTTCTTGAATTCCTCTTCGCCAGGAACGCCGATATTGCGCCAGCGGGCACCTGTTGAAAGAATGACGGTCTTGCCTTTGACGACAGCGCCGTTTTCGAGTTCAAGCTCGAACAGCTCTTTTTTCTCCAAGCGTTTCGCACGCTGCAAGTTCATCAGCTCGATATCGTATTCCTTCACATGCTCTTCGAGGCTTGCCGCAAATTTCGGGCCTTCTGTGTGCTTGACGCTAACGAAGTTCTCGATGCTTAAGGTATCCATCACCTGGCCGCCGAAGCGCTCCGCGACAATGCCTGTGCGGATGCCTTTACGCGCCGCATAGATCGCTGCGCTGGCACCGGCCGGGCCGCCGCCGACAACGAGCACGTCAAATGGCTCTTTGCCTTCGAATTCGGATGCATCCGGCGCGCTGCCGAGTTTCGCGAGCAATTCTTCAAGCGACATGCGTCCGCTTGCGAACGATTCGCCGTTTAGAAATACCGTCGGAACAGCCATGATGTCTTTGCGTTCGACTTCTTCTTTGAAGGCAGCGCCGTCGATCATCGTGTGCGTGATGTTCGGGTTAAGGACGCTCATCAAATTAAGGGATTGCACGACTTCCGGGCAGTTCTGGCAGCTCAGGCTGATATAGGATTCGAAATGGTAAGTGCCTTCGAGCGCTTTGATCTGATCCATTGTTTTCGCGTCGGCTTTGGGCGTGCGTCCGCTCACTTGCAATAGGGCAAGGACGAGCGACGTAAACTCATGGCCGAGCGGGATGCCAGCGAATGTGATGCCGATTTCTTCTCCAGGACGGGTGACGCTGAAGCTTGGGGTTCTCTCAAGCTTCGTGCGCTCCATTTGAATGCGCGGAGACATGGCAGACAGTTCTTCTACCAAGTCGATCATATCTGTTGATACCTTATCGGATCCGGCGCTCACTTGGAGCAGCACGTCGCCTTCCAATAGCTGCAAGTATTGCTCTAATTGAGATTTGATTTGCGCATCTAGTATCATTGTCAAAACTCCCTTAAATTTTGCCTACGAGGTCAAGGCTTGGCTTCAATGTGTCGCCGCCTTCTTCCCATTTAGCCGGGCATACTTCGCCTGGGTTGTTGCGCACGTATTGTGCTGCTTTGATTTTGCCGACAAGCGTGCTTGCGTCACGGCCGATGCCGTCTGCGTTGATTTCTGCAGCTTGGACAATGCCTTCTGGGTCAACGATGAATGTGCCGCGCTGTGCAAGGCCTTCTTCTTCATTAAGAACATCGAATCCGCGTGAAATGCGCTGCGACGGATCGCCGATCATGGTGTATTCGATTTTGCCGATTGCATCTGAGTGGTCGTGCCAAGCTTTGTGGGTGAAGTGAGTGTCTGTAGAAACAGAGTATACTTCCACGCCAAGCTCTTTCAATGTTGCGTATTGGCTTTGGAGGTCCTCAAGTTCAGTTGGGCAAACGAACGTGAAATCTGCTGGGTAGAAGCATACGACGCTCCATTGGCCTTTCATGTTTTGTTCCGTGACCTCGATAAATTCGCCGCTCGCCGCCTGGTAAGCTGACGCGTTAAATGGTTGGATTTCTTTTCCGATCAAAGACATAGAATAATTACCTCCTGAATGTTTTTTAGAATGACCATAACCGATAACGCCAAAAAAAAAATAATCGAAGTGGTGGCTTCAATTAATATCGTTATCTGATTATAATAATTCTAATTCTATTTCCATTGTCATATGAAACGGAGATTTTGTCAAAGAGAACCCTGAGGTGTAAACGCTTTCTAGTAAATACTCATGAAAATCTCATGAACAAGCAGTTTTCCCGGGAAATAAATAAATAGAAAGAACGGAAAAGATTGTGAAATTAATAATTATTAAATATTTCAGAATAGTTTTAATAAGAAATGGCGGGAGTGATTTCTCAATGCCCAGCCCCAACTGATAGAAGAATAGGAGAGTTGAAAAAGGGAATTTGATTAAGAAAGACGCAAAAAAAAGCGGGCTCCGTTTAAGAGACCCGCTTTCTATTGCACGATAAGCCAGGATGCATCCTAAAGCTACACCCACCACATCTCATCGACCGATTCCTTGACCATGACCGGCTTCAAATTCTCCACTGCTTTGGTGAAGCCTTCGTTGATCGACATCAAGCCGTCTTCATGCTCGATGCTGACGACGTAATCATAGCCGTAGAGGCGCAAGGTGCTGACGATGTCAGCCCAAGTTTTTTGCCCATGGCCGAATCCGACGGTGCGGAAATACCAAGCGCGGTCTTTCATCTCAGAGTAGTCGGTCATATCGGTCAAGCCGTTGCGGTTGGTGTTTTCCTGGTCGATGATGGTGTCTTTCGCGTGGAAATGATGGATGGCGTTTTCCCGCCCGAGAATCTTGATTGCTTCAACCGGGTCGATGCCTTGCCACCACATATGGCTCGGGTCGAGGTTCGCGCCGATATACGGGCCGCATGCTTCACGCAGGCGCAGCATGGTCGCGGGCGTATGGACGGAAAAGCCGCCGTGCAGCTCCAAGCCGATCTTGACGCCAAGCGATTCGGCCAAGGCGTTTTTTTCTTTCCAATAAGGAATCAATTTCTGTTCCCATTGCCAGGCGAGCACTTCCTGGAAATCGTTCGGCCAGGCAGCGACCGGCCAGTTCGGGTACAACGCGTTCTCGTGGTCGCCCGGGCAGCCCGAGAAGGTATTGACGACCGGCACCTTGAGCTTCGAAGCGAGCTGCATCGTCTTGACGAGCAGCTCATCAGCCGCCCCGGAAATGTCTTTTTGGGGATGCAGCGGATTGGCGTGGCAGCTGAGCGCGCTGATGAAGAGGCCGGCGTCGTCGATTTGCTTCAGGAAAGCTTGCTGCTTTTCTCCGTCTTCAAGCAGCTCGTCCAATTTGCAATGGGCATCGCCCGGATATCCGCCGGTGCCCAGTTCGATCGCTTCAATGCCTTTTGAGGCCACATAAGCCAGCATATCTTCAAAGTTTCGATCAGAAAATAAGACGGTAAAAACCCCCAATTTCATGAAAATCCCTCCATTCAAGTTTTCAGATTATACTGACATGTAAACCGTTACATTCTTAACATATAGAATAAAACGGCGTAAATCAATATATTTTACGCAATAAAAATAGTTATTGACAGATAATTCTGAACAAATTATGATGAAAATGTAAACGATTTCATTTCACAGCAGAAGTGTCGCGTCAGAAAGAAGGAAAAGCATATGGCAAACATACAACAAGTAGCGAAGCATGCAGGGGTTTCAGTCGCCACGGTATCCCGGGTATTGAACGGCCACGACAAAGTAACGGCCAAAACGAAACTGAAAGTGGAGGAGGCGATCCAGTACTTGAATTACGAGCCGAGCATGCTCGGCAGGAATTTACGAAATTCGGAAAGCCGCATTGTGCTGATCTTGATCCCGACGATCTCCAACCCGTTTTATTTTGAAATCATCAAAGGCATCGAGAATATGGCGCTCAGCCAGAATTACAGCATCCTGCTATGCGAAACGGATTCCAAGCCTGAAAAGGAGGAGATTTATTTCGATTTGGTGCGCAAAAAAATGGCGGATGGCATCATTTCAATGGACCCGGCAGTGAATGTCGAGACCTTGAAAGAACTCGCAGAACACTACGCCATCATCCAGTGCAGCGAATACGGGGGCGGCATCGGCATCCCGTATGTCACGATCGACAGCGAGGAAGCGTCTTACCGCGCCGTGAAGCATTTGATCCAGATCGGCCACAAAAAAATCGCATTGATGAATTCCGATGAAAAATTCCTGTATGCCAGGGAGCGGCGGATGGGCTATGAACGGGCATTGCGTGAACACGACATTCCGGTGAATGGCGATTATATTTTCTACACGCATGAGCTCGGGTTCGAGCAGGGACAGATGGCGATGAAGAAAATACTGCGCCTCGAAGACCGGCCGACTGCCGTCTTTGCGGTATCGGATTTACTGGCGATCGGCGCCTTGAAAGAAATCACCGCCGCCGGTTTGCACGTGCCGAACGATGTCGCGGTTGTCGGGTTCGACAAGATTGATTTCTCCAATATGACCAATCCGGCATTGACCACCGTCGCCCAGCCGATGTACAAAATGGGAACGGTCGCGGCGCGTATGCTGATCGAGAAGATCCAAGGGAAAACCGTCGACAGCGTAGTACTGGGCCATGAACTGGTCATCCGGGAATCGACCACCGGCTAACGGGCTCAAACCGGCGCTTGCTTATCATGGGGATGGGAGAAAGAACGCTGGTCCCGAACATTAATGTAATCGATTACATTTAACGGATCCATACAAAACTAAGGGGTGAATAAAGTGAAAAAACTATTGCTCATTTTATTGTCTTTCGTAACGATTTTTGGACTTGCGGCATGTGGCAGCACAGAAAACGAAAGTTCGGGTTCAACGGATGAAGGTTCAGGCGATGGAGATATGACGATCGGCATTTCGCTTCCTTCGGCAACGCACGGCTGGATGGGGGCTTTGATCGATAGCGCCGAGAAACAGGCGATGGAGTTGAAGGAATCAGAAGGCATTGACTACGTCATGACCAACGCAGCAGATCCGAACAAACAAGCAAATGACGTGGATGATTTGATCGCACAAGGCGTGGACGTCATCGTCATGCTGCCGATTGAATCCGCAGCATTGACCCCAGTCGGCCAGAAGATCAAAGATGCAGGCATCCCGCTCGTCATCGTTGACCGCGAACTGGAAAACGATGCAGCGACAGTGGTCGTCAAAGGGGATAACGAAGGAATCGGCGTCAATGCCGGCAAATACTTCGTCGAGCAATTGAATGGCGAAGGGAAAATCGTCGAAATCACGGGGCCGCCAAGTTCAGTAACGGAACAGCGTGGAGCCGGATTTAAAGAAGCAGTTGAAGGACAGGAAGGCATGGAAATCATCGCTTCACAAAGCGGCGACTTTTCCACTGAAAAATCATTGGAAGTCATGCAGAACATTTTGCAGGCCAACCCTGAAATCGATGCCGTTTTCACTCAAGACGATGGCATGGCATTAGGCGTCATGCAGGCCATTAAAGAAGCAGGCCGCACGGATATCCAATTCGTCACAGGGGCAGGCGGCGCGAAAGGCGTATTCGAAGACATCCAAAACGACGGGCTGATGAAAGCGACGTTCCTGTATTCACCGACGATGGTCGAAGATGCGGTGACGATCGCTGGCGATTTGGCGCAAGGCGAGGAACCGGCTGAATCGATGGTCGTCAAGGAAGCGACGCAAGTGACCAAAGAAAACGTGGATGAGTATTACGATCCGGAATCGAAATTCTAAGCCAATAGCCGGGAAATGCAGTGGAGCCATTGCATTTCCTCTTTTCCTATAAGGAGGTTAAGACATGACTTCGCAGCCTTTCGTGGCGATGAACCAAATCGACAAATCATTTAACGGCGTCCCGGTTTTAAAGAAAGTGACGCTGGAAGTGGAAAAAGGGGAGATTCATGCCTTGCTTGGGGAAAACGGCGCCGGCAAATCGACGCTGATGAATATTTTAGGTGGCGTCCACCAACCGGACAGCGGGCAGATCTTCATTGAAGGCAAACAAGTAACTATGGCGAACCCGCATATTTCCCAGACGCATGGCATCAGCTTTATCCATCAGGAATTGAATATGGTCGGCGATTTGAAAGTGTATGAAAACATGTTTCTAGGTTCAGAAATTCGCAACAAGGCCGGATTTTTGAACGTGGAAGAAATGTGCCGCCAAACGCGTGAGATCTTGGCGGAACTGGGCGTGTTTCTCAATCCGAAAGAATATGTGCGCAATCTCGCCACGTCCTATAAGCAATTGATCGAGATTTCCAAAGCGCTGCTGCATAAATCACAGCTCATTATCATGGATGAGCCGACGACATCGCTCGCGGAACATGAAGTGGGCCGGCTGTTCGAATTGATGCGCAACTTGAAGAAGTCAGGCGTGTCGATCATTTATATTTCCCATAAATTAAAGGAAATTCAAGCGGTATGCGACCGCTATACCGTGCTGCGCGATGGCCAACTGGTGAAGACGGATAACATGCAGAGCGGGAATTTAGAGGAAATCACCAAGCTGATGGTCGGCAAAGCGATTTCACAGGAGCGCTTTGTCCATGAGCACGAATTTGGCGAAATGGCACTGGAAGTCGAGCGCTTAAGCAGCCCTGGCTTATTCCAGGACATCGACTTTACCGTCCGAAAAGGCCAGATTGTCGGATTTACCGGGCTTGCGGGAGATGGCCGGACGGAGCTGTTTGAGAGTTTATTCGGCTACCGCAAAAAATACACCGGTACCATCAAAGTGAAAGGCAAAGTGATGAAAATCACCCATCCGCGAACGGCATTGCAAGCGGGCATGGGCTATGTGCCAAAAGACCGCAAAGAAAATGCCATCATCAAAGATTTGAGCGTCGTCCACAATATGAGCTTGTCATCGATGGGCAATTTTGAGCGATGGGGCTTCATCCAAGACAAGCGGGAGCTGGAAAAGTTTAGCAGCTATAAAAAAGCCTTGAACATCAAAGTGGCCAATCCGCGCATCACCATCGACAAATTGAGCGGCGGCAACCAGCAGAAAGTGATCATCGCCAAATGGCTTGAAGCGGATACCGATATCCTGATTTTCGACAACCCGACACAAGGCATCGACGTCGGCGCCAAACAGGAAATCTATCAGGAAATCCTAGAACTCGCAAAACTGGGCAAAGCGATTATCATCCTGTCATCGGAAGCCCCTGAAGTGTTGAGGATCTGCCATGTCATCAACGTTATGTACCACGGGGAAATCACGGCCAGGTTTATGGGCGATGAGACAAACGAAGAAGAAATCATGCATTATGCCACAGGCGCGAAAAGGGAGGGAGAGCACATTGGATAATATCAATACAAAGGAATACAGCCCTGAATCTCCAAGCATGAAAAGCAGGCTGTCCTGGCTATGGTCGGAATACAGCGTCATCATTGCGTTCATCATCATTTTTATCGCGGCTTCCGTGATGAATCCGAGGTTTCTCGATATCAATAACCAGTTGAACATTCTCATGCAAGTGTCGATCATCGGCATCATTGCGCTGGGGATGACGGTCGTTATGCTGTCAGGCGGCATTGATTTATCGGTCGGCTCTGTCCTGGCGCTCGCCGGCGTCATTTCCGTCTTGGCATTGAACGCATCCGGCAGCATTTTAATCGGCGTGTTCACGGCCTTATTGGTCGGGGCTTTCGCCGGATTCCTGAATGGGCTAATGGTCGCGAAAGGCAGGATCGCGTCGTTTATCGCCACGCTCGGCATGATGGCCGCAGCCCGTTCGATCGCACTGTATATTGCAGAAGGCGGCAGCGTGTCGGGCGAAGTGAGCGGATTCACCGCGATCGCCAACAACAATGTATGGATTTTTGATTTGCCGGTGCTCATTTTCTTCGCCATGGCGGTGCTGATTTATATCGTCATGCACAAAACACGGTTCGGCAGGTACGTCTATGCGCTCGGGTCGAATGAAAAAGCGGCGATGCTGTCCGCTATCCGTGTGGACCGCATCAAGATCGGCGTCTATACGCTGATCGGGACGCTGGTCGGCGTTGCGGCGGTCATTGAAACGTCACGGTTGAACTCGATTTCATCTTCAAGTTCAGGCGCGCAATATGAACTTGACGCCATTGCGGCCGTTATCATCGGCGGCACGCGCATGACAGGCGGGCGCGGCAAAATCATCGGCACGATTTTCGGTATCTTGATCTTGGGCATCCTCAACAATATGATGAACTTGATGAATGTTTCGCCCCACCTGCAAGGCTTTGTCAAAGGCTTGATCATCATCATTGCCGTCGTGTTCCAAAAAAGAGAATAGGAGGAGATCGCATGGGCATCAAGGTAGGCATCATTGGCTGCGGGGCCATTACGAAAATGCGCCACGCGCCGGAATATACAGCGAATCCATATGTAGATGAAATCGTCTTTTACGACCGCAATCTCCACCGTTCCGAAGCGATGGTCGAGTTGTTCGGCGGCCGGAATGTGGAAAGCGTCGAGGAATTGTTCAACGATCCCGACATCACAGCCATCAGTGATTGTTCGTCGAATGAACACCATCATTTATTCTCGACACAAGCATTATTGAGCGGCAAGCACGTGCTGTGCGAAAAACCGATTTCCTTAACGATTGAACATGCCAAGGAAATTTTGGCGGCACAGAAAAAATCCGGCAAGAAACTGATGGTCGACCACAATCAGCGCTTTACGCGCGCCCATCAAAAAGCACGCGAAATCCTGGGCAGCGGAGAGCTCGGGAAAGTCTTGACCTTCCGCACCGCTTTTGGGCATTCGGGCCCGGAATCCTGGGGCATCAATAAAACCAAGTCGACATGGTTCTTCAAAAAGGAGCGCTCGGGCTTCGGTGTCGGCGGCGACCTCGGCATCCATAAAATCGATTTGCTGCATTACCTGCTCGATGATGAAATCGTTCAAGTGAGCGCCTTTCAGGGAGCTTTACACAAAACGGATGAAAACGGCGAGCCGATTGAAGTGTGCGACAATCTCGTATGCAGCCTGGCGACCGAAAAAGGGCGTCTCGGAAACGCTGCCTTCTCCTGGACCTATTACGGGGAAGAGGACAATAGCACCGTTGTTTATTGCGAGAAAGGAATCATGAAAATCTATCACGATGACGAGTATCAGCTGGAACTCATCATGGAATCCGGCGAGAAAGTGAACTATCAGCTGGAAGCGATCCAAACGAATGACAACCAGACTCCGAGCGGCGTCATTGATGCGTTCGTCGATTCCATCCGCCTGGACCAGGAGCCGATCGTTACGGGAGAAGATGCCTTGAAATCACTGAAAGTCATTTTGGGCATCATGGAAGCAGCCGACACCAAGCAAGTGGTCACCATCGAAAAAGAGTCTCTCCTTTATCAATAAGGAGAGACTCTTTGGTTTGTCGAGAAAAGTTAAGAAGCCGTATTTTCCGAAGCTTATCGCTCGCTTTCCGTGGGCTCGCGCCCAAGCCTCCTCAGCCGCTACGCGTCTTGCGGGGTCTCGGTCGTCTCGCTTTACCACTGGAGTCGAGCAAACGCTTCTCCAAATACTTAGGTAGAACATTGATCTTAAAATGTAGAATAAGTGATTTTCTTTTTATCCATAGTGAATCACTAATTTCTTCAACACTCTTCTTTCATTTCGCTCATAGTTTGAAACGGTTGAGTGAGAAGGGCGCGATATCGAATTCGGTGTGGCCGTCTATTGCCAATTGGCTCAACACTTCGCCCATGACGCTGCCGAATTTAAAGCCGTGGCCGGTAAAACCGCAGGCGAAAATAACGCGCTCGTTGTCCGGATGGTGGTCGATGATGAAGTTATGGTCGTCCGAGACGGTGTATAAACAAGTTTTACCTTGTTTCAATTCTCCGCTCGCTTCCGGCATATAAAGGTCCAGGAATCTTCTTAAGTCGCCCTCATCAAATTCGTATTGCCCGAAGTTCTGGGTTTGTTCGTCCGGGTCGATTGGCTGCCCGCCGTCCGAGCGTCCGACTTTTACGCCAGCGCCGTCGATACTCGGGAAGCCGTAGAACATCATCTCGGGGCCTTCCACAAAAAAACCGGGAAATTGATCGGCATTGTACATCTCCGGTGCTTCAAACCAGCCGACCGCTTTGCGCGTCGGTTGGATCGGCAATTGCAGGTCTGGCAGCAGCTTCTTCGCCCAAGCACCGGCTGTGACGATCACTTTTTCAGCATAGAAAACACCTTGTGCGGTGGAAATTTTCACACGCTTGCCATCCTGTATATTAATGTGCTGGACGGGTGTATTCGGCACGTAATGGATGCCATTTTCAAGCGCCAGTTTCTTATAGGCACGGATGGCATTCTCACTGTATAACACGCCTGCCTGTGCTTCGAAGCAGCCGATGAAATGCTCGGGCACAGTGAAGCCCGGCCATCTGTCCTGGATGGCGCCGCTGCTTAATATTTCGAGCGGCAAGCCGTAGCTATTGGCGGCGGCAATGCTTTCCAATAGAAAAGGCGAGTCTTCCGGGCCGAGCCCGATGACGCCTGTCTTGTCGAACACCTTATAGCCGGTCTGCTTCTCCAAGTCTTCCCATAATTGCTGCGCGCGCAACACTAACCTAACGTAATGCCTACCTTCCCCGTAGGCGTGGCGGATCAACCGGGTATCGCCGTGATGGCTGCCGTTCGCATGGGGCGGGTCGAATGTATCGATCACCAATGTCTTCTTGCCTTGCTGTGCCAAAAAGGCGCCGGCGGCCATGCCCATCGTGCCGGCACCGACGATGGCGACATCAAAAACAGTCTCCTCGCTCATCTTGTGTTCACTCCGCTCTTGTATTGGATGCATGCCGCCCAGTGGAACCCGGCAGCAATGGAATATTAAATTGATGGTATGCAATACGGCAGGCTTTGTCAATTTCCTCCTGAATTTTTATGCGAAATTTCGATTTATTTTCAAAAAGGGTTTGACAGCAGGGGCTATCTCAAATACTATCGTTAATATGTTAAAAAAATTAAATAACTTATCCAGAGAGACTGAGGGACAGGCCCTATGACGTCCAGCAACCATCATATTCATGAGAGGTGCTAATTCCTGCAGGATGTATTCATTCTGAGAGATAAGAAATTGGTCGAAGCCTCTTTCCTATTGAAAGAGGCTTTTTTGCATCCAAAAGGAGGGCAGGCACTCTACACAAGGCGGAAAGTCCAGCCCTATCATAAAAAACTACACACCAAAAGGAGCTTGAATTATGAAAAGAAACGCTTATGTATTCGCAACTGCCTGTTTAGTGGGGCTTGCCGGGGCACTCGCCGGCTGTTCATCGGAAGAGACGGCGAACGCTGACGGAGAGCAAGTGATCCGCGTCGGGACGCAAAACGACTATCCGCCTTTCGCTTTTGCGGATGATGCCAACCAGCTGACGGGCTACGACGTGGACATGATGAAAGCCGTCGATGAACAATTGGACGGCTATACGTTTGAATACGTCGCCGTACCGTGGGACAGCATGTTCCTTGCGCTCGAGTCAAATAAAATTCAGGCCATCGCCGACCAAGTAGCGAAAACGCCGGAACGCCAAGAAAAGTATTTGTTCACCGATGAATCGTATTTCGCAGCGGAAACGGTCATCGCAGTGAAGGAAGGCCGAGAAGACATTCAGACGATTGAAGATTTGGAAGGCAAAGCGGTCGGGGCGTTGGCGGGTGACTCCTATACTTTATTGCTTGAGGAATATAACGAAACTGCCGCCGAGCCGATCGAACTGAAATACAGCGAAAGCGGCAACCCGTCGGAAATTCTGCAGGATGTGCAGAACGGACGCGTCGACGCTTACGTCAATGACCCGATCATGATGAACGCGGTGCTGGAAAAGAATGACCTCGGCGTGGAGATTGTCGGCCAGCCTTTGGTCAATGACGATATGGGCATCGTCTTGAAAGACGAAGAAAAAGGCAAAGAGCTGAAAGCCTTAATCGACCCGATTTTGAAACAGCTGAAAGAAGACGGCACCTTGTCCGAACTGTCCGAGAAATGGACCGGCGGCGACTACATCCCTGAATAAGCTAGCGGAAGGACAGAGACAATGGAAAATTTACTGGACTTGAATTTCTTGATCGAGAGCTTTCCTGCCATTATTTCCAGGCTGCCGGTTACGATCGGCATAGCAGTCGGCTCGCTGCTTTTGAGTCTGGTCATCGGCGTGGCTGCGGCATTGATCAAAATCTACAAAGTGCCCGTGCTCAGCGTCATCACGTCGATCTATATTTCCTTTATCCGGGGGACGCCGTTATTGGTGCAGATTTACCTGGTGTTTTACGGGATTCCGAAAATCATTTATTTTCTTCAGAGCGAATACGGCTGGCTTCAGTCGGCGGACGTCAATAGCATCGCGCCGGAATTCTATGCCTTGATGGCCTTTTCCATCAATTTGGGCGCGTATTTATCCGAGACGATCCGTTCGGCGATCGAATCGGTCGACCGCGGCCAGTTCGAAGCCGCCAAAGCAATCGGCATGACGCCTGTGCAGATGATGCTGAAGATCGTCTTTCCACAGGCCTTGACGGTAGCGATCCCGAACCTCGGCAATATGTTCATCAGCACCATCAAAGACACCTCGCTCGTGTTCATCATCGGCGTCATCGATATCATGGGGCAGGCAAAAATCCTCGGCTCCCGCGGCTTGGCGTTCTTTGAGGTGTATATCGCCGTCTCGATCGTCTATTGGATCTTATGCATTGCCGTCGAGCGATTATTGGTGAAGATCGAGAAGCGTGCACGCAGATATGAAAGAGGGATTGCCTGATGATCAAATTGGAGAAGCTGCATAAATATTACGATCGCCAGCATGTGTTGAAAGGCATCGATTTAACCGTCGAAAAAGGCGAAGTGGTGGCGGTCCTCGGGCCAAGTGGTTCCGGGAAGTCGACGTTGTTGCGCTGCATCAATTTTCTCGAAGATCCGACGAGCGGCATCGTGGAAATCGGCGGAAAGCGGGTGGATGCGGCCACCGCCAAGAAAAAGGAAATCTTCGCGCTCAGGACTGCAACGGGCATGGTGTTCCAGCAATACAACCTGTTCAAGAATCTGACTGTGCTGCAAAATGTCTCCGTCGGTTTGACGAGCGTCAAGCGGATGAAAAAAGACGCTGCTGACAAGAAAGGCATCGAGATGCTCGAGCAGGTCGGCTTGTCGTCTAAACTGAGCCATTACCCTGCGCAATTGTCCGGAGGCCAGCAGCAGCGTGTCGGCATCGCCCGTGCGCTGGCTTTGGACCCGGAAGTGCTGTTATTCGACGAACCGACTTCTTCATTGGACCCTGAACTGGTCGATGAAGTATTGGCCACCATCCGCCGCGTCGCGGACACCGGAAAAACGATGTTCATCGTGACCCATGAATTGAGTTTTGCGCGGGAAATTTCGGACCGCGTCATCTTTATGGAAGACGGCGTCATTATTGAGCAAGGCACGGCTGAGCAAATTTTCACTGAGCCCGCCGTTGAAAGAACGAGACAATTTTTAGGGAAAGCCGTCCAAGGCTGAGGGAATAAAGTGAAACGACTGAGAGCGGAAGGATGGTTTGGAATGAACCCGATTGAACAGATATTGAACGAGTTCCCGGTCCTCATCGTGGACGGGGCTATGGCGACAGAACTTGAAAACTATGGATGCAATTTAAATGATTCTTTATGGTCAGCGAAAATATTGATGGAAAATCCGGAGTTAATCAAGAAAGTGCATGTGGATTATTTCCAGGCTGGGGCGGATTGTGCCATTACGGCCAGTTACCAGGCGACTATTGAAGGCTATCAGGAGAGAGGGCTGACAGAATCACAAGCGATCGCATTGATCACGAAGTCTGTCGAGTTGGCAACACAAGCGCGCGACGAGTTTTGGGGCGCTGCAGCGGATCGCTCGGACAGGCCCAAGCCTTTAGTGGCGGCATCAGTCGGCCCGTACGGCGCATTTTTATCGGACGGGTCTGAATACCGCGGCGGCTATGCGATTGGCGAAGAGCAATTGGCCGCATTTCATAGAGAGCGCATCCGGGTGCTGGTGGAAGCAGGAGCGGATATTTTAGCGTGCGAAACTTTGCCGTGCCTTGCGGAAGCGAAAGCGATCGTGAGCGTGCTGGAAGAATTCCCGCAAGTGTCTGCCTGGTTCACATTCAGTGCGAAAGATGAGTTCCATATCAGCGACGGGGAGCGGATCGCGGATTGTGCAAAATGGCTCGAGCAACAACCGCAAGTGGCGGCAATCGGCATTAATTGCACAGCTCCGCAGTTTATCGAATCCTTGATCCAGGAAGTGAAAAGCGCGTCTTCCAAACCGGTCATCGTTTATCCGAATTCCGGCGCCACTTACGACCCGATAAGCAAAACCTGGAGCGAAGAACCGTCAGCTGGTGCGTTTTCAGCTAATTCGAAAGCCTGGCATAAAGCAGGAGCAGATATCATCGGCGGCTGTTGCAGCACGACTCCCGATGATATTGCAGCGATCGCCTCGTGGGCGCGCCAAGGGAAGGCTTCGGAAGTTTAAGGCAGCTCCTGATGCGGGTGATCGTTCATTTTATAAAACCTAGTTGACAAGTAGGTTTTAAATATAGTCTAATGTGAATAAGCTTTTTTCGCATTACTTCACATTAAAGGCAGCTAGTGGGCCTCCTGATTTTTAAACAGCTGAAGGAGGGATTGCATGAACGAACAATATCCTGTCATCCAAGGGGCGGAAGCCTTCTTTCTGAAAGGCGGCGGCACCGGCATCCTACTGTGCCACGGGTTTCTCGGCACGCCGCAAAGCGTTAGGGAGTTAGGCGAAGCGCTCGGCAAGCAAGGCTATACGGTTTCCTGTCCGCGGCTGCCAGGCCATGGCACCCATTTCAAGGACCTGCAACCATTCTCTAATGAGGACTGGTTCCAGAGTGTCGAGCAGGCCTATTTAGAACTCAAGCAAACATGCACATCGGTCTTTGTCATTGGGCAATCGATGGGCGGCACCTTGAGCTTGGATCTGGCCAGCCGCCATTCTGAAATCCGTGGCATCGCGTTGATCAATCCGGCGATCGACATCCCGCAGTTTGAAACTTACCGCAGCCGCCCGGCCCATGCTTACGTCACAGAAGATGCGCCCGATATTAAAAAAGCGGATGCGGTGGAAATCACTTACGGGCAAGCGCCGGTCAAAGCGTATCAGCAATTGCTCGGCTATATGGATGCTGTCCGCGCAAAGCTCGGCGAAGTCCACTGCCCGGTCGTGTGTTTCCAGTCGCTTGAAGATCATGTCGTACCGCCAGCCAACACCGATTATATTCTCGGCAAGGTCGGTTCAGAACACGCGTTCAAGCACGAACTCCATAATTCCTATCACATCGCTTCCATGGACCATGAATTGGATTTTATCGTCGCCAAATCTATTGAATGGATCGAACAGTCGAGTGTTTTGCCGGCAGGACGGCAAGCGTAAACCAAATCGAATTTCAGCGTCATGTAAATAAATTCAATTTCTTCAAAATAATGTTGACAAGCTGGATCAAGGGCCGTAACATGAACTTTACAATTTAATCATCTTATCGAGATTGACTGAGGGACTGGCCCTGAGACGTCAAAGCAGCAGACCGCAATGCGGCACTGTGCTAATTCCTTGTACCGCGCGTACAGAGATAAGAGAGGCGATCGAACGTATGAAACCACTCCTCTTCTTGTCGAAAAGAAGAAGGGGTTTTTTTATTACGTTAAAACCAAGTAAACAGGTAAGATAAATTATTTTTGGCGAAGGAGGTGCCTTCAGTGGACAAATGGTTTTCGAAATACCGTCGGAGCTTGAGCGGCAGATTGGCGCATCAACACTTCGACGCTTCATTGAAAATCTGGGAACTTGGATAGGCTTTTAAGCAGTTGCATACATACTCGAGGCATCATTATTTTTTAAATCATAAGGAGGAACATCGTGAAGAATATCATCTTTTTAGTTATCACGTTAATTGCACTTATCGGATTGGCCGGTTGTTCCGGCAGTGAAGCAAGCCCATCAGATTCAGGCGCAGCTTCAGAACCTGTAGAAGGCGGAGAATTGAATGTGGCGATCGGCGCAGATCCGAACACGCTCGATTGGATGTATACAGGGGAAAGTGCCGCTCGCAAAATCGGCTGGCATATTTATGAAGGCTTGTTTGCCTTGAACCAGGATTTTGAAGCGGCACCGCTGCTCGCGGAAGATTATGAAGTGAGCGAAGACGGAAAAACCTACACGATTAATTTGCGTGAAGGCGTAACTTTCCATAACGGGGAACCAGTAACGGCAGAAGATGCCAAAGCGTCCATCGAACGTTGGCTGAAAGTGTCATCTGTCGGCAAGATCACCAACGACCACGTGGAGTCCGTAGAAGCAGACGGCTCGCAATTGACCATTCAATTGAACAAAGCCTATAGCTCCTTGCTTTCCGATTTGGCTGCCCCGAAATCGGCTGCAGTCGTCTTGCCGAAAGCAATCGCTGAAGCGGCCGGCGAAAAGCCGCTCGACCATGACCAGTATATCGGCACCGGGCCTTTCCAGTTTGATTCGTGGAAGCGCGGCGATGAAATCGTACTTTCCAAATACGACGACTATGCATCCAGAACCGATGAGACAAGCGGTTTGACGGGAGAGAAAAAAGCGTATGTGGATTCGGTCCATTTCAAGATCGTCAAAGACCCTCAAGTGGTGGTTAATGGCTTGAAAACCGGGCTTTACGATTTCGGCGATGAAGTGCCGCTCGATTTGTACGAAGTGATTGAAAGCACGCCGAATATCGAAGCAGGCACCGCCACTAACGGCTATACGGTGTTGACGCCGGATAAATCGGAAGCGCCTTTCGATGACTTGCAAGTGCGCCAGGCATTGAACGCTGCACTCGATAAAGAAGCGATTGCCAAAGCAACATACGGCAACGAGGAATTTTACGAATTGGACGGCGCGTTGTTTACGCCGAACCAAACTGCCCTGTATTCGGAAGAAAACACAGACGGCTTCCTATCCTACGATGTGGATGAAGCGAAACGCTTATTGGAAGAAAGCAGCTACGACGGTGAGCCGATCAAAATTATCTTCTCAAGCGATTCCAACGACTATAAGAAAATTGCCGAGATCGCTGAACAGCAGCTTGAAGCAGCCGGCTTTGCGGTCGAGCTGGAATCCTATGAATGGGCAACATACCTTGAGAAATGGGGAGAGGCTACCAATTGGGATCTCGTTGTCGTCGGATGGTCCCCGTTCTTCTCGCCGAACCAGGCAGGCATGTTGAGCCAGGATTCGAACAGCAGCGGCTGGTACAACAGCGAGAAATGGCAGGAGCAAATCGCCCAGTGGGCACAAGCGGAATCCGAGGAAGAGCGACAGCAGATCCTCGCCGGCTTGAACGAAACGCTCTACGAAGAATTGCCGTTTGAAAAAGTGACGAACATCTCGAACTTGAATGCGCGCACAACCGATATCCACGACTATAGCGAATGGTACGGCCCGCGCTTCTGGAATACGTATAAAACCAATTAAAAACGAGCCATCAAACAGGATAACTAAGAGAAGAAAATCGTCAGGAACGATGCTGGCGATTTTCTTCCTTTTATGGAGAAGGGGGAACACGCAATGCTGAACTACACGATTCGCCGGTTGTTGTCGGTGATTCCCGTCATGCTGGTCGTCAGTGTCATCGTCTTTATGATCGTGCATTTGACTCCCGGTAACCCGGCGTTTCTCATTTTAGGAGAAGACAGTTCACCGGAAGCGATTGCTGATTTGGAGCGTGAACTGGGCTTGGACCAAGCGCTTTATGTCCAATTCTTCAATTGGTTTTCACAAGTCATCACGGGGGATCTCGGAACTTCCGTTTACTCTTCGCAATCGGTGACCTCGCTGATCGCTGAGAATTTCGGGCCGACCTTCAGCTTGATGGCGCTGTCGACGGTGATTTTGCTCGCCATTGCCATTCCAGTGGCGATCCTCATCGTCGCGCTGCGCAAGACCGTCTTGGATCCGATCTTCACATCGGTTTCCTTGTTCGGCGTATCCGTCCCGGAATTCTGGCTCGCGACGCTATTGGTGCTTGGCTTCGGCGTTGCGCTGCCGATCTTTCCGGTGGCCGGCTATGTGCCGTTTGCGGAAGGGGCGGATGCATGGCTTCACCATATTTTGCTGCCGTCGTTTGTACTAGCGATCGTCGAAGTGGGCATCATCGCGCGGATGCTGCGCGACAGCATGCTCGATTCGGTCAATCAGGATTACATCAAAACGGCGCGCGCGAAAGGCGTAAAGGAACGTGAAGTATTGATGCGCCATGTCTTCGTCAATGCCTTGATCCCGACGACGACGGTACTCGGCGCTACCGTGGCCGGCTTGCTTGGCGGCACGGTCATCATCGAGACTTTGTTCACGATTCCGGGCATCGGCCAGCTCTTGGTCGATTCCATCCACCGGCGCGATTACCCAGTCGTCCAGGGAATTGTGCTGTTCATTGCCGGTATTTATGTATTCGTCAATTTATTGGTGGATTTGCTCTACACGTTCCTCGATCCGCGCATCCGCTATGATTGACTATTTGGAAGGAGACGAAACCGATGTTTACTAAGAAAACGAATCTATTGGCGATGGCCATGCTGGTACTTGTCGCGCTTGCGGCGATCACCGCCAGTTCCTGGCTGCCTTTCTCGCCGGCCGCGATTTCCCCGGAACAGCGCTTGACCGGCCCTTCGGCGGCGCATTGGTTCGGCACCGATGATTTCGGTCGCGACATTTTCTCGCGGACCATCGTCGCCGCCCGGGTGTCCTTGTCTGTCGGCGTCATCGTTGCGGTGCTGTCGACGGTAATCGGCACCGTGATCGGCTTGATTTCCGGTTACTTCCGTAAAGTGGATTTCGTGCTGATGCGAATCATCGATGGCTTTCTGGCGTTTCCGGCACTGATCCTTGCGCTGGCGCTGGTCGCGGCACTTGGCGGCAGCATCACCAATATCATCATCGCTTTGACGCTGGCGTTTTTCCCGGTCATGGCGAGAGTCGTCCGTTCGGCGACGCTGCAAGTGAAAAACCAATCCTATATCGAAGCCGCCCAGACGACCGGGTCGAGCCATGCGGTGATTATCACCAAATACATATTGCCGAATATCTTGTCCCCAGTCATTGTCCAAAGCACCTTTATTTTTGCGAAAGCGATTTTAGCGGAAGCGGCGCTCAGCTTTCTCGGCGTGGGGGTTAACCCGTCAACGCCGACCTGGGGCAATATGCTGCAGGAAGCACAGATTTACGTGACCATCGCGCCTTGGTATTCCATTTTCCCGGGCCTTGCGATTGTCATCACCGTTCTGGCTTTGAACTTGCTCGGCGATGGGCTAAGAGACAGTTTTAATCCACATCAAGCGAAACGCAAGCGCAAAACGAAGCTTGCCTGAAAGGGGTATTCGAATGCTGCAAGTAGATAATCTTCATGTCCATCTCGATACACCGGGCGGCCTCGTGAAAGCGGTCGACGGCGTGTCCTTCTCCATCCAAAAAGGAGAGACCATCGGCATCGTTGGGGAGTCGGGGAGCGGCAAAAGCGTGCTTGCCCATTCCTTGATGAAGCTCAATCCGGAACCGCCTGCACTGTATCCACAAGGCACGATTCATTTTGAAGGCCAGCCGGTATTGAAAATGTGCAAAACGGAACTGAGAAAACTGCGGGGCAACGACATCGCCATGATTTTTCAGGATCCGATGTCGAGCTTGAATCCCGTCTCCAAAATCGGCAAGCAATTGATCGAAGCCATACAAGCGCATCAAAAACGTCCGAAACAGCAAGCGCGCGAAAAAGCGATCGAGTTATTGGAAGACGTCGGCATTGCCGATGCCAAAGCGCGCATGAACAGCTACCCGCATCAATTCTCGGGTGGGATGCGTCAGCGTGTGTTGATCGCCATGGCGCTTGCTTCCAATCCGAAACTATTGATTGCGGATGAGCCGACGACGGCGCTGGATGTCACGATACAGGCGCAAGTTTTGGATTTACTGAAGGGCATCCAGGAAAAATACGGCACAGCCATTCTCGTCATCACCCACGACCTCGGCGTCGTGGCCCATTTGGCTGACCGCATCCTGGTCATGTATGCCGGGAAAATCGTTGAATCGGGAAGTGCTGAAGATATCTTCTATAGAACGTCGATGCCGTATACGTGGTCGCTCTTGCGTTCGGTCCCGGTCATTCTGGAAGGCGGCCCAGAGCGGCTCATCCCGATCGACGGGCAGCCGCCGAGTTTGATCGACCGGCCGGCAGGATGCGCGTTCGAACCGAGATGCCCGTTCGCACGGGACGCATGCCGGCAAGTTGATCCGCCGCTGGAGCATCGCGAAGACAATCATTCGGCAGCGTGCATTCTCCCAAGCAATGAATTCGAAGAACAGAAAAAGCAATTGGAAGGGGTGCTGACAACATGAGCGCATTATTGGATATTAAAGGGCTGCATGTCCATTTCCCCGTAAAAAAAGGCTTGTTGCAGCGCGACAAAAGCTACGTCAAAGCGCTTAACGGCATCGACCTCCAAGTCCAAAAAGGCGAGACACTCGGCATCGTCGGCGAATCGGGCTGCGGGAAAAGCACACTCGCGAGAAGCATCGTCGGCCTGCAGCAACCGACAGCGGGCGAAATCCTGTTCCACGGAAAAGATTACGCAGAAGCAAGCGCCAAAGAACTTCATGACATGCGGCGCAATGTCCAGATGATTTTTCAGGATCCCTATACCAGTTTGAATCCGCGCATGAAGATCGGGGACAGCGTAGCGGCGCCGTTGAAAGCCTATAAAAAGACCGAGCGGCTGGAATCGAGAGTCAAGGAATTGCTTGAACTCGTCGGCTTGAACCCGGACACCCATTACAATAAACTGCCGCATGAGTTTTCTGGCGGCCAGCGGCAACGTGTCGGCATTGCTCGCGCCCTTGCCCTGGAGCCCGAATTGCTGATCTGCGATGAGCCGGTCAGTGCACTCGATGTTTCGGTGCAGGCGCAAGTTATCAATTTGCTTCAAGATCTGCAGAAGCAATTGGGCTTGACCTATGTTTTCATCGCGCATGATTTATCCGTCATCAATCATTTGGCCGACCGCGTGGCGGTTATGTATTTAGGAAAAGTGATGGAGAAATCGGAACGGGGCGCATTCCATACAAAAGTCCAGCATCCGTACACGCAATCCTTGCTGTCGGCAGTGCCGGTACCCGATCCGTTGCTCGAGCGCGGCCGGGAACGCATCGTCTTAAAAGGAGAGCTGCCGTCGCCGGCGAACCCGCCAAGCGGCTGCGTATTCCACACAAGATGCCCAATGGCCACCGAACGCTGTAAAAACGAAGTGCCGGCGCTCGAACCGAGAGGGCTTTCGGGCCAGGAAGTCGCGTGTTTTTATCCACTTGTTGAAAAACAGCCGGCTGATGCGGCGAAAGATCCGCTACTTGTATAGAAGAAAAGGCATCTTTCCCAGCGCAAATGCGCGGGAAAGATGCCTTTTTTCGATGGAGATGACAGCGTTCCTCGCAAAGTTCTACCTAACACATGTAGAAATATCTACCTAACAAAGGTAGAAACATGCGACAAGCTTTTCAGTCGTTCAGTAAGCGCCCATTATCGTTCCATTGCCCGTACATTTTATTGGCGCGTGTATTCTCAATGAATTTCTCCAGCCGTTTATCGAATATTTCGCGGTCATAACTTTTATAGCCTTGGATATTATCGATTCGAACCCGGCGGTACAGGTCAGGGAAATTCAAGAAGTTTTCATATACTTGCGGATCTTGTTTCAAAGCGGATTCGATTTCTTCGTCGATCGCAAAAGATTCGGGCCGCATATCAGGGAGCACGCGGCGCCCTTGTTCAGTCATCAAGCCCAATTTCTCCAACCTTCTGACACGTTCTTTGTTCAATTCGGTCCAATTGCTGTTTTTCCGGCGCGGTGAAAACCGCTGTGCCAATTCATGGCTGTCGGTCTTTTTCGTGATGCCGTCAATCCAGCCAAAGCACAAAGCTTCTTCCACAGCATCCAAATAAGAGATTCCTTCTGGCCGTTCTTTGGTCCCAATCAGCACCCAGCAACATTTCGCCGAAGCCGAATGTTCCTCCATCCATTCCCTTAATTCTTGCCTGGAACGCGCGCCAAGCATATTGTCGATTTCCATTCGGCATGACTCCTTTCTCAATTGGCTGTTCGCTTATCATTTCCACGTCGATTTCACGCCCTTCGTCAAAAAAGGGTATTGGGGAGTTATGAAGAAACATAGGGGATAGTCTTTTGTGCCACTGCGATCTTTGACAAGAAAGGAGGAAGAAACCATGGTAAGGGAAGAGCGAATCAGAAATGAGCGCGGGGTGAATCCATTCACCGATATCTGGCTGCGCACGCGCGAAACCGTCCGTTTCGTCATTGAACGAAAATCATTCAAGTTCATTATACTGCTCATTGTCCTCACGGGCTTTGCTTCCGGTTTGATCGGGATGATGAATGAACGAAGCTCCGATATGGCGCCGTGGGCAGCGATTCTGCAGGCATTGGTGACCGGGCCGATCGGCAGCGCGTTCGGCTATTTCCTTGGAGCCGCAATCCTGGTGCTTGTCGGCCGGTTGTTTAAAGGGACGGCGACGTATCAGGAAATGTTCAAGGCGCTGGTCACTGCCCAAATCCCGCAAATTTGGCTGCTGCCGCTGCTGATCATCTGGGTGCTGGCCTCACCCGAAACCTTCCTGGCTGACCGGACAAATGTCGAAGGCGACCCAATTGTGGTCATCATGTCCATCGTCATGGCAGTCGTCTCTATCTGGACATTCGTTATCGTCTGCAAAGCGGTAGGCGAAGCACACCGCGTGTCGTCCTGGAAAGGCTTTTTCATCGTCGTGCTTCCGGGGATCATCATCACGATCATCGTTTTGATTATCGTCTTCGTGCTGTTCGCTTCATTCTTCAGGGAGTTTTCTTGAGGCTGGAAATGAAAATATATTATAGGAAGAAATTTGGGCAACTCTTACTGTTTTAAACGAAGCAGAAAAAGAATTGCCCGAATTTTTATCCATATTGCTGTTCAGCGGATCTCTAGTTTAGTATAATTCTAATGTAAGAATTATTATATGCAATTGGCAATACCCAACCACATGCGTGTTGGATAGAAGTTCACCTTTTTTCATTATCAATTGGGAGGTTTTTACAAGATGGATAACAACGAACAAAAGCGCCACACAGCTGCATCAGATGCACAATGCCCAATAACAGGCGCCGGCGGACAACAGCCGACGAGCCAAACGGGCGGACACCAGGACAGCGCCATCACGACTTCGAACAAGCCAGGCAAAACGCAAAATAAAGACTGGTGGCCGAATATGCTGAATTTGAATATTCTGCACCAGCATGACACGAAAACGAACCCTCTAGGGATAGAATTTGATTACCAAGCGGAATTCGAGAAATTGGATTACGATGCATTGAAACAAGATCTTCGCGACTTAATGACCAATAGCCAAGAATGGTGGCCAGCGGATTATGGCCATTACGGCGGATTGTTCATCCGTATGTCTTGGCACGCTGCGGGTACTTACCGTACAACGGATGGCCGCGGAGGCGGTTCTACCGGCAACCAGCGTTTCGCGCCGCTTAACAGCTGGCCGGATAACGTCAACTTGGACAAAGCGCGCCGTTTGCTTTGGCCGATCAAGAAAAAATACGGAAACAAAATCTCTTGGGCTGACTTGCTCGTCTTGACAGGCAACGTGGCACTTGAATCGATGGGCTTCAAAACTTTCGGATTCGGTGCAGGCCGTGAAGATATCTGGGCGCCTGAAGAAGACGTCTATTGGGGCAATGAAAAAGAATGGCTCGCGGATAACCGCTATTCCGGCGACCGCGAACTGGAAAACCCGCTCGCAGCCGTTCAAATGGGCTTGATCTACGTAAACCCAGAAGGCCCGAATGGCAAACCGGATCCGCTTGCAAGTGCAGTGGACATCCGTGAGACTTTTGCGCGCATGGGAATGAACGACGAAGAAACTGTTGCCTTGATCGCAGGCGGCCACACATTCGGTAAAGCGCACGGCGCTGGAGATCCTTCCAACGTAAGCGATGATCCGGAAGCGGCAGTCATGGAAAACATGGGGCTTGGCTGGAAGAGTTCATACGGCTCTGGTAAAGGCCGCGACACGATTTCAAGCGGCATTGAAGGCGCTTGGACTGCCAACCCGATCCAATGGGATAACGGCTATTACGAGCAATTGCTAGGCTATGAGTGGGAATTGACGAAATCTCCTGCCGGCGCTTATCAATGGACAGCAGTAGACCTATCTGAAGAGCAGATGGCACCGGATGCAGAAGATTCTTCCATCAAAGTGAAAACGATGATGACGACTGCCGATATGGCGCTTCGTGTAGATCCGGAATATGAAAAAATTTCCCGCCGTTTCTACGAAAACATGGAAGAGTTCCAAGATGCGTTTGCGCGTGCATGGTTCAAACTTCTTCACCGCGACATGGGCCCGAAAGTCCGCTACTGGGGACCAGAAGTTCCAGACGAAGAGTTGATCTGGCAAGATCCGGTACCGGCAGCGCCAGGAACGTTGAAAGACAAGGAATTGACTGAACTGAAAGCGAAAATCCTGGAAAGCGGCATCAACCCGCAGCAGCTGGTCAAAGCAGCTTGGGCTTCTGCCAGCACATTCCGCGGTTCCGACAAGCGCGGCGGCGCAAACGGTGCACGCATCCGCTTTGCACCTCAGCGCAGCTGGGATGCCAACGAACCGGAAGAGTTGGAAAAAGTGCTTTACTTCTATGAGCATTTGAAAGCAGAAACAGGTGACAAAGTAAGCATCGCCGACTTGATCGTCCTCGGCGGTAACGCAGCGATCGAACAAGCGGTCAAAGCAGCCGGTTTCGATATCGAAGTGCCATTCACGCAAGGCCGCGGAGACGCTCTTGAAGAGCAAACCGATGCCGAAAGCTTCAAAGTGCTTGAGCCGCTATCTGACGGTTTCAGAAACTACCATAAGAAAGAATATGCAACAAGCCCGGAAGAAATGCTGCTGGATAAAGCTCAATTGCTTGGCCTGACAGCTCCGGAAATGACTGTATTGGTCGGCGGCATGCGCGCACTTGGCGCAAACCACGAAGGCTCTACAGCAGGCATCTTGACTGACAACGTCGGCGTCTTGACTAACGACTTCTTCACGAAGCTGTTGGATATGGACATCGAGTGGGCTCCGGTCGAGTTCAATAAATACGAAGGCACAAACCGTGCAACTGGCGAATCCGCTGGCACTGCAACGCGCATTGACCTCGTATTCGGCTCGAACTCTATCCTGCGTGCGGTTGCTGAAGTCTATGCACAAGACGACAACAAAGAAAAATTCGTCCGCGACTTCATCAAAGCATGGAACAAAGTGATGAATGCCGATCGCTACGATTTGCAGAACTAAATCAAACACTGACTGGCCAGCATTTTGCTGGCCGGTTTTTTTTATAGGCTTAAACCGGGGAGGAAGAGGAGATTTCAGAAAAATGTAATTTCTTGTTGGGTTTAATGATAAACTGGAAACAAGAGCCATCAACCAAGAGAACGTTTTTTAACACCAGATGCGTCGCAGCCACTGGATTCAGTTCAAAAACGTAAGGAGAGGGTTATAGTGCCCAACAGGAAAAGTTTCTACAAACAGAGTGTGAGTGTCGGGGTTCTCGGTTCGGTCTTGTTCATGGCGGGGTGTGGAACGACAGATATCGCCGAACAGCCGGCAGAAAGTGAACAAGCCGAAGTGCAGACAACAACCGCATCGGATGGATCCGGAGGAACGGAACAACCGGAGGAAGAAGCTGAAGAAGTAACAGAAGAGGAAACGCAAGAGCCTGAAGAAGATACAGAAGGGGCGGAAGCTGAAACTGCTGCGACTGATGCAGAAGAACAAGCAGTGCCTGAAGACCAGCAAGGCATCACCATGCCGATGCCGCTTGGCACATCGCTGGATGATTTAATTAAATATTACGGACAACCCACTTACGACGATTTCTTCCTCGGGAGCCAACTCGTCATTTTCAACGAGGGAGAGGGTTATTTCTTTGATGACGAAGATATTGCAAAAGGTTTTTATATCGCCAATTCGGAGATCACTGTTTTTGATACCCGCGTCGGCATGACGTTTGAAGAAGTCGATGAGATTCTTGGGGCAGAAGGGGAAGTAGGCTACGACCGGGCCGAAACGCAGTATTATCTCAACGTCCATTATGTCGAGAATTACCGAATCACGTATTCGGCTGAGACAGAAGATGGCCCGATTGTGAATATAGTTGTCGTAAGGAGTAAATGATAAAAATGACTTCGGCCATGGCCGAAGTCATTTTTATATGGTGCAAAAAATTCACCGGAATCGATTCCCGAAATCAGCGGATCCATCCAACGAAAATGGAAAAACAATGAAATGGGCATATGCCTTTGCAACTCTTCTATTTGCAGTAAAAAATTTCTTTTTATTTAATGATATATTTCAATATTTTTCAATCGGACTATGCTACATTATGAATAAAAACAGTGAAAGAGGGGGTGTCTTCCGTGAATTCCCCGCTGATGATTTACCTTACCTTGATTTGTATGTCGACAGTATTTATCTTGTTTTTACTCATATACGTTTTCCGGAAGCGCCATAATTATTCGGAAATTGCCCGTTATTTCCTGCTCTATACCGCGGCAATCGGCATTTATTGCTTTGGCGCCGGGATGGCGTTGACAGCGGACACGCTTGGGCAAATGAAGTTTTGGACGGTCATTCAATACATCGGCATGCCGTTTTCTGCGCCTCTCGGTTTGCTGTTCATCATGCGCTACTTGGGAATTAACGTGACGAGGACGGGATTTTGGTCCCTAATGATCGTGCCGTTCATTACCTTGCTGATGGTCATCACCAACGATTGGCATGGGTTGCATTATCGGGTATTTGAAGCAGACCCGGTGATGGGCATGCCGTTCATCTATCAGGAAATCGGGACCTGGTATGCGGTCCATGGCCTTTACATCTTTTCCTGTATGTTCGTGGCTTTTGTACTCTTGCTGTCCAAGTGGAAAGAAACTGCCCGCGCTTACCGCCCCCAGCTAGCGGCTTTGCTGTTCGGTCAATTGTTGCCGATGCTGACGTCCTTTTTGTATTTGATTGGTGTGACGCCGAGCGGGTTGGATCCGGTGCCGATGGTGCTTTGGCTATCGTCTCTTTTATACTTTTGGGCGATCAGCTCATCGACCTTGTTTGCCATTATGCCGGTGGCAAAAGACATTATTTTCAATCACATTAAAGATGGCGTCATCGTGCTCGATAAGTCTCACCGATTGATAGAGTTTAACCGAGCCGCGAAAAACAATTTCCCGCTTTTGGATAAGCCCATGTACGGCATGGAATTTCAGGAAATCTGGCTGCGCCTCACAGGGAATCGGTTCCCTGTCGAACTGGAGAGCATGGACCTTCAGGAAGTTCAAGCCGTTATGGGCGAGTCGGAGCGCATCTACCAAATCAGCGCATCGACCATGAAGCACGGGGAAAGCAGTCAAGGCTTGCTGCTTATTTTCACGGACGTGACCGAATTGAAAAAACTGCAGAAGCAACTGGAGCATCAAGCCTTTTACGACGAATTGACCCAGGTTTACAACAGGCGCGCTTTCTTGCGGCAATGCGAAAAGGATTTTGCAGACGCTAAAAAGAAGTCCATTCCTTTCTCAGTCATTCTCATGGACATCGATCATTTTAAAGCGATCAATGACACATATGGACACGATATAGGCGACGAGGTCCTAGTCCACATCGCACGAATTTGCCGAAACAAATTGCAGCAAGGGCAGATTTTTGCCCGTTACGGCGGCGAGGAGTTTGTGCTGGCATTGAAAGGAACTACAGTAGAGCAAGCGGAGCAAGTCGGCAATGAACTAAGGAGCTACTTGCAGTTACATCCACTCGTGACAGGCGAAAGAGTAATTCCAGCTACAGTGAGCATGGGGGTTTCCCAGAGTACGACCGGAAGTTTGCAGCAGCTTTTGAAGGAAGCTGATCTCGCTCTGTATGAAGCGAAGCAGAATGGGCGAGATCGGGTGGCTGTGTACAAGCAGATAGTGGAATCAATTAAGTGAAATTAATAAAAGGCATCTTTGATGAAGCAAATTCATCAAAGATGCCTTTTACTGTCCCGAAAACTCTTGCTTATCCAAAGAGCCATAAGCAGGAGAAATCATGCAGGATGTCAAAAGTAAGGAAGCAGGCAGTAGCACGGATTTTCAAAAACGATCAGTTTGAATAGGAGGCTTTTAAATGTGTGCCGTTAAAAAGCAGATGACCGAAGACCAACGCCAAAATTTGCTTGACATCTTGAAACAGCGCTTTGAACAAAACGAGCAACGCCACGAGAAGATGGGCTGGGACAATGTCCTGCTGAAACTGGATGAAACCCCCGAGAAACTGTTGGTGTTGCATCGAATGGAGGAAACCGGCGGCGAACCGGACGTCATCGGCTATGAAGCAGAGACCGGGATGTTCTTGTTTTGCGATTGTTCAAAAGAAAGCCCGGCAGGACGCAGAAGCCTTTGCTATGACCGGGAGGCGCTTGACTCGCGCAAAAAGAATAAACCCGAAAGTTCAGCAGTCGACAGGGCGGCTGAGATCGGCATTGAATTATTGACAGAAGAGCAGTACAGGCTGCTTCAGACTTTGGGTGAGTTCGATTTGAAGACGTCGAGCTGGCTCGAGACGCCACAGGAAATCCGGGAGCGCGGCGGGGCGATTTTTGGCGATTTCAGGTACGGACAGGTTTTTGTTTACCATAACGGAGCGGATTCCTATTATGCTGCAAGAGGATTCAGGGGCATTTTGAAAGTATAGGCGATAAGGATGTTTCACGTGGAACGAAACGAAAGCCCATATTAACAGAAACCAGAAAGGAAGTTATTATGAAGCATCTCTATATTAAACAAAAAGTGTTCAGCTTGAGCGAGAAGTTCACGGTGAAAGACGAACAAGAGCGGGATCGGTATTTCGTCGAAGGCAGTTTTTTGAAAATCCCGAAGACCTTTTCGATCTTGGATGCTGAAAACCAAGAGATCGGGCTTATAACAAAAAAGACCTTTAGTTTCTTGCCGACTTTCTTCGTGGAAGTGGACGGACAGGAAGCTGTCATGATCAAAAAAGAATTCACTTTCCTGAAGCCGCGTTATGCCATTGAAGCGGAAGGCATCGATGTCCAGGGGAATTGGTGGGAAATGACCTTCGATATCCTTCGGCACGGGCAAGTCATCGGTTCGGTGAGCAAGCAATGGCTCAGCTGGGGAGACACGTATCAAGTAGACATCCTGGATGAAACGATGGAGCATCTCATCATTTCGCTCGTCGTTGCGATTGATTGCGTAAAAGCCGACCAAGCTGCGGCCGCTTCGGGCTAATAGGAAATAGTGTTGGCTAGAGAGGCAAAAAGCCATAATTTCCGAAGCTTATCGCTCGCTTGCCGTGGGCTCGCGCCCAAGCCTCCTCGCTCACTATGTTCACTGTGGGGTCTCGGTCGTCTCGTCGCTTACGCTGCTCCAAATAAAAAGCTAGGTCATTGATTTACTAAATGTCAAAACGCAATCATTCATATAAAAGCTTATAGACTTATTCAACACTCTAGATACACTCACGTCATAAGTGGGTGTTTTTTTAATAGCTATAAACAAAATTCTGAAAAAATAGATTTGAAAATTAATTCCAATAACTTTATACTTGGAGCTATCTTCCTTTCTCTAAAACTTCACTGCGCTAGAGAAAGAGAGCGAAAAAGGAGGCGGAAGCCGGTTGGAAAAGAAAGTTCGTCAATTATTTTATTTTTTCATCGCATTTGGACTCGTTGTGTTGGCTGGATGTTCCAGTGACAACGCGGAAAGTGATGGCGGCGCTGCCCCTGAAGACGAAAAAAGCGGCGGGACCTTGGTTTATGGACGAGGCGCTGATTCGGTCAGTCTGGACCCGATCAATGTGACAGACGGCGAATCGATTCGGGTCACGCACAATATATACGAAACACTCTTGGAATACGACCATAATTTGGAGCTCCAGCCGAAACTGGCAACGGAATACAGCTCAAGTGAGGATGGTTTGACTTGGACATTCCAGCTGCGCGAAGGCGTGAAATTCCATGACGGCACCGACTTTAATGCGGACGCCGTGGTCTTTAATTTCGAGCGTTGGATGGATCCTGAAAACCCGTACCATGAAGGGGATTTCCCTTATTATCCGTTTCTCTACGGCGGATTTAAAGGAGACGAAAACCACCTGATCGAGTCCGTGACAGCGACGGGTGAACACGAACTGGAAATCGTATTGAAGCGAAAAACCGCGCCGTTCCTTAGCTATTTGGCGATTTCCATGTTCGGGATTGCAAGCCCTGCAGCGATTGAGCAGTACGGCGCCGGCATCGGCGAGAACCCGGTCGGCACAGGACCGTTCAAGTTTGAGGAATGGAACCGCAATAACACCATCACCTTGTCCAAGAATGAAGATTATTGGATGGAAGGAAAGCCTTACCTCGATCAAGTTATCTACCAAGTCATTCCCGAGAACTCTGCTCGCTTGAATGCTTTGCAGACTGGGGAAATCGATATTGTCGACGGGATGAATGCAAGCGATACAACGATTGTGGAAGACACAGAAGGCATTGAGCTGATCAAACGCCCAAGCTTTAATATCGGCTATATGGCATTCAATATGGAAAAAGAGCCATTTGACGATCCCTTGGTGCGCAAAGCCATCAATATGGCCATCGACAAAGAAGAAATTGTCGATGCCTTTTACAACGGATTGGCAGATCCAGCGACAAGCCCTTTGCCGCCGTCTCTTTGGAGCCATGACGAATCACTGGAGAAATACGATTACAACGTAGAAGAAGCGAAAAAACTATTGGCGGAAGCAGGCTTGGAGGACGGCTTTACAACGGAGTTACACACGATGAGCAATCCGCGCCCTTATTTGCCGGAACCGATGAAAATTGCGGAAGCGATTCAATCGGATTTGGCTGAGATTGGGATTACGGCAGAAATCGTGTCCTCGGAATGGGCCACTTATTTGGAAGATACGAAGAACGGCAAGCACAGCATGGCCATGTACGGCTGGACAGGCGTTATGGCCGATCCGGACAACTTCCTCTATCCGAACCTCAGCAAAACGAACGCTGAAGTGCCTGCACAAAACATCGCGTTTTATAAGAGCGACGAATTCACGTCGTTGATTACGGAAGCGCGTGAAACAATCGACCAAGACAAACGGACGGAGCTGTATCAGGAAGCCCAGCAATTGTTCCAGGAAGACGCGCCGTGGGTGATGCTCGCGTATACGACACCGCCTTTGGCACAAAGTGATTATGTGGAAGATTACAACCCGCATCCGATGAGCAACGATTTAATGACCGATGTGTACCTATCAAACTAAGCCTGGAGTTGAGCAATTTTGTATAAAGTATTGAAGGATTTATGTGGATTGGTGGGGCCAAGCGGCTTCGAGCAAGACGTCCAACGTTATATTAAAAGTGAAGTAGAAGAGAAAGTGGCGTCTTGCGAAGTAGACCCGCTCGGCAATATTATCGCGACGATTCCGGCGACGGATGCTTCTTTGCCATCGATCTTGCTCGCCGCGCATTCAGATGAAATCGGCTTTATCGTCAAAAAAATCGAAGCGAATGGCACGCTGCGCTTCGAACAGCTCGGCGGCTTCGACAACCGCACCTTGCTGGCCCAGCCAGTGACGATCAAAGGGGATGACGGTTATATTCAAGGCGTTATCGGAACGCTCGCTGTCCATTACGTGAAATGGGACGACCCGAAGCGCATCGCTTCGCACAGGGAGCTGTATATCGATATCGGAGCGGCTTCGCCTGAAGAAGTGGCGCAAATGGGCGTCAGAGTCGGCCAGCCGGTGAGTTACGGCAGCGAATTGAAGCTGATAGGCGATGCCAAGCAAAACCGCGTCGTCGGGAAAGCCCTGGATGACCGGGCGGGCTGTGCCGTCTTGCTGGAATTGATCGAACAGTTCCATCAACAAGCCGATTTGGTGCATGGCGATATCCATTTTGCGTTCACTGTACAAGAAGAAGTCGGGCTTCGCGGCGCTTCCGTGTTGAGCGCGAACCTGCAGCCGGATTTTGCCTTAGCGATCGATACGACGCCGACGAGCGACACCGATGATGTGCTCATGACCGGTACCCGAAAACTGGGCGCTGGGCCATGCATCAAGATTACGGATAAATCCTTGATTTCGCATCCGTTGGTGACGGGACTATTGGAGAAAGTGGCCAATGAGCAAGCGATTCCGTATCAACAGGAAATCTTTATGGGCATCGGCACAGATGCCGGGGCGATCCATATGACGCATAAAGGCGTCTCGTCCGGCGTTGTCTCCATTCCTTCCCGTTATACGCATACACCGATTGAGATCGTGGACCTGAAAGATTTGGATCACACCGTGGATTTGGTGAAACACTTTATTTTATCGTCGAATGAATTGAACGGAAAAAGTTTCCTGGATACCTAACAGCATTCCACAAACGCCTTTTTACTTGCGAACCTTCGGGGGAGCGAGGGGAAAGGCGTTTTTCTTTGTGAAAATATATGATTAATAAATGAGTTTCTTCAAATTCCAGAAAATTGAAACTTAAGCTTAGTTATTTCGTAGTATAAACAAAGGAGCTGATCGGGATGCAGAAAGGAGCAAGTAAATTGAAGCTGGCGCTGGCAGTATTGACTGTGCTCGCGGCAGTGTTCACCATAGGGGGGTGCATGGCGGCGAAAGCGGACGACCCGAAAATGGAGACGATCGAGCGTGTATTGGAGCTGCAATTCAACGGGCCGGACGAGGAGTTTTTGGAGGCGATGTGGAATCCTGCCAATAAACAAATCGTGGACGGCGTCGAAGTGAATGAGGCATTTGAGCAGCAAGTGGATGATAAATACGGAGCCTATTTCACCGATAGTGAATTGGATCAATTCATGCGGGTATTCGGCACCTATTTTCCGGGATTGGCTGATATCTATGGCTATGAGCTGCGCTTGGAAGACGTGGACATTGAGTTGAGCGATACGGTGGCGAACCGCTACCTGTTCACGGCAGAAGTGGCGTTTCAGAAAAAGGGCGGAAAAGAGCAGCGTGCTGAAGTGGGAGGTGTCGTGTTGTTTTCAACTGTCCAAGAAGGCAAAATCGGCAAGTTCACTTACACGGACGACCAAGGCTTATCGGAACGCTTAAAACAATAACGATCGAGTGGGAGGGATGACGATGTTCAATGAACCACCGAAATGCCAAGTGTGCGGCAGGGAAATCGAAGGCGGTGAATTAGTGGAGCTCCAGATGCGCTATCCGAAGCGCAAAGGGTTCGCGGAGGTCAAAGCGTACTTAAAACTGGAGGCCAAGTTTACCTGCGATGCATGCTCGAAAAAATAACGAAAGCCCCCGTCCGAACGGCTTCCGGGGGGGTGGAAGGCCGTTCGGACGGGGGCTTTCAAATGGCTTAGTTCTCGGCAAGGAATCCTTCTTCAAAGATGCCAAGCAGATGGTCCAGGGTGATCGGGTCGCTGTACGTCGAAGCTTTCGTATTGATTTCAATGACGCGCTCTTCGCTGACGGCAGGGATGTTGTTCCAGACATCGGTTTCCATGAATGAGTTGTCGACATCCGGGTTTTTGCTGAGGACGACGTAATCCCCTGCGAAATCAGGCAATACTTCGAGCGAGAAGGTATGGACGCCCGCTTCAAGTGCCAGTTCCTCTACTTTTTCCGGCATGTTCAAGCCCATTTCCTGATAGAGGATTTCGGTGCCGCGTGCGTAATTATCACCGAATACATAGAATTCCTTATTGCCGCTTTCGATGACCGAAACAGTGGCATCTTCACCGATTTTGGCACGGATTTCTTCACCGGCAGCTTGTGCGCGGCTTTGGAAATCAGCGACCCAATCAGTCGCTTCCTGTTCTTTATTGAGCAATTTGCCGATTTCGACTTGCTGATCCAAATAATCGAGTTTGCCCCATGTGAAGGCAACGGTCGGTGCAATTTCGCTCATCTTGTCGAGATTTTTCATGTGTGTGCCTGCGATGATAAGGTCCGGATCCAATTCGATGATTTTTTCCAGATTGTCTTCCGTGACAATTTCCACATCGGACAGCATATCTTCAAAAAGCGGGTTGGCATTGGTCCATTCGTCGATCCCGACGATATTGCCTTCAAGCGCCAAGACATTTGGCCCGTTCGTCAAAGCGATGATGCGCTGTGGGTCTGACGGCACTTCAACTGCGCCTGTTTCCGATTCGTATGTAAATGTCTCCGCTGCTTCATCTTGTTCCGGTTCTGCAGCGCCCGTATCTTCTGACGATTCAGCAGAGCCACAAGCGGCGAGTACGGCCAGTAACAATAAAAGCACGAACAATAATCCTGATTTTTTCAAGTTCTTCTTCTCCTTTGTTGAAAAATGACCAATCAGTAATGATAATCATTTTCAATTAGATTCTTATTTCATCCTACTTCTCTGCTTATGTATTGTCAACAAACTTGTGGAAGATAATTTCGACAGGCTTGTTGTTTTCTGCCATCTTCGTCAATTATAAAAAACTTCAAGGAAGTGATTCGAATGGATGTTGAGTTGACACGGTTTCGCGTGAAAAAAGGAAAATCAGAAGTGGTGGACGAATGGCTGACGTTCTTGAACGATCACATGGAAGAAGTTCTCGTGACCTTAGAAGGAGAGAAAATGTACGTCGAGACCATTTTCAGGGAAACGCTTGACGGGGCTGAGTATTTATATTGGTATTCGGTTCAGGGAACAGGCGGGGAGGCGGTGGAATCTTCAACGCATTGGATCGACGAAAAACACATGGCGTACTGGCGGGAATGCATCGATCCTGATTTTGAAGCCGTCGATTTATCGGTCGAAGCGGTCATGATTGCTCCCCATGTCCGGAGCCAGATGAAGTAAGAAAGAGAAGAGCAGGCTGAAATAGAAGCCAGGTTCTTTTTTTTATGAAAAATAGTATCCATTCCAAATTGTGCTTGCGCAATGAAAAACTAAGGTATATGATGTAAATCGTAACATTTACTCTTTGCATTCGATTCGTATTGCCGAAAGCCTTTATCAGGAGCTTTTCAATACATAGAACATCTTTAGCCATCTGGACCAGAGGCTAAAATTTTTTTCGATTTTATAAATCGTAATAATTACTTTTTAGGAATTCACTATGCTCGACTTGCGTAAGAAAAGTTTGCTGGTTTTACCGACATTATTCAAAAGGAGAAGATTTTATGAAGAAACTATTGGTTCTGCTCGCAGCATTGGCCACTATGGCGCTAATATTGTCCGCCTGTTCGGAGTCATCAGCGGAGGGCGGGGAAGATGCCGCCAAAGAAGTGAATTTATTATTTAATTTCGCGACCAATTCACTCGATCCCCACGTCGACACGAGCTATGTGCCATTACGTGCTGGGATTGCCGAGACTTTGGTTTATTTGAACGATGAAACTTTGGAGATCGAACCGTGGCTGGCCGAGAGCTGGTCGAGCGAAGATGGCCAGAATTGGACATTCAAGCTGCGTGAAGACGTGACGTTTCAAAACGGCAAGCCGATGGACGGTGAAGCGGTAAAAGCTTCCTTGGAACGCGCCATGACCGATAATATCGCCATTAAGAATGCGTTGCGCATCGAGTCGATTGCTGTCGAAGGGCCGGAATTGACCATTACAACGACGATGCCGTTCCCGGAATTCCCTTCTGAACTGGTGCATCCGAATACCTCGATCATCGATGTCAGCGAAACCGACTTCATTAACAAGCCGATCGGGACTGGGCCGTTTGCGGTCGCTTCGTTTACACCGGGTACTGCAGTAGACTTGGTGCGCTTTGAAGGCTATTGGGACGGTGCTGCCAAACTGGAGAAAGCGAGATTTTCATTTAACGAAGATGCCAATGCCCGTTCGCTTGCACTTGAATCAAAAGGCGCGGACATCGTGTTCCGTCCTGAAGTGGAAACGGTCGAACAATTGGAGGCGATCGACGGCGTAACGGTCGAATCGACTTCGACATTCCGCGTCCATCAGATGACCATGAACTTGCAGCGCGAGTCCTTGAAAGATGTTCATGTCCGCCAAGCGATCGATGCATTGATCGACCGGGACATGATTGCTGAGACGATTTTGAGCGGCCATGCGGAAGTGGCAACAGGGCCGTTCCCGTCTTCTTTCTCTTTTGCACCGGATTATCCTGAAAAAAAGCGTGGAATCGATGAAGCACGCAAACTTTTGGAACAGGCAGGTTATACAGAGCAGGACGGCGTGATGCAAAAAGACGGGGAACCTCTGACCTGGACGCTATTGACCTATAGCGCACGCGCCGATCTGCCCTTGATTGCACAAGTGTTCCAATCAGATGCCGGCCAGCTGGGCATTGAAGTGGTGATTGAACAAATCGAAATCCCTGAAGAGCATATGGCCGCCAACCGAGACTGGGATTTGACGACTTACAGCAACTTAACGGCGCCGCGCGGGGATGCGGGGTATTATTTGAACGCGACTTATCATCCGGATGGTGCACTCAATTTCAGCGGTGCAGACGATAACAAACTGACGGCGATGATTGATGAATTGAACCAGGTCGTCGGACAGGAACAGCGTTCGGATATCGCGGAAGAAATCGCCAGCTACGTCGATGAGCAGATGTACAACTCGTTTGTGCTGCATCCAAATACGCTTGTTGCCTATAATTCCGACAAAGTGAAAAATTGGACGACGACGAGAAGCGAATACTATATGCTGACGAACGAATTGGATGTGGAGTAAGTGATTCGCATCATTACACGCCGCTTAGCCGAAGTTGCGGTTTTTCTATTATTGATCACGTTCGTTAGTTTCCTGTTCGCGCGCATGGCTCCGGGAGACCCGGTGCTGTCGATCCTGCGCGTCGATGATTTATCGGTATCGGCTGAACAAGTGGAGCAATTGCGAGAGGACATGGGGTTTAACGAGCCGTTGCTCGTCCAGTACGGCGAGTGGCTGGTGGATTTTGCCCGCTTGGATTTCGGGAATTCCTATATTTCCAACCAGCCCGTCATGGACATGTTGTGGAGCGGCGTTCCGGCAACTTTGGAATTGACGCTCGGCGGTCTGTTCGTCATGGTACTGGTCGCCTTGCCGCTCGGGTCACTTGCTGCGCTTTACAGAGGCAGCTGGATCGACCAAGTGAGCCGCGGCTTGTCGTTGCTCGGTGCAGCCGTTCCAAGTTTCTGGCTGGGCCTTATATTGATCGATCTGCTCGGCGTCCGCCTAGGATGGCTGCCGACAATGGGGAGGGACGGCTTGCATTCTGCCGTCCTTCCTTCTATTACGTTGGGTCTCGCGATTTCAAGCGTCTATGTTCGGCTATTGCGCTCGAGCTTGATTGATTCTTTGAACCAGGAAAATATCCGAGCTGCGCGCGCCCGCGGAATTTCAGAGCCGCGGATTTTCTTCAGCCATGTGCTGCGAGCGAGCTTGCCGCCGGTCATCACGGTATTTGGCGTCAGCCTAGGCAGCTTGATCGGCGGAGTCGTTGTCATTGAAGTGATTTTCGCCTATCCCGGCATTGGCAAGATGGTGGTCGATGCGATTCGCAGCAGGGATTACCCGATGATCCAAGGCTATATTTTTGTCATGGCGATCCTGGTATTTGTGATCAACAGCATCGTTGATCTGTCGTATCGCTATTTAAATCCGGAACTGCGCTTAAAAGGAAAGGGGAGAGTGTGATGAAAAACCGGCTTACTGTAAATAAAACGCGTGCCACCAAGGTCTTTTTATCGGCTATCCTGATCCTGATCGCTTCGGTTGCGGTTTACGCGTTTCTGATATTGAAGCATGATCCGTCGTTTGTTGATTTGAATGAGCGCTTGCTCCCGATGAGCTGGCAGCATCCGTTTGGCACCGATCATTTGGGGCGTGATATGCTGACGCGCATCCTGCTCGGGTTCCAATTGACGGTCGGCTATGGCTTTTTGGCGCTGTTGTTGGCGGTCGCTATCGGCGTTCCGATTGGCGTCATTGCTGGATTCAAGGGCGGCCTTGTCGATCGCTTGCTGATGAGGGTGGCGGATGCGTTTTTGGCGTTTCCGGACACAGTCGTTGCCATCGTGCTGAGCGGTTTGCTCGGAGCGGGCATCGAGAACCTGCTGCTAGCGATCATTTTGGTCAAATGGGTGAATTACGCACGCCTTGCCCGCAGCACAGTGGTCACGGAACGGCAGAAAGATTACATCACTATGGCCAAGATCAACGGCTTGAGTGAATGGCGCATCATGTGGAAGCATTTGTTTCCCCATCTGATCGGCCATATTTTGGTGCTCGCCAGCCTGGACTTGGGGAAAATCATTTTATTGATTTCTTCCTTGTCTTACATCGGGCTCGGCGCACAGCCGCCGGCTCCGGAATGGGGCGCGATGCTCAATGAAGCACGCCCGTATTTCCAGACGGTTCCGGCCTTGATGATTTATCCCGGACTCGCCATTGTGACGGTCGTCTTGTTCTCTAATTTGCTTGGCGATTATTTACGCGATAAATTTGACGTGAAAAAGGAAGTGGCAGAATGACGTTGCTCTCTGTACAAAATTTAACGGTCCAGGCCGGAGAGGTCCCACTTGTTAAGGGCATTTCCTTTGATATCCAAAAAGGCGAATGGCTCGCCATCATCGGGCAAAGCGGCAGTGGCAAAAGCGTCACCGCCTCCGCAATCGGCCGTTTGCTCGCACCGAATTTGAAAGCCCGGGGCAAAGCGCTTTATAATGGAAAAGATATCCTGCAGTTTGGTGCAAAAGAAATGCGCCGCTTGCGGGGAACTTCCATTTCCTATATATTTCAAGACTATCAAGGTTCTTTTACGCCGTTTCATACAATCGGCCGCCATTTTGATGAATTTTTAAAAGCCCATTTCAAGCTGTCGAAAACGCAGCGCCGGGAAATGGCGGAACAAGCGCTCGAGTCGGTCGGCTTGAAGCCCGAGATGTATACGCGCTACCCGTTTCAATTGAGCGGCGGGCAGCTTCAGCGTAGTTCGATTGCCTTGGCGCTTTTGACAAAGCCGGACCTCGTCATTGCAGACGAACCGACAGCGGCACTCGATAGCATTTCGGCCTTTAAAGTGCTTCGTTTGCTTGCGGATTTGCGGCAGGAAACCGGATGTGCGATGCTCTTTATCACCCACGATCTGCGGCATGTGCGAAAACACGCCGACCAAATCATTGTGATGAAAGAAGGGGCAGTCGTCGAAATAGGCGATAAACAAAGCGTCCTGAACCAACCGCAGCATCCCTATACCCGAGCGTTGATGGCAGCGTCTCCTAGCCTGTCCGCAGCTTCCCAGCTATTGAAGGGAGATGACACCGCGTGCCTTTATTGCAATTGAACGATGTTCAAAAGTCTTATCAACCGGGCATCCCGGTGCTAAAAGACATCAACTTCTCGCTCGACCGACAGGAATGCGTCGGAATTGTCGGCGAAAGCGGATGCGGCAAAAGCACCCTCGCCCGCTGCATTTTGCAATTGGAGCGTCTTGACCAAGGGGAGATTTTGTTTGAAGGCGCGCCATTGCATAATAAAACCGAACGGGAAATCCGCCCGTACCGTCGCCAACTGCAAACCGTCATGCAAAATCCGGCTTCTTCGCTGAACCCGAAGTTGAAGATCCGCCATTCATTGATGGAACCGTTTCGCCAGTACGGCGCGCAAGTCTCTTTGACCCACTTCCAGCATGGCAGTGAAGAACAGCTGGCGCGCCAATTGATGGAAGCGGTGGAACTCTCGCCGGATTTGTTATCGCGCTACCCACATGAACTGAGCGGAGGCCAGAAGCAGCGCATTTCGATTGCGCGGGCCATCAGCCTGGAGCCCGCGCTTGTGGTGCTGGATGAACCGACTTCGAGCTTGGATGTCTTGACGCAAATGTCGATCTTGAAGCTGCTGGATCATCTCCGCGATGCATTGGATTTATCTTATTTATTCATTTCCCATGATCTGCTGGCCATTCAGGCATTGAGCCAAAAAATACTGGTCATGAAAGAAGGGCAGATCGTCGATCGTTTCGAGAAAGACGATTTGTTCGCAGATGAACGCCATCCTTATACAAAACAATTGGTTTCTTTATTCGACTGAACAGGAGTGCACCATGAATCATAAAAAATACTTGGCGTTGGCCTTGCCTTTAACCTTTTCAACCGTGACGACGCCTTTGCTCGGGGCCGTGGATACCGCGGTCGTCGGGCAGTTGCCGGACCCCGCTTATCTGGGGGGCGTCGCGATCGGCACCGTAATCTTCAATACGATGTACTGGCTGTTCGGCTTTTTGCGCGTCAGCACGTCCGGCTTTGCCGCACAAGCACTCGGCGCGCGGGATGAGCTGCAGGAGACGCTGTCGTTTATCCGGCCGTTTTTCATCGCGCTGTTAATCGGGCTCGTTTTCCTGATCCTCCAAAACCCGATCGCGACAGCGGCGATGGCTTTGCTCAATCCGGCTCAGGACGTAGAAGCATTGGCGCTGGATTATTTCCATATCCGTGTCTGGGGTGTGCCGGTGACGTTCATCAATTACGTCATTCTCGGCTGGCTGATGGGCATGTCGCGCATCCGGCTTGCGGTGACGATCCAAATCGCCATGAACTTATTGAACATCGCGCTCGATTTGCTGTTCGTGACGGGATTCGCCTGGGGCGTCACCGGGGTCGCATCGGCCACCTTGATCGCCGAAGTGAGTGCCATGGTTTTGGGCATTTACTTCCTCATGAAACGGACACAATTCACGCTGAAGCTTTTGCCGCTCCAGCAGATTTTCGAAGGCGCGGCCTTGAAAAAAATGATCGCTGTCAATCAGGATCTGTTTATCCGGACCGTCTGCCTGCTCGCAGTATTCAATATCTTTACATACAAAAGTGCGTCGTTTGGCACCGAGACATTGGCTGCCAATGCCGTGCTGATTCAAATTCATTATTTGATGGCGTATTTTTTCGATGGCTTCTCGAATGCCTCGAGTATTTTATCCGGTAAAGCAGTCGGATCAAGGGACGAAGGCTTGTATAAACGGACGCTCGCTTTAGCCAGCCAATGGGCGCTTATCACGGCGCTGTTTTTGACTGCTGTGTATTGGCTGTTCAGTGGCCCGGTCATCCGGCTGTTTACTGGAATCCCCGAAGTTATCACCATTGCGTCTGATTACAGCCTGTGGCTATTGCTGTTTCCGATTTCCACAAGCATCGGCATCATTTTTTATGGCATCTTCACGGGAGCCACGGAAACAGCGCCTGTCCGGAAGTCGATGATGATGGCGTTGCTGCTGTTTTTGGCCGTCTATTTTCTCGCCGTCCCCCTGTTCGGCAACCACGGCTTATGGCTTGCTTTCATAGCATTTAGTGCGGGCCGTTCGATTTTCCTCTCCATGTATATTCCGAAGTTGAACCGGCATTTTTCGGCTTGAGCTGGTTTTCATTTCAATAAGTTTCCGAGCCGTATAGTAAATGAACTGCTGCAGTAGACACATTGCTGAATATATAAAAAGCCGAAGCCTTCAAAAAGAAGGTTTCGGCTTTTTAGTGAGTTGAATGAATTTTAATTTCAAGGGGATTTATGAAAGCGGCTTTTAATATTGACTGCATGCCGCGATAAAAGGGTTTTCTGTAAAGTTTGTAGAAGTTTACACCATGATTGGAAGGGGATATGAATTGTGGATAATATGATGATGTTCAATATAGGCGATATCATTGCAACGTTCTTCCTTCTGGGCTTTTTCATTTTGGCGATCGTGCTGGTAATAGCTGCCGTAAAATCAGCGGCCAACAAGAACAAAAAGCTGCAGTCGGATGAAACGGATTTGCAAAAGCGCATCAAGGCACTGGAATTGCGCGTTAAAAAACTGGAGAATGAACAATGAAAAGAACCTAAGGAACGATAGCGAAAGGGGGAAATAAAAATGGAAATGCCTGGTGGGATTACGGTGGCGCTCATCATCTTTGGCCTTTTTCTGCTCATTACCGGGCTTTTGGTCGGCAGTATCCTTGTGATGCTGAAAAAGAGCAAGTCCAATAAAGTGGATGATGTGCCGAATCAACAAACGCCTGTAAAAAGCGTCAAAGTAGAGGACCGGGAAACGCCGGAAGACGATCATCGGTAAAGAAGCGGGAAGGATTGCCGCTTCTTTTTTTCATCATAAAAAAACAGGAAGAGGTGCTCCAATGGCGCAATGCGAATGGCCAAAAGACGACGAACGGATGCAAGCCTACCATGACGAGGAATGGTGCCGGCCGAGCCGCGATGAACGTTATTTATTTGAAATGCTGAGCTTGGAAGGCGCCCAAGCAGGCTTGTCCTGGCAGATCGTGCTGTCAAAACGCGATAGCTACAAAGACGCTTTTCACAATTTCGATATAGATTATTGCGCCGCATTAACGGATGAAGCACTTGCTGAGATCAAGGAGCAATACGGCGTGATCAAACACGGTGCCAAGCTCCAATCCGTGCGCACGAATGCACAGGCGGTGAAGGAGATTCAATCCGAATTCACCAGTTTCGCCGAGTATCTATGGAGTTTCACGGACGGCAAAGCGGTGATCAATGAATGGCAATCAGACGGGCAGATTCCCGCCCAATCGGAATTGTCGGTAAAGCTCAGCAAAGATTTGAAAAAACGCGGCTTTAAATTCGTCGGCCCCGTCACGAGCTATTCGTTTCTTCAGGCAGTAGGAATGGTCGACGATCATATAATCAGCTGCCCATTCCACAGCGCGAACCGAACATAAATTAAAAAATTGGGAACAGTTGGAATTCTATATAGGCGCACTTCTATTTTTATGCTAAAATATGGAAAAAGGGGTGAGCGGGATGAAGCTGATATGCCAGGCGGCAGCCGGGGCCATAATGGTCCATCTTTTGTATTGGGTTATTACATTTACGGTCGGATATGCGAAAACGATGCTGTACCAGCCGAATATCGAAGCGTTATGGGCGAATGAGCATGTGCTGCAGTCGGAAGTATCATTCGGTTATGCCGTTTCCCCGTCCCCGATCGAGTACCTGGCCAGTTTTCTCGCCACAGCCCTGCTGTTCTGGTGTCTGCTTGCCCTTTACAAGAAATTCGCTTCCAAGCCAAGCTGGTGAAACTCAATGGCAATGAAGACTCTGGAGAGACCGTCGAAATGACGGTCTCTTTTTGCATGGATACAGATTAGGGAATAAACCAAGCTGCTCGTTCGAAGGGGGATTGCGCGCCTTCAGTGCAGGAATCTGCTTTTTCATCTTATGGCTTTGCACAAAAGGCTTATTTTCTTTAATCCTTACGCAAAATGGTTTATAATTGTCCGTTAGTAGTAGAAATTTTGTGTCACACAGGCATACAATAGATGATGGATTTAACACGGAAGCGGTGGACTCGAAAAGCCGCTAATACTTGCGTAGAAAAGGAAGGTATACATGAGCAATAGAGAAACTGATACAGATGTAATCTTAATCGGTGCTGGTATTATGAGTGCGACGCTGGGGATTCTCTTAAAAGAATTATCTCCAGACATGAAAATCAATGTGTTCGAGAAATTGTCGAGCCCAGGCGAAGAAAGTTCAAACGAATGGAACAACGCCGGTACTGGCCACGCAGCCCTTTGTGAATTGAACTATACGAAAGAAAAACCGGACGGCACGATGGATATCAGCAAAGCCATTGACGTCAACGAACAATTCCAGGTGTCAGCCCAGTTCTGGTCCCATCTCGTGAAAACCGGATTGTTGAAAAACCCTGAGGACTTCATTCGCCCGCTTCCGCACATCAGCATGGTGCAAGGCGAAGACAATATCCGTTTCCTGAAAAAACGTTTTGACGCAATGATTGAAAATCCGCTCTTTACGGGTATGGAATTTTCCGACGACCCGGAAGTACTGAAAGAATGGATGCCGTTGATCATGGCGAACCGCCAAGACAACGAGCCGATCGCGGCGACGAAAATCGATACGGGCACGGACGTCAACTTCGGCGCTTTGACGCGCATGCTGTTTGACCGTCTCGTAAAAGAAGACGTTAACGTCCACTACCGCCATGCGGTGCAGGATTTGAAACAAATGAAAGATGGCCGTTGGTTGCTGAAAGTTAAAAACTTGGAGACCGGCAAACTCGACGTACACACAGCGAAGTTCGTCTTTATTGGCGGCGGTGGGGCGAGCATCCACTTGCTCCAAAAATCAGGCATTCCGGAATCGAAGCATATCGGTGGATTCCCGGTCAGCGGCCTATTTATGGTCTGCAAAAACCCGGAAGTTATCGAACAGCATCACGCGAAAGTTTACGGAAAAGCGAAAGTCGGCGCACCGCCGATGTCCGTGCCTCACTTGGATACCCGCTTTATCGACGACAAGAAATCCTTGTTGTTCGGGCCATTCGCAGGCTTTACGCCGAAGTTCCTGAAAACCGGTTCTTATATGGACTTGGTAGCATCCGTCAAGCCGAATAATGTATTGACGATGCTGTCAGGCGGAGCGAAAAACTTGTCCTTGACGCAATACTTGATTCAGCAAGTCATCCAGTCGAAAGAACAGCGCATGGAAGAATTGCGCGAATTCGTCCCGAATGCGAAAAGTGATGACTGGGAACTCGTCGTCGCAGGACAACGCGTTCAGGTCATTAAAGATACCGATGCAGGCGGGAAAGGTACACTGCAATTCGGTACCGAACTCGTCACATCAGCGGACGGCACGATTTCCGCGCTGCTTGGCGCATCGCCAGGAGCATCCACTGCGGTACATGTCATGCTGAAGCTGCTTGCCAACTGCTTCCCTCAGGAACAGGAAAAATGGGAGCCGCAAATCAAGGAAATGATTCCGTCTTATGGAAAATCCTTGATGGACAATGAGGAACTATTAAAACATGTTCATAAATATACAGCCGAAACGCTGGACTTGAATGAAGTGAAACCGGCCGATCACGCGCCGGAAGATTTGACACCGCAAATTTAATCGTTTAAAAAACCGCTGAGTTTCTCAGCGGTTTTTTGTATTAATTGGGTGGCCAGTTCCAAAAGAGACCAAAGAACCCCCCCTGCCGATTTTTCGGAGGGGGAGTAGGTGCTTAATTTCTGAAGTAAGGCGTTTTCTTCAACGCCGCTACGACAGGGATGGCGAGTGCCAAGCCAACTGCATTTTGTACGAGGTTTCCTGGAATAGAGGCTGCCGGAATGATCCAGCTGCTGAAAATGATCGCTTCACCGATATAGTAGATGGCGACCATGACCGGAATGGACAGCGCTGCAGCCAGGATGTTGAAGCCGAGGCTTTCGCCGCCGCGTCCGCCCGACCAAGCGATTTTACCGACCAAATAGCCTTGCAAGCCGCGTGCGATGATGGTGATCGGCGCCCACAGTGTCCAGCCTGATACTAAATCGAAGAGCCCCATTCCGACAGCACCGGCGATGGCGCCTTTTTTCGGGCCGAATAATAGCGCTGCCGTGAACAGCATCGTCGTGCCGAGGTGGACCAGCCCGCCATTTGCCGCGATCGGCAGGCGGATATTGAGCAGCATCGTCGCCACAAAAACAAGTGCGATGAGCATCGAAGTGATGATCAAATCATAGGTTTTGGAACTGGAATAAGTCGTAGTTTTTTGCATGAAACGATTCCTTCTTTCTTGGACATCCGCCAGGCGCAAGGCCCTCCAGCTATGCCATGTAGTTTTGAACTACTGTAGCAAGTAATTGACCTAGTTAAAAGTATCAATTCTGAATAATTTTTAGGGGTCAGTTTTAATAGGGAAGGTAGAGGCTTCGGATTTTTGGAGTTGACAGTGCGCGGCACATAGGCTATTGTTAACTACGCGATGAGCTAAGCTGCATAAGACGGACAGGCATTCCTTTATGGAACACGTTGTGGAGCGTGGCCTGATACGCCGCAGCTATCGATACATCCCGCATTTATGCGGGGTGTTTTTTAATGTCCAAAAACCCGTATGCCGGAATTCGGCATACGGGTTTTCCATTAGTTCAATAAGCGAGCCAGCCGGAATCCGCGGTGATGACGGTGCCGTTGACGAAGCTTGATTCATCGGAAGCAAGGAACAAGGCGACATAGGCAATTTCATCTGGTTTGCCGATGCGCGGGTTGACCGCCATACCGGGTTGCGTGCGGCCCATGCCGAATTCGCTGATATGGGTCATGGTAGAGCCGATGTTGGTCTCGACGCCACCGGGTGCGATCGCGTTGCAGCGGATACCGTTATTGGCATACATAAAACCGGTATTTTTCGTGAAGCCGACGACAGCATGTTTCGATGCGGTATAGGTGGCCCCGGCACGCGCTCCCTGCAAGCCGCCGGCAGATGCAATATTGATGATATTGCCAGAGCCTTTTTCAAGGAATACTTTCAGCGCTTTTCGGGTGGCGCGCATGACGCCGGTCGTATTGATTGCGAAAATGCGCTCCCAGCTGTCGTCGTCGATGTCTGCGGCAGCTTCGAAATTGTCCATGATGCCGGCGTTATTGACCAGGACATCAAGCGTGCCGTATTCAGCGACGGCGCTGTCGACCAAGGTTTGGATATCTGCTTCTTTGGCGACATTGCAGGCGACGGCGATCGCTTCACCGCCGCTGGATTTGATTTCTTCAACGACAGCATCGGCCCCGTGCTGGTTAATATCGGAGACGACGACTTTCGCGCCTTCTTTCGCATACAGGGCGGCGATGGATTTTCCCATGCCCGAAGCGGCCCCGGTGACGATCGCTACTTTACCTTCCAACCTCATGTGATTCATCCTTTCGGCAAATAGATTTAACGTTCCAATTCACAGGCCGCCTTGAGATTTTCAAGCGTGTGGCGAAGGGTGTTGCGCTCCAGCCGGTCATAGACGAGCCGCTCAGTGAAACGGTCAAATGCACTGTGGGGCAGATCAATTTCCAGTTCGAAGACCGCTTCCGTTCCGCCGTCCATCGAGCGGTAATGGCTCTTTTGGTGGGCGATAAAGCTGCCGGTGATGATGCCTTCCCAAAATCCTTCCTCGCCGCTGCGTTCACAGCGCACCACATTGATTGTCACCGGGAAGCGCAAGCCGACAATGGAAAATACCGTCTCGACTTCAGTGCCTGCTTCGCCGGTGCCTTCGATTTTTTCCGGTTTGGATAAATGATTGTAGAAACTCGTCCAGTTTCCGGGCTTCTTGGCGAACTGGAACACTTCGTCGATCGGCGCTTGAATGAATATGCTTTGATGGGCACGGGCCATTGCGATCTCCCCCTTGAAATCAAGCTATCAATTAATATCTGAAAATTAAGTCTATTATAAGTCGAAAGCACTGCTGTGTAAAGCGCCTCCGCTTGAAGACAAACGCGGCATGCCGGATAATGAGAGCATGACAATATCACGCAGAAGAAAGGGGCCGCTATGGAATTTTGGATCAGCGATAAACACATCCGCAAATTATGCGGCCAGGCTGCCTACAAAAAAGGCCGAGCGTTTCAAATGGCCGGAAAAGTCAACATCACAGAAGCCAATGACCAGTCCATAACAGCTACCGTTGAAGGGCGCAGCTCATTCCACGTCAAGCTGGCCCGTTCACAAGCCGGTACCATCCAGGCGGAATGCAGCTGCCCACCCGTTGGATTCATCCATACATATTGCCATCACATTGCAGCGGTTATGATTGCAGCAGAAGAACTTGGCCAGCGGGAGCGCCCGCTCGCTGAGCAGATGTTCGGCTTGTTTGAAGATGACGATAAGCCTTCAGCACGGCTTCATCGCTTCGACCGGCGCGTGCCGTATCACGTCGAAGCAACCATCCGCAGCGGAGGCAAAGAGCAATTGGCGCTGACGTTCAGAAGCGGCACGGCCATCTTGAAAAATGTCCGGGATCCCCTGCGTTTCGTCTCGGCCCTGTCGAATGGCCAATACGAGGAGACCGCAGCGATTCCGTACGACCCAAGTCGCCATGCACTTGAACAACCGGTCCTGGAGCTGCTTCAAGTGCTCGATAAAACCAATCCCCAGGCGTATGAAAACGGGAAATTGCTCGTTTCCGCAAGTGATTGGGAGCGCCTATTGCCATTATTGCGCAAAGTAACGCATGCCAAATTCGAGAATCCGCTCGGAGAAGTGCTGCCGTTTCACGTAACGGATACACTGCCGGTGTCATTTCGACTGGACCACGGCGATAGCGGATACCGCTTGATCGTCCGGGGGTTGGAGCGTCTTCAAATCTTTCCGAAATACGGCATCGCCTTGACGGAAGATGCGATTGTCCAGCCGGCCGCAGCCGATATGAAGCGCCTGTCAGGCTTGCAGGAATTGATGCAAGGGGCAGGCGAGGAGCTGCCGGTCGACGAAAGCCAAGTCGCCCATATGATGAAATCCGTCTTGCCGGGGCTGGAAAAGCTCGGGCCGGTCATCGTGACTGAAAACGCGATTGAGAAAATCGGGGAAACGCCGCTGCGCGCGAAGCTCTATCTCGACCGTGTACGCAGCCGACTGCTTGCGGGCCTTGAATTTCATTATGGCCAGCTCATCATCAATCCGTGCGAAGAGCCCGACGGAACTTATCGTCAGTATCCAGGTGTGTTCCGCCAGCTCGAAAAAGAACGGGCCATCATGGACTTGATGGAGTCGGGGCGGCTGACGAAAACGGACGGCGGTTTCTATCTGCAGGACGAAGAAGCGGAATACGATTTCCTTTACGATACGGTGCCGATGCTGGAACAATGGCTTGAGGTCTATGCGACGACTTCGGTGAAAATGCGCATCCAAAAAACCTTGCCGGGGCCGAAAATCCGTGTCAATCTGCCGAAAGACCGGACCGATTGGCTGGAGTTCCGCTTTGATCTCGGGGGCATACCGGAAGAAGAATTGCGGGGGATTATTCGCGCCATTCGTGAGAAAAAGCGCTATTTCCGAATCCCTAACGGTACGTTAATGTCGCTTGAAACTCCGGGTATGGCGGCGTTTGAGGAATATCTGGCTGTCATGAACATCGATGAAGAGAATTTTGAACGCGTCCAGCGCGTGCCGCTGCTAGAAGGCATGCGGCTTGCCGGGAGCCTCGAGCAGCATGAATTATCGGAGACCGGGACGGAATTTGCGCGCTTGTTAAAAGAGCTGCACCATCCGTGGACGCAGGCACAACAATTGCCGGATCATTTTGAAGGCATTTTAAGGGATTACCAAAAGCGCGGATTCAGCTGGTTCCGCCTGCTCGCGAAATATGGGTTCGGCGGCATATTGGCAGATGAGATGGGACTCGGAAAAACTGTCCAAAGCATCGCTTTCGTGCAATCGGTGCTGGAAGACATTCGCAAGAGCGACGAACCGGCGCTGATCGTTGCGCCTTCTTCGCTCATGTACAATTGGCAAGCCGAATTCGAGCGCTTTGCACCGGAGATCCGGACAGTCATCGTCGACGGCCCGAAAGCACAGCGGACCAAAGCCTTGAACAAGATCGGTGATGTTTATATCACTTCCTATCCGGCGCTGCGGATGGATAGGGGAGCGTATAAGGATTGGGCCTTCCATACGATTTTCTTCGATGAAGCACAAGCCTTTAAAAATCCGGCGACCCAAACCGCCAAAGCCGTGAAAGAGCTGAACGCACGGCATCGTTTCGCGCTTACCGGGACACCAATCGAAAACTCGCTCGATGAGTTGTGGTCGATTTTCCACGTCGTCTTTCCGGCGCTGCTTCCGGACCGCAGCCAGTTTGCGGAACTGCGCAACGCCGATATCGCCAAGCGCGTGCGGCCGTTCCTGCTGCGCCGGACAAAAGCGGAAGTGCTCGGGGAAGTGCCGCAAAAAATCGAGCGCATCGAACATTCCGAGCTCCGCGAAGAACAGAAGAAACTGTACACGGCGTATCTTGCGGAATTGCGTCACGAAGCCTTAAAGCATCTGCGCGACAATAGCATGCGCAAAAACCGCATCCGCATCCTTGCGGGACTCACGCGCCTGCGGCAATTGTGCTGCCACCCGTCGTTGTTTGTAGAAGATTATAAAGGCGGCTCGGCGAAATTCGAACAATTGCTGGAGATTTTGGAAGAGGCTCGCCTCACCGGCCGCCGCGTGCTGGTGTTTTCTCAGTTCACGGGCATGCTCAATATCATCGGCCAGTCGCTGTTGCGCTCAGGAAGGTCGTATTTCTATTTGGATGGTTCGACGCCGCCGAAAGAGCGTGTAGAATTATGCGACCGCTTTAACGAAGGCGAAGAGAACCTGTTTTTGATTTCCTTGAAAGCGGGGGGCACCGGACTCAATTTGACGGGGGCCGATACGGTCATCTTGTATGATCTATGGTGGAACCCGGCCGTCGAACAGCAGGCAGCGGACCGTGCGCACCGGATGGGGCAGAAGCGGGAAGTGCAAGTGCTGCGTTTAGTGGCGAAGGGAACGATTGAAGAGAAGATGTACGACCTGCAGCTGCGCAAGCAGGATTTGGTGGATGAGATGATCCAATCCGGTTCAGAAGCCGTGCAGTTGATGAGCGAAGAAGACATTCGGGAGATTTTGATGATTTAAATGAACTGTAAATCTTCATATAGGGGTGGGATTGAGCTTCGGGCGGAAATCGAACTTCCTTGTTGCCTAAATGCCGTTTTCTCAATCCTTTGTTTTATAGTTAGTGAAAAAGTGTCTAGCCTTCAGGAATTTTATAGAAGATCCAACAACTGTTATTACAGTAGTAAAGAGATAACTACCTCTTACTTTTTCTACTAAGCTTAGTTCCAGCATGTGAACAGTAAAGCAAAGGCTACTCTTGCGCATATTTAAATCAATGAAATCAAAAAGCAGCCTCGCGCATACGGGTGAAGCGAAGTAATGAGACAGTGGGTTTCTGGCTCATTACGAAAGCTCAACCCCAAGCGAGACTGCGATTATTTATGTGATAAAGGAAAAGTGATTGCTCATGAAATCAAAAAAAGTCTAGCTATCAACAGCTCTTACTCTCAAAACACTAAAAGCTCTCCCTATGCGGAAGAGCTTTTTGCTATTTCTTGACGATATAAGCCATATGGCGGCCGCATTGTCTGTCTTCGCGGTAGGAGAAGCCATCTAGGCTCTTAAAGGTGCAGCTGCGGTCGATGTCGATGTGCTCTGCGGGAATGCCTGCGCGTTCCAGCTGGGTTTTGACCGTGAGTTGATTGTCGATATGGTATTTCCCGGTTTTTTCGTTAAAGTCGATGAACGGGTCGGCATAGCCGAGTGCTTTGAATTTCACGTAGACGTCTTCATCCACTTCAAATTTCTCCTGGCTGAGCGCCATGCCGATCTGGACATGGAATCCTTCCGGCGCGCAATTTTCATTAGCGATCAAATGGGCAAACAAGTGCGGCACGAGTTCTTTGACGGTGCCTTGCCAGCCGGAATGTACGGCACCGACCAACTCTTCCGTTACGTGATAGAAAGTTACGGGTACACAATCAGCGGCAAAACTTGAGAGAACAAGGCCTGTGTCGCGCGTATAAAGCGCATCAGTATCCGCAATCGCATCGTCTAGAATGCGGGCGCCTTTGCCTGCATCTGCACGGGTTACTTTTCGGAAATGGTTGCTGTGGGTTTGATTGGCGCAGACGAGTTCATCGATGCTGTAGCCAAGTGAAGCAAGCAAGGCTTCCCGGTTTTCGAGTGAATGCTCGCGATGGGTTCCGGCGTGCAGCGCCAAATTATTGCCGCCCTTTGCCTGCGGGTCTTTTACGGTCATGCCCGCGATATAGGAATCGTTGTCGATATATATTTTTCGGTTCACGTCTATCCCCTCCGCTCCCATTGTAGCGAAGGCGCAGTGCGTTCGCCAATAGATGGCAAGGGAATTCGGATTTTTCATCTTTCCGGAGCGATTGAAAGGCCGGGCCCATCGATTATTTGGTAAGATAGGAAAAAAGAAAGTCGAGGTGATGGCATGGAACCGGAAAAGATTTTGGGAAAAGTCAAAGGGCGGGTGCCTGAAGTACTCGGCAACCGGGATTTCTCGAAATATGCGATTCTTCTCCCATTGATTGAAAAAGAAGACGGCGTCCATATCCTATTTGAAGTGCGTTCGTTTGAAATGAGACGTCAGCCGGGGGAAATATGCTTCCCAGGCGGCCGCATCGACCGCGGAGATGAAGACGAGGAAGAGACAGCTTTGCGTGAGACGATGGAAGAGCTCGGCATCCAAAAAGAGGCGATCAGCAATGTGTTTCCGCTCGATTACATCGTCTCGCCGTTTGGCATGATCGTCTATTCATTTGCGGGCTTTATCGATCCTGACACGGATTTTAAGCCGAACCCGCCAGAAGTCGATAGCGTCTTCACGGTGCCGCTGAAGTTTTTCCTTGAAAACGAGCCGCGCGTGTACCGCATCGATTTCGATATTCAGCCGGAGGAAAGTTTTCCATATGACTTGATTGCCGGAGGCGAAAACTACAGCTGGCGTGCACGGCAAGTGGATGAATTTTTCTATTTATACGAAGACCGCGTCATTTGGGGATTAACGGCAAAAATTCTCATGCATTTCATGGAATTGATCCGCTGAGCCGATTGTCCGATATTTGGCGAATTTGGCCAACAGCCTTTTCAGCACTTGGAAATGTGTGTATAATTATTCGAAATCATGAAAATAAAAACATACTGCAAAAGGGGATATGACCATGACGACTTATCAATTGGAAGTAATCGAGAATACTGCGAAGAAAGACAAGCCGGCACAAGACCAGATTCCATTCGGCCAAACTTTCACTGATCATATGTACATCATGGAATACCAAACGGATAAAGGCTGGCATGAACCGAAGATCGTGCCATATGGTCCGATTTCCTTGGATCCGGCAGCTATGATTTTCCATTACGGACAGACGGTTTTTGAAGGAATGAAAGCCTACCATACAGAAGACGGGCGCGTATTGCTGTTCCGTCCGGAGAAGAACTTTGAGCGCCTCAACCTATCGAGCGAGCGTCTCAGCATTCCCCCGATCGACGAGGATTTGGCGCTTGAGCACTTGAAGCAATTGATCAAGCTCGAAAAAGACTGGGTGCCGAAAACACCGGGCACATCACTTTATATCCGCCCGTACATTATCTCGACGGATGCCAATTTGGCAGTAGGGCCATCATCTACATATAAGTATATGGTCATCCTGTCGCCTGTAGGCTCTTATTTCCCAGGCGGCCTGCAGCCGGTTGTCATCCATGTCGAAGACAAGTTTACGCGCGCAGTCAAAGGCGGCACGGGAATGGCGAAAACAGCGGGGAACTATTCTTCAGGCTATCAGGCGCAAGCGAATGCCAAGAAAGAAGGCAACGCGGACGTGCTGTGGCTTGATGGTGTCGAGAAGCGCTATATCGAAGAAGTCGGCAGCATGAACATCTTCTTTAAAATCGATGGGGAAGTGTTTACCCCTGAGCTTAATGGCAGCATCCTGAAAGGCATCACGCGCATGTCGATCATCGAATTATTGAATTCATGGGGCATTCCGGTGACGGAAAAACGCATGGCCATCGATGAACTTTACGAAGCGTACCAAGCCGGAAAAGTCGAGGAAGTCTTCGGGACGGGAACGGCCGCAGTCATTTCCCCGGTCGGCGAACTCAACTGGCAAGGGCAGAAAATGATCATCAACAATCACGAAATCGGTGAGTTGTCGCAAAAGCTGTACGACACGATCACTGGTATCCAGACGGGCAAAGTCGAAGACACCCTCGACTGGACCGTGGAAATCAACTAAATCAGCGCATGAAAAAAGCCCGGACATTAATTGTCTGGGCTTTTTTTCTGTTCGTATTTTTTCAATAGGTACGACAGCCATTTGGCAGGGGCGTAGTCGTAGATATTGGCCTGCAAGCCGTGGAGGATGGCGCGTCTTGGCATTTCCGACTGGAGCTCTTCGGCAAGCAGCGAGAACGACTCGGCCATGAGCGGCGGGTGCTGTCCGTCTTCCAGTAACTCGGCGATCACCGACAGCAATTTTTCTTCGGTCGTCACTTCTTCGGGGCCGGGCATCGGCAATTCGACCATTTCTTCTGTCAGGTAAGCCGTATGGGAGTAAGCAGCCAGCACGTTGGTCTTTTCCACGAGAAGCTCTGCAATTTTTTCGATATCGTGAGGATATGGATGGAACAACACCAGCTGCGAATAAATGCGCACGAAGCCTTTGATGGAAATGAGCAAGTCATAGCGGCGGCCTTGAAGCTGCTCTCCATATAACTCGTCCAGTAACGACAGCAGCGAACGGTCGATCCACGTATCGTAATGGATAAGTTTCTCCAAAATTTCCTCGTTCAGGGCATGCATCGGCTCCTGTGCGTAGATCTTGGCGAAATCTGCATGCTTTTCGAGCAATGCCAGATGGGCAAGAAAATAGAGGCGCAGTTTTTCGTCAGGTTTTTTCGAGCTATTGACTACTCGGTCAATATCGGCGACAAAGCCTTTCATGAATGAATCGATGATTTCTTTGATCAATGACTCCTTTGAAGGGAAAGACAAGTAGAACGCGCCTTTTGATATGCCTGCTTCTTGGGTGATGTGCTGGACAGATGTAGCTTCAATGCCGTTTTCAGCAAAGAGTTGAAGCGCTGATTCCAGGATCTGTTGCTTTTTTGACATATTTGATTCCTCTTTTCCCCTTACTTGTTTGACGCTTGACCAATCGGTCATTACTATAGAGTAGTAAATGGATTTCGTCAAAGAAAGGAAGAATTTGTGTGCAAGGATTCGTGCGTTTTGTGCTGAAAAACAAATTTGCCGTGTGGCTGTTGACTTTAATTGTAACCTTTGCCGGCATTTATTCAACAACCCAAATGAAGATGGAGTCGATCCCTGATATTTCGATTCCCTACTTAATCGTCTCGGGGGTCTACCCGGGGGCTGCACCTGAACAGGTGATGGAAGAAGTATCGATACCTGTGGAACAGGCAGTCGAAAGCCTGGAGGATGTCAAAGCAGTTTATTCAAATTCCTCTTCGAATGTCTCCCAAATCCAGATCGAATACGATTACGGAGTCGATATGGATGAGAAAAAGCGGGAACTTGAATCCGCAGTCGATGGCGTAAACTTGCCTGAGGAAGTGGAGACTCCGTCGATCATGTCAATCGGCCTCAATATGTTCCCGGTGGTTGCACTGTCTGTCAGCAGTGAGACGGAATCGATTGTCGAATTGACGGACCGTGTCCAGACAGCCATTTTGCCTGAAATCGAGAAAATTGATGGCGTCGCCTCTGCGACTGTCACTGGACAGCATGTCGAAGAAGTTCATCTGACATACGATGAAGAAGCGATGGCTGCCCGTGAAGTGACGGAAGAAGACATCCAGCAGATGATCGAAGCGAGCAATATTGCCTTGTCGCTCGGCCTTCGTGAATTTGAAGAAGGCGAAGAAGCGGTCTATATCGACGGTTCGGTTGCTTCTATTGAAGAGTTCGGTGACTTATTGATTCCGGTGACGCCTTCAGAAGACAATCCGGAACCATTTGTTGCCTTGTCTGAACTGGCCAATGTGGAACTGGTCGGGAAAGTGCAGTCGATTTCCCGGACCAATGGCGAAGATGCGATAGCGATTCAAATCGTCAAAGGCCAGGAAGCCAATACGGTCACTGTGGTCAATGAAGTAAAAGACTTGATGGCGGATTTGGAAAGCGAAGTGGACGGCTTGATCGTCGACATTACGCTTGATCAAGGCGAGCCGATCGAGGAATCGGTCTTTGCAATGGTGGAAAAAGCCTTGTTTGGCGGCTTGATCGCCGTGCTGATCATTTTGGTATTCTTGCGTGATTTCCGTTCGACGCTCATTGCAATCGTCTCGATCCCAGTATCTATTTTCGTGGCATTGCTCCTGTTGAACTGGCTCGATATCACCTTGAACATCATGACGCTCGGTGCCATTACCGTGTCGATCGGCCGGGTCATCGATGACTCGATTGTCGTCGTCGAGAATATTTACCGGCGCATGCATTTGAAAGAAGAGAAATTATCCGGCCGCAAATTGATCCAATCGGCGACGATCGAAATGTTCAAGCCGATCTTGTCGTCGACGCTTGTAACGATCGCAGTCTTTGCGCCACTGGTCTTTGTCGGTGGAATGGTCGGCGAATTGTTCTTGCCGTTCGCACTGACAATGTCGTTTGCTTTGCTTGCGTCGCTTGCAGTGGCGGTCAGCATCGTGCCGGCGATGTCGCATAGTTTCTTCAAGAAGAAATTATATGGCAAGAAAACAGCATCGAAGCATCAAGAAGTCGGAAAGCTGGCGCTTTGGTTCCGTTCATTCCTTGAGAAGGCCTTGAACCATAAGTGGATCACATCGATCATTGCAGTCGTGTTGCTCGCGGGGTCTTTGGCGCTGACACCGTTGATCGGCTTCTCGTTCCTCGGCTCGCAAACCGAGAAAATGATGTATATCACGTATTCTCCTTCCGCAGGGGAGTTGCAGGAAGAGACGGTCGAGAACATCGAAGCGGTTGAGCAGGACTTGCTTGAACGCGAAGACATCGACGTTCTTCAATTATCGATCAACGATTCAGCCAATGCCGATATGTCCCAGATGATGATGGGCGGCGGAGACGGTGCATTATTGTATTTGATCTTTGATGATTCGATTTCTGTCGATGAATTCGAAGAAGCCCGCACTGAAGTCGCGGACTATCTTGCAGGACTCGGCCAATCAGGCGAGTGGGGCGAACAGGATATGATGGGCGGCGGCATGGCGGCATCGAGTGAAGTCGCCTACACATTGTACAGCGAAGACCTCGATGATTTGATGGATACCGTTGCACAAGTCGAAGGCGCGATGAGCGAAGTCGACGGCTTGGAAGAAGTGACCTCCGATGCGGAAGATCCTTATGTCGAACATACTTTACGCATCGAACAGCAGGAAATTCTCCAATATGGCCTGACGGCGGGACAAGTCGCGATGGCTTTGTCCGGCGGGGGCCAAAATGAAGTGCTGACGACCGTCAATACAGACGGCGGCGAACTTGAAGTCATTGTCCAGCGTGATGCCCAGCAAGACGCAGCGACTTTTGAAGAGCTTCTGGAGACGCCTGTGCCAACAGCTGCAGGTACCATGATGACTGTCGGCGAATTGGTCGAAGTCGAAGAAGGCACCACCTTGAATACCTTGAGCCGTTCGGAAGGCGCTTATTATGCGACTGTTTCCGGCACGGTGACGGGCAATGACGTGTCTGCGCCAAGTGCGGCCGTCCAGGAAAATGTGGATCAACTGGATCTTCCGACAGGCGTGACGGTAGAAACCGGCGGCGTGACGGCGGATATCAATGAAACCTTCACACAGCTTGGCCTGGCGATGGCAGCGGCAATCGCGATCGTTTACTTTATCCTGGTCGTGACGTTCGGCGGCGGGCTTGCGCCATTCGCCATCCTATTCTCGCTGCCGTTTGCGGTCATCGGTGCATTTGTCGGCCTATATGTCACAGGCCAGACAATTTCCGTATCGGTCATGATGGGGCTGCTCATGCTCATCGGGATTGTCGTAACGAACGCCATCGTCCTTGTCGACCGGGTCATCCATATGGAACGCGAAGGCATGACGGTGCGCAACGCCTTGCTTGAAGCAGGAACGACGCGTCTGCGGCCGATCCTGATGACAGCCATCGCTACGATTGGGGCCATGATTCCAATGGCACTCTCAAGCGGTGGCGGTGGCCTCGTCTCCCAAGACTTGGCGATCACCGTCATCGGCGGCTTATTGTCCTCGACCTTGCTGACACTCGTGGTCGTGCCGGTCGTCTATGAAATACTCCGTAAATTCCAGAAAAACAAATCACTCGTCGATCGCGAAGATTGATCGGCCAAAAACCGGCTTCCTTAATGGAGGCCGGTTTTTAATTTGGAAATCCCCCCAAAATTATTTCCCGGGAAATAGAATTTCTTTAACAAATTCCATACACGCCCTCAACAATTCCTTAATATTCCTTCGATACACTGGCGATGGTCAACAAACACGAGGAGGAATGCCAGATGATCCGAAAATCAATGAAAAAAATTGTTCCAGCCGCCGTGGTGGCAGCGGTTGCCGTGACGAGCTTTACCCCGTCCGCGCCAGCTGAAGCGCACGGGAATGGCAAAGCCGAAGTACATAAAGAACACAAAAACCCTGGCAAAGGGAAAGGGAAAGAGAAAGGCAAAGACAAAGATGCACCGAAAAACGTCATCTTCCTGATCGGCGACGGCGTTGGCACATCCTATACATCCGCATATCGTTATTTGCAGGATGATCCTTCTGCGCGTTTCGCGGATGAAATGTCTTTCGATTCTTATTTGGTCGGGCAGCAAATGACCTATCCGGAAGATGCGCAACAAAATGTCACCGATTCAGCGTCGGCCGCCACTGCCATGGCAGCAGGCATCAAAACCTATAACAACGCCATCGCGGTCGACAACGATGAATCGGAAGTGAAAACCGTCTTGGAAGCGGCGAAAGAACAAGGCAAAGCGACCGGACTTGTAGCAAGTTCTGAAATCACCCACGCGACGCCGGCATCATTCGGCGCGCACGATATCAGCCGCCGCAACATGAACGCCATCGCTGATGATTATTTCGACGAGCGCATCGACGGCGAACATAAAATCGACGTCTTGCTCGGCGGGGGCACGAAGCTATTCGACCGCACGGACCGCGATTTGACGGAGGAATTCCAGGAATCCGGCTATGGTTATGTGACATCGAAAGAAGAGCTGCTCGCCAATGACGACGGGCAAGTGCTCGGGCTGTTCGCAGAAGGCGGCTTGCCGAAGATGATCGACCGCGAAGACAGTGTGCCGTCTCTTGAAGACATGACGCGTTCTGCGATCGACCGCTTGGAACAGGACGAGGACGGCTTCTTCCTGATGATCGAAGGCAGCCAAGTCGACTGGGCAGGCCATGACAACGATATCGTCGCGGCGATGAGCGAGATGGAGGATTACGACCGAGCATTCCAGGCAGCGATCGAATTCGCCAAGCAAGATGAAAATACATTGGTTGTGGCGACAGCTGACCACTCGACAGGCGGTTTCTCGATCGGCGCAGACGGCGTCTATAATTGGTTCGCGGAGCCAATTCTCGCTGCACAGCGCACACCGGATTTCATGGCTTCTGAGATTACGGAAGGTGCCGGCGTAGAGGAAACCTTGGAACGCTATATCGACTTGGACTTGACTGAAGAAGAAATCGCTTCTGTCAAAAAAGCAGCCGACGAAGGTGAATATTTGGACATCGATAACGCCATCGAGCGCATTTTCGATAAACGTTCGCACACAGGCTGGACAACTGGCGGCCATACCGGAGAAGACGTGCCGGTTTATGCTTACGGGCCAGCGAGCCAGAAATTTGCAGGGCAACTGGACAATACGGATCATGCCGGCATCATCTTCGACTTGATGGGCGCGGACGTAACGATCGACGACAAACAATAAACGATAGCAGGGAGCGGATTGGATGAAAGCGAGATTAGCATGGCTGATCGTCCCATTGGCAATGTTATGGGGCTGCCAGAATGAGACAGCACAGGGGACGGCGACTGCGGCGTCTTTAGCGGAAGCACCCGCGTACACGGAACACTATGTCCTTAGCCCACAAGTGAGCGACGACCGGCGCTTGCAGGAACCTGGCCAGAAAGCGCGTGATGCAAAAGGCGGCTTGGAGCTATTGGCAGCCAATATGGAGCCTCAGAAGGTGCAGATCGGCGATATCGAGCTGACCATCCATGAAACGAAGCTGCTGCAATACACGCCGGATTATAGCTTGATCGATTTTTACCATTCCTACACGCATGACCAGGAATTCGAGCTGGCAAAGTTCTTTGTTGAAATCAACAATGCTGCGAGCGAAGAAGTGAATTTTGCGCCAGTCGCATTGATCGAGACAGAAAGCGGCGAAGTGAAGACTTGGGAAGATGACGTGTATTTGGAATCGTTGAATGAAGGGCTGAAACCCGGAGAAGTAAAATCAGGAAATGTTGGCTTCATCGTGGAAGATGGGGCACAAGAAATTAAGTTGACCACCAGCAAGCTATTCGCTGCGGATGGAGAGCTGCTCGCACCCGCACAAACCATCACGATCAAGCTCGATTGATGAAGCATCTTTTTCAATAGAAGAAACAAAACCCGGCTGTTGACCAGACAGCCGGGTTTTGTCGTAGAAAGAGGGAACCTAAGTGGATTTTAATATTAGAATAATCCGATTATTATATTGAATTTTCCAGAAAAATCCTTCATGATAGAGCTAATAATAGGCCGCCTCAAAAGGAGATGGGGTTATGAAGCTAAGTGAACGGTATATTCGGGCAGTGCTGGAACGGCTGCCGCAAGAAAAACGCCAGGACGCGGAAAAAGACCTGAGAAGCAAACTTTCGGAACGGCTCACGGCAGACAGTAGCGAAAGCGAAGAGCGGGCTGTCCTCCAGGAATTCGGCCATCCAGCACTCATGGCGGAGCATTACGGAAAAGTGAGGCGTTACTTGATCGGCCCGCGCTATTTCGATTTATATGTCCGCTTGCTAAGGCTGGTCATTCCGTTGGCAGTTCTCATCACGCTCATTGTCGTGACCATCGTCGGCATCGTTTCAGGGATCGGCCAGGACGAGACGCTAATCACGGTGCTCGGCTCGTTGATCGGCAACATCATCAGCGCGATCTTCAATACCATCATGCAGACTTTGTTCTGGATCACACTCGTCGTTGCCGTGATGGACTGGGCGGATAAATCGGGCGTGGAGACGCCGCTCGGGCTGACGATGGGCGAGTGGACGCCGGATGACTTGAAAGAGTGGGGAGGGCAGGAGGCGCTGCTCGAGCCGGTGGAAGCGAAAGTGGCAAAAAGTCAGATCTTCGGCAGTTTAATTTGGATGGTCATCTGGACGACGGTCTATTTCAATGCCGATAAAGTACTCGGCATTTACACTGACGATGGGGAAGGCTTGCGCTTTCAAATGGCAGTATTCAACCAGGACGTGCTGTTGTCGTATTGGCCATTCATTGCACTCGTCATCGTCCTGGAGTTGTCGCTTGGCATTTGGCAATGGCGCGCCGGCTATTGGAATTACCGGCTGGCTACATTCAATGCCGCGGTCCAAACGGTTTCAGTGCTCGTGTTTATCTTGATCTTCATCAATTCTGAATTGCTCAATCCCGAATTCCGCCAGTTCCTCACCGCTACATTCGGCGGAACCAATGCGCTGACGTGGATTTTTGGCGGCATCCTAATCATTATGATTGTGGGTGCGTTGAGCGATATCATCCAAGGCTATCGGCGAGCGGCCAAACGCCGTGAGCTGTCGAAAACAGCGCTTCATTGAATGTGGTACTTTAGAATGAAATAGCAACACTTGTACGCATTTTGCCTGCATCCCTTACGGTGTGGGCTTTTGTTGATCTTTAAATATGTCTTTTTACCTACTTTATATCCATAATGAAAGCCCTTTCATAAGGCGAAATCCCCTCCCTGAACTTGAAGTACCCTCTGGTTATGTTACACTTGCTACTTATGATTGGTGTGCTGCCCGCGATCAGCTGCCGCTGGAAATTAACGGCCGGCGAAGAATGCGCAGCCGCCATCTCCGGAACTGGAAATGGTTTATAATGAAACGGGCTTTTTGAATAAATATTCATAAATATGCAGGTTTTATTATTTAGATAACCGTTTTATAAGTATTTTTGAAATTAATAGTTGACTTAAAATGCATTTAATTGCATAATAATTCTTATTATCAGACAACGCAAGTCAGCCATTGTAAAGCGTTTTACGGAGACCGGGTTCTTCCGCTTTTGATCGTAATGGGAGAGCTCATTAAATAATCAAAATCGGGTGGTGACTGTAACAATGGAAAAGAAAAGAATAGTAGTGAAAATAGGAAGCAGCTCATTGACGGACAGCCACGGTAAATTGTCCATCACGAAGTTGCGCGAACACGTCGGGGCGTTGGCCCGCTTGAAAGAAGAAGGGCATGACGTCATCTTGATCTCATCTGGCGCAGTTGCAGCCGGATGCACGAGCATGGGTTATTTATCCCGCCCGGATACAATTGTCGACAAGCAATCGGCAGCAGCCGTCGGGCAAAGCCTGCTTGCGCAGGCGTATGCGACGGAATTCAAGAATTTCGATATCGTCTCTGCGCAATTATTATTGACGAAGGACTTGTACCAAAAAGCGGACGATACCATTTCGAAATTGTTGGAGCGCGGCATGATGCCGGTCATCAACGAAAACGATTCGGTAGCGGTCGAGGAATTGACCTTCGGCGATAACGATATGCTGTCGGCTCTTGTCAGTGGGCTTGTGCGTGCTGATCAATTGATCATTTTGACCGACATCAACGGCATTTACGCCGATAATCCGAAGACCAACCCATCTGCTGAGAGATATACCCATTTGAAGGATATTCCAGATGAATTGATGGAAGCCGCATCCGGTGCTGGATCGGATGTCGGGACAGGCGGCATGAAGACAAAAGTGGAAGCCGCAAAAACAGCCCATAACTTCGGCGTCGATGTGTTCATCGGCACAGGAGAAGGCAGTGAAAAATTGGTTGAGATCATGGATGGAAACGGCGACGGGACGTATATCGCAAAACCCGTTAAAGAATTAGCGTAAGGTACGGAAATTCGAAAGGAGAAGATTGGATGACAGAAGTTCTTCAAAAGGAAGCAGCTTTGGAGACAGAACTGGTACAAAAAGCGAAAAAAGCGAAAGCGGCAGCGGGGGAACTCGCGAAAGCCGACACCACCCTGAAAAATAAAGCATTAGAACTCATCTCTCAGCAGCTAATGGCTGAAAAAGCTTTCATTTTAAAAGAAAACTTGAAAGACATTGAAGCGGGGCGCGCAAACGGCATGAGTGAATCGCTCGTCGACCGCCTTAAACTCGATGAAGAGCGTCTGGCGGATATGGCGGATGCGCTGATCCAATTGACCAAACTCACCGATCCAGTCGGTGAAGTGCTCGAACATTGGCAGCAGCCGAATGGCCTCGATATGACGAAAGTACGCGTACCGCTTGGCGTGGTGGGCATGATTTACGAAGCCCGCCCGAACGTCACGGTGGATGCGTCAAGTCTTTGCCTGAAAACCGGCAATGCCGTCGTCCTGCGCGGCAGTTCGACTGCAATCCACTCGAACACCGCCATCGTCGCCGTTATTCACCGTGCGCTTGAACAAAGCGAATTGCCGGTGGATTCTGTGCAATTGCTGGAAGACACGAGCCGAGAAGCGGCATCTGCCATGTTCAAGTTAAACGACTATTTGGATGTGTTGATTCCACGTGGCGGCGCCAATTTGATCAAGACGGTCGTCGCAAACTCAACTGTACCGGTACTTGAGACAGGCGCAGGCAATTGCCACGTCTATATCGACGAGACGGCGGACAAGGACATGGCAATCGAAATCGCATTGAACGCGAAAACCCAGCGTCCATCGGTCTGCAATTCTTGCGAAACCATCCTCGTCCACGAGAAATGGGCTGAGCAGCATCTTCCGGAACTGATTGAAGCCTTGCAGGCAAAAGACGTCAAGATCCACGGCGATGAAAAGGCGCAGCAATCAGGCAGCGGCATCATCCCGGCGGAAGAAGCCGATTGGGGAACGGAATACTTGGCTTACGAACTCGCGCTGAAAACGGTAGGAAGCGTGGATGAAGTGGTCAAGCATATCAACCAGTACGGCACGAAGCATTCCGAGGCAATCATTTCGGAACAGGCGGAAAGCGTCCAGCAATTCTTCACGGAAGTGGATGCAGCAGCGGTCTACCATAACGCGTCAACGCGCTTTACGGATGGCTTTGAATTCGGCTTTGGCGCCGAAATCGGCATCAGTACGCAAAAGCTCCACGCACGCGGGCCGATGGGATTGCCGGCACTGACATCTACGAAATACCTCATTAAAGGCAACGGCCAAACAAAATAAAAAAAGCGGAGACTGCGGTCTCCGCTTTTTTTGTTCATTTATAAATACCTTAATAATACGTTTTTGCGCGGCGGTGTTTCCACATCATCAACTGATAGCGCACGGTGCAGCCGATGCAATAGCCCATGAGCGCGACACCAGCAGCGACAATGACCATAGCGCCGAAAACGGTGGCAATAATCGGCAAGCCCGCTGCGAAAAACAACAGGGCGAGCCCGAGGCAGACAGTGGCGATCCATTGGTTGAACAATTGCTGATCGCGGTCTTCTTGCAAGTAACTATTAGGAGGATTCGGCAAAAAGCGGCGGCCGAATGCAATCAGTGGGTTTTTCTTGGTGATCAGAGTGACGACTCCGATGGCAAAAGGGACGAGCAGGATTAACGGATGAACGATGAGCCCGGCTAATGCCGTGGCGACAAGAAAGGCTTGATTGAGCTGGACGAGCGGTTTTGGAATGGTCATAGTGAATCCCTCCGAGTTTTTTTATGGCCGATCGGCTCTGAAACAAGCCGTCATAAGCAGGAGAATGTTGTTGCATAAAGTTTCCCCTTATTATACATAGTTGATTACTCGGAATAAAGAAAACAGCTCAAAAAAACGCTGTTCACATCAAACGAGAGATGAACAGCGAAGCAAGCCCGAAATAAATAAGCAATGAGAGAATATCGTTAATGGTCGTAATCAGAGGCCCCGATGCGACAGCCGGATCTATTTTCAACCGATACAGGACGAGCGGGATGATCGTGCCGGCGAGCGTTCCGATGATCAAGGTCAACAGCAATGAACTCCCGACAACGAGCCCGAGCACCAGGCTGCCCTGCCAGATATAGGCGATGAGCAAAATTAGCACGGCGCAGGTGACGCCGATGATGATGCCGACCCATAACTCGCGCAGGATGAGCTTAAACGTGCCTTTCTTATCAAGTTGTTGGCCGACCAGGCCGCGTACGACAACCGCGAGCGATTGTGTGCCAGTATTGCCGGTCATGCCAGCAATCATCGGCATGAAGAACGTCAAAGCGACAACTGTCTGCAAGGTATCTTCAAAGCGGCTGATGATGCCGCCGGAGATCAACCCGATAAACAACAGCAAAATCAGCCAAGGCAACCGGCGGTAAGCCGCGACAAAAGGCGGGGTCTGGAAATCGATCGATTTACCGGATGCGGAAAGCTTTTCAATGTCTTCGTTTGCTTCTTGCAACACGACATCGATGACATCATCGACCGTGATGATGCCGAGCAGCCGGTTTTCCGTATCGACGACGGGCAAGGTGATAAAGTCGTAGCGGCTAATGATGTCCGCTGCCTCTTCCTGGTCGGTCAAGGCATCGACTTTGACGACGCGCGTATACATGACATCATCAATTTGTTCATCGAGCTCGCCGAGGATCAAATCTTTATAGGAAACGACCCCAAGCAGTTTCTTGTCTTCATCGACGACATATAAATAGTTCAAGTACTCGGCAATTTCCGCAAAATCTCGGATTTTATCGATGGCTTCACGGATGCTGTAATGGCGCGGAATCCAGACGTAGCGGTTGTTCATGATGCGGCCCGCTGTTTCCGGCGGATAATTCATGGTCTTCTGGATATAGGAAGATTCCTCGCGGTTCATGCGCGACAGCAGTTCTTCGATCATTGCCGGTTCTAAATCGGACAAGAGGGAAACGAGATCGTCATTGTCCATCAAGTCGAGCACTTTGGTCGACTGGTCGACCGACATCCGCTCAAGCAAACGCACCTGATCATTCCGGTGAAGCTCTTGCATGAGCTCGGTCAATTGGCGGACCGTCAGATGAAGCAGGAAGCGTTCTCGGTGCTTTTCTGGCAAATGGCGGTATTGGACGGCGATGTCATAAGGCTGCAGCTCATCGAGTATGTGCTGGAAGTCTTGCGTCCGACCGTCTTTCAATGATTGGATCAACGCTAAAGTGATTTCATTTTCTGTCATCGCAAGACGGCAGCTCCTTCCGGGATGGCCTTGAGTAAGAGGCGGCCTGATTTCTTTTTTCCCCAAAAGGGAGAGGGTCATGCTTATTTATTTTAACTATCTTATTACCGTTCGGGTGCATAATTGGCGATCAAGACGCCCTGGTCGGTCGAAAAGCTTGTCAGCAATTTGAATGCTTTGGGCGATGTGCCGTCGCGAAACAGTTTTTTTCCTTCACCCAACAGCAGCGGAAAGGTCATCAAATGCAATTCGTCGACCAAATCATGTTCGATCAAAGTATCGATGAGCTCCGCGCTGCCGTAGACGAGCAAGCGCTGTCCGGTTTTCTTCAGCCTTTTGATCTCTTCTACGAAATCGTGGTTGATCAGGCGCGCATTCCACTCGGTCCGCTTCAGCGTGTGCGACACGACGTATTTGGGGATTTCGTTCATCCGGTCCGCAAAGCCATGTTCATCTTCAGCAGTCGGCCAAGTAGCAGCGAATCCCTCATACGTGACGCGCCCGAGCAGCAAAGCATCATTATTGTAAAGCTGGCCCAGTTGAAATTGGGCGAGTTCATCATCCCAATAGGCTGCCGTCCATGATGGCTCTTCCATGACGCCATCGAGTGTGATATACATCGAAACAGTCAGTTTCCCCACGGTCATCTTCCCCTTTCCATAACAGGATGCCGGAAGCTTAGGCAATACGATTACAATTCGGGAAAAGCAAGTGAGAATCCTGCTTTGAACTATTACGAATTCCGAAAAATCGATGTAATCTGAAAATTTCTGTGGCAATGAAATCAGTATAGTGGCAAAATAAATACAAGCATTCATTCCATTTTCACAAAGGGGTTAGAGACATGAAAGAGGAGAAGAAACGTCCAAAACAGCAGGAGATCGAAGTGCCCTTTTGGCTAGCTTTATTGCCGCTGATTTTCATGGTGGCGGCCATGGCTGTGACAATTATCATTTTTGAAGGCAGCCCGCATATTCCCTTGCTTCTTGGCACGACAATCGCGGTCATTATCGCCTGGCGGTTGGGGTACCGCTGGCATATGATCGAAGAAGGAGCTTACAAAGGAATCCGCCTCGCGCTTCCGGCATTGGTCATCATCATTATGGTCGGCATGATCATCGCTTCATGGATTGGCGGAGGCATCGTCGCGACGATGATTTATTATGGCTTGAAAATCATTACGCCGTCATTATTCCTTGTCACCATCTGTTTGATCTGCGCACTGGTTGCTGGAGCGATCGGCAGTTCCTGGTCAACGATGGGCACTGTCGGCATCGCCGGAATGGGCATTGGCGCGAGCATGGGGATTCCAGCGGCAATGGTCGCTGGAGCGGTCATTTCGGGATCTTATTTCGGGGATAAGATGTCGCCGCTGTCGGACACGACGAACTTAGCGGCAGGGGTCACGAACACCAATTTGTTCGTCCACATCCGTCACATGATCTACACGACCATTCCCGGCATGATCATTGCCCTCGGCGCTTACTTTTTCCTTGGCCGCCAGTTTGCCGGAAACTCGGTCGACAGCGCCAACATCAATACCATCCTGGCGTCGCTTGAAGACAATTTTGTCATCTCGCCGTGGCTCTTGCTCGTGCCTTTGGCGGTCATCGTATTGGTCATGAAGAAAGTGCCAGCGTTGCCGGCGCTCGGAATCGGCATCGTGCTCGGCTGGCTGTGCCACATTTTGGTGCAGGGCGGATCGGTCGCAGAAGCGGTCAATGCGCTGCATGATGGCTATGTCATCACGTCCGGCAACGAAGTGGTCGATTCCTTGTTCAATCGAGGCGGCATCGATTCGATGATGTTCGTGATTTCCTTGACGATTTTCGCCATGACCTTCGGCGGTGTATTGGAGCACACGGGCATGTTGAAATCGATCGTCACCAAGATCTTGATGCTGGCAAAAACAGCCGGCAGCCTGATCGCTGCGACTGTTGCGTCCGCGTTCTTGACGAACGTCACGGCATCTGAACAGTATATTTCGATTCTATTGCCTGGCCGGATGTATGCAAGGGCTTATCAAGACCAGGGCTTGCATTCGAAAAACCTGTCGCGCGCACTGGAAGACGGCGGGACGATCACCTCGCCGTTCGTTCCGTGGAACACATGCGGCGTGTTCATCCTGGCGACGCTCGCGGTCCATCCATTCGCCTATGCGCCGTATGCGGTATTGAATTACTCAGTGCCGATCATCGCCATCCTGATGGCGTTCCTCGGCTGGAAAGTCGAATTCATGACCGATGAGGAAATGCAGAAGCTCAAAGACCGTGAAGCGCGCATGGAAATGGATGCGCAGGAAGAACCGGTATAAAACAACAGCAAAACGGCTCATGCCCCGACAAAAGGGGATGAGCCGTTTTTTTTATTTCTTCATCAATAAATAAACAAAATACGGTGCGCCGATCAATGCTGCCATGACGCCAGCCGGAATGCCCGACGGTTCAAGCAAGTTGCGGCCGATCGTGTCAGCCGCGAGCAGCAGCCAGCCGCCGAGCAGGATGGCGACGGGCAGGAACAATTGATGGCGCGGCCCGACAAGCGCTTTTGCGAGATGCGGGGCCATCAAGCCGATAAAGGCGATGCTGCCGGTGACAGAAACCGCAGCGGCAGCAAGCGCGACGGCAGCAAGCAATAACACGGCGCGTTCTTTGCCAATATTGAGGCCGAGCCCGATGGCGGCGGATTCGCCGAGCCCGAGGATGTTCAGCCGGTTCGCTTTATACAGGACAAACGGAATCAACACGACAAGCCAAGGCAAAAGCGCCAGGATAAATGGCCAGTCGGTGCCCCAAATGGAACCTGCGAGCCACTGGGCTATGAAATCCACTTTTTCCCGCTCGGCAGATGAAATCAGCACAATCATGACGCCGGATAACGCCATGGAAAACCCGATCCCTACCAGGACGAGACGGACCGGTTGAAGGCCTGTGCGCGGATCGCGGGAGAACAAGTAAATCAGAATCGCCGTGATAAACGCGCCTAGAAACGCAACGAACGGCAATAGGAAAGCAAAAGAACCCGGCTCTACAGGGATGAATAAAAAGAAAACGGCAATGGCGACACCGGCGCCGGAATTGATGCCGATGATACCAGGGTCGGCCAAATCATTGCGTGTAATGCTCTGCAGCACTGCGCCGGATAACGCGAGTGCCATCCCCGCCAGGAATGTAATGAGCAGCCTTGGCATCCGGATGGAATACAGCACAAACTCTTCTTTAAAATCACCTTGTCCCATCAGCACGGGCACAATCCGGCCAAAGCCGAGCGTCGAATAGCCGAGCCCCAAACTCAAGACAGCGGTGATCAAAAGAATAATGGTGAGCACAATCAAAGTGATGCGCTGCTTGCGGATCAAATGTTGTTGGATCATGTGAACGCACCTCCACCTTTACGGACAATCAGCAGGAAGAATGGCAAGCCGAGCATGGCGACCACCGCTGCGACCGGCGTTTCAAATGGTGCGTTGACCGTGCGTCCGAACAAATCGGCGAGCAGCATAAAGATGGCGCCCGTGACAGCGGACATCGGAATGATGAAGCGGTAATCGCTGCCGACAATCACGCGGACGATATGCGGAATCATCAAGCCAATGAACGCCAAGTTGCCGGCCAAAGCTACTGCAGCGCCAGCAAGCAAGGTGACCACGACAAACAGCATCGCTTTGATCTGGCCAGTCTTTTGGCCAAGCCCGATCGCCGCTTCTTCGCTCAAGCTCAATACCGCCAATTGACGGGATAGCAATAAAGCGACAAACAAGGCAATGGTGATAAAGGGAATGATAATCTGCAGCTGTCCCCAAGACGTGCCGATCAAGCCGCCGGCGGTCCACATGGAGACGTCTTTAGAGATTTTAAACAGCAAGCCGATCGCTTCTGCAATGGCGGTCAAAAAAGCCGATACCGCGGCACCGGCAAGGACGATGCGAAATGGCGAAAAGCCGCCGCGCCGCGAAGCCCCGATACCGAAGACGAGCCCGGCCCCGATGGCTGCCCCGATAAAGCAGGCGATCATGATGCCAAAGTAATTGGCTCCTGGGATAAACGCCAAAGTCGCGGCCAGTGCCGCATTGGCGCCGGCAGTCAAACCGAGCAAACCGGGGTCTGCCAGCGGGTTGCGGGTCATACCTTGCATGATGGCGCCCGAGACGGCGAGTGCTGCCCCGACGAAAATCGCGGCGACTTCACGCGGCAGGCGAATTTCCTGGATGACCGATATTTGCTGTCCGGTGCTGTCGGAAAATAGCGCCAGCCAAAGATTCTTCAGGCTGACATCAGCAGCACCAAAGACCATCGACACAACAAAAGCCAGCACAAGTGCCAGCAGGCTGATTCCAAATATGTATGAAAAACGGGCGTTATAACGCATGCATCATCATCTTTTCTATAGAAAGGATAAAGGGATTCCGCTTGGCAGAATCCCTTTTGTGTTTATTGGCCAAGGAATTTTTCCTGGAACAACTCAAGCTGGTAATCGAGTGAAATCGGATCGTTGAAGTACAATTTTTTCGCATCCGCTTCGAATACTTGGTCGTTCTTTACAGCTGGCGTGTTTTGGTAAAGATCCGTTTCCTGGAAGGAATTATCCTGTTCGGAGTCTTTGCTGAAGATAACGTAATCGCCCATATATTCAGGAAGGACTTCTTGAGACAAGGCATAGTACCCATCAGTAAGCGCCATTTCTTTAACTTTTTCCGGCATGTTCAAGCCCATTTCCTGATAGAGGATCTCGGTGCCGCGGCCCCAGTTGTCGCCGTATACGTACAATTGCTTATCAAAGTTCTCGATGACAGAGACGGTTGCATCTTCGCCAATCTCCGCTTTGATCTCTTCACCCGCAGCTTGTGCGCGTTTTTTAAAGTCGTCAACGAATGCTTGTGCTTCGTCTTCTTTATTCAATAGTTTCCCGATTTCCAGGTGTTGTGTCAAATAGTCGACTTTGCCGTAAGTAAAAGTGACAGTCGGGGCGATTTGCTCCAACTTGTCGACGTTTTGAAGAGTCGAGTAACCGATAATTAAATCCGGATCCAATTCAATGATTTTTTCCAAGTTCTCTTCCGACACTTCTTCTACGCCGTCCAAGTATGGTTCGTAGTTCGGGTTGTCGATCGCCCAAGCGTCGATGCCGGCAAGCGGCACATCAAGTGCCATGACGTTTCCGCCGTAAGCCAAGGCTACGACGCGCTGCGGGTCAGCCGGAACTTCTACTGTGCCATTTTCTGATTCATATTGGATGGTTTCGGCTCCGCTTGCTTCGCCTTCCGAACCGCCCGTTTCCTCTGTCGTTTCTTCTGTAGATCCACAAGCGGCAAGTGCCAGCATAACGAGTAAAGCGATGGACAAGAAAAGTAATTTTTTCATGATCTGGTTAAGCTCCTTTGATTAAGTTATATGTTAGGCAAATCGGTTTTTGTGTTCGTGGGTCAAGGCCGATTTCCGCATCGATGCGGAAAACTTCACGGAGTACGTCCGGAACGATCACTTCTTCGGGTGATCCGGCTTTGATAATCTGGCCGTCTTTCATCGCGACGATATGATCGGCGAAGCGGGCGGCGTGATTCAAATCGTGCAGCACCATGACGATGGTGCGTTCTTCCTCGGCATTGAGTTCGCGAAGAAGTTCCAGGATTTCCAATTGATGCGCCATATCAAGGTAAGTCGTCGGTTCATCGAGGAAAATCATTTCGGTTTCCTGCGCTAATGCCATGGCAATCCAGACGCGCTGGCGCTGGCCGCCGGATAAGGCATCAACGGGATGGTATTTGAAAAATTGCGTGCCGGTCACATTGAGCGCCCAGTCGATCATTTCATAATCCCGTTTGCTGAGCTTGCCGAATCCTTTTTGGTAAGGAAAGCGGCCGTAAGAGACGATTTCACCGACGGTCAAACCGGCAGCGTTTTCCGGCGACTGCGGCAAAATGGCGAGCTTTTTCGCCAATTGTTTGGTTTTCTCTTCAGCGATTTGCTGGCCGTCGAGAATGACCGAGCCCGATTCGTGCGGAATGACGCGTGTCATCGCTTTCAAGAAAGTCGATTTCCCGCAGCCGTTCGGCCCGATAATCGCCGTGATTTTTTTATCTGGAATCGACAGGGACAAGCCTTTGACGATTTTCCTTTCGCCATAGCTGACTTCCAGGTTTTCTGTAAAAAGGCGTCCCATCGACAGCCCTCCTTTTCATTAAACCGTAATTTTGGAGCAAAAAAATAAAAATGGGATATATGTTGATAATGATTCTCACTTTCATTACAATGTATACTATAAAGTTATTGAGAATCGTTGTCAATCGGAATTTACTAGAGAACGGGGATGGAAAAAATGGCCAATCACGACATCTTTGACGTAACCATCATCGGGGGAGGTCCCGCCGGTTTGTATTCAGCTTTCTACAGCGGCCTTCGGGGCATGAAAACAAAAATTATCGAGTTCCAGCCGCGTCTTGGCGGCAAGCTTCATGTCTATCCCGAGAAAATGATCTGGGACGTCGGAGGGCAGACGCCGATCCGCTGCGAGCAGCTGATCACCCAATTGGTCGAACAAGGGCTCACTTTCGACCCAACGGTATGCCTGGATGAGAAAGTGGAAAGCATGAATAAGAACGAAGACGGTTTGTTTGTGCTGGTGGGCGCTTCGGGTGAAATCCATTACTCGAAATCGGTCATTGTCGCAGTCGGCGGAGGCATTTTGAAACCGCAGAAGCTGCAAATTGAAGGAGCCGAACGCTTTGAAGTGGCCAACCTCAATTATACAGTAAAAACACTCGAACGTTTCCGTGGCAGCACAGTGCTCATTTCAGGAGGCGGCAATTCGGCAGTCGACTGGGCGAACGAGCTCGAGCCGATCGCTGAAAAAGTCTATGTTATCCACCGCAAATCCGAAATGGCCGGACATGAAGCGCAAGTGCGCCAATTGCTTGAAAGCCGCGCTGAATGCCTACTGGATTCCGCCATCACACGGCTCGTGGCATCGGATGAAGGCGACCGCGTCGAGCTGGTGGAAGTGATGAACCAAGTGACGGGCGAGCGGCGCATGCTGCCGGTCGACCAGCTCGTCATCAACCACGGCTATGAGCGCGATGCGAGTTTATTGGAAAACAGCCCGCTCGATCTGGAAACAAAAGACGAGTTCTATTTGCAAGGCACGCCGGCAAGTGAAACTTCCGTACCGGGAGTGTTTGCGGCAGGCGACATTCTCCAGCATGACGGCAAGCTCAATTTGATTGCCGGCACGTTCACCGACGCTGCCAATGCCGTCAATAAAGCGAAGAAGTTCATCGAGCCGGATGCTGCCAATATTGCCATGGTGTCTTCCCATAATGATGTGTTCAACTCCCGCAACCAGGCGCTGAAAAAACAAGCCTTGCGCTGAGTGGTTTGTTTATGTCCGCTTTTCCCAGGGTAGAGAAGAGCAGGACAGAATAACAAACCGGAGGAGGAACCAAACATGGAATTAAAAGATTATGGTGCTGAATCATTTGTCGTCAATATCGAAGATGCGACAAAACAAAACGAAACGTTCCGGACCGCTCTTTGGACCGGGAAAAACCTACAGGTCACATTGATGAGCATCGCAGCGGGCGATGACATCGGGCTAGAAGTCCACGAACACGGCGACCAATTCCTTCGCATCGAAGAAGGGGAAGGCCTTGTGCAGATGGGCGACAGAGAAGACAACTTAAGCTTTGAAGAGAAAGCGGAAGACGATTACGCCATCCTCATCCCCGCAGGCAAATGGCACAACGTCACCAATACAGGTGATAAGCCGCTGAAGATCTATTCCATCTACGCACCGCCAGAACATCCGCACAGCACAGTGCACGAAACAAAAGCGGAAGCGGACGCAGCAGAAGAGGAAGAATAAGTGAAAATAAAGAACGGCCGACATAACTTGTCGGCCGTTCTTTATTTGCATCTGTTTAATGCGCTGAAGCGAGTTTGCGTTCTTTTTTTCCATGGAGGAAATAATACGGCACAATCAACGCAAGTACGGCGATTCCCAATAAGCCGTAAAGTGCACTGTAGCCGGTGAGCGGGATGATAAAGCCGAGGATATAAGGCCCCATGCCGAGCCCGCCGTCCATCGCGACAAAAAACGTCGATGTGGCAAGCCCCATCCGGTGGGGCGGGGTCAGCTTGATAGCGACCGCTTGCGTCGTCGATTGCATATTGCCGAACCCGAGCCCGATCAAAGCGCCCGCAAACAACAGCCCCAGGCTCGAATCAGCGGCACTCAGCAGCAACAGGCCGGCCGCGAGCGACACAAGCGCGGGGTACATGATGTAATTGGCGCCGTACAAATCCATGATGCGGCCAGTGAATGGGCGTGTCAGCAAGATGACGACAGCGTAGACCAGGAAGAAGAAACTTGCCGCTTCCACCAGCCCTTTATCATTGGCATAAAAATTGATGAACGACAAAACGCTCGAATAACTGAGCGCTATCAGGAACATGACAATGGCGATTGGCACAGCGTTCGCTTCTAAATAATTGGAAAGCTGAAAGCCCGATTTTGCTTCTCCAGCAGGCGGTTTCTCCAGCGTCGGCACTTTTACGAACGTGCTGAGCGCCAGAGCGGACAAGGCGATCGCGACACAGGCAGCAAAAATCACATTATAGCCAGTCCATTGGCTCATTAATAAGCCGATAAATGGCCCGAAAGCTGCACCCAGCGTAGCACTCATGCTGAAATAGCCGATACCTTCGCCTTTACGCGTATGAGGGATGACTTGAGCGGCGATCGTGCCCGCAGCGGTACTTGCGACTCCGAGCGTCACGCCGTGCAAGAAGCGGTTCAGCATCAGGAATGGCAAACCGAGCGGCAGGAAATACAGCGCGGTCATGCCGACAAACAAGGCGGAACCAAGCACCAAGGCGCGTTTTCGGCCGATCATATCGAGTGTGCGGCCAATGACCAAGCGTCCCGCCAGCGCCCCCAGGATGAAGATCCCGGTGACGAGGCCGGCTTCACTGGTCGAAGCGCCGTATTCTTCGACGGCGTATAAAGCGATCGTGACTATCAATAAATAAAAAACGAGCAGTAGCAGAAAATGGACGACGGAAACGCCGATAAAGTCCCGCGTCCATAATTTAGGTTTGTTGTTACTCAACTGAAAGACTCCTTCGAAAGCACAGTAGCAGTGCTATGTATAATACATCTTCGGCTTTTGCCATTATTAACCGTAGCAGACCCCGGGCGTGCCGTCCAATCTGCGGCACTTGAAAAAGCGCGCCTCAAGAGGCAGCGCTTTTAGATCCTTACGGGTATGGGTGAAGCAAACAGGCATCTCGGCTTGTTCATTCCGAGGCGATATCCCTGTAAAACGTCGTCTGGCTTTTGCCGTTTTCCTTCGACACATAAAGCGCCGCATCGGCATAAGATAATAAAGTATAGAGATTTTCGGCGTTGTCCGGATAAATAGCGATGCCAATGCTGCACCCGAGTTGGACACGGCCAGCCTCTACGGTGATCGGCTTGCTTAGCCGGTCGATCAGGCGCTGCGCCAATTGCCTTGTTGGCAACTCCCCCATTCCCTCGCAAGGGAACAATAACACAAACTCATCCCCGCCAATCCGGGAAATGAACGCTTCTTCAGGCAGTTCAGCCATTAGCCGTTCGGCCACTTTCTGCAGCACATGGTCGCCCGCTAAATGCCCTAAGGTATCGTTGGCTTTTTTGAAGCCATCCAGATCCAGATAAAAAAAGGCTAATTGTTCCCCGTCGGTGTGTGCGCGTTTCATCATTCGATCAGCGGCTTCTTCAAGTGCGATACGGTTCGGCAAGCCCGTCAGTGGATCGCGCTGTGCCAGATCTTGCATACGCACTAAATCGGATTCTGTAGTGCCAAGTGTACTGACCAAGCTTTCAAGCGAGTTGGACAAGTCTTCAATTTCACGAACTCCCGTATTTTTCGGCAAAACTAATTGCTCGCCTTTGCGGAAGGCTTTCGCTTTGTTAGAGATTTCATTGAGCGGGCGGCTGATGCGCCCGGCTACTAACCAGCCGGCTAAGGCAAAAAGAACAGCGCTTGCCAAACCGCTCAACATGATGATGCGGCTCAAGTCGCGGGCGGCGGCGAAGGCCGTTTCTTCGGGTTGGCGGACCAGCACAGTCCATTCAAGCCCCGGATACTCCCAATTGGTTCGGCCGCCGGTGAAGCCGGTTAAATACGAATTGCCATCTGGCCATTGTTCCAGTACCCAACCGGCTCGTTTTCCTTGTGACAGGGTGTAGGAATCGATCGGAAGCAGCTTGCCGAGAAATTGTTCAGGACCGAGAATGACGCGATTATCCCCAGGGCTTAAGACGAAAACCTCCAGTTCATTTTCGCTGCGGTTGAGCGGTCGCAACACGAATTGCATCACTTCTTGTGCCCAATCCCAGCTCAAATGGGCGGCTACTACACCGCCGAATGAACCATCCGAGTAAAATACAGGGACGCTGATATCGACAAATTCGAGCTCATGGCCGCCGGGATTCGGCAATAAGTCTGCCAAAAGCAGCGCTTCGTGGACATCGCCGACGTAATCCGCTTGGCGTGCTTCGGAATAAACGGGTCTATCGGACAAGTCCATTCCTTCCAGCAATTCGTTAGTGGAAGCAGTCACGACGCCGGCCGAATCGGTGATGCCAATCCAGGAAAAAGCCGGCACTTGGTCTTGCAGCATTTCAAGCGTGGCACGCTTTTCTTCAATGGACGTAGTCAGCGCAAGTTCTTCGATTTCCCCGAAGGTCTTGATTTCGCTATAGCGTCCCCACATGTATTGATCCAGTCGGTCTTTCATCTGGAACGCTGCACTCGATAAGGCATTGCCCCGTTCTGCTTCCAGCCGCTTCGTGCTCACTTCGGAGACGAGGACGCTGAGTACAGCAGCAAAAAGCAGGATGAAGACCGCGAATATCAGGCCCCAGTAATTTCTCAGCGATAATGATTTCATATGTATCCCTTCCAGAATAGGTAATTTTCACGAACACTTTAAGTATATCAAAAGTCCTGCATAAAAGGGGAAAGAAGGCAAAAAGAAACAGGCAGCAAAAGCTGCCTGTTTCCATTATTTAGCTGCTTCGATGACCGAAGCAATTTTTGTGATGACAAGTTGGCTGCCGAGCATCGGCGATTCTTTTTTCTCTTCGCCTTCTGCTGGTTCAGGACGTTTATGGGCTTGCTTGAAAACATCGCTGGATTTCCATGCTTCGTAATTGTCGAGTGTTTCCCAGTACATATTGACGTTCAGTTCATCGTATTCTTCCAGGTCCTGCGTGACGGTCACTTCGACTTTATGGAAGCCTTCCATTTCCTGCAATGCGCCTGGACGGGTGAAGTTGGGTGCCATTTTTTCAGCAAATCCCGGTTTCATTTTAATGCGGTTGGTTACGATATACATAACTGCATGTCTCCTTTTTCAATGGGATACGAGATACTCCCACTGTATCACAGAGCTCCATGTTTTGTCCGCAGCGAGTCGTGTTAAGCCTTGGCCGTGCCGCGTCTTTTCTCGCTTTGGTCGATCAATTTCGAGCCAGCCAAATCGCCTGTCACATTGAGCATTGTGGCGCCCATGCCGACAAGTGCATCGATTGCTGTCAGGAGCGCGACGGCTTCCATCGGCAATCCAAGCTGGACGAAGACAGTGGCGATCATGACGATGCCAGCGCCTGGAATGCCGGCGGTTCCGATGGTTGCGAGCGTGCCGATCAAGACGACCATGAACATTTCAGACAAGCTGAGCGGGTCCCCGATGATGTTGGCAGCAAATATGGCTGAAACGGCGATGCGGATGGCCGCACCATCCATATTGATTGTCGCGCCGAGCGGCAGGCTAAAGCCGTACAAACTTTTTGGGATGCCGAGCCCGCGCGCCGCATCGAGCGTCAATGGCAAGGTGCCGGAGCTGCTTTGCGTGACGAACGCCGTTAGCATCGGTGTCCGCGCGTGTTTGAAGAAATGCAGTGGATTGACTTTGAACACCAGCATGGCGATCGTATAGAGCGCAATCTGCACCGCGATGGCGATGTAAAGAACGGCGACCATGCCGAGCAGCGATCCCAGTGTATCCAATCCTTGCGAACCGACTGTCTGCGCCATGATGGCGAAAATGCCGATCGGCACGTATTGAAGGATCGCTTTCAAGACGATCAAAGTCGCTTCGTTCAACGCGTTGATCGTTTTCATCAGATGGTTGCCAAGTTCGCCGAATTCCGCAGAGCTTCTCATATAGGAGATGGCGATGCCGAACGCGAACGCTGTAAAAATGATCCCGAGCAAGTTCATTTCACTGAATGCCGAGATGATATTGGACGGTACAATGTTCAACAGAACACTTGTAAAGCCGGGGTTGTCCGGAACATCAAAGGTTTCCGAGCCATCGAGCTGCATGCCCGAACCTGGCTGGAAAATACTTGCAACCGTTAAGCCGACCACGATGGCGAATGCCGAACTTAATGTATAGAACAGAAAGACTTTTCCGCCCATTCGGCCTAGGTCGCCGATTTTCGATTGATTGATCCCGACGATCAAGGTGAAAAAGATGAGTGGCACAATCAGGAAGGTCAAGAGCCGCAAGAGCAGATCCCCAAGCGGTGCCAAGACGGCTGTGTCTGGCCCGAAGATCAAGCCGACGATAACGCCGAGGATGAGCGCCACAGTGATTTTTAAGATAAGCGATACATTTGCATAAGATTTCCAAAGAGCTTTCATAAGCGCCTCCTTTATTTTTCATTTATTTTTAAAAACCATATAAACTTAGTCGGATTTGACTTAATTACGATAGCCTATGCCCTTTGTTTTGTCAAAGAAGCGAACTCGGCAGGAGAACGAAGCGCAAAAGGCGAAAAAAAGAGAAACAAATCGCTGGTTATCAGAAAACTTAAAAAATATTCTATAATTTCCCAAAAGCTCATGATACGATAAGACTAGTAGCATAATGTAAGTCTGTATTAAGCAAAAGGGTGGGGCGATAAAATGGGTGGAGTCGGTGAAACAGACGGAATGGGTTATTACGAAGCGCAATACGACTGGGTATGGCCGCTGATCGGTTTTATTGCGGTCACGGTTCTGGCAATCATGGGCGTGAACTGGATCTTGCGCAAGATTTTAAGGGTCGAGCGCAAGAAGTTCTTTTCCAGTTCATCGAATTTCGTCAATAAGCGACACGAAAAAGTGGATGCTTATTTCCGCTGGAGCGGGGCGGCGATTTCCATTGGGGCACTCTTCGTCTTTCAAGAAACCCGATCGTTTCTTCCTTTAGCTGCGCTGCTTGCCATTAACGGGGTGCAAGGGGCGTACACTGTTTATATGGAAAGAATCCATTCTGACAATCCGAATGATTATAAATATAGCTTGCTTCAATTCGCGACCGGCACAGTCATTGTCGTTACGTCTATGTTTGCGTTCTTCCCGGATTTTTCCGAATTCATATTGGATGATATCCGTTTGCTGGCTGATCTCGTGAATTAAATGAGGGAAGTATGGTGTAGTGCCGCCTGTTAAACGGATAATTCTTTTATGTGCGCATACGGATTTTTATCCGGAAGCGGTGGCGTGTTTTTTTATGAATTTGATTGAGGGATTCTTAATAGAAGGAGGAGTGCGGTATGGTTCATCAAGGAAAAGTGCAGCGCTGGCTGCTCGTCATCATGTTATTGGCTGTCAATTTGCCGCCGCTGCTCCTGAGTTCGCTTCCGAATGGGTTTGCGCTGTATTTTCAATTATTTGTTTCGGCATTGATCGTACTGGCTTTGTTCATCCAAGCGCTCGTTAAAGTCCGGGACAGCAATATCATTTACCGTGTCGAATTGTGGGGCCTGCCGCTTTATTATAAAACGGTTTACACCGAGGAGATTCGCCGCATTGAGTTCAAGCGCAGCAATTGGGCGTCGAAAGTGGCGGTGGTCCGTGTGGAAAAAGGCATTGATATGCGCTTTGCTTTATTTGGCGACGGATTATTCGAGGATTTATCGCAATTTGCCAAACGCAACGATCTGGAACTCCGCAAGTCCAAAGATTATCAAACCATCGAAAAGCTTGGCAGCAATAGGCTTCGCTAGCAGAAGAAGTCTGAAAAATGTTTCACGTGAAACAGCGAAAGGAGCAAGTGGACATGGAATTGAAGAGTGAGCGTTTGCTGCTGCGCCGTTACCGCGATGAGGACTTTGAATTCTTGTATTCGCTGTTGAAACAGCCGAAAGTCATGCAGCATATCGGGGACGGCAAATTGAAGAGCCGCCAGCAAGCTTTTGAATTCCTCTACTGGATTTACCGCATGTACAGGGAGCATCCTGAGCACGGCTTGTTTTTGCTGGTGCGGAAAGAAGACGGCAAGCGGATCGGCCATGCCGGGCTGGTGCCGCAATCGGTAGATGGGCAAGCGGAACTTGAAGTTGGCTACTGGCTTGCACCGGAATTCTGGGGCTTTGGCTACGCCCGTGAAGCTGCACGGTTGCTTTGTGCGCGCGGTTTCGTGGAGCAAGGCCAACACGCACTCATTTCACTCATTCAACCGGATAACCAAGCTTCGCAGAAAGTAGCCAAAGCACTTGGCATGGAATGCGGAGAACCGGTTTTGCGCAACGGACAATACGTGCTCGTTTACCGGGTACAAAAGGAGCGATGGCATGCAATTTCCCACACTTGAGACGGACCGGTTATTGCTGACGGAAATTACGGAGCAGGACGCCGACCGTTTTTTCGCGCTCTTGCAGCGTGAAGACGTAACTTATTATTACGGCATGGACCGGCTATTGGAGAAAGAAGAAGCGCTCGAGATGATTCGGGCTTTTCGTGTCGTGTTCGAATTTATGCGCGGCATGCGCTGGGGTATTCGCTTGCGCGGCCAGGAAGAATTGATCGGAACGATCGGTTTCAACCAGCTTCAGCTGCGCTCGAAAAAGACAGAAGTCGGCTATGAATTGCATCCGGATTATTGGCGCAAAGGGCTGATGGAAGAAGCACTTTCGGCCGTGCTGGCTTATGCGTTCGATGAGCTTAAGCTTTACCGGGTAGGCGCCACGACTTATCCGGCCAATACCGGGTCGAACCGGCTATTGACGAAAATGGGCTTTACGGAAGAAGGGCGGCTCCGGGGCTATTTGTATCAACGTGGAGAGTCGCACGATGCACTGATCTTTTCGCTGCTGGCGCCTGAATGGCAAATGCAGCAACGAGACAATCGATGACGAGAAGGGAAGCGGCAGGATGTTAGGAAAACAAGGATTCAATGAATGGGCAGCGGAATACGACGACACGGTGCGGGAAAGCGAGGACCAAGGGACGTATCCGTTTGCGGGTTATAGCAATGTGCTGACAGAGATTTTCGAGGCAGTTGACGAGAAACAACAGTCGTCGATTTTGGATATCGGCTTTGGGACCGGTGCATTGGCGTCTGCTTTATACGACAAAGGGCATCGTATTTTCGGAATTGATTTTTCATCTGAAATGATTGAGCGTGCCAGAAAGAAAATGCCGGAAGCGCAGCTGGTGGAATGGGACATGGCGGACGGCTTGCCGGCTGCTTTTGACGGGCTGTTTTTTGATTGCATCGTCAGTACATATGCGCTTCATCACTTGGAAGACGAAGATAAATGGAGTTTCCTCAAGCAATTGCTGAAAAGGCTGGCGCCGGGAGGCACATTATGGGTCGGCGATATCGCTTTTCGGACAACGGAAGATCGTCAAGCTTGCCGGAATGAATACGAAAACATCTGGGACGGTGACGAAGCTTATGTCGTTTTTGACGAGCTCGAAGCGGCCTTGTCCAACATCGCAAAATGCGAATTTAAAGCGCATTCCCATTGCGGCGCCGTGATTCAATTGCGCCCCGAGTGCCCGTTTTGCCATCCGGTTTACGACCTGGAGCAGCGTATCGTTTTTGAAACCGCCAATTGCTGGTTCTTACAGCACGAGAAAGCGCAAGGCGTGCTCGAAGGATCGGGTGTCATTGTCCCGAAACAGCATCGCGCGTCGCCGTTCGAACTGACGCCCCAAGAATGGCAGGAGACACAGGAACTGCTTGGGCTTGTGAAACCTTTCCTCGAGAAGATAGCGCCCGATGGCTATACGCTCGGCTGGAATGTCGGCGAAGCGTCCAATCAATCGATTGGCCATAGCCATCTCCATGTCATCCCGCGTTTCAATGACGAACCGTATGCCGGAAAAGGCTTGCGCCATTGGTTGAAAAAACCTGAAAACCTTCGTCCTGGCAAAAGCGGGGATGCACGGTGAAATTTAAAGAACAGGCAATGACAGAAGAAAGCGCACGTGACATCCTCAGCTGGCGCTATCCGTATCCTTACGATTTCTATAACGGGGAAGCGTCGGATGAAAGTTTGCAAGAGCTGATGAACGGCAGTTACCGGTTAGTGTGGGAGCAAGGAGAGTTGTTCGGTTTTTATTGTACGGGTAAGGGTGCGCAAGTGCCGGCCGGTCACGCATCGAACGCTTATCCGGAAGGCCCCGTCGATATCGGGCTTGGTATGAAACCAGAAAAAACCGGAGCGGGGCGAGGTGCTGCGTTCCTGGATTTTTTGCTCCGTGAAATCAACAAGCGCCATCCCGAACAAGCACTGCGCCTCACGGTCGCCCAGTTCAATGCACGCGCGGTCCGTTTGTATGAAAGGGTTGGATTCGTGAAAACGGTTGAGTTCAAAAACGACTACGCCATGTTCCAAGTGATGCTGAAGGATGAGTGACTTTCAGCCGGCTTGAGCATCTGCTATAGTAAAAACAGGGTGGTATCCATCAGGAACTGCACCTGTAAAAAAGCTTAACAACTCAATAGATCTGCCTTGATCTGAAAAACGACAGGGACGGAGAAACCGACGCAATCAAATTCTGTCCGTCCGCTCTGTTGCGGCGGGCTTTTTCAAAGGTTTCCTTCCCGGAAGGAGAGAACAATGGAAAATACAGCTTCATTGATGAAGATGAAACAGCAGGGGAACAAGATCGCGATGCTGACGGCCTACGATTACCCGTCCGCTAAAATCGCAGAAGCGGCAGGGATGGATGTGCTGCTTGTCGGCGATTCGCTCGGCATGGTCGTGCTCGGCTACGATTCAACCGTCAAAGTGACTGTCGACGACATGGTCCATCACGGAAAAGCAGCACGAAGAGGGGCACAAGACACCTTCCTCGTCGTCGATATGCCGTTCGGCTCGTTCCACAGTAGTTGGGACCGTACGCTAGAAAATGCTATGCGCATCTTTCAGCAAACGAGCGCTCAAGCCTTGAAACTCGAAGGCGCAGGAGAAGTACTTGAAGTGATGCGAAAGCTTGTCGGAGCCGGCATTCCAATTGTCGCCCACCTCGGTTTATTGCCGCAATCAGCGGCTGTGCTCGGCGGCTATAAAGTGCAAGGCAAAACCGCCAGCGCCGCCAAGCAATTGATCGAAGACGCCAAAGCGTGCGAAGCGGCAGGATCCTGCATGCTCGTACTCGAATGCATCCCCCATCAATTGGCTGCCCAAGTCACAAAAGAACTCAACATTCCAGTCATTGGCATCGGCGCCGGCAGTGAAACCGACGGGCAAGTACTGGTCTACCACGATACCGTTAAATACGGTTCGCACCATTTGCCGAAATTCGTCCAGTCCTACGCAGAAGCAGGCGAGACCATGCAACAAGGTCTTGCCCAGTACGTCGAAGAAGTGAAAAGTGGCGCGTTCCCGAAAGAACAACATCGCTTCACGATGAAAGAAGAAGAACTCGAGCAGCTATACGGGTCGAAATAAAAAAAGATTGCCTTCTAAGCCATTTTCATGGCGGATGAGGGCAATCTTTTTTAATGGGTGCTTTTGGAAGTGTAGCCAATATACAAAAAGCCAAGGCCGGTAATCAAAGTCACAAGTGCGAAGGCCATGCCGACAGCGCTCGCCCCGATTCCGGAGCCGACGAATGGGCCGATGATTCGAAGGAACACCGCCATCACCAGAAAGGGCAGCAGGAAAGCCGTAATGTATCCGGAATGGATCCACCGATGAGCTTGTTTGCCAGCGAAGGCTTTCACCGAAAAAACCAGCAAAGCAATATACCCAGCCAATACAAAAATCATAAAAAGCCCCCAATTCTATTTGTAGTTAATGGATCATGGTTCCTGAAAACCGAACTTCGCGACAAAAAGCAAGAGAGCATACAGCACGAAAAGAACAGCATGTCCGCTGGTGAGGAGCATTCGGTAAACAGTCCGGACCCCCAACCAAGCTGCAGCGAATCCGATGACGGCCAGCACGAGTGGCGAGTAGAAACCGAGCGCAAATAGCCCTTCGAATAACAGTATCCCTAACCGGCTACTTGAATAGGCGAAGGGGATGAGAAGCGCGAGAAATAACAGGAACGAAAAGATGGATAGCAATTTCTGTTTCATGGAAGGCCTCCTAATTTACAGTTCGGATATGCCATGTCCCAGCAACAGCAGGAAGATAAAGCTGGAGAGTGCTACAAAGAAGATGCTATTTGCAATGATGCTGAAAACTATAACCAGTTTATTTTTGGTGCGTATCCCTAAAATCATGGCCAGTATAAATCCGAAGTCGATTAAGCCATAAACGAAGAAATAAACCCAGAATTTTATTTCCGGGAGTTGCCAACTCATCACCAGCACTACGATAGCTGCAAGGACCAACGACAAAGTCAGTACAATCGGTTTTGCTTCAGTAAAAGTTTCTTGCGTCCTCGTCTCCAAAATAGCACACCTCATTTATCGGGATAGACCGCTCAATAAGCCAGATATACTCCCAACGCCAGGACCATCATAATCGCCAACGCACGGATCCAGATCAACTTATCACTGATGCCAGCTTTTTTCTCCAAATAGTATATGTAGTGAACTAGGATGATCAGCCCAGCGCATGGCAGAAAAAACTCGGCAGGATTCGTACCCATATTGCCGATAACCAATTGAAAGATGCCAAAAGTCAAAAGCAACATCCCTATAGCGCCGATGCTTAACGAAAAGTATGGATTGTGTATCTTTTCTTTTCTTGATTGATTCGAATCCATTGCTCCACCTCGTTATTAGAAATTGCTTTAACCCTCGGACTAAGCTGATAAGGTCGCTAAAATATACGGTGAAATTATTAGTAACACCGAAGTGCCGACCAATAAAATCGTAATCGGCCGGCGCAATTTGTCGCGCTTTGTTCCTTGATACCAGCCCGAAAATTGCAGCTTGTTGCGGTACAGTACAAAAATCAGCACCAGCACCGCGAAGTCGCCGAGCCATCGATACGGTTCGGTGTCAGGGCTGCCTGAATAAAAACCTGTCAAAATCAATCCGCCGCCGATTCCCAGGATCGCTAAGATGGCAAACACGCGAATTAGTTCGAGAATTGTCTTCATCCCAATCTTCCTTTCTAATCTTCATATTTCTACGAATTGAATTATTATCTTTGAAAATAACTATTATATAGAAAGAAATCTGTTTATTCTCTTCAGTCTAACATACAAAAGGGAAAATTTAACTCCTTGGAAGAATTCGATAGATGCAAAAAAGGCAGTACCCGAGATTCTCGGATACTGCCTTTTATTTATAGCGGATAGTGGTTAGCCGCCAATATAAGATGCTGGGTCAACTGCGTTTGAACGAGCGCCGTTCCAGTTGCCGATGTGGATTTCAAAGTGCAAGTGCGGGCCAGTTGAACGGCCGGTGTTGCCCATGCCGCCGATATTCTGTCCTTGTGAGACAGCTTGGCCGACAGAAACATTGATGGAATTCAAATGTGCATATGTCGTGGCGTAACTTTGTCCGTTAATGACATGTGTAATGATGATGACGTTGCCGTAACCGCCCATTGAACCAGCATGTGAGACATAACCGCTTGCTGCTGCATGGATTGGTGTTCCTGGGCTGTTGGCGATGTCATAGCCAAGGTGTGTTTCAGCTCCTGCGCCGATATCACGCCCGCCGAACCCTGAAGTGTGGCGGCCTGCTGCAGGGCGGATGAATCCAGCGCTTGATTTAGGCGCTGCCGCTTGTGTCACAGTGGCTGCAGGAGCACTGGATTGTGCTGCTTTTTTAGCTGCGGCTTTGCGGGCTGCGGCTTCTTTCGCTTTGCGTTCTTCTTCCGCTTTACGTGCGATTTCCGCTAGGCGTTTTTGTTCTTTGCCGATTTTCTTTTCGAGTGAAGAACTGATGTTCATGGCTTTTGCATGATCTTCTTCAAGTTTTGATTTTTCTTTTGCTAGGCGTTTCTGTTCTGCTTTCAAATCATCCTGCAAATCGTCTTGTTTTTTCTTTTGTGCGTCCAATGAATCTTTCAAGTCCACAAGTTCTGCTTTTTGGCTTTCTTGTTTTGCGAGCTTTTCTTCAACTTCTGCTTTTTGTTCAGCCAAAAGTTTTTTATCCTCTGCCTGTTCACGCATGATTTCGCGGTCTGCTTCGATCAAGGTGTTAACGGCAGAAGCACGGTCGATAAAGTCGACAAAGCTGTTAGCCCCAAGCAATACGTCGATATAGTCAACGGAACCGCCGCTCAATTGAATAGCGCGTGCCCGTTCTTTCAAAAGTTCTTCGCGTTCTGCGATTTTGCGTTCCAGTTCTTCGATCGATTCTTTCAACTCGTCGATTTCGACTTTCGTTTGGTCAATCTGTGCTTGAACGCCGTCGATTTTGCCTTGCGTTTCTTCGATCTCGCCGTTCAATTCCTGAATTTTGTTCATGATTTTTTCAAGTTTCGTCTGATTTTCAACGATTGCATTGTTCTTTGACTGGATTTCGGAATTCAAGTTGTTCTTTTCTTGCTCGACCTGTTGTTTTTCTTTTTCGAGGTCGGACAATTTATCAGCACTTGCTGTCGGCAAGAAGATGGATAGTGCCAGAACAGCGGATAATGCTGCTACGAACCATTTGGACCATGTGTTCAATGTGTTGTGCTCCTTTCGTGTTCCCTTACTTATTTATCGTTTCTCTATTTAAGAATTCTTTTCTGCAGTAATAAAGCATGGCTAAAGCCATGAAAAAAAGCCGTCAAAAATTCCGGCAGACCCATTGTACCACCGCATAAACCTATTTATTATTACAGTTTCTTATCAAATGCAGGTCTATGTTGTCATAAGCGACATATAAGCAGAGAAAATGTAATCTTTTATAAGGAGAAAGTAATGTTTTTGCAGAATAATTAATGTTTTCTATTATTTCTGGTAGGGCTGTGGTCAGCAGAAGGTTCTTGTTTCGTATTACGAAGGAATCGTTTTCATATTTCGAGCAGGAGAAGAAGGAGGAAAAACGGAAAGGGTGGGATGGCAACATACAAAAAGGAGTGATGGATCGATGAAATCATTAAAAAAAGGGGTATTAACATTGTCATTGGCGGGGGCTCTTGCTTTGAGTGCAGTACCGATGAATTCTACTGTAGTGGAAGCAGTCGGCAACGGGCCTGGATATGGCGGCAATGAAACAATCAACACGTCCATTTTGACCACCTACTCGGAAATGGCTGACTTTCTGAAGAAACAGGATGCCAAACAAGCAAATATGGAACTCGAAGTCATTGGGCAGAGCGTTAAAGGGCGCGATTTATACGTGGCAAAATACATGACCAATCCGGAAAATCCGACCATTCTTTTCTTGACGCAGCAGCACGGCAATGAGCAACTGACGACAGAAGGAGCGCTTGAATTCATCAAGCATCTCGGCACCGGCAAAATGAAAGGCGTTACGGATAACGTCAATATCCTGGTCGTGCCAATGCTCAATGCAGACGGCGCCATGGGAGATGTCGATTTCTCATTGGACGATTACGTAGCGTCAGGCGACCGCAATTTAACGCGCTATAACGCAGTTGGGGTGGATTTGAACCGCGACCATGTCGATAAAATACAGCCTGAAACAAAAGCTTTGCATGACAATGTCATGAGCAAATATGACATCGATTATATGATCGACCTGCACCATCAAGGGGTCAATAGCGAACGCGACGGCGAATTGGTGTCGGGCTCAATCCTTTATCCGACCACACCGAACGCTGACCCTGATGTCGTGGAAGGATCGAAAAAGCTAGGGGCTGTCGTGTTTAATGCCGTCGACTCCACAGGATGGGGCCATCTTGGGAAATACCGCGGCGGTGACGCTGAAACCATCAGCCGCAACGGCATTGCAGTCGAATACGGTATTTCGACATTGCTGTTCGAGATGCGCGGCATGTCCGACCACGAATACGAGCCGTATGTCCTTGGCCAGAAGAGCAATGGCTATTTGATCAAGCAAACCATTACGACATTGGAATCGACAGTCCGCGCCATTGCAGATGGTTCGATCGATACACAAGATATTTCGTTCTGGGATACGCTGGCATTCCAGCAAACCCGCGAAACGGAGTAAGACGAAGAAAAGCCTTTCCCGCTTTAACCGGGAAAGGCTTTTCTTATGTTGGAGCTTGTTATTCGTCTGCGTCGATGTCTTCTTGGTTTCTGCGGACCACGAGCACGTCGCATTTAGCTGTGCGGACGATGCGCTCGGAAACGCTCCCCATAATCAGGCGTTCCGCGGCGTTCAGCCCGGTAGCGCCACAAACGATGACGTCCACTTTCAGTTCATTCGCCAGTTTTTTTGGAATGACTGTTTTCGGTGAACCGTATTCGATCATCGTATGGACATTTGTAGCACCGTGCGAAGTCGCTTCTTCCTTGTAGCGGGCAAGCAATTCTTCCCCGCTTTGCAGTGCGCGGTCTGCAATCGTGCGGTCGTATGCTTCAATGGAGCCGAATGAGCGATTATCGATGACATGCACGAGGTAGAGGTCAGCGTGATTTCGCGAAGCTGCGGCTGCTGCTTTCTTGAAAGCCCATTCCGCTTCTTTCGAACCATCCACTGCCACCATAATTCGAGAATATTTCAAAGTCATTGTTCATTCCTCCTTCTATACTGCTACCTTTCGATACATTGTCGGGGACTTCCTTCTTTTTTCAGAAAATTTCCCATAAGCTTTGGCTGAATTGTGAAAACGCATCCAAATTTTATGGGGGATATGGTACGCTTGAAAAAAGCAAGAGCACGAGAAAGGAGGGGGAACCCTTTGGAATCAGGAATCGGCAATTTGACACCCGAGCTCGAGAAGCTACTGACGATCAGCCACCAAGTCAAAGAATATCAAAAAGGCGATTATCTTTTCCGTGAAGGGGAGGCGGTAAAAGGCCTTTACATTCTCCGTTCCGGAAAAGTGCAGATCGGAAAAGTAACACCGGATGGCCGTGAGCTATCATTGAAGATTTGCGGCACCGGTCAAATGGTCGGCGAGATTACCGTGTTCGCAAAAGGGGCCACTTATTTACTGGACGCCCGTGCGATGACCAAGACCGTCTGCTTAAAAATTCCCGTCGAAGAACTGGAACAATCGCTTGAAAAAGACCCTTCGCTTGCGATGGCATTCATGAAATGGATGGGCATCGACCAACAGAAAACGCAAACCCGTTTCCGTGATTTGATGCTCCACGGCAAAAAGGGGGCTTTGTATTCGACTTTGATCCGCCTCGGCAATAGCTACGGCGTAGAAGCGGAAGGCGGTTTATTGATCGATGTCGTGCTGACGAACCAGGAGTTGGCGAATTTCTGCGGCATGAGCCGGGAAATGGTCAACCGGATGCTCAGCGACTTGCGTAAACAAGGAACCGTCGGCATGAAGGACGGCAAAATCGTTCTATACAATATTCCCAAACTGAAATTCGACATCAATTGTGAAGAATGCCCAATTTACCTCTGCAAAATCGACTGATTGTAAAGCCTGCCGTAACGGCAGGCTTTATTTGTGTTTAGAAAATATTAGCTTTTAATCCTTAAGAGTGTGGTGTACAGATGGGTAAGAAATGAATTATGCAATTGAACCACAAGATCCAGGAAAGGAAAAGAAGTGAGGGGAAAAGCTTTCGCTTTTCGACTGCGTTGCAGGGGGCTGCTTGCCGTGGGCGGGTGTTGAGCCAACGTGCCGCGAAGAGCGCGCCACGTTTGTCTCGCCAGCCCGCGCGGTCCCACAGGCGTCAGCCCCCTTCCACTCCGTCTCTAGTTTTAGAGCGTAAGAACGTTTCTTCAGTTCATTTAAATTAGCGTGTGAAAACGCATCCTTTTCTTTTACTTGCTTCAAACAGGCCGAAGAATGAAGTGTCACATCTCTCCATTCGCTAAGCAACCCAACAAGCAAGCATAACCTATTCAAGCGCCGGTTTATCAGACGCAACATCTTAGGAAGCGATTCCCTCACTAGCCGGCAACTTGTACAAAAGCAGATCTGATTAAACGCACCCGAATCAACGAAATCTCCAAGCTGCCGAGCGTAAAAGGGTGAGCCAATGCCGTAAGACAGGTGCTCTTCCTGGCTTATGGCAAGAGGCCAACCCAAAGCCCGGCGGCGACTACTGATGTGGAAAATAGTTAGAAGCTCGGGACAATTTCACTCAAAAACCCTCGCTATCCTCACATACGTTCGACTCAGGAAGCGATTCCCCCACTAGCCGGCAACTAGTTACAGAAGTAGAACCAACTAATCACACCTTTTCATTGAAATCTCTCAGCCGCCGAGCGTAAAGGGGTGAGCCGATGCCGTAAGACAGGCGCTCTTCCTGGCTTATGGCAAGAGGCCAACCCAAAGCCCGGCGGCGACTACTAATATGAAGCTTCAACAGAACAGCGAAATAATGCCACATGCTAACTCCGGCTATCTCCGCCATTCATTCCAACAAATAACAACTACCCAAAAGCCTGCCCATCCGCAGGCTTTCTTTTTTTGGCAAAAATATGGACAACTGAAAATAAAAGCACCCAGGTGTGATTTATGTCACAGCTAAACCGAAACTTAGGTCCTATGCTAAAGGAAACAGCAAACGAGCGAAGAGGTGGAAGCAATGGATAAGAAGCAATCGGATCATGAGGTGAATTTGAAGGGGACACTCGTCAGTGTATTCTTCGTCGGCATCGTCATCGTTGCCATGTGGGTTGCCGTGTATTTGATGTACGTAGCGAGATAAAAAAAGGAGAGATTCATCATGCATTTTCATAAATACGAGAAGATTTGGCTCAGTTTCGGCATCGTCTCGCTCATCGTCTTTTTGAGCGTCGTCGGCGTCAGCGCATTTTCGCAAAATCACACGCCGTCCGGAGGGATGGACACCATCGACCCGGAGAAAGTGAACGAAACCGCGCCATTCGATAACCCGGGAGTCACGCAATTGGACGAAGATACATATCAAGTAGCGATCGTCGCACTGGCTTTCGGCTACAACGCACCGGACTTGCGGGTGCCGGCCGGCAAAGAAATCATTTTTAAAGTCACCAGCACGGATGTAGTGCACAGCTTTACGATCGACAACACGAAAGTCAATATGATGGTCGTTCCTGGACGGATTACGACCAAATCCTACACATTTGAAGAACCGGGCAAGTATTTGATTCTGTGCAACGAATACTGTGGCACCGGGCACCATATGATGTCTACGGAAATTGAGGTGTACTGACATGATTGCCCAACCAGAACGTAAAATCGCCTTATGGCACTTAGGTGTCGCTTATACCGCATTTTTGATCGGTACGCTCATGGGCGTCTTGCAGGTATTTATTCGCAACGACGCACTTCAGCTCCCGGCTTGGCTTGATTATTACCAAATCCTTACTGCGCACGGCGTCTTGCTTGCACTTATTTATACGACCTTTTTCATTTTCGCCTTCTTTATCACCGGCATGAGCAAAAGCCTTGGCAGCTTCGGCCCTAAAGTCCGCTTGTTTTCATGGATCGGCCTGTGGGTGACGCTGCTCGGAACGGTCATGGCTACAGTCATGATTGTGGCCGGTGAAGCTTCAGTGCTTTATACATTTTACGCCCCGCTGAAAGCGAACGGATTTTATTATGTCGGCCTGGCTTTGGTCATTGTCGGCACGTGGATCTCGAGTTTTGCCTTGGTCGGCCATTACATGGTTTGGCGCCGCAACAATAAAGGGCAATTGAGTCCCTTGTTTGCGTTCATGACGGTCACGACCATCGTGTTATGGATCATCGCCTGTCTTGGCGTTGTTGCGACTGTGTTGTTCCAATACATTCCGTGGGCATTCGGTTGGACGGATACGATCAATGTGGAATTGAGCCGTTCGCTGTTCTGGTATTTCGGCCACCCGCTTGTGTATTTCTGGCTGCTTCCAGCGTACATCGCTTGGTACACGATCGTGCCGAAACTGCTTGGCGTGAAAGTGTTCAGTGATTCCTTGGCACGTCTCGCCTTCGTCTTGTTTATTCTGTTCTCGATTCCGGTCGGGTTCCATCATCAATTGACGGAGCCGGGTATCTCGAACTTCTGGAAGTTCCTGCAGGTCGTCTTGACCTTTATGGTCATCGTGCCATCACTCATGACGGCGTTCTCGATGTTTGCGACCTTTGAAATTTCAGGGCGTAAAAAAGGCGGCACCGGCCTCTTTGGCTGGTTCAAGAAATTGCCGTGGCGAGATGTCCGTTTCACTTCGATTTTCATCGCCATGGCGTTCTTCATTCCTGGGGGCGCTGGCGGGATCATCAATGCCAGTTTTCAATTGAATGAAGTCGTCCACAATACCTTATGGATTGTCGGGCATTTCCATATTACCGTCGGAACGCCTGTCGCGATGACGTTTATGGGATTGACCTTCTGGCTCATCCCATATTTGACGGGGCGCCGTTTTACGAAGCGCATGCAGCGCCTCGGCTTTGTCCAGATCATTACTTGGTCGATCGGTATGCTGCTCATGTCGACTGCACAGCACGTATTAGGCTTGATGGGGGCTCCGCGCCGCACAGCTTACAGTGGCTATAACGACCACCCGTCGGCGATGGAATGGTTTGACGGCATCATCTCGAACCATGTGACGATGGCGATCGGCGGCACGATTTTGTTCCTGTCTGCCATGATCTTGATGTATATGGTCATCATGACGATGTTCGTTTCGCCAAAAGCGGAAACGCCTGAACAGATGGTGGAATTCCCGCTGGCGGAAAGCGATATGTCGAATACACCGAAATGGCTGGAAAACTGGTGGATTTGGATCGGCATTGCCGCCGCGTTGATCATCATTGCATACGCGATTCCACTGACCCACATGATCCAACATGCACCACCTGGCTCGAAAGGATTTATTACATGGTAGGAGTTGAGGACAATGTTCACGATGGTAATCGCATTAATGGCCATTTTCATCGTTTTCACCGCGATGCTCGTTGAGTTGTCGGTGACGGACGAAGACTAAAGAAGAGCTGTTCCGGTAAGGTGCCGGGACAGCTTTTTCTATTCGCAACCAGTTGGAAATTGTATTTGAGCGGCATCTTCTATAGTATTTTAAGGAGAAGAAAGAGGTGGATGTGATGGGGTGGATGGACTGGGTTTTCACCGCTGTGAGCATTATTTGGCTGGTCGAATTCATCGTTTTTAAAAATCGCGAGACCGGGCAAGGCGACCCGGTCGAAAAAAGGACATTCTTCGGGATCCTATTGTCGCTGATTGCCACCATCGTGGTTGGTTATTGGCTTCAGGAGCTTGCGGAAACAGAAATTGCCTCGGTGCTCAGGCCGATCGGGCTCGTGTTGCTTATCATCGGCGTCTTTTTGCGATTTTGGGGGATCATTCACTTGAAATCACAATTCACACGCCACGTGACGGTTAGGGAAGGCGATACGATCGTCAGCAGCGGCCCTTACCGCAAGCTGCGCCACCCGCTTTATACCGGCTTGTTCTTGATTGGCATCGGCATGGCGCTGTTCTTTACGAGCCTAATCGCGGCGGTTGCCGGCGGCTTGTTGCTCGCGTTTGCACTCAATAAACGCATGCAGCACGAAGAAGCCTTGCTCGTTGAAAAGTTCGGACCCGAATACAAGGAATGGATGAAGCACCGCGCGCGCTTGATTCCTTATATTTATTGAAGCTCAGCTATCGCGAATAAAGAAGTGGAAATCCCGGATCTTGCATCCGGGATTTTTCTTTTGAAAAAAAACCAAAGCATTTCATTTTACATCGTGTACGATTTATTCTAATATAGATCGTGTAAGATATAATTTTTGGAGGGATATAAAAATGAAACCAATTTTTGAAACGACAATGATCAACAGCGGTGGACGTGAAGGCACGGTTTATTCACCGGATAATATTTTCAATCTCGATGTGGCTAAACCAGTCGCGCTTGGCGGTCAGCCGAATACAGCGACGAACCCTGAGCAATTGTTTGCGGCAGGTTATAGTTCTTGCTTCAACAGTGCATTGGACTTCGTGTTGGAACGTGATAAAGTGAAAGTAACGAACAGCGAAGTCACAGCGACAGTTTCCTTGCTGGGCGATAAAACGGACGGCGGCGTGAAACTTGCAGTGCGCCTTGAAGTGGATATCGACGGCCTGGAAGATGGCAAGAAACAGGAATATGTCGACAAAGCCCATGCGTATTGCCCATATTCCAAAGCGATCAAAGATTCAGTGGACGTGGAGATTGTCGTTCGATAAGCAGAAAAACAGGTGATGACATGGACAAACCAACCAAACTGGAACAGCAACTATGCTTTGAAGTGTATAAAGCGTCGAGCAATTTCTCGAAACTTTATGCGAAGACCTTAGAACCGTTCGGCCTGACCTTTACGCAGTACTTGGTCTTGCTCGTGTTATGGGAAGAAGACGGCTTGACGATGAAAGAAATCGGCGGGCAACTCGGGCTCGGCACCGGCACGCTCAACCCGATCATCAACCGGATGATTCAAAATGGCCGCATCGTGAAAGAACAATCGGCTGAAGACCGCCGCGCTTTCCGGATTTCTTTAACGGAAAAGTCGCGTGCGGATGAAAAGCCGATTGAGCAGGCCATTCACGACAAGATCACCAGCTGCAATTATCTTGATGTCAATGCCATCGAACTGATGAACAACCTGAAAGCCTTAAATGCATTTTTCGGCGAGATGGATCTGTGAAAATTCATGGAAACAGGAGTGATGAATGATGGGAATCTACGATATTAAGGTCACCGATGCCAGCGGGGAAGAGTACAAGCTCGAACGCTACAAAGGCCAACCGATGGTCATCGTCAACACGGCGACCAAATGCGGCCTGCGCGGCCAGTTTGACGGCCTCGAAAAGATTTACCAGCGCTACAAAGATGAAGGCCTAGTCGTACTTGGCTTTCCGTCCGATCAGTTCGGCCAGGAAGTCGGGGAAGCGGCAGATGCCGAATCGTCGTGCCGCATGACTTACGGCGTCACGTTCCCGATGCACGACATCATCAAAGTAAACGGAAAAGAAGCGCACCCGCTGTTCGATCATTTGACATCGAACACGAAAGGCTTCCTGTCGAGCGGCATCAAATGGAATTTCACAAAATTCCTTGTCGACTCGAACGGCAAAGTCGTGGCGAGGTTCGCGCCGAAAGATACGCCTGATTCGATGCACAAAGATATCCAGAAAGTGCTCGAGGCCTAAACACCAACTGTTCACGAAAGCGGCGGGATGTGGTAAGCTGAACGTCACGATGAGTGAACGGGAGTGAAAGAAATGGGCAAAGCGAAAGCAAAATCAAAAAGCGGCGTAGGCCAAGGAACCGGCAAAAAAGGCTGGAACCGTTGGGAAAAAGGCAAAAACAAAGCCAAAAGTTTTAAGCCGTATACAAGCAAAGACAATAAAGAAGCCACGAACCAAAAAGGAAAGCAGCCAGAAGCTGAATCTGAATGGGTCGATGGATAACAAGAGCCGCGCAGTAAGTTGCGCGGCCTTTTTATTTCCCGGGAAATAGAAATGACGGAGGAAAGCGGCGGAGTTTTGCGGCAGCTACTCTAAAGCGAGGCATCGAAAACTCATTGAAAGAACAAACCGAACTTCGGAACGATTGCATAAGAAAATCTTGCCTATCTTGCTGATGCTTATCTCAAGAAGCGATTCCCTCACTAGCCGGCAACTATCTCAAGAAGCAGATCCGATTAAACGCACACAGAACAATGAAATCTCTAAGCCGTCGAGCGCAAAAGGGTTAGCCGAAGCCTTAGATAAATGTTTTATTCAAGCATCAGGTCAAACACCTTGCTCCCACATCTGCTACGCAGATGCGTCGCAAATGAATCGGCTCAACTCCTTCTCGCCAATTCATTGGCTTATTGCGAGAGGCCAACCCAAAGCCCGGCCGCGGCTACCAACAACATGAACAAGCTAATCACCGAAACTGTTCTACAAGAAAGCTCACGCTGTCTTCACTGAACCCTTTCCCGGGAAGCGATTCCCCCACTAGCCGGCAACTCCTTAGAGAAGCAGATCTAATTAAACACACACGAATCTATGAAATGTTTTAGCCAGCCAGCGACAAGGGTGAGCCGACGCAATAAGACAAGCGCCCTTCTTGGCTTATTGCTAAAGGCCAACCCAAAGCAGGCTGGCGACTACAAAGATAATGCATAACTAGAGCACAGGAACGATTTCACAAGCAAGTTCTCGCTGTCTTCACTGAAACAGAAAATTTGAAAACCTTGTATCAAAAAATAACTACAAATTGAAAGTTTTATACGAAAAACAAGCCAGCGACTAGACCCTTTTTCACTTTCTACAGGAAGTACGAGAAAATCCTTGCGGCGAAATTCGAACTGGTCTATAGTAAAACTACAAGATTTGGTGATGATGTAAAAATTCAACACCATATATAGTGATACCGCAACAAAGGTGCCCACTACGGGCTGAATAGGGAATCCGGTGAAATCCCGGAGCTGTTCCCGCAACTGTAAGCGCAGACGAACCATGAAATCTCACTGTCCAATGGACGGGAAGGGCATGGGGAGAGTGACGCGCGAGCCAGGAGACCTGCCTCTGTTGTCGTTTTGCACTTCTCCGGGAATTGGGAAGGATGACAAAGGTTTGGTTTGTGTGGCCCAAGTGTGCCCACTTCATTAACTTGCGTTTATGCCCCCATTCTCTCCGGAGAGTGGGGGCTTTTGTGTTTTTATAAGGAGGAATTCGTTATGCATAGAGAACAACTTCCGGCTGGCGTATCCAGGACCATACAGTCCCGGCTCGTCTTGCCGCCGGATACCAATCATATGGGCACGATTTTCGGGGGCACCGTCCTCGCGTATATCGACGAAATCGCCGCCATCTCGGCAATGAAACATAGCCGCCGCGCAGTCGTGACCGCATCGATCGACAACGTCAATTTCCTGTCCTCGGCAAAAGTCGGCGATATCTTGATCTTGGAAGGCGTCGTCATTTCGACAGGACGTACTTCGATGGAAGTATACGTCAAAGCGGAATGCCAGCACATCGAAAGCGGCACGCGCAGTTTGACGACCACTTCGATCTTGACGATGGTCGCAGTGGACGCAGAAGGCCGTCCGACGCCGGTCGCGAGCGTAGTGCCGGAAACGGAAAATGAAAAACGATTATTTGAAAACGCACAGGAACGAAAAGAACGCCGAATGATAGCAAACGAATACGCAAAGGAGCTGTGTTGAGATGACTTTAGGAGCAGTAGAACGTGATAGAAAAATTCAGGATGCATTGGACCGGGTATCGATGGACGAACCGCATTGGACATTTGAGGCGGCAGGGTTATATTTGGAGAAATTATATGAGCAAGCGGCACAAACGCGCGGCTACAGCGCAGCGAATAAATACGATGATTTCTACGGATTGATTTACGGGCTGAGCCGCCTTGGTATTTATTCTAAAGACTTACTCGAAGCTTATTCTGAGAACGAAATTCGCCTACTAGGAAAAGAAATTGCGCCAGAGCGCGATGAATTGTTCAATTACATAGGTTTATTCTTGCTGGCGGACCGTTATTTGGCAAAAGACTATGACGGCCGTGTGTGGGAATTGCCGCAGGAGCGCTTTCTCATCATCGCGATGACTTTGATGCAAAAAGAACCGAAAGTGCGCCGCTTGGAACTCGTCAAAGAAGCGTATTGGGCGATGAGCAATTTGTATATGACGGTGGCGACGCCGACTTTATCGAATGCCGGGAAAAGCTTCGGGCAAATGTCTTCGTGCTTTATCGACACCGTAGCGGATTCGCTGGATGGCATTTACCAGAACAACTGGGATGTCGCGCGCCTCAGCAAAGACGGCGGCGGCCTCGGCGTCTATTACGGAAAAGTGCGCGCACTCGGCTCGGACATCCGCAAATTCAAAGGCAATTCATCCGGCGTTATCCCGTGGATCCGCCTGCTCAACGACACCGCAGTCAGCGTCGACCAACTTGGCCAGCGTCAAGGCGCAGTGGCGGTCTATTTGGATGTGTTCCATAAAGACATCATGAACGGCTTCCTGGATTTGAAAACGAATAATGGCGATGAGCGCCGCAAAGCACACGATATTTTCACCGGCGTTTCGATTCCGGATTTGTTTATGCAAAAATTGCAGGAAACCGATGAAAATGGCCGCAGTGTCGGCGAATGGCATACGTTCTGCCCGCACGAAGTCAAGCAAGTGATGGGCTGGAAAGACGACCAGGGCAATCCGCTTGGCCTGGAAGATTTCTACGATGAAACGGACCGTAAATACTTTACGGAAAAATACGAGGAAGCAGTCAACCATCCTTTATTGGCCAGAAAATCGTTCCGTGCGATGGATGTTATGGCGCGCATCATGGTGTCGCAACTCGAGACCGGAACGCCGTATATGTTCTACCGCGACGAAGTGAACCGCCAAAACCCGAACAAGCACTTGCGCGGCATCGGCAAAACATCTATCTACTGCAGTAATCTGTGCAGTGAAATCGCACAGAACATGTCGCCGACTGAAATTATCAAAGAATACAAAGATGAAGAAGGCAATTTGGTCACTGTGAAAAAACCGGGCGATTTCGTCGTCTGCAATTTATCGTCCATCAACTTGCCAAGAGCGGTGCAGGCAGACGTCTTGTCGCGCTTGATCCCGATTCAATTGCGCATGCTCGATAATGTCATCGACTTGAACACGATTTCGGTCGGCCAGGCAGAAGTGACGAATGGCAAGTATCGCGCCGTTGGGTTAGGAACATTCGGTTGGCATCATCTGCTGGCGCTTCGCAGCATCCATTGGGAAACAGAAGAAGCGGTCGAGTATGCAGACAGTTTGTACGAAGAAATCGCTTGGCACACCATCCGCGCATCTGCGGGATTGGCAGAGGAAAAAGGGGCTTTCAGTGAATTCCAGAATTCCGAATGGCATACAGGCAGCTTTTTCGAGCGCCGCGGCTACAACAGTGAACGCTGGGACGCGCTGCGCCGCAAAGTTGCAGCATCTGGCGTTCGCAATGGCTGGATGATGGCTGTTGCGCCGAACTCGTCGACCGCTAAAATTGGCGGTTCGACAGACGGCATCGATCCGCTGTATGCCGTCGAATACGCAGAAGAGAAAAAGAATTTCCGCTTTAATGTAACGGCACCGGATTTGAACCACCGGACATATGACTATTACCGCCGCGCACGCCACGTGCTCGACCAAAAATGGAGCATCCGCCAAAATGCCGCGAGACAGCGCCATATCGACCAGTCGATCAGTTTTAATTTATATGTGCCGCACACGATCCGCGCCAAGGAGTTGCTCGAATTGCACCTCGAAGCATGGAATTGCGGGTTGAAGACGAGCTATTATGTGCGCAGCACGTCCCAGGAAGAAATCGAAGCATGCGAGGCATGTGAAAGCTAAGAAAGGATGAGGAGTATGCAAACCTTAACGAAACAACCATTGATGGACCCGGATGCACCGAACCGCTCGACCGCCATTGTCGGCGGGGCGAGCTCTGGTTTGCTCAATTGGAACGACATCGCCCATCCGCATATGTATGAACTGTACCAAGCGCTGCTCGCGAACTTTTGGAAAGCGCAGGAAATCAATATGCAGGATGATATTAAAAATTGGGACTCACTATCAGATACCGAAAAAGACGTCTTTTTGCGCATCAACACGCAGCTCGCGTCTCTTGACAGCCTGCAGACGCCGACGATGACTCAAGTAATGGACTATGTCAGCGATTCGAGCTTCAAGTCGATTTTTGCCGTCATCGCCCAGCAGGAAGCGGTCCACACCGAGTCGTATTCCTACGTACTCAGCTCACTCGTGCCACTTGATGAACAGAACCGGCGCTTTGACGAAGCGAAGAACGACCCGCTCGTCAGAAAGCGCAACGCACGAATCTTGTCTGCGTACGAAGCGTTCCGTACTGAGCCCAATCTAGAAAACTTATTGAAGCTTGCGGTCAATTCGATTAACTTGGAAGGCATTTATTTCTATGCGGGCTTTGCGTTTTTCTACCACCTCGCGCGTCAGCAGAAAATGCTCAAAACGAGCACGATGATCAGCTATATCCAGCGTGACGAAATGCAGCACGCCTATTTCGTTTCCCAGTTTATCCGCATCCTGATCGCAGAAAACCCGGAACTCGCGACAGATGAGATGAACGACTGGATCCGCGATGAAGTAGCGCACGCCGTCGAACTCGAAAAAGAATGGGCACAGCATATCCTAGGGGAGATCGACGGCCTGGATCTTGATGAGTTCAACGAGTACGTCGAATACTTGGCAAACAAGCGGCTGCGCCAAATCGGCCTCGGCAACCTCTACGAAACACGCGATAATCCGATGCCATGGATCCGCGTCTTCGGCGATGACATGATGAACAGCACGAAGTCGGATTTCTTCGAACAGAAATCACGTGCCTATACGAAAGTATCGGAGTCGAACGGCTTTGACGAATTATAAACCGACCATTGCAATTGTCTATGCTTCTGCGACGGGGCACACGGAAAGCCTCACTCAAATGGTTGCGGATGCGCTAGTTCGTCAAGGGGCTCAACCGGATGTTTTTCGCGTGAAGGAATTCAATCTCGCCGAACTATGCTGTTACGATATAGTTTTGGTTGGTACGTATACGTGGATGAACGGCGAAATCCCGAAGCAGCTGCATGGGCTGTACGAAGCGATGGAACACCAGGATAAGACGCCCATCACAGGCGTATTCGGCACAGGCGACCGCTGCTTTGCGACGTATTGCGGCGCGGTAGATCTGTTCCGGGACATGCTGCATGCGACAACGGTCTTAGCCGCAACGCTCAAAGTCGAACAAATGCCGTCTGCGGATGACTGTCTGCGCTGTGATGCGTTCGCGGAAAGTGTGTTGACGAAATATAGCCATCACAAAGGCCTGCTACCGGCAACCAACTCCTGAGGCTTCCTTTAGTTTCTCCGTCGGTCAAGCGGGTATAGAGCTAATAAGGAACTGAAGCAGAGGAGGAAGGACAATGGCACAACAGAAGTGGCTGAAAGTCGGCGCGGCGGCAATGCTGTCTGCCGGAATGCTTGCTGCATGCGGCGGCGGGGAAGAAGAGCCGGAAATGGAACAAGAAACAGACGTCATGCCAGGTGAAGAACAAGGCGACTCTGAAGACAATGAAGACAATGAAGATGACGAGGAAGATGAAGAAGATTGATTTTGTATAAGTGGGTGTAGGCCTATAGTTTCCCTTTTTAGACGATTTATCTTATACTATTCACGAACGGGAACCCATAGTATTTCCGATCAGGCATCAATTATCACTGCTTAAAAATATGCAACTCCCATTTGGTAAAATGGAACAGACTATAGCGCTGGAACCAACGCCGAAAAAAGCCCTTGCTTGGGTTTTTTTCGGCGTTTTCTTTTCGGCGTAATTTGCTTTAAGAAAGGGGAACGATATGAAAATCGAACACACTATCATGGACCTGGCACAACAGGTCGGTAACTTGCTTGAGGCAGAAACCGATACCACGGACATGGAATGCCTGATCAAGAAAAACCGCACCGTAACCATTGAATTGCATGATAAAAGTTTTGATTGCACACTGGAACACGATATATCGTTTCGAAACCTGAAATCCGATGGCTCTGCCATGAACGAAGCAGACATCTACCTGCTCCCTGAAGAAGTGCCGTTATTTACGCAAGCATTGCAGCAATACCCAATCGCCTTGCCGACAGAATTTGAACAAAGCATCGACTCGAACCCGAATATTGTGTGTCTGCGACTTACAACAGAGGAACCGCCGGAGAATTTCGCCGCACGGCTCGCTGCTGCATTGCGTCAGATCGATTAAATAGACAAAACCCGGATCGCCAGGCGATCCGGGTTTTTAGCGTGCATCCTTTATTTGGAAAAAGAAAGTTGGCATGTTATGGTGGGCATGCTGGCATATTTAATTATCTGGAGAGGCGAATGTGGATAAACTAGCTTTATGCATTGAAGATTGCGCTATTTATAACCTGTGTTCCGTGAAGTAAACTTAATTCGGACATTCTTCTGATTGCATGCCATTGCATAAGCTATGCTTAATCGCCCCACTCCCTTTATAATGAAACTACGCGACATTTCATTTGAAGAGGAGTTTTTCCCGTGATTGTCATCATCGATCATTACGATTCATTTACATATAATCTGGTCCATTACTTCGAGCGGCTCGGTGCGCGTGTGGAAGTCTTACAGAATGACCGTGCCGTGCTGCAAGATCTCGAAGCCTTATCGCCGGAACTGATCGTGCTGTCGCCAGGGCCGGGCAAGCCTTTGCAGCCGGGCGTCGGGACCAAAGCGCTCGAACAGCTTAGCGGGAACATTCCGATACTCGGCGTGTGCCTGGGCCACCAGAGCATCGTCGAGTTCTACGGAGGCAAAGTCCGTAAAGGCGTCCAGCCTGTCCACGGCAAAGTATCGGAAGTGACACATAGCGGGCAAGGAGTTTTTGCGGGGTTGATTTCACCGACGCCGGTTGTGCGTTATCATTCGCTCGTGGCGGAAATCGATACGCTTCCAGGCATTCTCGAAGTGACAGCAACGGCAGAAGATGGCAGCATCATGGGCGTACGCCATAAAGAATTACCGGTTGAAGGCATCCAGTTCCATCCTGAATCGATTTTGACGAAGGATGGGTTTCAGATGCTCGCGACCGCCTATCAGAACGCCCAATTATGGAATCGTGAAAAGAAAGGAGGCGCACATGATGGCCCCTTATCTGCAGTTTGATTTTGCGAAAGACGACGGAACGCCGGAGACGGTCGCTTTTTCCGAACCGCACGCGGTGCTTGAAGCGAAGTCGCTTAAGGAAGTAGCGGCCGTTTTTGAACAAGTCGACCGTTACACATCGCAAGGCTATTACGCGGCGGGTTATGTATCCTACGAAGCATCGCCTGCTTTTCATCCGGAAATGGCCGTTCGCGACGGTGCTGAAATGCCGCTAGTCTGGTTCGGCATCTATAGCGAAGCACAATCGCCAAAACCTTCAGGCGATGGAAATTATGAAGTGTCGGCATGGACCCTTGAAGGCTCCGTGGCTGAGTACAAAAACGGCATCCAGAAAATCCGCCAAGCCATCGAAGAAGGCGACACGTATCAAGTGAATTACACCGAACGCCTCACCGCGGGGTTTAAAGGCGACGCAAAAGCATTTTACCGGCAGCTTGCGCGCAATCAGCAAGCGGATTACAGTGCGTACTTAGACATCGGCCGCCATCAGATTTTGTCGGCATCGCCGGAATTGTTTTTTCGCATCGACGGATCACGCATCCGCACGAAACCGATGAAAGGCACTGCTCCGCGTGGCAGGACGAGCTGGGAAGATGAGGCTATTTTGGATGTGCTGCTCGATTCGGAAAAAGAACGCGCCGAGAACTTGATGATTGTCGACCTGCTGCGAAACGATATGAGCCGCCTTGCCAAACAAGGGACGGTTCAAGTGCCGAAGCTGTTCCAAGCGGAGAAATACCCGACCGTCCATCAGCTCACGTCAACGGTGGAAGCTGAATTGCCGGAAGGGCTTAGCGTATTCGACTGGTTCCAGGCTTTGTTTCCGTGCGGTTCGATCACCGGCGCGCCGAAAGTCAGCACGATGCGCTATATCGCCGAACTTGAACAGACACCGCGGGAAGTTTATTGCGGCGCAATCGGCTATATCACGCCTGAAAAAAACGCCATCTTCAATGTGCCGATCCGCACCGTTGTTATCGATCAGGACAAATCGGCTGCGCGCTATGGCGTAGGCGGGGGCATCACCTGGGATTCCACATCCGAAGGCGAATACGAGGAATTATTGACGAAAGCCCGCGTGCTGACCGACCAGCGCCCCGAATTCGCCTTGCTCGAATCGCTTAAGCTAGAAGACGGCAATTATCCGCTTGTCGCGCTTCACCTCACGCGGCTGAAAAAAAGCGCGGCATACTTCCGTTTTGCATTGGACGAAGAGGCTGTGGCGAAACAATTGGAATCACTTGCTTCAAACCATGCGACAGGCCTTTTCAAAGTCCGCCTGACGCTTGAGCGCAGCGGCAAGATGGAGTTGGCCGCACAGCCGGCAACCCCGCTCGAGCAGCCGATCCGCTGCGCACTCGCCAAATCGCCAGTCGACAGCCGGAATGCCTTTCTCTATCACAAAACCACCAACCGCAGCATCTATGAACAGCATCAACAGCATGCGCCTGACGCTTTTTCTGTACTGTTATGGAATGACCGCGAGGAATTGACCGAGTTCACCATCGGCAACCTGGTCGCAGAAAAAGACGGCCGTTTCTACACGCCGCCTGTCTCAAGCGGCCTGCTCGGCGGCACCTACCGCAAACAGCTCCTTGAAGAAGGGCGCATCGAAACGAAAGTGCTGAAAAAAGATGAGCTCGACACATTCGACGCCATCTGGTTCATCAATAGCGTTCGTGGATGGATGAAAGTGGAACTTGATAATTATCCTGTGTGAAAATAGGAGTTGAAAAAAGCCGGCCTTCCATGACGGAAAGGCCGGCTTTTCTATATTACACATTGACGACGGGCTGGGATTTCAATACTTCTTCGGATTCGGCAATGGCTTCTTGGCGGAACGTATCGAGCATATCGCACGGGCGCCCGACGAAATCCATTTTTCCGTCTTTCAATTTCACGATGCGGTCAGCGAGGATATGCGCGTCTTTTTCATCGTGTGTTACGAAGATGGAGGTGATGTTCGCCTTTTTCAAAATCTCTCGAAGATCTTTGCGAATTTTCCCTTGCAGCTCGGCGTCCAAATTACTGAACGGTTCATCCAGCAGGATCAAATGAGGGTTCGGCGCAATCGCGCGGGCAATTGCCACACGCTGCTGCTGGCCGCCGCTCAATTGATGCGGATAGCGCTTTTCGTATTCTTCCAATTCGACGAGTTCAAGCATTTCATGCATGCGTCTCTTCTTGTCGGCTTTTTTCATGCCTGACAAGCCGAACATGATATTCGCGGCAACCGTCATATGCGGGAACAAGGCGTAGTCCTGGAAGACCATGCCGATGCCGCGCTTTTCCGGCTGCAAAAATGTCTTGTCGTCGAACAAGGTTTCGTCCTGGATGACCAGGCGTCCATTTTTCGGCCGCTCAAGCCCGGCGAGCAAGCGCAAAATCGTGCTTTTTCCGCTGCCGCTGCGCCCGAGGATCGAAATGACCTCACCTTTTTTAATGTCCAGCGTGAACCGATCAAGTGCAGGGGCCTGTGTATTCGGATAGGAAAAACTCACATCTTCAATGGCGACAAACATATCAATCCATCTCCTTCTCGAGTATCTTATAGAAAATCACAATGGCCAAGGCGCTAATACCGACAATCAAAAGGGAAGCTTGTGAAGCCTCCATGATTTTTTCATCACTTGCGTACTGGAAAGCTTTTGTTGACAATGTATCAAAATTAAACGGTCTGAGGATCAATGTCAAGGGAATCTCCTTGAGTACATCGATGAAGACCAGGATAAATCCACTGATAATCGCGCCTTTCATCATCGGTACATCGACTTTGAAAAAGGTCTTCGTCGGGCCAGCGCCGAGCAGTCTTGAAGCATCCCGGAAGTTCGTGCCGATCTTATCGTAGCCTGTCTCGATCGAATTGTAGCCGATGGCGAAGAACCGAATGATGTAAGCTGCAAGCAGCAGAACAATGCTGACGCTCAGCACCAGCGTCGTCTCAAGGCCGATCGCCAGATAAAGGGGAGCGAGGTAGCCGTCGAGTGCGACAAAAGCCGTGACGACGGCAACCGCGATAACCGCCCCAGGAATCGAATAGCCGAGAACCGTCAGTTTTGGCAAGAGCTTCGTGTATTTGCCTTGGACCATGCGGGCGAAATTCCCGACGATGAGCGCAAGGATGACGATTAAGGTGGCGCTGAGCCCGGCGACAAACACCGAGTTTTGCACATAGCGCATGAACTCTTCCATCGGGATTGTCCCGAAGGTCAACACCGTCCAGTCAACCAGTTGAATGACAGGGATGAAGAATCCAAGGCTCAAGATGAGCATGCCGTAGCCTGCCGCCGCAAAGCCTTTCCATCCGCTCAGCGGAATGAGCTGGAGCGGGCGGACTTTCGTTGAGAAATAGCTGTATTGCCGCCTGCCGCGAAGCAATTTCTCGATGAGCAGGATGATGATGACAAAGCCCATGAGTGAAGCGGCCAGTTTGATCGACGTATCCAAATCCCCAAGGCCGAACCAGCTTTGGAAGATGGCGGTCGTAAAGGTTTGGATGCCGTAATATTTCACGACGCCGTAATCATTCAGAACTTCCAATACAACGAGACTTGCGCCGGCGATGATGGAAATCCGTGAAATCGGCAGCACCACTTGGAAAAACGTGCGCCAAGGGCCTTTGCCGAGCAAACGCGTGCTTTCGATCAATGACGCCGATTGTTCGGACAAGTAAACTTGCGTAATCGTGTAAACATAAGGGTACAAAAACATCGTGTAAATGAAAATCGCACCGGGCAAGTTCATGATATCGAAATATGCCGGGTCCAATTCCATTCCGAATCCCTCGCGCAGCGTCGTCTGGATGGCGCCGGTGAAATTCAAGATGCCGTGGTACGTGTAAGCACCGATAAACGGCGGGATGGAAAGAGGGAGGATCAACGCCCACTTCAAAAAGCGCCGGAATGGAAAATCGTATTGCGCGATCAGCCAAGCGAGGCTCAGCCCGATGAGAATCGTGAAGAACGCTGTCGCGAGCGTCAGAATCAGTGAATTGATGACAAACTGCCGCAATACGAACTCTTTCATATGTTCCCAATTGTCATTCGAGGGCGTGAAAAACCCGGTGACAATGGTCAAGTTCGGCAGGAACAGCATCAGGATGATGACGACTGCCCCTACAGTCCAGATATTGAAATTGGCCAATCTGCGTTGCAAAATCCAGGCACCTCTTTCCAACTCGCAAGAAATCCCTTGCCGCACTAAACCAGCGGCAAGGGGAAATCATTTAGGTTATTTCCAGCCGACTTCGTTGAACAATAGAATCGCTTGGGCATTGTTTTCGCCGAGTGCAGACATCGAGATGTCCTGCTCTTTGAAGTCACCCCATGATTGCAGCAATTCGGATGGTTCCACTGCTTCGTTTACTGGGTATTCATAATTGACGGAAGCAAATGTTTCTTGTGCTTCCGGTGCGGAGAGAAACTCCAGCAATTTGATTGCATTTTCTTGGTTCTTAGCTGATTTTACCACACCCGCGCCGCTGACGTTCACGTGCGTGCCTGTCGTATCCTGGTTCGGGAAGAACACATCGAGGCCTTCAGCCACTTTGACTTCTTCAGGGTCTTCAGAATTCAGCATTTGGCCGAAGTAATACGTGTTCATGATGGCTACATCGCCAACGCCTGCTGCGATTGCTTTCGCTTGGTCGCGGTCGCCGCCTTCAGGGTCGCGTGCAAAGTTCTCGACCATGCCGGCTGCCCATTCTTTCGCTTCTTCTTCGCCGTTCAATTCAATGAAAGAAGCGAGCAACGATTGATTGTAGATGTTTTCAGAGCTGCGGATCAATACGCGTCCAGCCCACTCGTCTTCCGTCAATGCTTCGTACGTGGAGAGTTCAGACGGGTCGACTGTTTCTTTGTCATACAGGATGACGCGTGCGCGTTTTGTCAGGCCATACCACATTTGGTCTTCATCCTGGAAGTTGGCAGGAATCTGCTCGTCCAGCACATCGCTTGAAACCGACTGCAAAATGCCGTCTTCTTTCGCGCGGTGCAGGCGGCCTGCATCAGCTGTCAAAAACAAATCGGCTTGTGTAGCGTCTCCTTCGCGCTTGATGCGCTCAAGCAACTCATCGGCTTCGCCTTTGATCAAGTTGACTTTAATGCCGGTTTCTTCTTCAAATTTCTTGTAGAGCTCATCGTCCACATCGTAGTGGCGGGCAGTATATAGGTTCACTTCGTTGCTGGCAGTTTCTTCGCCGGACGTTTCCGCCGGTTGTTCTTCTGAGCTGTTCGAGCTGCCGCATGCAGCAAGCACGAGAAGCGTGCCGAGCACTAATAAGAATGAAAGCAATTTCTTCATGGGTGTCTCTCCTTTGAATTGGTTGATGAATCTTATTCAAATGAAAACGATTCTCATTTACTAGTATAGCCAGCCATGTATTAAAGTCAACGGTTTTAGGGGGAAACTTGTTTTAAATGTGTCCATTTTCGTTATATTTTAGATAACAAATGGAAGCGCTTAGTTCGAAAGCTTCCCAAAGTCTCATCGACCCCTTGGCTATTTGCCAGTCTCAGGAAATGCTACACTTGAGAATGAGAAACAACGGGACTGATCTAACGGAAACGGGGGCATACGGAATGGATATGAAAACATACTTATCGCTAGACGCGACAGCGCTTGCGGGATTGGTGAAAAAAGGGGAAGTTAACCCAAGAGAATTGGTGGAACTGAGCTTTCAGCGCTTGGATGAAGTGGAGCCGAAACTCCATGCTTTCACAGCTGAGCGCCACGAGCAGGCCTTGCTGGATGCGGAGAATGGAGGAAACGGCATCTTCGGTGGTGTGCCGGTTGCCTTGAAGAATATCTCGCAGGCACTCGCAGGACAGCGCTTGAGTGCAGGATCGAAATTGCTGGCAGACTTCCGCCCGGAACGCGATTCTCATTTCGTCGCGCGCTTGAAAGCGGCCGGGCTTATCCCGATTGGGCACACGAATACGCCGGAATTCGGCTTGAAGAATATTTCAGAACCGGAGCTGTTCGGCCCGACGCACAATCCGTGGAATACGGATCATTCACCAGGCGGGTCGAGCGGTGGGGCGGCGGCCGCTGTCGCATCTGGCATTGTGCCCGTCGCAGGGGCCAGCGACGGTGGCGGCTCGATTCGCATCCCTGCATCATTCACGGGTTTGTTTGGGCTCAAGCCGACACGCGGCAGAACGCCAGTCGGACCGGGAGCCGGACGGCAATGGCAAGGGGCATCGATCGACTTTGCGCTAAGCCGGACGGTGCGGGACAGCGCTGCGCTGCTCGATGCATTGCAGGTCGTCCAGCCGGAAGCCGCGTTTCAAACACCGCTATTCACTGGGAAATATACGGAGCAGCTGAACCGGGAGTTTAGCGAGCCGCTGACGATCGCGTTCTCGCTGGAATCGCCTGTCGGAACGCTGGTGTCAGAAGATGCGAAACAAGCCGTGCTGAAGACGGTGCGCTGGCTTGAAGGGCAAGGGCATAGAGTCGAAGAACAAGCTCCTGATATCGACGGCATCCAATTGATGCGCGAGTATTATTTGATGAACAGCGGAGAAATGGCGCTGCTTCAGAAAAACCTCGAGAAAACATTCGGCCGGCGCTTGTCAGAAGACGATATGGAAATTGAGTCCTGGCTTTTGGCGACTGCCGGCAAACGGGTTTCAGCCGCCGATTATTCCGCGAGCCTTGCCGCATGGGACGCAGCTGCCGCGAAAATGGCAGAATTGCACGCGCGTTTTGATTTCTACATTACTCCCGCGACAGCGCACCCTGCCCCAGAAATCGGCGAATTAAGCCATTCTAAAGAATCGCGTACGCGCTTATTGCAAGCACTCGACATGGCGCGTGATACCACCGATCAGCAAGAACTGATCTATGCAATGTTCTTGCCGAGCCTCAGCTACACGCCGTTTACGCAGCTGGCGAATTTGACCGGCCAGCCGGCGATGTCTTTGCCGCTTCATGTGACCGAGGCGAACTTGCCGATCGGCGTCCAAGTGATGGCGCAAAAAGGAGAAGAGCATCGCTTGCTCCAATTGGCGAAACAGATCGAACAAAGCGACTTATGGGTTGGCCAGCGCGGCAACCCGTTCTTTCAATAGAACTGAATTGGATGATGTTATTATAGTAGGAAACACAAAAAGCCCTGGAAAAGGAATTCCTTTTCCAGGGCTTTCATTCGTTTTAAGAAGAAACGGCTTGCTGGGTCGCTTGGACCTTGTCGTCGTTTTCGTAATTGCGTTCCACGCGGCGGATGTCCATGCGGATCAAGATGGACAAGACGAGCGCAACGGAGATCAATCCGATGAAGATATAGAAGACGGGTACATAGCTGTTAGTTGCAGCATAGACTTGTGAAACGATTGCCGGCCCGATGATGCCACCGAGAGACCAAGTCGTCAGTAAATAACCGTGGATGGCGCCAAGCTGTCTTGTGCCGAACATGTCGCCGATAAACGCCGGCAAGTTCGAAAAGCCGCCGCCGTAGCAGGAAACGATGAGCAAGATGAATACTTGGAAAATGATGACGTTCGTGATGCCCGGAAGCATGACGAAAGCGACGATCTGAATGATGAAGAACATCATGAACACAGTCGGGCGCCCGATATAATCGGAAATCGCGGCCCAACCGAGGCGTCCGCCGCCGTTGAAAATCCCCATGATGCCGACAAGTGTCGCGGCACCTGCTGCCGTCAAACCGACCAGTTCCTGAGCCATTGGAGAAGCGACCGAAATAATCATGATCCCGGCGCTCACGTTGATAAGCATCATCGTCCACAGCATCCAGAAGCGGCGTGTTTTCACGGCTTGCCTGGCTGTCAGTTGTGCCAAGTCTTTTTTCATGACTTTTTTGCCGGAAGCAAGGTCCGCTTCCATTCCTTTAGGCATGAACCCTTCAGGCGGCGGTGCGATATAGGAAGCGCCGAGTGAAATCAAGATGAAATAGCTGATCCCAAGAATATAGAAAGTAGTCGTTACGCCGACAGAAGCAATCAAGCTCGCTGCAACCGGTGCGGTGATGAGTGCACCGGCGCCAAAGCCCATGACGGCCATGCCAGTCGCGAGGCCGCGGCGGTCAGGAAACCATTTAACGAGTGTCGAAATCGGCGCAATATACCCGACACCGAGCCCCATCCCGCTCATGAATCCGTATGTAAGCAGGAACAGTACGAGTGAATCGATTTGAGTCGCGAATCCAGCGCCAGCTTGTCCGAGGCCGAACAAGAAGGCCGCCACCATGGCGGATTTCCGGGGCCCGTTCTTTTCGACGAAGCCGCCGAAGAACGCAGCGGAAATCCCGCCGAGTGCCATCATGATCGTGAAGGCGTAAGTGATTTCTGTTGGAGACCAGCCCATCGTTTCGCTGATGGGTTTCGTATAGACGCTGTAAGCATAAGCCGCTCCGATCGACAATTGGATCGCGATGGCGGATAAAGCAATCAGCCATCTGTTTTTGTTAGTCTTCATTGTGAAATTCCTCCTTTGTGAGTGCAACTGTTCTTTCGAGAATACATGCTTTTCACTATTTCGACAAACTAATTTTCAGAATAGAAAAACTAATCTAATAAGAAAATGATATCGCTATTAATGGCGAGTGTAGATTCACGCTCTAAAGGAGCTAAAAATCGCTTGTTTTTAATGAAAAAGGAATGAAACAGGTGTTTCAAAGTAAGCGTTTTCAAAAAACAACAACTTAGATTGGGAGTATATGCTCATTTTTCACTAAGGGAGAAAATTATTGGTTTGAAGGAGAGATTCTATGTTTGGGAGAGAGTAGAGGTGCTTGTAATCCAGTGTTCATGCGGCTTTAAGGCTTTGCAGAAAAGGAATTTCAACTATTCTGAAATATTCTGTCTCAACTGTTATTTTCTCTCTTTTAGCCAGATAAATGCTATTTCAGGCAATATAATTATGGGGATATAAGAAAACCGGAAACACCTCGGTACGTGAGGGATTTCCGGTTTTAAAAGTTGCTTCGTCAATTCACTTTCATCTGGACGATATCGCGGATATAGGCCATGACCCGTTCTTGTGCTTCTTCCGGGCTGTAGTCATTTCGGTGATTCAAGTAGTTTGAAAACATCCCTTGCCACACCAGGTTAGTCAGTTCATTCAATTCCTCGGCTTGCTGCTCATCGAGCAAACCGGATTCTACGATAAAGTGGATGGCATAACGGCCGCGGTCCGTTAAGCTGCGTTTCTTCAACCCTGGCAGCAGTTCATCAGGAACCGTCACCAAGTCCATTGGATACAATTCGTAATAATGCGCCAGCATGTTCTCGGGATGATCCCCAAGGTCCATCAGGAAAACGGCGTTGAAAATTTCTGGCATTGAAAATGAGTAGCGGCTGAAGCAATCCCATGCAGCGAGGTATTTCTCGATGGGATCGTCTGCTTTTTCCATTTCTGCAGTCACCGTTTCGATATAGGGACGCATGAACTTCAAGGAAGCAAAAAACAGCAAATGGGATAAATCATCAAAGTAATTATAGATAGTAGCGCTGTTATAACCTGCTTTATCGGCGACTTTCCTTATCGTAACGTGGCGAAATCCTTCAGCTTGGATCAATTCCTCTGTTGCGTCGATAAAATAAGTCCACATTCTCCGTTTTTTTAAATTTCGTTTCTCCATATCCAACTCCACCATTTCTGTCATATGCGATCTGCCTAAACGACTGTTGATTTCTTTTATACTACCATGCTAACCTAAACATAGTAAAAAAAGTAATCATGATTATAAATTAATCTTGATTAATAATTCAAGGGGGAATTGGATGAATAAAGTAAAAATCGATCCGGTGGTGTTTTGGTCTTCGTTGGGAGTCATTGTTGTCGCAACTTTGGCGTTGGTTCTTTTCAGGGATACGGCAGAACCTGTGCTGAACACCATGTTGACTGGCATCACTTACAATTTGGACTGGGCGTTTCAATTTCTGACATTTGGCTTATTTGTATTGCTCATGTATCTAGTCTTCAGTAAATATGGAAAAGTGCGTTTGGGGGAGGAACCTCCTGAGTTCTCGACCTTTAGTTGGGGAGCCATGCTGTTTTGTGCGGGGATGGGCACAAGCATTATGTTCTGGTCGATGATGGAACCGATGTATTACTATATGGGACCGCCGTTTGGCTATGAGCCGAACAGCAGCCAGGCAGCGGAATGGGCCGTTACTTACGGATTGTTCCATTGGGGTATTTCGGCTTGGTCGTTATATGCTTTGCCGACAGTGACCATCGCCTACTCGTTTTTCGTCAAGAAGAATCATTCGTTGAAAATCAGTTCGGCGTGCCGTGGCATTTTAGGTAAACATGCAGATGGCTGGCTTGGCAAAATCATTGATATTCTCGTGATTTGGAGTTTGGTTGGAGGGCTTGGAACTTCACTAGGCCTTGGTGTGCCGATGGTGTCCGCAGTCATCGGTGAAATTTTCGGCGTCGCCCAATCGCTCACTTTGAGCATTATCATCATCGCGGTTTGGGTCGTCATTTACAGTGCCAGTGCGTACGTCGGGCTTTATAAAGGCATACGCAAGCTCAGTGACTGGAATGTTTATTTAGCGCTTGGCTTGGCGATATTTGTCTTATTGGCAGGGCCGACACTGTTCATCTTATCGAACTTTACGAATAGTTTCGGGCTGATGCTGCAAAACTTCGCTTTCATGAGCTTCTCGACAGACCCAATCAATCAAGGTGGATTCCCACAAAGCTGGACGGTCTTCTATTGGGCATGGTTTGCGGCAACAGCACCGTTTATCGGATTATTTGTCGCCCGGATTTCACGCGGCCGCACCATCCGTGAATTGATTACGCACATTCTCTTATGGGGCTCGGTCGGCAGCTGGCTGTACTTCGGGATATTTGGCGGCTATAGCTTGAATTTGCAATTGAGCGGAGCACTTGATGTCTTAGGCGTGATGAGTGAAAGCGGCGACCCGGCGGCAATCGTTGAAATTTTGAAGAGCTTGCCGCTGAGCTTTTTGGTACTGCCATTCTTTGCTGTTCTTGGCTTTATCTTCTTGGCGACTTCATTGGATTCAGCGACTTATATCCTTGCATCGATCACGACAAAAGAGCTGTCGGCAGGGCAAGAGCCTGCACGCTGGAATCGCATGCTTTGGGGAATGGTGCTGGCGGCACTTGCCATCTCGCTGTTATTGATCGGCGGGTTGAACGTCATTCAAACCTCCTCGGTCATCGTCTCGGTACCGGTCATCTTGCTGTATGGCTTATTGACGGCTTCATTGTTGAAATGGCTGAAAGAAGATTATCCCGAACAGATGGGTAAAGGAGCGGAAAAATAATGGTCTTTAACGTAAGGGAAAGCACGCGCAAAGTGAAAGAAGAATTTCCACATGAAGTGGAAGTGACGGATCACTTGTGGATTCCGATGTCTGATGGTGTCAGGCTGTCTGCGAAAATTTGGATGCCAAAAGCGGCAACCAAGCTTAAGGTGCCCGCGGTGCTTGAATACTTGCCGTATCGGAAAAACGAATTCACCGCTTTGCGCGATTCATTGCGGCATCCGTATTTTGCCGGCCATGGCTATGCAAGCATCCGTGTGGATATGCGCGGCTGCGGTGATTCGGAAGGCATCATGTACGATGAGTATGCCAAGCAGGAACAGGACGATGCACTTGAAATATTGGATTGGATCTCTGCTCAAGACTGGTCAAACGGCGCGGTCGGGATGATCGGGAAATCCTGGGGAGGTTTCAACGGCCTTCAAGTGGCCACTCGCCAGCATCCGGCATTAAAGGCCATCATCACCTTGTGCTCGACTGATGACCGCTATGCAGACGATGTCCATTATAAGGGAGGCGCAGTGCTCGCTTCGGATATGCTGTGGTGGGCTTCGACGATGCTTGCTTACAATGCGCGCCCGGCAGACCCGGCACATGTCGGGGAAGGGTGGCGTGAAAAATGGCTGGAACGTCTGGAGAAGACGCCGCCTTTCGTGGAAGAATGGATGCGCCACCAGCGGCGTGACGCGTATTGGAAACATGGCTCGATCTGTGAAAATTACGAGGATGTCCAAATTCCGGTCTACGCAGTCGGAGGATGGGCGGATGGCTATACAAACGCGATCTTTCGCATGATGAAAAACTTGAAAGGCCCGAAAAAAGCATTAATCGGCCCGTGGGCGCATGAATACCCGGAAGTCGCTGTGCCAGGGCCGCAAATCGGATTTCTTCAGGAATGTCTCCGCTGGTGGGACCAGTGGTTGAAACAGGAAGACACGGGCATTATGGAAGAAGCGCCGGTCCGTTTGTGGATGCAGGATGCAGTGCCGCCGAAAACGGATTATGATGTGCGGCCGGGAGAATGGGTGGAAGAGCAAGCGTGGCCGACCCCCAACACAGAAGATCGAAACTTTTATTTGGGAGATCTCGATTTGGCTGAAGCACCGGCTGAAGGTCAAGAGTGGCTGAAAAACCACCAGCATCATGGTTTGTATGCGGGCGTCTTTTGCCCGTTCGGACAACAAGGAGATATGCCATCGGACCAAGGCATCGAAAATGGCTTGTCCAATACTTTCACCAGCGCGGAGCTGGGACAAGACTTGCCGATACTTGGGTTTCCGGTTATGACAGTGAAGCTGAAGAGCGATCAGACACGCGGTAACTTGGCGGTGCGATTGAGCGAACTTTCACCATTTGGGACTTCCAAGCTGATCAGCTGGGGGCAATTGAACCTGACGCATCGAAACAGCCATGAATTTCCGGAAGACGTACCGGCCGGAGAAGCTTTTACAGCTACCATCGAACTGGATGCAATCGGCTATAAAGTACCGAAAGGCCATCGTCTGCAAGTTTCGATTTCACCGAATTATTGGCCGCACGCTTGGCCTTCGGCAGAAGAAGCAAATGTCTTATTAATCAAAGACGCAGAGACAAAACTAACGCTTCCGGTTTACCACAAGGAGATTCCTTCAAGAGAACATTCTCCTTTTGAGCAACCGGAAACAGCAGCAGTGCTGGACCGTGAAGTGCTGCGCGAAGCTGGGCGTACCCGTGCCATCCGGCATGACACCGTCACCAATGAGTGGCTGCTGGAAGACTTCTCGGACGAAGGATGCCGTCGATTGCCATCGAACGGCTTGGAATACGGCAGCACTAACCGTAATGTCTATCGGATTGTGGAAGGAGATCCGTTGTCTGCAAAAGTGGTTTGCGACTGGACCTTGACGCTTGGCCGAGGGGAATGGCAGACCCGTCTAGAATCCACCAGTACAATGTGGGCTGATGAAAAGAAGTTTTACGTGACGAGTGAGTTGGCCGCGTTTGACGGCGACGAAAAAGTGTATGATACCTGCCGTGAATTTGAAACGGAGCGGGATTTCAATTAAACCCAAAAAGAGACAGCCCAGGGCTGTCTCTTTTTGGGTTTTTGATTATTATTGCCTTCTCGGCAACCGTTATTGAACGTTCTCTTTCCATATTTCCAATTCAGGATTGCTCAATTGCTTCAATACATCATCCCGCCCTTGGTAAATATGTTCTTGCATGGCAATTTTCGCACGCTCCGGTTCTTGATTTTCGATCGCCTTCCAAATGGTGTTATGAACATCCAATGAGCGCATCAATTGGTTTTCGTTATACCAATAGAAGGAGCGGAAAATGAGTGGCACCACTACTACTTTGGAGATAAGCGACATCAGGTACTCGTTCTTGGTAGCTTTGTAAATCTCTTCGTGAAACGCTTGGTTCGCTTGCTGCAAGCTGCGGATTGAGTATATGTCCTCGCGGTCCAATTCATTGATCGCTTTTTCATAGGCTAAATTTTTATTGTGGATTTTTTCTAAATCTTCATCTGTCCGGTAAAGGGCGGCTTCGCTCGTGCCGTAACTTTCTAGCAGTGCCCGCACATTATAGATTTGGCGAATGTCTTGGATGGTGAATTCACGGACTGTGTAGCCCCGGCGTTGGAATGGGGTGATAAGGCCGTCTGATTCAAGCTGTTTAATCGCTTCTCTTACCGGGGTCCTGCTGACTTGAAAGCGTTCAGCCAATGCCTCTTCCGTCAAACGCTGGCCAGGAGGCAATTTGCCGATGATGATTTCATTTTTTATCATTTCGTATGCGTTCATTTTCAACACCTCTTATTTTATTGTATACAAAAGCGGTTTTAGAGACAAACGTATCAGTTTTAGTAGAGGTATGTTTGTTGGATTTAAAGGAATCAGCTAAAGAATTAAAATTTAATTGTTAAAGAGCATTGACCATATTGTATACAATGTGTTATTTTTTTATCAATTGCTAATTATCCGAAAATTTATCCGTGTTAATAGAATCACGCCGCATCAATGCCTTTCGTTCATCAGGGAGTGTTTTGCTTACTGGAGCAGATGTGGAAAACGGACAGATTGGATACAATGCAAAAAACAAATGGGGGTGCCACATATGACAAACCTACAAGAAACGATCGATATCCAAGGCGAACCACAACAAGAAGACAGGCTGCCGCTGCAGGGAGTTCGCGTCCTGGAATTGGGCACCTTGCTTGCCGGCCCATTTACGGGAAGGATGCTCGGGGATTTTGGAGCAGAAATCATTAAAATCGAAGCGCCTGATAAAGCGGATCCGCTGCGCGAATGGGGGCAGCAAAAAGATGGAGAAGGCTTGTGGTGGCCGATCCAGTCGCGCAATAAAAAATCAGTGACCTTGAACCTGCGGACGGCGGAAGGACAGGAGATTTTTAAAGAGTTGGTTAAAAATGCCGACATCATCATTGAGAATTTCCGTCCTGGAACCATGGAGAAATGGAACCTTTCCTACGAGCAATTAGCTGAAATCAATCCGGGCATCATCATGACGAGAACGTCTGGATATGGCCAAACCGGCCCTTATAAAGAAAGAGCTGGATTCGGCAGTGTTGGCGAAGCGATGGGCGGCATCCGAAACGTTACGGGCTTTCCCGATCGTGCACCTTCGCGCATCGGAATTTCTATTGGAGACACGCTGGCCGCGCTATTTGCCACCATCGGAACACTGACGGCACTTCATGAGCGTCATCATTCCGGAAAAGGGCAGGTGGTCGATACGGCCATTTATGAATCGGTCTTTTCTGTAATGGAAAGCACCATTCCGGATTATTTGCTGGCGGGCTATGTGCGCGAGCGGATGGGCAATATTTTGCCGGGTGTCGCGCCATCAAATATCTATAAAACAAAAGACGATACGTATATCGTCATCGGCGCCAATGCCAACGGAGTCTTTAAGCGTCTATGCGAAGCGATGGGCGAGCCGGAGCTGTTCGACAATCCGAAGTACAACACCCATCACGCCAGAAGCGAGAACATGACGGAGCTGGATGAACTCATCGAAGCCTGGACGAAGCAGCAAGATACGCAAGTGGCGCTCGAAATTTTAGCGGAAAAAGGCGTACCCTCCGGATTGATCTATACCGCCAAAGACATTGTCGAAGACCCCCATTATCAAGCACGCGAAATGATCATCAAGCGGGAACATCCGACACTCGGCGAATTCCCAATGCCTGGAGTCGTCCCGAAATTGAGCAGGACGCCAGGTGAAGTGAAGCACGTTGGAGCGGAGCGGGCAGGAAAAGACAATGCACTCATTTACGGAAAAATCTTGGAATATGGCGAAGAAAAACTGAAAGAGCTGGAGGAGCGCGAAATCATTTAAGGAGTGATGGGTTTTGGGAAAGACATTATATGAAAAAATTTGGGACCGGCATGTAGTGGCCCAACAGCCAGAGCAGCCGGATATTCTCTACATCGATCTGCATCTAGTGCACGAAGTAACTTCCCCGCAAGCATTCGACGGCTTAAGGCAAGCGGGCAGGAACGTGCGCAGGCCAGACAGGACTTTGGCGACTATGGACCATAGCATACCGACCCTTAACCGCGACCAGCCCTTTGAAGATGAAATTGCGCAAAAGCAGGTAGAGGCGTTGCGTAAAAACTGCGAAGACTTTGGCATCAAACTTTTCGATCTTTTCCATAAACAGCAAGGCATCGTCCATATCATTGCACCCGAACTCGGATTGACGCAGCCAGGACAGACGATTGTCTGCGGAGACAGCCATACGGCGACGCACGGGGCATTCGGCACATTGGCATTTGGCATCGGCACGAGCGAAGTTGAACATGTGCTGGCCACGCAAACTTTGAAGCAAAGCAAATCCAAAACGATGGCGATTGAATTCCAAGGGCAATTGCCGACCGGTACTTCGGCGAAAGACTTAATCTTGGCGTTGATCGGGCGATACGGGCATGATTTTGAAACCGGTTACACAATCGAATATCGCGGCGAAGCCATCCGCAAGCTGTCGATGGAAGAGCGGATGACTGTCTGCAATATGTCGATCGAAATTGGCGCAAGAGCAGGCATGATCGCGCCGGATGACACGACATTTGCGTATTTGTCAGACAAGCACTATGTCCCGGAAGGTAAGCGGTGGGAGCAAGCACAAGCAGAATGGAAAAAATTGTACAGCGATGAAGACGCGGTATTCGATAAAGTGGTGGAATTTGATTGTGGCAAAGTAGAACCCCAAGTGACATGGGGAACCAACCCCGGCATGGTCGTTTCAGTGAATGGCCAAGTGCCTTCGCTGGAAGAGCTTTCTTTAGAGCAGCGAAAAATCGCGGAAAGCGCTTTGGCGTATATGGGGCTGGAACCGGGAGTAAGGATGAAAGACATTGAGATCGACACGGTCTTTATCGGCTCGTGCACCAATGGCCGCATTGAAGATTTGCGGGAAGCGGCGGCTGTCGTAAATGGCTACCACATAAAAGGCGGCATTCGGGCACTGGTCGTTCCAGGTTCCCAAGCAGTGAAAGCACAAGCTGAAACCGAGAACTTGGATCGCATCTTTAAAGATGCTGGATTCGAATGGCGGGATGCGGGATGCTCCATGTGCCTCGGCATGAATCCAGACATCGCTAAGCCTGGAGAACGGGTGGCTTCCACTTCTAACCGGAATTTTGAAGGCCGGCAAGGACGCCAGTCAAGAAGCCATTTGGTCAGCCCAGCTATGGCTGCGGCCGCGGCAATTACCGGCCGCTTTACCGATGTCCGGGACTGGCCGCTTAGAACCGGGGAAGGGGTGACAGGATGAAAGCGCTGAAAACTCATACGGGTACATTGATGCCGCTGGACCGTGCCAATATTGATACAGATGCCATCATCCCAAAGCAATTTTTGAAACGTATCGAAAAAAGCGGCTACGGGCAATTTCTCTTTTTCGATTGGCGTTTCAATGAAGATGGCACGGAAAATGAAGAGTTTATTCTAAATCGCGAACCCTACCGCAACGCGACAGTTTTGCTGACGCGGGATAATTTCGGCTGCGGCTCGTCGCGCGAGCATGCGCCCTGGGCAATTGAAGACTATGGATTCCGCGTTATTTTGGCTTCTTCTTTCGCGGATATCTTCTATAATAACTGCTTCAAGAATGGCATTTTGCCAATCCAATTGCCTAAAGAACAGATAGAAGAACTGTTTAGCAAAGTTGCGGCACAACCCGAATATGCCTTGACGGTGGATTTGGAGTCGCAGGAAATTCGAGATTCCAACGGCATGACAAAGCATTTTGAAGTAGATGACTACCGAAAGCATATGTTGCTTGAAGGGATGGACGAAATTTCCGCAACGATCCGGCATGAGGAGCAAATCGATGCATTCGAGCAACAACACCGGCTTTACTATAGCCTGCAATAAGGGTGAAGGTTCAAAATACAGCATTTAAAAGGAGCTTCGGATATGGAGAAAAAACAAATTAAAGAGCCGATTCGAAAAAAATGGATTTGGATCGCTTTATTGTTGATTGTGATCGGAAACGTCCCTTGGTATTTGCCGGTTGGCTCCTATGAACCCTTGATTTTCGGTGTTCCTTATTGGGCCTTGATCATTTTGGCGTTTTCGCTGATTTTATGCGGATTTTTAAGCTGGGTGACGCTGAAAGAATGGGATATTGTGGAAGATGAAGAAGAAGCGGAGAAGAGGGGGAGAGTAAATGAGTGATTTGGTGTTTGCAGGCCTAGATGGCGTATTGATTCTGTCAGCTTATGCAATCGTCATGCTATTGATCGGCTATTTCTCAGGCCGTGGAGACAAAACGCTCCATGACAGCTTGAGCAATTATTATCTGGCAGGGAAAAACTTAGGGATTGTGGCGCTGTTCTTCACGCTTTATGCCACTCAGTACAGCGGGAATACCATTATCGGCTATGCTCCGACCGCTTACCGCACCGGTTTTTCCTGGCTGCAGTCGATTTCCTTCATGACCATCATTATCGGGGTCTATTTGCTCTTTGCTCCCCGCATGTATGTCGTATCGAAGAAAATGAATTTCATTACACCGGCTGACTGGATTGCGCATCGCTTCAAATCGAAATCGGTGACGATCCTGGCTGTCGTACTCATGCTTTGGGGCCTTGGAAACTACCTGCTTGAACAGTTGGTGGCGATTGGCCATGCGGCATCAAGTTTGACGGGAGGAACGATTCCGTATCAAGTGGCAGTGATCGCCTTTGTGCTGGTCATGTTGATCTACGAATGGTTGGGCGGAATGAAAGCGGTTGCCTTCACTGACGTTATGCAAGGCTTGGTTTTGATGGTCGGGATTGTCATTTTCCTGGTCGGGGCAGTCTATCTTGTGGGGGGCGATATCTCTTCTGCAACGCAGTACATCGCCACGAATGAACCCGCGAAACTTGGGGTTCCGGATATGATGACGTCAATTAATTGGTTCAGCATGCTGCTGTTGGTCGGGCTCGGGGCGGCGATTTATCCTCACGCCGTGCAGCGGATCTTCGCAGCAGACAGCGAACGCACATTGAAACGCTCGTTCTCGCGTATGGCATGGATGCCGCCGATTACGACAGGCTTGGTGTTTGTCATCGGGATTTTGGGCATCGCGCTCATTCCGAACTTGGATACAACCGGTTCTGAACAATTGGTCGGATTGATGGCGAATGAAATTGCCGGCATCAACGGATTCTTTTACTGGGTCATGATCATTTTCTTCGGGGCGATCGTAGCTGCGATTGTCTCCACGGCTGACTCTGTGTTATTGAGTTTCTCGTCCATCGTTTCCAATGACATCTATGGCCGCTTCATCAACCCAAAAGCTCCTGAGAAGAAAAAAGTGATGGTCGGGAAAGTGACCGGCGTCGTGGCGGTTGGCTTGCTATTGTGGATCGCTTGGAATCCGCCCGCAACGCTTTATGAGATTTTCGTGCTGAAATTTGAATTGCTCGTCCAAGTATTCCCGGCATTTGTCTTGGGACTTTACTGGAAGCGCATGGCGGCACAGCCTGTATTCTGGGGCATGTTGGCCGGAGCGATCATTGCAGGCGTATTGACATGGACTGGCTACAAGACAGTGTTTGGCATCCACGGCGGCGTCATTGGACTCGCTGCTAACTTCTTTATCGCTGTTGTCGGTTCGTACCTTGTACCGCTGACGGTCGAAAAAGAAGCGGAACTCAAAAAAATCGATTTGGCATAAACGCTTTTGCTTTATGCTGAACAAGAATGTGGCGATCAAATGGACAACTCTACACTTGTGAAACCATTTAAATCGATCAATCGCTGGCACATGCTCGGATGGCTGCTTGTTGCCCAGGTGATGGTCGCATTCATCGGCCGGAGCCTGGCGCCGCTCGGAGTATTGATCGGGCAAGATCTGGCACTGACGAAGGCTCAGATCGGCATGCTGCCGGCTGCCTTGTTCCTCGGCCAATCCATTGCATCCATACCCGCAGGATTTATCGTCGACCGCATCGGTTCCAAACGCTTATTGCTGTATTTGTCTTTCGGCCTCGGCGGCGCTTTTATGCTGATGGCCATCAGCAGTAATTACTTTTTCGTGCTGTTGATGGTCGCTATCGGTGGAGTAGGCTACGGCACGATGCATCCGACGTCCAATAAAGGGATTCTGCACTGGTTCCAACAAAAGCGTGGAACGGCAATGGGCATCAAGCAAATGGGCGTGACATTAGGGTCGGCTCTTTCGGCCCTTTTGCTATTGCCATTGGCAGCAGCTTGGGGATGGCGGATGGCATTACTGGCAGCATGCGCTTTGTTGATGGCGACAGGCGTGCTTGCTTATCGTTTTTATCGGGATCCGCCCTCAGCCGAGCCACATGAGCCGGAAAGAAAAATCAGCTGGTCTTATTTAAAGGAATCGATCGGGGCCATGTTTCGCCATAAACCGCTCGTTCTTCTCAGCATTGCCGCTATGGGCTTGAGCGGAAGCCAGTTGATATTGAATACCTATATCGTCTTGTTCGCTTATGAACAACTCGGGCTTAGCCTGCTGCTGGCGGGCATGCTGCTAGTCATTTCAGAAGTCAGCGGCTCTTTCGGGAGAGTGGCCTGGGGAATCATCAGCGATACGATTTTTAAGGGACAACGCTTGATTGTGCTAGTTTACATCGCGGCGCTGTCTATCGGCATTGCTTTAATGGTCACACAGCTTCCTGAAGGGATTTCATTTTGGGCAATTGCTTCAGTTGTCGCCGTTTTCGGCTTTTGTATTTCAGGATTCAATGGAATCTGGATGAATGCGGCTACGGAACTTGTGCCTTTCAAGCAGGCCGGAATTGCCAGCGGCTTCACTTTAATGGTCGGTTCATGGGGCGTGATCATCGGCCCGCCGCTATTCGGCTATATAGTCGATCTCTCAGGAGATTTCAATTATGGCTGGTTCTTTCTATCTTTCGTTTTGCTTTTCGTCATTGTCCTGCTTTTATGGGCGAAGCGATTAGCAAATAAAGAAACCCAGCATAACAAGGGAGTGTAAAAGGATGAATATTGATTTGCGCAGCATAGACACGAAAAAAGCTTATAAATTGATGACAGGATCGATTGTGCCCCGGCCGATTGCTTGGGTCTCTACTATAGACGAAGACGGCAACCGCAATTTAGCACCTTTCAGCTTTTTTACGGTTGCCTCGCGAAACCCGCCTACATTATGTATTTCAGTTGGTCCTGGTGTCGGCGAAAGGGAAGGAACCACTAAAGACACTTTGTCGAATATCCGAAGCACCAAGCAATTCGTTGTCAATATCGTGAATTCCCCACTGGGCGACGAGATGCACATTAGCTCGGATAATTTGCCTGCGGAGGTGGATGAGTTTGAAGCTGCAGGGCTAACGCCGCTTGAGAGCATCAATGTGCAAGCACCGCGTGTAGGCGAAGCGCCGATTTCTTTCGAATTGGAGCTGGATCGAATCATCGAACTTGGCAGCGATCATCTGATTTTGGGAACAGTTGTTCAATACCATATCCAGGATGAATATTATCTTGGCAATTATAAAGTAGACCTTGAAAAGCTCAAACCGCTGGGCAGGCTGGCAGGAAATTATTGCGAAGTCGATAATTTGTTCACTTTGCCCAGAGTAAAAGTGGAAGAAGGGATCAAGTGATGGACGATAAGGTAATCATGACCGATGTGACAGGCAGGGACGGATTTCAAATGGAAAAGGACTGGATCGCTACCGAAGATAAAATCAACGTCATTAACGAGATTATCGCAGCGGGGATTCCGCGCATCGAAGCGACTTCATTTGTTTCGCCGAAAGCCGTTCCGCAAATGCGCGATGCACGTGAAGTGATCAAAGGAATCAACCGGGAAAGCGTGGAAGTGATTGCACTCGTGCCTAATGTGAAAGGTGCCGAGCTGGCACTAGAAGCAGGCGTGGATGAAGTGAATTACGTATTGTCCATCAGCGAAACGCACAACCAGAAAAATGTTAGGAAGACGGTCGGTGAGTCTATTGAAGGGGTCAAAGACATCCAGAAGTTAATGGATTCTTCGAAGATAACGGTAAGTCTAGCAACAGCATTTGGCTGCCCGTTCGAAGGTTTGTATGAAGTCGACAAAATCCTTGGCAATATCGAAACTTTGACAGCAGCCGGCCTCAGCCGATTCACGATTGCCGATACGACCGGCATGGCGAATCCTGTGCAGATGACGGAATTCATCTCCACGATTAAGAAACATTATCCGCAACACTATTTCGGGCTGCATCTCCACAATACGAGAGGGATGGGCCTGGCGAATATCTACGCGGCGTATCAGGCGGGGATGCGCCATTTCGACGCAGCTTTAGGGGGCATCGGGGGCTGTCCGTTTGCTCCAGGTGCGAGCGGCAATGTCTCTTTGGAAGATGTGGTTCATATGTTCGAATTCATGGGCGTGCCGGTTGACGGCGAGCTGCCGAAATTGCTTGAAGCTGCACTCAATATGGAGAAATTGCTTGGCAGAACGCTCCCGGGACAAGTCATGAAATCAGGGCAAGCCGATAAAACACATATTGCGTAAGAAAATGGCAAGAGGCATTCAGCCTCTTGCCATTTTTTCTATGGGACGGGGAAGGGTTATTTGTCTGCCACTCCCTTTTTCGTATGCACCGATACTTTTTCGTCGAGAACGTAAGAGTCGAGAAAGTCCAAGAACAGCTGGGCGGCTTGTGTATGGAAGCTCGCGCGATGAGTGATGTAATGGAAACGGCTCTTGTTCGGAAAATCGGCCAGCGTAATGGCGCCGATCGATCCTGTTTTTGTTTCGCTTTTGACGGTGGATTCCGATAGATAGGAAATGCCGAGGCCGAGCGCGACCGATTCTTTGATGGTTTGGGAGCTGCCGAAGCTCATCACTTTTTTCGGCGCAATGCCGAGTTGTGCGAACAGCTTGTCGGTCACATCGCGCGTGCCGGAGCCGGGTTCGCGGATGATCCAGGTTTCCGCTTCAAGCAAACGCCGGTCGACCTGGGAATGGCGGATGATCGGATGGTTGGGGCGTGCGATGATGACCATCTCCTCTTCGGTGAACAATTTCGTGTCGACATCGCTGCCGCTCGCTTCCCCCTCGACAATAAAACCGATATCGAGTTCCTGCTTATGGATTTGCTCGATAATGGTTTTCGAGTTGTGAATGGTGATGTTCGGCGTGATATTCGGGTGGCGCTTGCTGAAGGCGTAGATGATGCCGGGCAAAAAGTATTCGCCGAATGTATAAGCGGCGCCGATCGACAAAGGCATGGCCGTTGATGGCTCGAGTTCCGTTAACGCCAGTTTTAATTGGTCATATTTTAAAAGAATTTCTTTGGATTGAGCGTACATCACTTGCCCGGCTTCAGTTAATTGGACGTATTTATTGCTGCGCTCGAACAGCCGGACCCCTAATTTATTCTCCAAGGCTTTGATGCTTAAGGAGATCGCGGAAGGTGTCATATGCAATAGTTCAGCTGCGCGCGTAAAGCTTTTTTGTTCAGCGGTCGTGACGAAAATTTCCAGTTTGTGATCCATATCTCCACCTCGATGAGTTTTTTTCATTATACTATTAAATATATTTAATTTTACTTATTTGAATAGCTCCCGTAAAATTTGAATAATATGAAAAGTTCATTTCGCTCAAGAATGTACCATTGCTTGAGTAATACATAATAGGAGGAATCATAATGGATTACACGAATCACCCTTTCCCAGGCAAACGCCATACGGTCTTCGGCAAAAAAGGCATGGTCGCGACATCGCAGCCACTTGCCGCACAGACAGGGCTTGAGATCTTGAAAAAAGGCGGCAACGCCATTGATGCCGCGATTGCGACCGCTGCGACCTTGACCGTCGTTGAACCGACTTCCAATGGCATCGGTGGCGATGCGTTCGCGCTCGTATGGGTCAAAGGCGAACTGCACGGGCTGAATGCTTCCGGACCTTCCCCTCAAGAACTGACGATTGATGCGGTGAAAGCGAAAGGGCACGACAAGATGCCGACGCACGGGTTGGTGCCGATTACGGTGCCAGGCGTCCCTTCTGCCTGGGCCGAGCTGTCGAAGCGGTTCGGCAAATTATCGCTTGCGGAAACATTGGAGCCGGCGATCCGCTACGCAGAAGAAGGCTATCCATTGACGCCGATTCTCGGCAAGTACTGGAAAAAAGCCTATGAGACCTTCAAAAAGAATTTCACCACGAAGGAATTTGAAGCGTGGTTCGAAACTTTCGCACCGGACGGCCGTGCGCCGGAAATCGGCGAAATGTGGAAATCACCAGGACACGCCGATACGCTCCGCAAAATCGGCGATACCGATGCGAAAGCCTTTTATGAAGGCGAGCTGGCAGACAAAATCGACAGCTTCATGACTGAACACGGCGGGTTTCTGAAAAAATCAGACCTAACGGCGTATAAAGCGGAATGGGTCAAGCCGATCTCGACCAGCTATAAAGGGCATGAAGTATGGGAAATTCCGCCGAATGGCCAAGGCATGGTCGCGCAAATGGCGCTCAATATCTTCAAGCAGCTGGACGCACCGGTTTGGCAACAAGCCAATACGCTGCATCAGCAAATTGAATCGATGAAACTGGCATACACGGACGGCCAGGCATTCATTACTGAACAAACGGACATGCCGGTGACGGCTGAACATTTATTGTCAGACGATTATGCAGCAAGTCGCGCGAAACAAATCGGCGCACAAGCAATCGACCCGGTCGCGTACGAGCTGCCAAAAGGCGGTACCGTCTATCTCGCAGCGGCCGATGAAGAAGGCAATATGATTTCATATATCCAAAGCAATTATATGGGCTTCGGTTCAGGCATTGTCATTCCAGGAACAGGCATCGGCTTGCAGAACCGCGGTGCGGATTTTTCGCTCGATGACAGCCACCCGAATGCCTTGAAACCCGGCAAGCGCACTTTCCATACGATCATTCCCGGATTTTTGACGAAAGCGGGAGAAGCGGTTGGGCCGTTCGGTGTCATGGGCGGCTATATGCAGCCACAGGGTCATTTCCAAGTGGTCGTAAATACGCTCGATTATCTCCTGAATCCGCAAGCGGCACTCGATATGCCGCGCTGGCAATGGATGGGCGGAAAGAAAGTCACCGTAGAAGCGGAGTTCCCGAACTATTTGGCGCAGGAATTGCAGCGTAAAGGGCATCAAGTGGAAGTGATGGCAGATCCGGGAAGCTTCGGGCGCGGCCAGATCATCTGGCGCAATCCGGAAACAGGCGTGCTTGCAGGCGGCACGGAATCCCGTACGGACGGAGCGATTGCTGTTTGGTAAAAGAACAAGGCGTCAAATCGATTGATCTCACCATGGCTTTCTTCCGGGCAGGCATGCTTGGCTTCGGCGGCGGCCCGGCGGTCATCCCGATCATGCAGCGTGATGTCGTGGAGCGCTACGGTTGGATGACAGATGAAGAATATGGCGACACGATCGCCTTATCGAACACGATGCCAGGGCCGATCGCGACCAAGCTCGCAGGCTATATCGGCTACCGTGTGGCGGGGCTCCGCGGCTGTTTGATCGCACTTGCCGCTTCCATCATTCCGACCGTCGTCTTGATGATTCTCCTGCTCGGCATCCTGCAAAATTATAAAGACGTGCCGTGGGTTGCGAATATGTCGAATGCGGTCGTTCCGGTTGTTGCCGTCATGCTCGGGGTCCTGACCTGGAATTTCATCCAGCAATCCGAGAAGGCGCTCGGCTGGAGCAAGGCCATTTTATTGATTGTGGCCTCTGTCATTTTGCTCGAAGTGCTTGGCATTCATCCGGCCTTTCTCATCGCCGGCCTGATTTTGTTGGTCCTCGTGCCATTCATTAAAAGGACGGTGAAAAGAACATGATTTACTGGCAGATATTCCTGGCATTTTTCATTCCCGGCATCCTTGGCTACGGGGGCGGGCCAGCATCGATTCCGCTCGTCGAAAAGGAAGTGGTCGACCGCTATGGCTGGATGAACACTCAGGAATTCAGTGAAGTGTTGGCGCTCGGCAACTCTTTGCCTGGACCGATCGCGACTAAAATGGCGGGCTATGTCGGCTATGCCGAAGGAGGCGTGCTCGGGGCAGTGGTTGGCCTGTTCGGCGCCGTCGCCCCTTCATTGATTTTGATGATTGCGCTGATGGCGATTCTCTTTAAATACAAAGACTCACGCGAAGTGAAAAACATCTCGAAAGTCGTCAAGCCGGTCATTGCCGTGTTGATCGGCGTTATGACACTCGACTTCATCCTGACCTCAGAAGCGTCACTTGGCGGCATCCAGACCGCAATCTTGATGGTGGCCAGTTACCTGATGCTCGAGAAATGGAAACTGCATCCCGCCTTGGTCATCGGTTTAGCGCTGCTTTACGGCGCTGTCACGGGAATTTTCATAGCTTAATGGAAGGCATCCTGACTTCAGGGTGCCTTTTCTGCGATTACGGACAAAATATGGTAAAATCACAGGAAAGTCATACCTTTCAAGGAGGCTAGCGATGGCTATCATCAAAGAATCGACGGATCGGACGAATGTTTCAGGGCAGCCCGAAGCGTTTATCCGCAACCATCAATATAATTTCATTAAAGAGCAGGCCTTGGCCCTCGTGACGGCACATGCGACGGCGAATGATGCAGAAGTGTTGAGCGTGCTGCGCCATTTAAGCCATGAAAAAGTATTCGCCATGTTCCCGGCGTTAACGGAAGAGCAGAAGAATGTATTGCGTCCGCTGACGGCGGTGAAAGACACTAACGCTGCGGAAGAGTTTCTGTCGGGGCTGCGCCCTTACTTGATTCCCTTTCCAACCGTTAACCTCGACAATTTGAAGCGTTTGTTTCCAAAAGCGAAAAGGCTGAAAGGGCCGAATCTCCCAGCAATGGATTTTCACGCCTTGTCGTATTTGTCCTGGCAGGAAAACACCAACCGCTTTTTGGTGGCCGAACGGAACGGCCGCCTGCAAACCGTGAGCGGCCAATTCGGCGCGAGCCGCAAGCAGGGCGTCTGCATGATTTGCCATAAACACAGTTCGGTCGGTTTATTCATGGCCAAGACCAAAGGGGCGAATCTCGACAGCTACGTCAAGCACGGCCAGTACATCTGTGCAGATGAAGCGGCGTGCAATGCCCGACTGACGACCGTCGACCGCCTCGAGAAATTTCTAGATCGGCTGGAACGTTAAATGGAGAATGGCATGGATTGGATATGGCTAATCGGATTGTCATTAGGGGCTGTTGGCGCGGTGTATTTATTGCTGAGCCAGCAAATCCAGGCATTGGAGGTGCGCATGAAGCATATGTCAAAACGCATTGAACAATTGGAAGCGGAAGTCACATTGGAAGAACCGGCAATCAATGGTGAGCTGCGGCGCTTGATCGCTGAAGGTCAGGAAATCCGGGCCATTAAAGCGGCGCGTCTCGCATTCGGCTATTCGCTCCTCGAAGCGAAACAATATATCGATGGATTAAAAGAAAACGATTGAAACCAGCAGGCTTTTGAGAAACTCAAGAAAGTCGTATTTTCCGAAGCTTATCGCTCGCTTTCCGTGGGCTCGCGCCCAAGCCTCCTCAGCCGCTTTGCGTCTTGCGGGGTCTCGGTCGTCTCGCTTTACCACTGGAAAGATAAGGTCGACCTATGGGAGACATTATCTTTGCGAACGTAATGCGCAGCATTATTGAGCAGAAGGGTTTACGAGCGAACGCTTCTCCAAATAATTAGCTAGGTCATTGATTTTTAGAAATCGAAGAGGCTAAAATCTTTTGAATTATAGTGTGTTACGGAGTTGTTCAACATTCTGCTAACAGGCTTTCCTTTAGAAGGAAGGCCTGTTTTTCTGTCTTTCGGCAGGGTTTCGGCCGGAAGAAACCGAAATAAAGGGAAAGGAAAGGGGGAGGTGTGATGCGCCTCGCGACAATCCAGTGGAACGGCACGGAAGAAGCGGCACTGGTCATGAAGGACGGCTTTTTGCCATTGCGCAAGCTCAACGAACATACGGCAGAAAACTGGCCGACCGATTTGTTCACGCTGATCGAAACAGGAGAACTCGAGCTCTTGAAGAGGTGGCTGAGGGAAGAATTCGAACGCATGCCTGAAGGGGCGCTCGAAGCATCGCTCATGGCGTTTTCCGAAGCGGATTACGCGCCTTTATACCGCCATCCGCGAAAAATCTGGGGCATCGGGCTGAATTATGCCGAGCATGCGGCCGATTTGAAGGAAGTATCGCCAGACACCGAACCGGCGAGTTTCATGAAACCCGATACGACGATCATTGGGCCGGGCGATGCAATCGAGCTGCCGAAGCAGTCTAACCGGGTGACGGCTGAAGCGGAGCTCGGCATCATTATCGGAACCGAATGTAAGAATGTTTCAAGAGAAGATGCATTCGATGTGGTGGCGGGTTTCACGACGGTTATCGATATGACCGCTGAAGACATTCTCGAGAAGAATCCGCGCTATTTGACGCGCGCGAAAAGTTTCGACACTTTCTTTAGTTTCGGGCCGGAACTCGTGACGCCTGACGAAGTGGAGGCCGTACTTGAACTGACGGTGGCGACCGTCAAGAACGGGGAAGTCCACCGGAAAAACAGCGTCTCGAATATGACGTTCCGCCCGCGGGAGCTCATTGCGTTTCATTCGGAAGTGATGACGCTATTGCCCGGAGACATCATCTCAACCGGAACGCCGGGGGCCGTCGTCATCCGCGACGGCGACGTGGTCGAATGCCGCATCGATGGATTTCAAACTTTGCACAACCCGGTCGAAGATTTGAAGTTGCCGGGCCGTGAATAAATAAAAGACGGACATCCCGAATGGTGGGTGTCCGCCTTTTTCTATAATGCGGCCATGCCGCCATCCACGCGGTACTGGGCGCCTGAGATGAACGTACTTTCATCGGAAGCGAGAAACAGCACTAGATTGGAGATATCCTCGGATTCGGCGTAGCGGCCGAGCGGAATCGTTTTCGACAAAGTTTTTTCGGTTGTACCGAGTCCTTCTTCGAGCGAGCGCATCATGCGTGAATTGACCGGCGACGGGTGGACCGAATTGACGCGGACTTGATGGCGCGCACTTTCGTAAGCTGCGGCTTTCGTCAAACCGACGACCGCGTGCTTCGATGTGATATATGGGCTGACGTTCGGTGAACCGCTAAGGCCCGACACCGACGACATATTAATGACACTCCCGGAGCCTTGCTTGTACATAATCGGCAGCACGTGCTTCATGCCGAGAAAGACGCCGCGCACATTGATGGCGATGACTTGATCGAAATCTTCCACCGTCTGCTCGGTGAGCGGAGCGACACGCCCTTCGATTCCTGCATTGTTGAAGAACACGTCGATCTTGCCGAACGCTTCGACCGCTTTGTTGACATAGTTTTTGACGTCTGTTTCTTTGGAAACATCGGCTTGGACAATTTCCACGCCGCCCCTTAATTCTTGCTTCGTTTCTTGGAGCGTTTTTTCGGAAATATCGACGAGTACGACTTTTGCCCCTTCCGCCAAAAAACGTTTCGCCGTCACTTTGCCGATAGCGCCAGCGCCTCCGGTAATGACGGCCACTTTTCCTTCCAATCTTGCCATTATTTCATTCCCCCTTGAATTGATCTTTCCATCTTTGCTCTTTAAGTTTACTGATTATCCCAAATTAGTTCAAAACATTCTGTCTTTTTGGGAATTCCTTTCTTTTGCCTCTTGCCGCTTTCTAACTTTTCCATTAAAATAAGAACAAACGTTCTATATAGGAGTGGCGTCATGGGAAAACAAACAGGAAAGCCCCGCTATATCGCCTGTATCGACATGCGCAGTTTTTACGCCAGCTGTTCAGCAGTCGAGCGCGGCCTTGATCCGATGGAAGCGTGCATCGCCATCGTCGGAAACCAGGAGCGAAAAGGCAGCGTCGTGCTCGCAGCCTCGCCGGAAATGAAAAAACGCTTCGGTGTCAAAACCGGCACACGGCTATTTGAAATTCCGGATCACCCGGATATCCTGCTCATTGAGCCGAGGATGCAGTTTTACTTGGAGATTTCGATGGCCATTACCGACCTGTTCGCCCAGTACGTGCCAAAAGAAGACATCCATGTCTACAGTGTGGATGAGAGTTTCATCGATTTGACGGGCATCATTCATGTGTATGGAACTCCGGAAAAAGCAGCCATCGACATGCAGGATTCGATCATGCGCCAGTTCGGCTTGCCATCTGCAGTCGGCATCGGGCCGAATATGCTGCTGGCCAAGCTGGCACTCGATCTCGAAGGCAAGAAAAAAGGGCTCGCGCATTGGACGATGAAAGACGTGCCGAGAAAATTATGGCCGGTTTCCCCGCTCAGCAAAATGTGGGGCATTGGCAGCCGAATGGAACGCAACCTCAATAATATGGGAATATTCACAGTCGGCGACTTGGCGCGGGCGGACGTCAAACGGCTAGAGGACCGCTTCGGCATCATGGGTCATCAACTGCACCAGCACGCGCGCGGCATCGATTACTCGGAACTTGGATCGCTGCTCATCGAAGGCCAGAAAAGTTTCGGGAAAGGCCAAATTCTTTACCGCGATTATGAAACGCGTGAAGACATCCTGACGATTGTGCTGGAAATGTGTGAAGATGTCGCGATGCGCACACGGGAAGTGCGCATGGCAGGGCGCACGATCCATCTCGGCATGAGCTACAGCAAAACTTCATTCGGCGGAGGCTTCTCACGCTCGCGTTCGATCGACGAAGCAACCAACGACACCTTGAAAATCTACGCTGTGTGCAAAGAACTGTTCCGGGAATTCTACACCGGCCAGCCCGTCCGTCAAATCTCGCTGTCCATCACCAATCTGGAAGACGAAACTTCGATGCAGCTGAGCTTGTTCGAAGCGGATAAATGGCAAAGGCGGCGCCTTGGCGCAGCGATGGATGCGATCAAGCGCAAGCACGGGCCGACCGCGATTTACCGTGGCGTTTCCGGTACAGACGCCGGCACGGCGATTGACCGCACGAAGCTGATCGGCGGGCATAAAAAATGAAGTGTTTGATATAAAGCAAGCCTTGCCAATATGGCAGGGCTTTTTATTCTGCTGAAAAAATACTTGCACAAATGATCAAAGCGCTTTAATATATAAAACGTAATAATTACGATTTATTGATTGAAACAATAAGGGAGTTAGATCATATGGACAAGCGCATCCCCATTACTGTATTGAGCGGATACCTGGGCGCGGGCAAGACGACGCTATTGAATCATATCTTAACGAACCGCGAAGGCTTGAAAGTCGCAGTCATCGTCAACGACATGAGCGAAGTGAATATCGACAGCGCACTTGTCCAAAACGGCGGCTTTTCCCGCACAGAAGAAAAACTGGTCGAAATGCAAAATGGCTGTATTTGCTGCACATTGCGCGAAGACTTGATCGTGGAAGTCGAGAAGTTGGCGAGTGAGGGCGATGTCGATTATATTGTCATCGAATCGTCCGGCATTAGCGAGCCGGTTCCAGTCGCACAGACCTTCAGCTATATGGACGACGTGCTCGGGGTGGACCTGTCCGCCATGTGCCGGCTCGACACGATGGTGACAGTCGTCGACGGCCACGGCTTCTGGCGCGATTTCGCTTCCGGCGAAACTTTGCTCGACCGAAAAGAAGGGGCGACGGAATCCGATGAACGGGAAATTTCCGATTTGCTTATCGACCAGATCGAGTTTGCGGATGTGATCCTGTTGAACAAAACCGACCAACTCACAGACGACAAAGCGGACGAGCTGCATGGCGTTCTGCGGGCCTTAAATCCGTCTGCGAATATTCTGCGCACCGAGCGCTCGCAAGTGCCACTCGGCGAAGTGCTCAACACAGGCCGGTTTGATTTGGACAAAGCGAGCCAAGGCGCCGGTTGGATCAAAGAACTCAACGAAGAACACGTGCCGGAAACCGAAGAATACGGCATCGCTTCCTTCGTTTACCGCAGCGAAACCCCGTTCCATCCGGAGCGCTTGTTTGACTGGATCATGGACTGGCCGGTGGAAATTGTCCGCGCCAAAGGGTTTTTGCGTATCGCCACACGCGACTCGTTTGCGACTTTATTGTCCCAGGCAGGTCCTTCTGCGAGCCTTGAGACAGCAGGCGCGTGGGACGAGGCATACGGTGTGAAAATGACCGAGTTGGTGCTGATCGGCATCAAAATGGATCAACAAGATATCATTCAATCATTGGATAACTGCTTGCTGACACAACAAGAAATGGCGGAAGACTGGAGTGGGTTCACTGATCCGCTGCCGCAAACAGCCATGACTCATTAAAAAGGAGGAACTAGCATGAGAGTGAACATTACACTGGCCTGCACAGAAACGGGCGACCGCAATTACTCGACGACCAAAAATAAGCGCAACAACCCGGAGCGCATCGAATTGAAAAAATATTGCCCGCGCTTGAAAAAAGTGACTTTGCACCGCGAAACCAAGTAATCTAGCAAAAATTATTGCATAATAGAGAGGAGCCTATCGATGGCCAAGAAATCAAAAGTAGCACGCGATAAAAAACAACGTGACATGGTGGCGCGCTATGCGGAACTTCGCAAAGAACTGAAAGCGCAAGGCGATCACGAAGCATTGGCGAAATTGCCGAAAGATTCGTCGCCGACCCGTTTGAAGAACCGTTGCGAAGTGACTGGACGCCCGCGCGGCTTCATGCGCAAATTTGGCATGTCCCGCATCGCATTCCGCGACCTTGCACATAAAGGGCAGATCCCCGGCGTCAAAAAATCAAGTTGGTAAGATAGTGAAAGAGGAGTGGGGGCAATGAACGACGGCATGATTGCCTATTTGCTGAAAAGCGAAGTGGCGAAACTGGGTGAGGAGCAGCGGCAATTATACCGCTTTATCATAGAACTGGAAGATGCGCTGGCTGAACAAGCGGATACCGTAGAGGAGTTTCGCCGTTTGCTGGTGCTTCATTCGCCGTTCGAGCAGGCAGCTTACTGCTTCAACCGCTCGCTCAAGGAAATCGCCACCATGATGCAACAAATCGAAGCGGAGCTCGGCGATAAAATCGAAGCCCGCCGAGAACGAGCGAAATGGCTCGACTATACAGACCGCTTCGCCGGTGAAGCAGGACAGGAAGACAAGCAGCTTTTCCTGTTCATCAGCGAATGAACTTTATCTGAATACGCCAAAGCCGCCAGAGAAAACTCTCTGGCGGCTTTTTTATTGTTGCGATATTTGGTGCAGCGATTTCTTCAACTAGCTTGCTTTCTCCGGAAGCGTTTCTTTCATGCGCAGCGCAGCCATTACACCGGCAATCATCGGCAGAAAGGCAACCAAGCCAATCGCCCATTCGACATTGATGACGTCGGTCAAGATGCCGGCGAATAATGCGCCGAATGCATAGCCGCTGTCGCGGAATGAACGGTAGACACCCATCGAAGAAGCACGCCAAGAGGGGGCGGCCACATCGCTGATCGCTGCTTGCAAGGTCGGATAGACCATTGCGGTCCCAAGGCCGAGAAGAATGGATGCCACGATCCATAGGCTGTATTGATCAACCATCAGCAAAAGCCATAGCGAGGCAGCCTGCAGCCACATGCCGCCGGCGATCAGCCATTTCCGGCCCCAGCGGTCGCTCAAGAATCCGGTGAATAACTGGAAAAATCCCCAGGCGGCCGGATACAAAGCGACGAGCAAGCCGATTTCCGGAACGCTCAATCCGACACCGGCGAAAAATAGCGGAAACAAGCCCCACGCCATGCCATCTTTCAAATTCGTGGAAAGCCCGGCGAAGGTAGCGGTTGACAGTGTTGGGTTTTTGAACGCTGTGCGCTTGAACACTTCACCTGCGGAAAGGGCCGCCTCTTGTGATGCCGACTTGGCCTGACGCTTCAAGTGTTCGCCGGTATCCCGGACGAGAAACGATAGCAGAAGGCCGATCGCTACAACTGCCAATCCAATATAGAACGGTTCGGGGCGGTTTGAGAAAGTCGAGGCAACGTAACCGGACAACGCGGCCATGACGGCAACACCGGTATAGCCCGCAAATTCATTGAGCCCGACCGCGAGCCCTCGCTCTGTCGGTTTTGCAAGGTCAATCTTCATATTGACCGTCATCGACCAGGCGAGGCCTTGGTTAATGCCGAGGAAAATATTGGCGACGACGATCATCCACCAGGCGTCGGCGAAAATGACGAGCAGCGGCACAAAAAGCCCTGCACTCCAGCCGACGATCAGCACTTTTTTGCGGCCCAGCCGGTCGGCGATGGCGCCGGCAAAATAATTGACGATCGCTTTCGAGAACCCGAAGCTGATAATGAACGACAGCGCAGCACTCGCTGAAGCGAGCCCGAATTCTTCTTCGCCGATAATCGGCAGGACAGTTCGTTCGAGCCCGACCATCGAACCGACGAAAAAGTTCGTCAGCACGAGCAGGAGAAACTGGACGATATTTTCTTTAATACCGAATTGGATGTTTCTCATCGAATCTCGCCACCGTCCGTATCGATTTCCTGGGAAATGGCTGAATCCGCCGGTCCTTCGTCCAAACGGTACGCTTCAAACCCGCGTTCACGGAGAAAACGTACAGCATCACTCGCATACAGGCAATAAGCGCCCCGGCAATAGGCAATGACTTTTTTGCCAACCGGCAAGTGTTCCAGTTTCTCTTCGAGTTGCGCTAGCGGAATCGACACGGCATCCGTCAAGTGGCGGCTGGCGTACTCATCTTCAGCCCGCACGTCGATCAATACCGCGCGTCCGCTAGCCACTTCCTCCAATGCCTCAGCCGAGGACATGACCGGAACCGCACCACCCGCTGTCGTTTCCGTCGTCCGGACCTCGCCCATATCGGGGAATTGCCGTTCAGCGAGCCGTTTCGTCAACTGCAATAATTGGGCGACTTCATTATCGGCAAGTTCATAATAATGATGGTTTTTCACTTTCGAAGAAGTGACGAGCCGGGCTTCACGCAACGCTTGCAGATGCTGTGAAGTATTCGCCACCGACATATGCGTCTCTTTCGCCAGGCGTTCCACCGTTTTCGGCCCCTGCGCCAAATAATCGAGCAACTCGAAACGCCTTGGGCTCGATAAAGCTTTGCTGATTTTCGTGAAATGCCCATAGGCGAAATTTTTGAATTCCCGTGCTTCCATCCGAATCACTCCTTATCTATTCAAGTGTTTTATTGAATAGGTAAAGTGTAATGGAATGACGCTGGATTTGTAAAGAGTTGGTGCTTGGTTAACTTTCTTCGATCATATGAAACTTTATTCGACTAAAAGCGTAATTAGCAGCAAGGAGTGGTGAATGATGGCACATTGCACAAATTGCGGAGTAAAATGGAAGGCGAAAGACGTCTGGAAACTGGGCGTAGCAAAAGATGGCAAGAACTGTCCATCGTGCGGCGCGAGGCAGTACATATCATTCAACAATGGCGGATTTTTGATGGCGCTCGGCTATGTGAGCGGAACGATCGGGCTGTTGCTCATCGTGCTGTTTCCGTATTATATCCGCTTGAGCAATCAAAAAGATAAAGAGCTCTATGGGGAATAGAGGCTCGGTCGTACTTGTCGAAGAGAATAAGGTAGCGCTGATCAAACGCGTACACGCTGGTTCTGTGTATTATGTGTTTCCAGGCGGCGGCATTCAACAACACGAAACGCCGGAAGCTGCAGCAAAAAGGGAAGCATTCGAGGAACTGGGCGTGCAAGTGGAAATCGAAGGGCTTTTCGCAACAATATACTATGAAGGCAATCAGTATTTTTTTATAGCGAAGAGAACCGGCGGCACTATCGGCACGGGATTGGGAGAAGAGTACACAGACTTGGATCGACGTCGCGGGACGTACGAGCCGGTATGGGTCCAGCTGAGAGAGGCACATAAGCTGAATATAAAACCGCGGGAGGTCGCGGCGAAATTGCAGCAATTGGCTGCGAATGAACAACTCGATACATAAAAAGTGCAGAGGCAGGAGGAAACCCAATGAAACAGATTATCGCACTAGGCGGAGGCGGCTTCTCGATGGAGCCGGAGAACCCGCTACTCGATTTATACATATTGGAACAATCACCGAAAGAAACGCCGAAAATTTGCTTTATCCCGACGGCAAGCGGAGACGCAGACAGCTATATCGCGCGCTTCTACGACTTCTTCGAACAACAAAGCTGCGAGCCGACGCATCTGTCATTATTCAAGCCGCCCGCACAAGATCTGGAAGAGTTCGTCTTGTCACAGGACATTTTGTATGTCGGCGGGGGTAATACGAAAAACTTGCTTGCGTTGTGGCGGGAATGGGGCTTGGACCGGATCATTGAAAAAGCTTGGAATCAAGGAATTATCCTGGCAGGCATCAGTGCGGGATCGATTTGCTGGTTCGAACAAGGCGTCACCGATTCTTATGGCGATGAGCTTCATCCATTGGACTGCTTAGGGTTTTTGACCGGCAGCAATTGCCCCCATTACGACGGGGAAACACACCGGCGTCCGACGTTTCAACGGCTGCTTGAGCAAGGGCAGATCAAGCCAGGGCTAGCCGCGGATGACGGCGTGGCGCTTCATTTTACTGAACAGGACTTGCATAGCGCTGTCAGTTCACGCCCTTACGCCAAGGCTTACCGTGTAGGCGAGGGATATGAACATGAACTGGAAACCAAGTTTCTGGGAAACCCTGACGCAATGTAAAAGTTTAATTCCTGTCTAAGCATGTTAGTGCAGAAGGCCAAGTTTACCGGTAACCATAAAGGGAAAAACCTACTAATTGGAAAATTAGGAGGAGATCTTTTGCAAACTCACCAAATGTATGTGAACGGCGAATATATAAAGTCTACTGGAGACGAATGGATCGACATCATCAACCCGGCAACGGAACAAGTGATTTCTAAGATTCCTAAAGGAACGGAAGAAGATGTGAATAAGGCAGTAGAAGCGGCGCATCAGGCACAACAGGCTTGGGAATTGAAACCGAATATCGAACGCGGGAAAATCGTCCGCAAGCTGGGCGATAAAATCGCTGAAAACCGTGATAAATTTATCGACTTATTGCAGGAAGAGCAAGGAAAAGACTATGAACTGGCAAGCGGCGAAGTTGACTTGGCGATTGATTACTTCCATTATATGTCCGAATGGGCACGACGCATCGAAGGGGAAATCGTCCCAAGCGACCATCCGAATGAAAATATCTTAGTCTACAAAAAGCCGATCGGCGTCGTAGCAGGCATTATCCCTTGGAATTTCCCGGTATTCATCCTGGCACGGAAAGTCGCGACAGCGCTTGTCACTGGCTGCACAATCGTCATCAAACCGAGCCAGCAAACACCGAATACCGCCATGGAATTCACAAAAATCGTCGACGCGATGGAAGAAATTCCAAAAGGCGTCTACAATGTGGTAACCGGAACTGGTTCTGAAATCGGCAATGCGCTGGCTTCGCACAAGAAAGTTCAGATGATCACGATGACAGGAAGCTTGCCGGCCGGTACGAAAGTAATGGAAGCGGCAGCGCAAAACATCACCAAGGTCAATCTCGAACTTGGCGGTAAAGCGCCAGCTATCGTCACGCAGCATGCAGATTTGGACCTGGCCGCAAAAGCCATCACCACATCGAGACTCGCAAATGGCGGACAGGCGTGTACGAATGCGGAGCGTCTTTATGTCCATGAAAGCGTGGCGGAAGAGCTCAGCCAAAAACTTATCCAGGCATTCGAAGCGACCAAGCTCGGCGACCCGAGAGAAAGCAAAGACGTAACAATGGGGCCGCTGATCAGCCAGGACCGTTTGGAGACTGTCGAAGGCATGGTTAAAGATGCAGTGTCGCAAGGGGCGACCGTTGCGACAGGTGGGGAACGCGCGGATCTGGCCGGGTTCTTCTACAAGCCAACTATTTTAACGAACGTGACACACGATTCCGATATCATGCGTGAAGAGATTTTCGGACCGGTGCTTCCGATGACCACTTACAGCACTATTGAAGAAGCAATTGAAATGGCCAACGATACGGTTTACGGCTTGTCTTCTTCTATCTATACAGACGACCTGAACGAAGCAATGCGCGTCGTCAATGAAATGAAATTCGGCGAGACTTACGTCAACCGTGAAAACTTCGAAGCAGTGCAGGGCTATCACGCTGGCATGCGCCAATCCGGCCTCGGCGGTGCGGACGGCAAGCATGGCATGGAAGACTTCCTTGCGACACAAGTTGTTTATATGCAGTATAAAAAATAAAGTAAAAAAGGGTCTGTCCCATACGTATATAAAATGAAGCAGCCGGAGAAAAAAGATTCTTTTTCTCCGGCTGTTTTAATTATGTCTGACTTTTTTATAATTTTTATTTTCATAACAGCTGATGGAAATGGAGGCGGCGAATAAATGAACGAAGTGTAACTGAGTTCATTTATTTGCGACGCATCTGCATTGCAGATGTGGGAGCAACGAAATTACATGGTGCCCTGGCAGCTGGCAACGCGACGTCCTGTCGCGCCAGCTGCATGACCCACATCCTGTGGCCCCGAAAGCGTCCGTCGCAATGGACATCAGCCTTTACTTTCGGTCACTCTCCTTTTCTTTACTTATTTTTCAAAACGCACGAAGCGCTTTTTGCCGATCTGCAGGACGTCGCCGTTATGGACGATGGTGTCGAGTTCTTCGCGTGTCAGCTTGTCGCCGTTAAACGATACGCCGTTTTGTTCAATGAGCCGCACAAATTCACTTTTGCTGCGGACAAATCCGGATTCCACGAGCTGCGGGATGATTTCTTCGATGCGTTCCTTGCCGATTTCCACCAGCAGCGAAGGGATATTTTCCGGGATTTCACGCTTTTGGAAGGCCGTCTCGAAGTAGCGTTTTGCTTCTTTCATCGCGTCTTCGCCGTGGTAGAGCGCCGTGATGATTTCCGCCAGTTCCAATTTGATATTGCGCGGGTTTTCGCCGTCTTCGAGCCGGTCAAGTAAGGATTCGATCGCCAAGGGATGCTCATCGGTCGTCAGTTCAAAGTACTTGAAGACCAAGGGATCGGGGATTTCCATCACTTTTTTGAACATGATTTCAGGCGCTTCGCTGATGCCAATGTAATTGCCCAGGCTTTTGCTCATCTTTTCCACGCCGTCGAGCCCTTCGATCAGCGGCATGAAGATGGCGACTTGTTTTTCCTGGCCCATATGCTTTTGCAGCGTACGGCCCATCAAAATATTGAAGGTCTGGTCGGTGCCGCCGATTTCGATGTCCGCTTTCAGTTCAACGGAATCATAGGCTTGCATGAGCGGGTAGAAAAACTCGTGAAGGCCGATCGGCGATTGGTTTTGGTAGCGGTTCTGGAAATCGTCGCGTTCGAGCATGCGCGCGACCGATGTGCTGGCGGCAAGCTTCAAGACCTCCTCGAAATTCAGTTTCGACAGCCATTCGCTATTGAAACGCACCGTTGTCTTCGTTTTGTCGAGCACTTTGAAGATCTGTTCATAGTAAGTCTCCGCATTCTGCCGGACCTCTTCGTCACTGAGCGCGGTCCGTCCTTTCGCCTTGCCGGAAGGGTCGCCGATGCGCCCGGTGAAGTCGCCGATCAAAATGACCGCCTGGTGGCCGAGGTCCTGTAATTGCTTGATTTTGCGCAAAACTACTGCGTGGCCAAGGTGGATATCAGGTGCGGACGGATCGAGCCCAAGCTTGATGGTGAGCGGGCGCTGTTCATTGTATGAGCGTTCGAGCTTTTCGAGCAATTCGCCTTCCTCGATGATTTCGGCTGCTCCTTTTTCGATGATTTTCATTTGTTCAGCGGGTGTGAGTCGCATGCTAACATCTCCTTGTCTTGGAATAGTCATATCGCAAAATCTATAAGAATACAAAAAAGCGCCCTCTAGGGAAAAACCCTAAAGGACGCGGATATGCGTGTTACCACCTTAGTTCGGAAGCTGCTCGCACAGCTTCCCTTGGAAAGTACGGCCGAAGCGATACTTCTGCATGGATTACGGATGCAACTCCGGTGTAGCCTACTGAAGGTTCGGTACACAGCTCAAAGAGGTATTTCCCCAGACACCGCATGCGCCTCTCATCAACCGGCCGCTTTCTGTATGCTTCAGTCACAGGTACTCGTTCTTATCATCGCTTTTGTTCTTATACTCCGAAATGCTCGGGCAAATCTTCGTTATGCAGATATTGTTTTTCATTATAACTGGAATAAAAAAGAAGTCAAATCCTAAATTGAAACCGGCTGAATCGATCGTTCATTTTTAAGTGTTTTCGACAACTTTTCCTTGAGGTGCTTCTTCTTTGGCCAGGTGGACGGATTTGATGAAGAAAGAAATCACCAAACCGATCACAGCGAGCACCAAACCGAATGTAAAGGCATTTTGTACGCCAGCCGTCAGTGCTTCGGGAATAGCGGAAGCGCTGTTTGGATCGGACACAGTTTGCATATAGGTCGATTGTGTCGATGACATGATGGTGATGGCGACCGCTGTCCCGATGGCGCCTGATACTTGCTGAAGGGTGTTCATCAAAGCGGTGCCATCCGGATACAAGTCTTTTGGCAATTGGTTCAATGCATTGGTTTGGGCAGGCATCATCACCAATGAAACCCCGACCATCAAAAGAGTATTCAAGACGACGATTGTGACTGCGGTCGTGGCGGTCGTGACGCCTGATAAGTTCCACAAGGTAATGATGATGATGGAAAATCCGGGAATGACCAATCCTCTCGGCCCGTATTTATCGTAAATCCGCCCGGTAATCGGTGACATCAATCCATTTAACACGCCGCCCGGCAGGAGGATGAGCCCGGCTGTGACAGCTGCCAAGCCAAGTCCCGTCTGCAAATACAGCGGCAGCAGAATGGCTGATGACAGGATGACCATGAACGCGATAAACACAGCCGCGAGCCCAAGGGTGAACATAGGGTATTTAAAGACGCGGAGGTTGATCATCGGCTGGTCCATTTTAAATTGCCGGATGGAGAACAAGAACAATGAGACAAATCCAACCGCAATAGATGCGATGACGATGAAACTGCCCCAGCCGCTTTCCCCAGCGGTGCTGAATCCATAGACGATGCCGCCAAATCCAAGAGACGATAAGACGATGGAAGTGATGTCGATCTTAGGTTTTGTGATCACGCTGACGTTCTGCATGAACATGATGCCGAAAACTAGTGCAAACACTAGAAACGGAAGAGACACCCAGAAAATCCAATGCCAGCTTAAGTTTTCAATTAAAAATCCGGAAATCGTCGGCCCGATCGCCGGAGCGAACATGATCACCAAGCCCATCAATCCCATAATCGCCCCTCTGCGATGAATAGGGAAGATCAATAGAATCGTGTTGAACATGAGCGGCAACAGCAAGCCTGTTCCGATTGCCTGGATGACACGGGCCACCATGAGAATGCTGAAGCTCGGCGCCAGTGCAGCGATCAAGGTGCCGGTCACTGAAAAGGCCAGCGCGGCAATGAATAGCTGTCTTGTGCTGAACCATTGCAGCAATAAGCCCGACACAGGGACCAGTATGCCGAGTGTCAGCAAGTATCCGGTCGTGAGCCATTGGATGGTGGACGATCCTACGCCGAATTGTTGGATTAAATCACCCAATGCCATATTGAGCGCAGTCTCACTGAACAATCCAATAAAGCCTGCGATTAAGAATGAAATTAAAATAGGGGTCGTTTTGATGGTTTCTTGTTGCTGTCCTGCTATTGTTGTCATATTTTATCCATTCCTCTCTGAAATGCCTGATTCTAATTCTCTCTTTTTGACAAGATGAAAGGAATTTGATCGGCGATGATTAAAAGCGATTCCTCGCTTTTGGTAGTAAGTGAAAGAAGAATGCCTCCTTCGATCGCGGCCAGAATGAAAACACCGTAATCTTTAGCCTGCTTTTCACTGTATCCTGCTTCAAAAAACTTAGTGGAGTATAGTTCGCTCCACTCTTCGAATGCCGTTTGGCACGCGGACCTGATCGGTTCATTGGTCGAATATTTTTCAGCTGCAATCGTTCCAATCGGAAACCCGACCTGTTCTGTCTCATCTTTCAATAGAACGGTCAGCTGATGAATATGGTCTTGCACCGCTTTGACAGGATCGCCGATTTGTTCGAACGACTCTTCAATCCATGCCAAAACAATATCTTTGGTATGATGAATGGCCTCGACAGCCAGCTCTTCTTTGCCATTAGGGAAATAATGGTACAAGGAGCCTTTAGGAATATTGATCTCTTTTAAAATATCGTTAAGACTGATCCCTTCGTAGCCGTGCAGGCGGAACAATCTGGAAGCAGCCTCGATCAACGCCACTTTCGTATTGGGTTTAGACATAATTCACCTCTTAAAATAATTAAACCGACCAGTCTAATATAATTGTTGAATAAATCATTGTCAAAGAATGGGTTCGCCCACAGCAGTAAAAAATAGTGCAAGAGGATCTCTCCAGATAATGCATGCTGCCACACTGAATCGGGAAGAGAAGAGCAAGGAGGGATTTTCATGGATTTATTTAAAGCGATTGTCATTAAACAGCAAGAAGATGAAGTGACCTACGGCGTGGAACAAATCAGTGAAGACCAATTATCGCAAGGAGACGCCTTGGTGAAAGTGGCGTATTCGTCGATCAATTACAAAGACATGCTCGCGGTGCAGAAAAAAGGCGGAGTCATCCGCGATTACCCGATGATTCCCGGAATCGACTTCAGCGGAACGGTTGTACATACAGCGGACGGGCGATTCCAGCAAGGCCAGGAAGTGATTGTCACCGGGTTTGAAATGGGCATGAGTCATACCGGCGGGTTCTCTGAATATGCCCGCGTGCCGGCCGAGTGGATCGTGCCTTTGCCGGACGGCTTGAGCTTGAAAGACGCTATGGTGTTCGGGACGGCAGGATTCACGGCGGCCTTATCCATCCAAGCACTCGAACAAAACGGTATGGACCCAAAAAACAATCCGGAGCTATTGGTGACAGGATCGACTGGCGGCGTCGGAAGCGTCGCGCTGCAGATTCTTTCTAAAATCGGCTACCCCAATATCACGGCCTTGGTGCGCAAAGACCATCAAGTGGACGTGGCGAAATCGCTCGGGGCCAGCGCGGTCATTTTCCCGGATGATCTGGGCGAACTGAAAAAGCCATTGAACAAGCAAAAATTCGATTATGTCCTCGATACGGTCGGCGGCGATGTGGCATCGGTCCTCATCCCGCAAATTTCCTATGGCGGCAGCATGAGCATGTGCGGCAACGCAGCTGGCCTTCAACTGACGGCGACGGTGCTGCCGTTCATCCTAAGAGGCGTCAATTTGCTTGGCATCGATTCAGTCAATGTGCCGATCGAAAAACGCGGCGCCATCTGGGACAAGATGTCAGCCGACTGGAACATCACCCAAACAACTTTGACGGACGAAGTCTCGCTCGAACAAATTCCTGATACGATCGAGGCAATCAAAAACGGGAAGCATTTAGGGAGAACGATCGTTAATTGCCAAAATGCTTAAACCAATCAAAAAACGTTCGGCAAGCATGAAATTCTGCTTGCCGAACGTTTTTTGTTTTGCTTTTTGACGCAGCCAATGAAGCTAAAAAGTCTCATCCAATTTCCGGATGTTTGAGCGCGACATGACATAAACATCCCCTAAAATATCGATATGGCCGCCTTTTGAGCGCAAGGCACAGTCTTTATTTGACGCATACACGTTCATTTCATCCGACAGGGCAGACAGCTCTTCTTGTACGAGTGCCATATTGTTTTCGAGGTCGAAATGGGACAGCACGGAAAAAGGGTCTAGCGAGAGGCCGTCGCAAAAAATGTCCATGCCCTCAGGATAGCCAAAGCGTTCCGAGCATTTCCATTTAGCGGACATATTGATCGCCCCGGCACTGGCCCCCATGACCAAGGCGGTGCTCGTTTTGATCGGTTCCGCTAATTTGAAATCCTTCAAAAACCGGTTTTGCTCAAGCGTATCTCCGCCCAATAGAAAAATGGCCGAGGCATTTCTGATTAAGGCATGGGCCACTTCCTGCTCTATGTTCGAATCGATTAAATGATATTCATCGAATGAAATGCCTGCCTGATCTAACCAGGAACGTTCCACAGCGCCGTCCACTTCAGCATCTGATGGATCCGAACTGACCATCACGAGCGATTTCCGTTCTGGAAGGTCTTCCCTTAAAGCTTTGCTCAGGTTTTCCGGGAAAAAATCAGTAAACCAGCCTAAATAATAATGGATTTTCATAAGGGCCTCCTTCGTGCAGCTGATGATAACCATTATACAGTTAATCGGTCCGGTTTTTATAATTGCCCAAAGGGAAAAATTGCACATTAGGCAATTTTTGTGGTATAACATGTAAGAATTGAAAATGAGGTGATGGAATGACTGACAGCGGTTTGCGGGATATGAAAAAAATAGCGACACGCCAAGCCTTGGCCGAAGCTGCTTTTAACTTAGCGGTGGAGCATGGTGTAGACGGGTTTGTTGTGGAAGATATCGTTAAAACGGCAGGCTATTCACGCCGGACATTTGCCAATTATTTTTCATGCAAGGAAGAAGCGATCGCCAACTCCTTGACGATGAATGATTATTTAGAGCGCGACGGCCAGTTCTCCTTCTCCACGGAAAATTACACGCCTTTAGACACCATCGAATTGTATATCCGCGGAAGTTTCACGATCAATAAATTGAGGCGTCTCAATCAGCTAGTTTCACTGTCACGAAACTACCCTTCGCTCAAATTGTATGTAACCGGCGCATTGATGGAAGTGCAGGATTTTGCGAAACGCGGAATCAGTGAAGAGTTCGGCAGCGACTATCCGGAAGAGTATTACCCTATTCTGATCGGCGCCGTATTCGGTGCGATTTTGCCGGTGCTTGATGAAAGCATCGCCGTTAAATTGCCGAAAGACGGGGAACAGGACGAGGCAGATAACGAGTTTAACCAATACATCGATATCGTTTTTGCCCATTTACGAAAAGGCTTTAACTAATAAAAGTAGAGAACGGAGTTGCACAAGTGTCGAGATTTTTTTACAGCATCGGAAAAACAGCCTATAGCAAGCCTTGGATCTTTATTGCCAGCTGGCTGCTCATTTTAGGCGTCATCATCACAGCCATTGTCACGAATGGCGTGAATACAAGCAGCGAAACAAGAATTGACGGCACCGCCGCACAGGACGTGCTGGACGAATTGGCGGAAGAATACCCGGCAGCATCCGGCGGGCAAGGCAGTTATTTATTCGAAGTGCCGGAAGGGGAAGCCATTGACGATCCGGCCAATGCCCAAGCTTTAGCCATGGCAGCCAATGAAATTTACAGTTTGGAACATGTCGTCAATCCGATGGATATGCTGCAGGACGAGGAAGCAATGGCACAGATGCAGGGACTGCAGGACATGATGAGCCAGCTTCCGGCGTCTGAAGTCAACCACCGGCCGTTCATCGTTCAAGAAATGCCGGTCCCGGGCATCCAGATTTCAGAGGACGGCACGGTCGCATTATTCCAGTTCCAACTGACCAAAACAGCGGAAGACTTGAGTGAAGCGGAACGCGAAGAACTTGCGGATGCCGCAAATATCGCTCAAGACAATTCTTCCATCACAGTCATTCCGACGGGTGCGCTGCAAGGCGTCGATATCCCGATCGGCGGCACCCATGAAATCATCGGGCTCGCGATCGCAGCAGTCATCCTGGTCGTCACGCTCGGCTCACTCATCGCAGCGGGCTTGCCGCTAGTTGTGGCATTGATCGGCGTCGGTGTGGGTGTCGGCGGGACGTTCGCCTTGTCGAGCATGTTCGAAATCAACAGCCTGACACCGGTTCTCGCTTTGATGATCGGCCTTGCAGTCGGCATCGATTATGCCTTGTTCATTGTTAACAGACAGCGCAAACTGATCACCGAACAACAATTGACCGCGAAAGAAGCGGCTGCCCGTGCAGTCGGCACAGCAGGCAGCGCGGTATTCTTTGCCGGCTTGACCGTCATCATCGCGCTCAGCGGCTTGCTGGTCATCGGCATCTCGTTCCTCAGCAGTATGGCAATCGTCGCCGCATTGACGGTGCTAATCGATGTGCTGGTCGCGCTCACGCTTCTCCCGGCCTTGCTCGGGTTGATCGGTGAGCGGATCGTCTCAGCCAAAACGAGAAATAAAGCCCAAGCGAACAACAGCTCGAAACCAAGCTTTGCCCAAGGATGGATCACCGGCTTATTGAAAACGAAATGGGCCGCGGTCTTACTGGTCATTATCGTTCTTGGTACGCTCGCAGTGCCGGTCGCGCAAATGAACCTCGGCATGCCATCCGGCGAAAGCGCCAATCAAGACACCGCTGTAAGGCAGAGCTATGACGTCATTTCCGACAGCTTCGGGGAAGGTTTTAACGGCCCGTTGCTTGTCGTGGCGAAAGACCAGGACGCAGCTGCAGTGAATCCGCAGGAATATTTCCAGCTGCTCAGCAATATCTCACAGCTCGACGGCGTAGCGGAAGTATCTCCAGGCGGCTTTAATGAAGACGGAACGATCGCCATCATCAGCATCATTCCGGAAAACGGGCCGACCGATGAAGCGACAAAACAATTGGTGGAAAGTTTACGGACAGATGCCGCTGCCACTGAAAACACCAATGCAGAAATCGGCGTGACCGGCTTGACGGCGGTCAATATCGACATCTCGGAAAAACTCGCTGAAGTATTCCCGATCTATATCGCCATTATCGTCGTGCTGTCACTGCTTATCCTGTTAGTCGTGTTCCGTTCGATCTTGATCCCAATCAAGGCAACGGTCGGTTTCCTGTTGAGCATCATGGCAACATTCGGCGCCACAACCGCAGTCTTCCAGTGGGGCTGGCTCGGATCGCTCTTCGGAATCGATACCGGCGGCCCGTTGTTGAGCTTTATCCCGATCATGGTCACGGGGATTCTGTACGGGCTCGCCATGGATTATCAAGTATTCCTTGTGTCATCGATGCGCGAAGCCTATATACACGGTGAAAAAGGCGATGGGGCCATCGTCAGCGGCTACAAGACGGCGAGTAAAGTCGTGGTCGCCGCCGCATTGATCATGGTCTCGGTATTCTCCGGCTTTATCTTCACAGATGACATCATGATCAAGCAAATTGGCTTTGCCTTAGCGTTCGGCATCCTCGTCGATGCATTCCTTATCCGCATGATCTTCGTGCCGGCCGTCATGTCGATGTTCGGCGACAAAATCTGGTGGCTGCCAAAATGGCTCGACAAGATTCTCCCGGATTTGGACATTGAAGGCGAAAAATTGCTTCATGAATTGAATGAAAAAGATAAAGATAAAGCGATACGCACGAATACTGGAGAAAACTCCATCTAAAGATAGCAAAAACTGCCGGGAAGCTTCCCGGCAGTTTTTCTTTGGTCAAAAATTCTTGAGGATCGCTCGTCAGTGAAAGGGAAGCTGAGGGTAATCGAAAAGCGTTCGTAAAAGTGTTTGAGAATTAGCGAACGTTCGTAAAGTTATTTTATGTATTTACGAACGCTATACTCGGTCGTTTCCAGTCCATTTCGGAGTGTTCGTAAAAGTGTACTTTTACGAACGGTTATTTTCTGATAAATTTTCTTCGACTATAATTTTCAACTTTCCAACATGGTATTATTAGTAAAAAATGAAAATCATTAAATTTTCTGCTGATAAACCGTATTAAAAGAGGAGGACTTTGTTGTGGAGTGGAATTTGAATAAGACCAGCATCAATCTTCCCTATTCATGTGAAAATCTTAAGACCCTTTTAGATACGATTTGCAAGAAAGAAAACAAATTTCCTCAAGTTGATTTTTGTATGTGGTGCGATAATGTAACGATGGCTTGGGATGAAGAAGATTTAGACGACCAGGATCAATTAGCTTTTGTTATTGCCCGGGATATTGAAGCACAATGGGATTTATATTGGTACGAGTTTTATTCACATGAACAGCTTATGAAAATGGACCTCACTAAATTGGAATTACCACCCGATTGGTTCAAAGAATGGGTAGCGGAGTTAGTTGGAAAATAGACAATAAAGTTGAGGATGTGAATGTAACTTAAGTGCAGTTAAGTTACATTCAGTCTTTATTAAGAATGCAATGGTAAAAGCTAAAAACTGATTTTTAACTAAAGGGGATAATTTAAGACATGACTCATCTGAAGTATTTTTTATATCTTTTCTTTTTAAACTCCATATTTGTTCTTTGCATTTTTTACTTGAGTGAAAACTTCAATAAACCTTTTGCAGATTTGAATAATGTTGATATAGGAAGAGCGATAGTAGTTGGAATAGTTCAATTCTCATGTTTCTTCTTGATTCCAGATTTACAGTCAAAATTTCCGGAAATTAGAGGGGAAACTAAATATATAATTTTGTTTAGCTCTATGGTTACTGCAGGTCTAACTATATTGTTTCTCGTTAGTATCTATCCCACTATTTAAAGTTTAAGTAAGCATATTCTGAAAAATTTCAGTTAGGATGATGAAATAAGGTTTTGAATGTAACTTAATGTGAATTAAGTTACATTCAAAAGCCGATAGACTAGGAAGGAGAGTTTCATGAATTATGCTGAACTGCTTCAATACCCAGGCTATCTTTATTTGAATTCATTGTTCGAACCTGAAGACAACGCCTTAATCGTCGATATTGACCGTTGTAAAACACCTGACACTCCAATTAGTGAAAATGATAATTTTTCGTCTCACGAAGTCTTCGATGTGGATGAAACCCTTCCCATTCTTCGACTTGAGTTTGACTTTTACATTGCTTATTCGGTTCTAAACGAGAGTTTCACTGCTTTAGACAAGTACGAGGATTATGAAGGACGGCGTTTTTCACTTTATTCAAAATCCCGATACCTGGACTTTATTGAGATCGGTACCACAGCTGATGAAGAACATCCTGGGCCATACAAACACTACGGGATAAATGCTTTGAATCATACAATCGATGTGGTGTCGACAGAACCTCCAAGGGTTTCATTTATACAAAGAGATGTTCAACAAAAGTGATTTGTCTAAATTTATATTAGGAGTTTGAATGTAACTTATTAGCAATTAAGTTACATTCAAAAGAAGATAAATCAAGGGGTTATTCTTCGTCACCAAAGTCGATCATCACGCCTACTATCTCTTTAGAAACATTGTATTTTATTCTGACTTCATACATCCCATCACCGTATCCCGACATGGCAACGGTACCACCAGGGACTATTCCTCCCTGTTCATCAGATGCTACGCTATCCGAACAGGCAACGTAGTATTTTAATCCCTCTTCATCTATCTCAATGTCATAAACGTTTTCTACTTCACCAGGAATACTTTCATCTTTTCCAAATAAATTGGCATCGAAGATACCCGCCTGTGCAGAATCAACGCCAATAAGCCGATCGCAAACATGCCATTTGCCACTCGGTTTCTTTTCTGCGAAGTAAGCCGTCAACGTTTTAACGGTTTCATCGTCTGTATAAGAAATGGAGGCTGTCCATTGTCCTTTTTTTACATTGGCTAAATGAACTTGCATCTCTGTGTCCTCCATTGAGTAGCATGGATCTGTGACTACCAGTTCTCCACTTTCTACCGCAAAATGACCGATTAGTTGAGACTTGCCGGCATTTTTTTTCGGGACAAACCAATCGATGAACTCATATAACGTGGACGCTTTATTTTCTGTATTTCCACTTTTTACATTCCACCGATAGACATGCTCCTGCATCCATCTTTTTCGTATGCGGTAGCAAAGTTTATCGCCACTCTTATTCTCTCCAATACAAATCATATCAGTAGGTAAGTTTTCAGGTCTGTTGGATTGGTTTTGAATCATGGTGAGTGAAAATAAGACCCATTCACCGAATTCGGCGCCATTCGTTTCAAGATAAAGGTCCTTAAATTCATCTGGGAAAAGTGCCCCTAATTGTTTTTCAGCTTTTTTTAAATCGACTAATGAAACGCCTGTCGTTATTGATTTCGAATCAATCATATCAATTACTTTTTTCATGCCTTATCCTCCATTTGTAATCCGGTTGCGAATGCGAAATTTTGTATTTGTTTTTCTTGAAAGAGCTATAAAATCGATTATTCCTATTTTACCAAAATCAAGAAAGGGGGGAGTTTTAATAATTTTTGAATGTAACATAATCCTAATTAAGTTACATTCAATCTCCAAGTTCCATGCGCTTTATTAGATAATCCATCAAAACTGATTTCAAACGAAAATATGATACATTCAAAAGGCTGTGCCATAAGGTTTGAAAACTCGCATTTCAATAGGATTGAGGTTTAGCTATCAAGCATTATAGAAAGAAGAAGCTTATAAATTTAGTATTAGAATTATTTAATTCTTTATTAACCAGCTTCGTATTTTTAGCGAAACGATTGCTGCTTATGAGGTGATTCAACGGATACTACGTGGTTGAGGCTGGTTTCTGATAGTAGATATCACTCAAGGCCATAAGAAGGAGATTATTGAATGTTATTTGGAGGCTTTAATTTTGAAGATCGTTCACCACTACATAATAAACCGAAACAAGATCAATTTTATCTTGAAACCAACTGCATTGTTTATCTCTTTGAACAGTTCTTACCTAAACTTCATTTTGATGATGTAAGTAGTGTCCAATTTGAGTGTTATCCAAATGCCGAATTGGCTTGTCAACCCGTCATCATGGACGGGTTATTGCCTGTAACGATCCCCTATGATGTAAGTGATTTTTACCAGCTATCCGATTTAGAGAAAAAGAAAAAGACACTTGACCTGATGATGGATGGACTACAGGTTATTTGTAAAGACAAGGGTTGGGATGAAGAGCCCTTTTTATATGCGTATCAAAAGGTAGTCGAAAAAAATTATACATTCAAAAAAACGTATAAAAAGCCAAAATCCAGTCCCAATCGTAAATTGAAAGCGAAAATTGAAATAGAGATTGGGATATATGATTGTACGGCTTCACTAGTAGTTGAAGATAAAGAACAAAAGTACATCTATTCAGAAGTCCTTTATCAAGAAAAGCCAAGATTCGACTTGCTCTATCCATTATTGGGAGATATTAAATGGATGAGTTATGATGAAGTCAGGGTTCATGAAAGAAAACCAAGCGAACATCAGTTTAAAACAGTTTATTTACAGTGAAGAAAAAAGCGTAAATTCATATATTAGAACTTCGACAAAAATATTTTACCGATGATCGATAGAGTCCTTAATCGTCAAAAGGCAAAGTGTACTTTTTAGAACGGAGAGCAAAATAGATGATGAAAAGTAAAGTCTCACGAAATATAATGAAAACTTAAGTTTTTGGCTATGAATAGTAGTTCGAAGCTATCATTCTGTGATGATATATTCACCCCACCCAGTCTCTTGAATTTCTTCTGATGAAGGATCTATGGTTTCCTTAATATTTATATTTAATTGTGCATGCAATGGGTGGTACCATTCACTATCACACTCTGAGCACTGTACCCAATATCGGTTCGTACCTTTAGCTTTCACGATAGTAGCCCATCCTTGATCACAAACCTTGCACCAAGCAACTTTGTTTTTGAATTTTTCATTCAACTAAATCTTCCTTTCTCAACCAGTCAAATTAAATATATGGTCTCCATTAATTATACAAGAATGCCTTATTTAATATTCGGCTTTAACAATATAAAAGAGTAGTTTACATATCATGCGATTATCGGAAGTCATGTGTATTTCAAAGGAGAGAAGGTGTGCAAAGCACATCGTCTCTCCTTTTTGTGAATCTGTACTCTTACGAACGATTTTATTCAATAAAGTAAAGGTAATTATTTCATATACATATTATGGGAGTTGGTGTTAGTCTAAATGTAGTTGATGTTTGAGAAAGTTGAATGTAACTCACCGCACTTAAGTTACATTCAACTACCAAAGATTAAAAGAAAGACTTTATGGCAATGACTTTTAAATTTAAGAAACTAAAATTATGTAAGGGAGGGTTAAATGACTTACTTTTTCTTAATACTTATGGTTTTCTTTATAATTGTCGCAAATATTATTGGGTTTAAAGGCTATAAGAAAAAGAAAAATCTATATTCTGTAGCGTTTACAATATTATTATTAGCGATTTTATTTGGGACAATCGGCGGTGTACTAGGACTATTTCTTATTCGGGATGCTTTTGCAATATTTTATGGCATGCAAGTAGGTTACTATCTCTTAATAAACAGTTTCATCGTTTTTTTAATTGCGATTTTAGCAACTTTAATACAAAACTATAATAGTAAAAAAATATAATTTAAGAGAGCATAGAACTAAGCCGTATTTATCTGGGATAAAAAATAATAAGGTAATTAAAAGAGTAAATGTAACTTAATATGAATTAATTCGCATTCACATATTAGACCTTTCTTAGAAGGGATGAACCAATTGAAGTACTTGATATTAACAATAATATTTGCTCTATTATGGGTATTAGCATCAGCTATCGGTATTAATTCAATCGTTTTTTTCCCGAATGCAATTGCCTGGACCACTAAATTTATTCTGCCGTGGATTGCTTTATACTGGCTCATTAGACTCGTTAAAATCCAAGAAAAAAACTGAATATAACTTAATCTAAATCAAGCTGCATTCTCATCAAAGCAAATAGAGAACGGGATACCTCCCCTGTTGTATCAAGTGGAGGTATCCCGTCTTATAACTTAATTTAAATCTCTAATGACATTAAACATTTCGTAATAAAGCCCTCTTACAACTTCTTCATATTCTTCCTCAGAAAGATCCTTAGCTAAAATATTGAATTGCCAACTTGAAGCGCCTTCTTCGGCTGCCGTGTAATAACCTAAAGAAAAGATTTCCTCATCGTCCACAAAGGGAAAGTAATAAGCTTCCGTTTGGATGAAGAAAAAGAGAACATCTGAGTTGCTTGAGCCAGTCAAGAAGTGGCAGTTAGAATTAACCCGACAGAAGCGTAAATAATCACAGTAAAGTAAATGCCGACCATGTGTACTAAGGAAAATAAGAACATTTTATTCGCCCAGACTTCAATTCCTCTCTTGTGTGAGCCAAATAAACTCAAGCCTAGCCAAAATAACCCTAGAATCAGTGAAACCAAAGTCAGGCCAAGGCTTAACGGCAGGAATAACAAGCTGGAAAACACTAACAAGATCAGGTACGCATTGGTTTGGAGGTAGGTGCGTTTTCTGCTTTTTACGACTGGCAGCATTGGAATATTTGCAGCAGCATAATCTTCATGCTTGCGAATGGCAATCGCATAAAAATGAGGCATTTGCCAAATGACTAGGATTAAAAATAAAGCCCAGCATGCAGGATGCCAAATATCGGGCCCTACTGCAGCCCATCCAATCAAAGGAGGCATCGCGCCTGAGATGCTTCCCACTTCCGTATTCCAGATTGTATAGCGTTTTGTCCACATGGTATAAGGAACCACATAGAAGAATATGCCTAAAAATCCAAGAAAGGAGGCTAGCGGGGCGGCCAAGTACAATAAAGCTAGTCCGCCACCTAACAACAGAATTGCAACAATCACCACTTTTTTAAGTGGTATAGTGCCGGTAACGGTTGGACGATTTTTTGTTCGTGCCATTACGGAATCAATATCGCGGTCATAAATATTATTGAATGAACCAGCTGCCGCAATAACAGCAGCAGTACCTAAAAGCGCAAAGATAATATTTGCGATATTATCTATAAAACTATATTGATATGTATATAAGGCGAGCATAAGTCCCGCAAGCATTGGAATTAAATTTGACTTGATGATTCCGGTTTTCACGACTTGAGCCCATAAGTTTCTCTGGGTTTGTTCTATCATTTTTAGTTCCAACTCCTTTAAGCCTACAAAGGTTAATATACCTTAATTGATAAACAGATTTCTAAGGAATAATTATTTTTACGTATACAATATGAACATTCTAAGTCTATCCCGACAGAGTAAGCGTGGTTGAAAGCATTTGACAGCCGATTTTCACGATGATATATTTAGTGGGCTAAATATATATTGACTAGTGGAGGGGAATCTATGAAGGCCTCTGTAGATTGTGATATCCGTGAGTCCTTAGATAAAGTATCATCCAAGATGCGTCGGGATTATAGTGAAAGCTTGAGAGAGATCAATCTTTATGTAGGGCAGGACAATTTGCTCGCCCGTTTATGGGCAGGAGATGGAATCACTCAAATGCAATTGGGCGATCATTTGAAGTGTGAACCACCGACGGTCACCAATATGGTCAAATCGCTGGAACAAAACGGCTTTATCATCCGTAAGCGTGACGAACAAGATGGCAGGGTTATGCGGATATATCTAACGGACAAAGGGAAAGAGATAGAAAAGCCAGTTGATTTCAAATGGAAGCAGCAGCAAGAAAAATTGCTGAATGGCTTTTCACCAGAAGAACGGTTGGTATTAAGAGATTTAATGAAGCGTATGGAGAAGAACTTGTTTTAAGTTCTCTCTGACTATATATTTAGTAAGCTAACTTTTTAGGTAATATAAAGTTGCTTGGAAGCTTTAATTTCGAGGCCATAAGGAATCACTTACTTAGCAAGCTAAATAAATCGAACTTAACTGTAAGTTCATTTAAGTAATATGTAAAAAAGATGGGCAGACGCAAAAATTCTGTACATGCTGATTTAAAAAACAAAGCCTATCAACAAACAAAGGAGAGTACTAACATGACAAAACGAAAAGAAATGCAATTGGCGTTACAAATGGTTTCGGGCTATGGGGCTGAGTTCAGCGCTTGGAGAATGCCCGGCACCGATCCGGCAGCTTATACCAATACGGACAATTATGTGGAACGGGCGAAGATAGCGGAAAAAGGGAAATTCCAAATGATCTTCATTGCAGATACACCGGCATTGACCGTCGACTTAGGCCCACAGACACCAAGTTTTCCAATGGATCCGATGCTGGCCCTTATGGCGGTGGCCAGAGAAACAGAGCATATCGGCCTTGTGGCAACCCACTCCACAACGTTCAATTACCCTTATAATATAGCGCGGCAATTCAAGGCGCTGGATGTTATCAGCCGCGGACGTGTCGGCTGGAATGCGGTAACTTCATCTACTCCAGAAGCGGCAGCGAACTTCGGTATGCAAGTTGCAAGCCGTAAAGAACGATATGCCAAGGCTCATGAATCGATTCAAATTGTCCAGTCGTTATGGGGCAGTTGGCAACCAGACGCTTGGACATTGGATACAGAAGGCGGCAAATTTGCTGATATGGATAAAATACAGCCGATCAATCTTCAAGGACAGTACTACGCTTCCCGCGGCCCGTTGCCAATTCCGCCGTCGGAACAAGGACAGCCAGTGATTTTCCAAGCCGGCGGCGGAGCTGAAGGATTGGAGTTAGCGGGGAGATACGCATCCGGCGTCTACGCGAATCCTTATGATATTGAGTCGGCCCGTCAACACCGGCAAGCGCTCCGGAAAAGTGCCGCTCGTTTTGGCAGAAACCCGGATGACGTCAAGATGTATGCCGGCTTTATGTTCTCGATCGGCGCGACGGAAGAAGAAGGTTTAGAACGGCGGAGACAGTTGATGAGTTTCAATCCCGATGAGATTCCAAGTCGTGTCAGCTACCTGGGATCCATGGTGGGACTGCGGCTATCGGTACACACAGTGGATATCGATCGGCCCTTGCCGGCGGAGTTGCTGGAACGTACCTATGCTAGCCCTCAGGATCCCCGTTCCCCTAGAGCTTTGCAATTATTGAAACAAGGATTGTCCATTCGGGACGTTCTGGCGCACGGAGTTATCAATTACCATCCGGTCGTTGCCGGTACCGCAGTACAAGTGGCAGATTTCCTGGAAGAATGGTTTTTGGCAGACGTGACGGATGGCTTTTCGGTTGTGCCGGATATCGCCTACGATGGAGTGGCCGATTTTGTGGAGCAAGTTGTGCCGATTTTGCAGGAACGCGGCTTGTTCCACAAAGAGTATGAAGGAAACACATTACGCGAGAATATGGGCGTTCCTTATCAATACGGAAGCGCTGAGACTAAGTAAGCGGGATAAAAGAGAATTCTCATGAGTAAAACACTTCAATTGCTTCAAATTTATATAAATAAGGCTTTGCAAAAAAATAAAGCATTATTAAGTTAATTAGCTTACTGGGAGAGAAAAAATGAAGAAACAATACAATACAAAAGCGATTTTAGCGTCGCTGCTCATCGTCGGATTTGTCGGCATGTTCAGTGAGACCGCCTTAAACATCGCCATCGTGAACTTAATGGACGTATTTCAAATTTCGGCGGCAACCGCACAATGGCTAACGACTGGATTTTTGTTAACGCTTGGTATTTTGATGCCGATCAGTGGCTTGCTGCTGCAAATGTTTACCACGAGACAGATGTTCGTTGGTGCGCTTATTAGCTTAATTACGGGGACATTAATTGGGGCACTAGCCGTTAATTTTGAAATGCTGATGGTGGCCCGGGTGCTGCAGGCTGCAGGCATGGCCTTATTGCTTCCCCTCATGTTCAACACCATTTTGGTCATCTATCCCCCTGAAAAGCGGGGAGCGGCTATGGGATTTGTCGGACTGGTCATCATGTTCGCGCCCGCAACCGGCCCGACTATCGGCGGTCTATTGATCGAATACTTAACATGGCATTATATTTTCTGGTTCTCGCTGCCATTCCTGATCATCGGCTTGTTAATCGGGCTGAAGTATTTGGAAAACGTGACTGAAGTGACAAAACCGCGGATCGATTTGTTTTCAGTTCTACTGTCAACTATCGGTTTTGGAGGAGTGGTCTTTGGCTTTAGTAAGGCTGGTGAAGGAGAAGTGGGATGGGGCAGTATGGTCGTTATCACTTCTATCATCATTGGTCTTATTGCCTTACTCTTCTTTGTGCTGCGCCAGAACTCAATGAAGGAGCCGCTATTAAACTTGAGGGTTTTCAAATTTCCAATGTACGTGGTGGGGCTGCTTCTCGTAATGATGAGCATGTTGATCATTATGTCGAGCATGATCATTCTGCCGATGTTCTTGCAAACAGGTGCTGGATTGTCTGTCTTTATTGCCGGACTCATGCTATTGCCTGGCAGTGCGTTGAATGGGCTATTGTCGCCATTTATCGGCCGGTTGTTTGATAAATTCGGACCGAAATGGCTCGTCATTCCGGGACTTATCCTCGTTACGACGATGCTGTGGTTTTTCACCACATTGACTACTGCGTCATCAGTGGCATTTATCGTGGCGTTGCATGTCGGTCTGATGGTTGGGATTGCAATGATTTGGATGCCTTCCCAAACGAACGGGCTAAATCAATTGCCGCCCGAATTATACCCGCATGGCACGGCGGTCATGAATACGCTGCAGCAAGTGATCGGGGCAGTCGGGACAGCGGTAGCCGTCAGTATTTTGACAGGCGGTATGGATAGCTATCTACACAGTTCTTCTGCACCGACACAGCCTGCGGAAATCGCCAATGCGATGGCTTCAGGATTGCAAAACGTCTTTTTGTTTACAGTGGGGATCGCGGCAATTGGCCTGGTCATGGGATTCTTTATCCGTCGGGTAGTAGTCCAACGCGAAGTAATAAATTCACCACATTAAATATATTGGATTAAGCCAATTAAGAAACATCTCACATGACATGACAAGCAGTTGGCTAAATAAAAAACACAAAAAATGAAGCTCAGTGGCTTAAAAGACAGCTACTGAGCTTCATTTTATTATCATGTTTATAGATGCATGAGAACATTTCTTCTTTGATCCATTTGTTTTTAACAAAAGGGTTTCCTGAATTAGGAATTATAGGTCTCGCGGTTGATTCTCACAATATCATCATGCGTCATGCCAGCTGAAAACTTCTCCATTACCTTGTCCCGCTGGACGGGTGCTTTTTCTTTATCGGCCGCATTCAAGGCTTCGATCAGTTCTTCTTTTGTCAGTTCAGTGCAGTAGGCAGGAGTTCCGGGTTGTTCTCTCCAAGAGTCGCTTAACGAACCGGCATCCACTGCATCGAAGCCGAGCTCATTCACGACGTCGATCAGTACTTGTTTTTGTGCGGGGTCATCACCGGCAATGGCCATGGCAATGCGACCAGTCGTGCCTTCTGGAGTTCCTTTATTTTCTAATGTATAAGCTAATTGATTACTGAAGGCTTTGACGATCGGTCTTCCTAGCTGCTTGGAAACCCAAACACTTTCCACCATTCCGTTTTCGATTTCTTCGATTTCATTGTCTCTAAATGGATAATAATTGGATGTGTCTGCAATGATGACTTCATCCCCAACTTGATCGATGATCGGCCGAATGCTCGGCATGACATGGAGAGGGAGAGAGAGTAATAGAACATCAATATCGGTGATCAGCTCTTTGACATCCACAGGTGTTCCTGCAATGTCCTTACCTTCCAAATGTTTAATGTCCCGGGCATCGGCAATTTTGACCTCATGTCCATTTTTCACTAATTTCTTAGAAAGACTGGCTCCAATGGGGCCTGCACCTATAATTCCAAACTTCATTTTTCTGCCTCCCATAATTTTATATATTCTTTAACTTATCTAAAAGAAAATTAAATCAACTGTACATTTACTTAACCAAACAATACATTTAGTAGACTAAGTAAATTTTAACATAGAAGATGAGTAAAATAAATACAGATGAACCATTCTACCCTAAAGCTTTCCACAAAAGGCTTTTTTCACCTCTTTGAAGAGAACAATGCCAAAAAGTCTCCGAAACATCACATAAATGTTGTGATTAGCAGACCGTGTGATGTGTAGCCAGTATTGGTTCGATGAGCACCATTATATAACCCCTTTTAATGAGGGTTCACTGATTGAGTTTTGAGGAATAACAAGAGAAGGTGAAATTGCTAGAAAAAATGATACATGTAATAGCCTGTTCCATAACACTTTAAAAGCAGAGTTTCATAATTATATATGTTTATATATGACGAATTATTGGAATTGAAGAAACTCTAATATGAGTTTCTTCTTTTTTAGTGGACTGCATCTTGTGCATAACTCAAAAGCTTCACTTTCTCATAAAAAAACTCCTCCCAAAATAAATTCCGGGAAGAGTAATTGTAATTTTTTATCGAGGTACGTGGGTTATTTAAGCTCGTCCCAAAAACTCGATATACTTCGTCTCCTGCAACGTGACAAACTCGCTTAATAGGCCATTATGGTGATCGATAATTTGCTCGGCGCTCATCGTTTCCGAATCCCAGGTGCCGTGCGCGTCTTTGGCGAGTGTCACGTTAAATCCCAGCTGGCTGGCGCTGCGTGTGGTCGCATTTATACAATGCTCAGTCTGGTTGCCGGCAATGACAAGGTTTTGGATGCCATTGTTTTTCAATACCTCTAGCAACTTTGTTTCATGGAAGGAATCAGGCGTCCATTTTTGAACGACGGTATCCCTTTCTTCAGGAGTGACGGACGAATGGATTTGCCAAAAGTCGGTGCCTTCTACAAGGCCGGCGTCGTTATGCTGCACATAAATGACGGGAACATCGGCTGAACGCGCTTTTTTGATCAACGACTGCAAATTCTCCAGCAATTGTTCACTTTGATGGACGGGATTGGCTGGGTCGAACATCTCGTTTTGGGCATCAACGATTAATAAAGCTGTCTTTGACATCGGGCATTCTCCTCTTCAGTTAGTGTTTTCTCTTATTTTATAGAGCGTGCGATTGCTTGTATAGCAGTTGGTGTAACAGATGAAAAAAGTAAAGCTAGTGAGGAAAGAATGACTGTGTATATAATGAAAAGAAAAATAGAGTTTGAATCCAATTCATAAAGGTGCTTGTGTCTTGAACATGAGTTAAAAGGGAAGCCGGTTGAATTCCGGCGCGGTCCCGCCACTGTAAGTGAGAGTCATCTGAAAAAGCCATTGAAGCGATGCTTCGGGAAGATTCAGAAGGCGATGATCACGAGCCAGGAGACCTGCCTTTATGCGGATGCCCGTTCGCTTGCGAGGACAAGCTGGAAGTACGCCTTTTTTGTGCTGTTTTTTCCAATCCCTCGCGCTCGTGGGGGATTTTTCTATTTTGGCGAGTGGAGGGAAAAGTATGCCAGCAGTTTCGATTATGATTCAAGGAACAGCTTCCGACGTGGGGAAAAGCTTGATTTGTACAGCGCTATGCCGAATTTTTTCAGACGATGGATTCCGTGTGGCTCCGTTTAAATCACAGAACATGGCGCTGAATTCGTTTGTGACAGAAGCAGCCGGCGAAATCGGCAGGGCGCAGGGAGTTCAAGCGGAAGCAGCCCGGATTCCGGCGACTTTTGACATGAATCCGATTTTGCTCAAGCCAAAGCAGGACATGGTGTCAGAAGTCATCGTCCATGGCCGGCACTTTATGGACATGAATGCAAAAACCTATCGCGACGATTTTTTGCAGCAAGTGATGCCGGCGGTCGAGCAGTCGATGCGCAGACTGCAGCAGGATTTCGACGTGCTAGTGCTCGAAGGTGCCGGGAGCCCTGCAGAAATCAATTTGAAGGATAAAGATATTGCCAATATGCGAATGGCCCACTTGGCAGATGCCGCTGTCATTTTAGTGGTGGATATCGACAAGGGTGGTGCGTTCGCCGCTATCGTCGGAACGCTCGCTTTGCTCGATGAATCGGAACGAATTCGTGTAAAAGGAATCATCATCAATAAATTCCGTGGCATGCGCGAGCTGCTCGATGATGGCATTGACTGGCTGGAAAAAGAAACAGGCATTCCGGTGCTCGGGGTCTTGCCTTATCTTGATGTCCAAATCGATGCAGAAGATTCTCTCGCATTGTCATCGCTGCGGTTTAAAAAACCGAAGCCTGGAGAGTTTGCGGTAGACATAGCCGTCATCCGGCTCCCTCGAATCTCGAATTTCACAGACATAGACCCGTTCTTTGATGAACCGGAAACAGGCGTACGCCTGATCGGAAAAGTCGAAGAGCTCGGTACACCAGACCTGCTCATCATTCCTGGAACCAAAAACACATTGGCCGACGCTGCGTGGCTCAAGGACATGGGGTTCGATGCAGCGATCCAACAGCTGCGCCAGCACGGGACCAAGATTTTCGGAGTTTGCGGAGGTTTTCAATTGCTTGGGGAATCACTAACAGATAATGAGGCGGTCGACGGGGAAGGCGGAGCGGCAAGCGGCCTTTCCTTACTGCCGGTCGACACGGTGTTTGTCGGGGATAAGAAAACCGTTTTAATGACCGGCAGGCAAGTAAAAGACGGACAGATGCTGACAGGCTACGAAATCCATTTGGGAAGATCGACCATTCGCGGAGAGGCTACTCCATTTATGCAGCTGTCGGATGGCCGGATGGACGGGGCAGTCAGCGCAGATGGCAGCGTTGCCGGCACCTATCTCCATGGCATTTTCCATAACCGCAACTTCACGCGTGAACTGGTCAATGAATTGCGAGTCAAAAAAGGGTTAGAACCATTGGAAGACAATGTGAAACCCGATGCCCAGCGAAGGGAAGAAGCATATGATTTTCTAGCAGAGCAAGTCCGCAGCCATATGAACATTGAAGCAGTTTACCAATTACTCGGCTTATCGGCTGACGCGGCTCACAAAAGCAAGGTATAAGAAGAAATAAATCTTTCAATACCGCTGGAAAACAGTGGATGATAAAGAACAAAAAGCCGAACTTCGATAAGAAGTTCGGCTTTTTTCACGATAATTTAATCTGATTTCAATCTTGAATACATAGTTAAGTCGAAAAACACGTCGTTTATTATTTCAGTTTCCCGCAAAGTGCCTTCATAGTGGAAATTGAGCCTTTCCAATAGTCTGATCGATGGTTCGTTGTTCGGGTCGACCTTAGCTTCAATTCTGTTCAGCTGCATTTCAAGGAATCCATGCTGTACTAGAGCACTGACGGCTTCAGCAGCAAAACCCCGGCGCCAATGTTTTTGGCTGATATCGTAAGCGACTTCGGCTTTTGCATTTTCATGATCGACAAAATTAAATCCACAAGAACCGATCAACTCGCCAGTGTCCAACTCGATGATCGAATAGCGAATGGCTGCCTGGTCCTGGTGCAGTTGATCAAACAGTTGAATCATCTCCAATGCCTGGACTTTGGAAGTGAAGTTTTCGATATTCATAAACTCGGTCACTAGTGGGTCAGACCAGATCTGGAACAGCTCATTAGCATCAGCGGCTTCCATTTTTCTTAATAACAATCGTTCGGTATTCATTTGTAAAATCAATAGTATTCCCTCCATTTTTGATAGTGTCGAGGTCATCATATTGATATCTGCGCATAGTTCAGTCCCTTCAGGTGAAAAGTTAGTTCTAGTATATAGCGCGATCGTGAGTGTAACAAGGACGGGTAAACCTTGAATTATTCGTCGAAGAAAAGAAAAGAAAAGAACTCGCTAGTTGAAATATTTTATTGAAAAAGAGAGAAGCGAAACCGCCTTGCTAAAGCCATTTTTCAAAAATGGGTGACTATATGAATGTTTTAGCCAAATTATATAGGGAAGTAGGAACTATAAGAGGCTTAATTGGAAAGTACATACATATATGAGAGTTCATCCCGGCTTCTTAATACTATGGAATAGGACGTGTTTACATGTTGAAAAAAGTGATACCTGCCTCTTTTGTGACGGTGCTTGCAGTAGGGACTGCCACTCCGGCTTTAGCTGAGGAAATGAGCGCAGTCGACGTGCTGCAAAAGTCCAACGAAGCGATGTCATCGCTCGATAGTTACTCCAGCGAGACGACTATGGAAATCACCATGCCGGACATTGCTACTGGAGAAACGACGACGATTCCGATTCATACGAAAGAAGATGTGACATTCAATCCGTTTGCGATGCATCAGACGGTCACTACTTCTGGACCTAGTGGGGAAGAAGAGACTTTGGAATCCTACTGGACAGAAGAGGGCTTTTACCAGGAAGACCCGATGCAAGGTTGGGTGAAATTGCCGAGTGAACTTTCTGAAGGCTTGGATGAACTGATGGCGATGACGACTGCCGGCGATCAAGTGGCCCAGGCTGAAGCGCTCGGGGAAGACATGTCGGTGGAAGACACAGGAGATGCATACCAGCTGACTTATGAAGGCGACGGAGAAGCATTGATGGAAGCTGTTATGGCATCGTTCGAATCCATGATGGGTGAAGAAGGCGCGGACATGTCCATGGAAGGCATGATGGAAGAAATCAATTTCAATGAGCTTAGCTACGAAATGACCATTGAGAAAGACACGTTCTATTTAACGGAAATGTCTATGAATGTAGATATGGACATTTCGGCTGCCGGTGAGAGCTTGAACATGGTTCAAAGCACAGACATGACGATCAGCAACTTTAACGGCGTCGAGCCGATCACCGTGCCACAAGATGTGTTGGATAATGCGGTTCCAATGGAAGGCGTTGGTGAACAAGGCGGCGAATTGCCGGACACTGCCAGCAACAACCCATTATATGCATTCACAGGAATGGGCTTGGCTGCTCTAGGTGCTGGACTGTTATTGTTCAGAAGACGCACAACGACTCAATAAAAAACAAAAACCGCAGCTCTGTATGCGGTTTTTTGTTCTGTAATGATTTATTTCAATAAAGAGGGAGGTGCAAGCCGGTTTCATGAATAAAGTGTATACGATCATTATGATCGCTGGCCTTTCAATGACAGGTTATTTTGGCTTCCAATGGTGGCAAAGTGCGCAGGCAGCTGAAACCGTGTCACTGGAAGAAATCGAAGGATGGAATAATGCAGCGTCAAACCCTATGACATCAACCCCTGAACCGGCTTCCGAACGCTCCCTTGAACCGGTTCAAGAACCAACACCTATAATGAGCAATGACATGAATGACTATGAGCCAGGAGAAGAAGTCGGCCGGTTAGTGATTCCTTCCATTGAAACGGGCTATTCCACTTATTGGGGAGCGGATGAAGCAACGCTCGACCAAGGAGTTGGCATGTATGTGAGTGAATGGACCACAACACCCGATCAACAGCGGCACACGGTTCTGAGCGGCCACCGCGATACAGTGTTCACAGGTTTGGAAGAGATGGAAAAAGGCGATTCTGTCTTTCTGGAGTACAAAGGACAGCGCTATGAATATGCAATCGAGAAAATATGGATAACCGATGCTGAGGATCGAACGGTGATTGTGGATAAAGATGAAGCCACATTAACATTGACCACTTGTTATCCGTTTGATTATATTGGCTATGCTCCAGACCGTTACATCATTCAAGGGAGTCTTGTAGAGGTCCAAGAAATACAATAAACAAAGACATTTCCTTTCGACATATTCGATTCATTATCAAACCCGAAACCGGACTTCCTCTAAGGAGTCCGGTTTTTACATTGAAAACATTTTTGAAGTTGTATGCCCAAAACACATATCGGACTATTTGATATAGGCATTGGTCATTTGAATTCCAGCGCTTTATGATGATATTGAAAATATAAAATATCCATTTAACACAAGTAAATCAGCCTACTTAATTTAGATTCAGTAAATTTCTCCATAGTCTCAACAGGAAGGGGAAATGAAAATGAAGAAATTAGCTTTGTCATTAGGCATCATCGTCATGGCTCTTGGCTTAAGTGCTTGTGATGAGAGCGTAACAGATGAAATAGAAGAGCCAAATGCTGAAGAACAATCAAGTCATGACAATAACCAGAAAAGGGAGGAAGCGCAGATGGCAAATCTACTTGCTTTAGAATTGCAAATAGGGAACGAAGTATTCTCAGCACAACTTTACGAAAGCGAGACAACCGAAGCATTGCTTGAATTGCTTCCGTTAACCATAGACATGGAAGATCTTCATGGAAATGAAAAATTCTTTTATCTTTCAGAAAGGCTCCCAACAAATTCTGAGAGCCCAGAGCATATTAATGCGGGAGACATCATGCTTTACGGAGACGATTGCCTGGTATTTTTTTATGACAAGCTTTCAACTTCCCATCAATACACGCGTCTCGGATATATCGAAAATGTGGAAAAGTTTACTCAAGCGGTCGGAGAGGGGAATGTTACGGTTGTCCTTAATTTCGCCGGAAATGATGAATAAAAGGCTTATATAGTTGAAGAACGCATCAAGTCCTAGACTCGATGCGTTCTTTTTATCACTCATCCAATTAGGGAACAAATGATTCGCAGCTATTCCGTAATTTTCTTTATGGCCTTTGCCGGGACTCCTGCCACCACTGTGTTTGAAGGGACGTCTTTTGAAACGACAGCCCCTGCCGCCACAACGGCGTTGTCCCCAATTGTCACACCGGGAAGGATGGTGGCGTTTGAGCCAATCCATACGTTTTCGCCGATAACTACAGGAAAGGGTGTGGTGGTGCCCCTTGTTTCCAAAGGCAAGCCATGATTCAAGGTAGCGATCGAGACATTCATGCCGATCAATGAGCCATTGCCGATGGTGATGCCGCCCCGGTCCTGGAAAGAACAACCGGTATTGATGAACACATTTTTACCGATGCTTATGTTCTTGCCGAAGTCCGTGTAGAAGGGAGGCAAACATAAAAACGAGGCGTCGACTGTTGCGCCTGTCAGTTCAGAGAACAGTGCGACGATTTCTTTTTGCGTGTTAAAAGTTGAGTTCAACTCCACCATGATCTTCTGGGCTTGAAAACTGCTTTGCACCAAAAGGCTGTGCAATTCTTTATCTGTACTTGAGATGGGGTTGCCTGCTTTGCAAAAAGCGATAAACTCTTGCATCTCCATCTGAAAACCGCCTTTCCTGGTCCTATTTTCTTTATACCTCTTGAGCTGTCGGGCGAATGATCATATCGCTGACCGACACGCGATCCGGTGTATCGATGACATACGCGACTGCTTGGGCAATGTCTTCTGCGGCGAGTCCCCACTCTGATTGGGCTTGGTGAAGAGCGACCGATGCTTCTTTGTCATTGATCGTTGTATATAATTCAGTCAGGACAGCGCCCGGTGAGATAATCGTGGATTTGATGTTGTTTTCACGCTGCTCTTGTCTCAAGCCTTCCATAATGGCCCGCACAGCAAATTTGGTTCCGCAGTAAACGGCTGAATGCGGATAGACCACATGCCCTGCCACAGAATCGGTGGAGATGATGTGGCCGGATTTTTGTTCGACCATTTTCGGCAACGCGGCTGCAATGCCATTCAGCACCCCCATGACATTGATATCCAGCATGTTTTTCCATTCGTCGCGTCTTGTTTCAGCTAACGGGGCGGTCGGCATAATCCCGGCGTTATTGAACAGCACATCCAATTGGCCGTATTCGGCAATCGCCAAATCGATGACTTGCTGCACTTCTTCATGATTTGCCACATCAGCTTTTCTGTAGACAATGTGTGCTTCCGGCAGTGATTCCTTGATCTCTTTCAAGCGATCTTCTCTGCGCGCTGCCAATACCAACTTGGCGCCTTTTTCGGCTAAAATTCTGGCTGTTGCTTCTCCAATGCCGCTGGATGCTCCCATAATGATGATGACTTTTCCTTCAATTGCCATGTGGAATTCCTCCTTCAAAATAATTATCTATTCGTTCCCATCATAAAATGATAGGATTCAGATATCCAATACCTATATCAAATAATCTATTATGCTTTTTGAGCATAAGAAAAGGAGGCTATTATGGAACTTCGCGTATTGCGCTACTTTATTGCGGTAGCGAAAGAACAAAATATATCGGCTGCGGCCAAACAGCTGCATTTGTCTCAACCGACATTATCCCGGCAATTGAAAGAGCTGGAAGCGGAACTCGGAACGACTTTATTTGAGCGGGGAAACCGGAAAATCACCTTAACGGAAGAAGGGCTGTTCCTGTTCAATAAAGCAAAGGAAATCGTGGAACTGACCGAAAAAACCGAAGCCAATTTAAAAGGAACGAAGCAAGAGATTGGCGGGGAAGTTTATATTGGCGGCGGTGAAACCGAAGCGATGCGATTCATTGCGACAGCATGCAAGGAGCTGCTCGAAAACCACTCGGGCATCCGTTTCCATCTTTACAGCGGCAACGCGGACGACATCACCGACAAACTGGAAAATGGCTTGCTGGACTTTGGTATTGTCATCGAACCGATGGACAAGCAGAGATACGATTATATAAAACTGCCAGCGACTGACCGTTGGGGCGTATTAATGCGAAAAGACAGCCCGCTCGCACAACGGCCGTTTATCCAGCCTGAAGATTTGATCGATAAGCCTTTGCTGATTTCTCGCCAAACGGCGGTCAGCAATGAAATGTCCGGCTGGTTCGGGAAAAACATTGAGGATCTTCGTGTGGTGGGAACTTACAATTTGATCTACAACGCGGCATTGATGGTGGAAGAAAACATTGGCTATGCATTGTGTCTGGATAAGTTAGTGAATACTGGCGAAGACAGCAAACTGTGTTTTATTCCATTGCGCCCGAGACTAGAAGCGAACTTAAATATTATTTGGAAAAAGCACCAGGTTTTCTCCAGTGCAGCGAATTTGTTTTTGCAGCAACTTCGAATTCATTTACACAACTAGAGCTCTATAAATAGAAAAAACATCAAGCTTTAATTGGCTTGATGTTTTTTCTGCTTGTCGGGAAACTGAAATTTTATTTATCAGGCTCTCCATTTGGCTCAGGTTCAACCGGAAACTTCGTGAAGAAAATGGTGCCTTCGGGTCCTGTTTCGATGGTGATCGTTGCGTTATGGCGTGCCGCCACGGCGTAACAGATACCGAGGCCGAGGCCTGTGCCTTCATCTTTTGTCGTGTAGAAAGGCGTGCCGATTTTGTCGATGATGGCGGGATCGATGCCGCTGCCTTGATCCTGCACTGCGAGCACCACGGAATTGTCGTTTTCCGGATAGGTGCCGATGGTCAATGTCTGCCCTTCATCCATCGCTTCCAGTCCGTTGCGGTATAAATTAATGATTAATTGCCGGATTTCATTATGATTCAATAATAGTTCCGGCACTTCCTGGGTGTAAATATGGATTTGTTTGTTTTGGTTGGCTGTATCGATTTTAATCAATGGGGAAATATCATCAAGGATGGTATTTAAGCTCATCATTTTCATGTCCGAAGTTCTTGTATTGCCGACGGATAGAAATTCAGTGATGATGGCATTCGCACGGTCCAACTCACCGATCATCAAGTTGAAATGAGCAGCATGCGGCTCTAATTGTTCATTCATTAACATCAACTGCAGAAAACCGCGAACCGTCGTCATCGGATTGCGGATCTCGTGGCTGATTCCCGCAGCCATCTGGCCAATCAAATCCAAGTTGGCGAGCCGTTTCAGTTCTTTCTCGTATTGCTTCTTTTCCTTGATGTTTTTCAGCACGCAGCAAATGCCGTCATCAAACGGATAAGCGGTCATTTCGAACCAAAAGTCTTCCGCATCGGATTGCGACTCAAAGCGAACCGTCACCCGGTCGATCATGGCGCGATGGAACTCGTTATAGGTGAGTGTATCAATAGTTTCGGGAAAGACGTCCCAAATGTTTTTGCCGAGCACCTCGTCCGCTGTCTTGCCTTTTGGTAAGAAAAGGTGCTGGTTGATGTAGGTGTATTCCCAGTCTTTGTTGAGCACAAAAAAGCCATCCGTAATGCTTTCAATGACGCTATTGACCCGCTTGTTTGCGGCATACAATGCACCCGTCCGCTCTTCCACCATTCCTTCCAATTGGTCCATATACAATAAATTCGAAAAAACCGGAGCGGTGGCTTCGATAACGGACTGGGCGAAAGGGATTTGCAAATCCACTGCGTCTTCTGCGGCTTCGCACCGGCATACCGCTGATACGATCCCGTGGACTTTCCCCATGGAAATCATTGGGAGCAGCAGTAACTCGTGTTGAGCACCCAAGTTTGCGCGGATGACTTCTTTTTGCAATACAGCGCGTGCGAGCAGTTCTGCATAAATGGCGTTTAGCCCCATTTCGGCGAGGTGTTTCTGCCAGTGCTGTTCGGTCATATCATTGGCTGCCTGAAATTGGGTCGGCGTGCCGCCTTTCATGCTTGGCGGCTTTATGATGTGTGCGGCAAAATCTCCGTCGCCAAACGCCCGTTTCAAATAGGCGAAGCACACGTTCAGGCTTTCTTGGATCGTCGAACAGAAAGACAGTTCACGTGTAAGATCGAGCAATAATTGCTTTTCCCTTAATAGTTTCTCTTTTTGATTGAAGCTCTTCGCGTTTTGAATGGCGACCGCTGCCATATTTACATAAGCTTCGACACTTTCAATCTCTGATTGTGTCAGGTTCATCGGTGTGCCGTAATTGAACAAGAACACCATCCCCATAAAGTCCGTTTCATAGGAAATCGGCAGCGCCAATAAGGAATTGATTTGGAAGGCGCCGACTGGCTTCAAGTCCGGCCGGTTATCTGTGGAGGTATCCGCTATATAGATGGTTTTTTGTGTCGCTATCAGTTCCGCTGCCAGGTTGTCTGTGTTTGGGTCGATAATTTGCGATTGCAGCGTCATGCCACTCATCATCTCCGGCTTTCCCGCAAAGCCGCGATACGTGCCATCGCCTTCTGGCAAAAAGATGCCGACAGAATCACATCGGACAATTTCCTCGGAAATAGCCGTCGTGACCTGCTGCAGAACTTCATGCAAATCCAGCTTCGTATTTACAATGCGTGTGATGTTCGCAAGCCTCGAATACCGCGATTGATCATTCACCATAGTATGTCTCCATTCTCGCCAACTGATCGTTGGGCCTATCTGCAAGTGCCTTTAACATTTCTTTCCGAATCACTTTGTATATCTGTCTACAATATTACTATATCTGTGTAGTTACAATCCTTTTATTTGTTACTAAATGTTTGTATAAAAAAATTTCCTTTCGAATAGGGAATGGATTCCCGGCAATCTAAAAAAACATCAAGCTTTGATTAGCTTGATGTTTTCTGAGTTAGGTCAGGACAGAATCTGAAGTGTCGCTGTCGCCGGGTTTTGCTGATTGCCGTGCTTCTTTTTCTTCCAGTGCTTTTAATTCCTGCTCGGTCAAGAATTCGACTTTCAGCCCAAAGAATGCCATGAAGATGGAGATGATCGGAACGGTATAGTTCAGGATCGCGTATGGCGCGTAGGCGAAGGTGGTGACGCCGAGAGTCGCCACGATAAACACGCCGCATGTATTCCAAGGAATCAATGGAGACGTGACGGTGCCGCCGTCTTCCAATGCCCGTGATAAGTTTTTCGAATGCAGTTTTTTGTCCCGATACGCTTTGGCGTACATTCTTCCCGGGAGAAGAATCGATATGTATTGTTCAGAAGCGGTCGCATTCGTGAAAAAGGCAGAAACGATTGTCGCCGCGATCAAACTGCCTGCTGATTTCGCGACCTTGAGAATTTGGTTGACGATCGCTTGCAGCATCCCCACTTGTTCCATGATGCCGCCGAAGATCATCGCGACAATCGTCAAGGACACCGTGTACATCATCGACTCGATGCCGCCGCGATTGAACAAATTATCGACCATTTCATTGCCGCTCGAAATCACGAAGCCGTCGTGAAGCGTATTGACGGCGTCCGCCACACTGCCGCCTTGGATAAAGACATAGCACAGCCAACCGAGCAACACGCCGATCGTCAAAGCGGGGAGTGCAGGAACTTTTTTCGCTACCAAGACGATGACCGCAAGCGGCACGAGCAATAGCCAAGGGGAAATGACGAAATTACTTTCCAATGCGGAAAGGATACTGTTGATGTTGCCGATATCCACCGCAGTGCCGGCAAACTGCCTGCCGAGGATAAAGTAAACGACTAACGCGATGATGAGGCCGGGAATCGTCGTATACACCATATGCTTAATATGCGTGAACAAAGGCGTTTCCGTAATTCCAGCCGCCAAATTGGTCGTGTCTGACAGCGGGGACATTTTGTCGCCAAAATAAGCACCGGAAATGACAGCGCCGGCTACCATGGCGGCAGGAATCCCCATGCTCACGCCGATGCCCATTCCCGCGACACCGATCGTTCCCATTGTCGACCACGAACTGCCGATGGCCAAAGTGACGATTGCGCAGATGATGCAGATGGTCACGAGGAATAGGGAAGGGGTGATGATTTTCAATCCATAATAGATCATCGTGGCCACAATCCCGCCGCCGATCCAAGCCCCGATGATCAAACCGACGAGTATGATGATGACAATTGCCGGAAGCGCCATGCGGATGCCTTTATAGGCGCCTTCTTCGATGATTTCCCATTTGTATCCGTAGCGCCAGCCAATCAAAGCGGCAATGGCCGCACCAATCAATAATGGGATATGCGGGCTGCCGCCAAATTTGATGATCGTAATTGCCATGATGCTGATCATGACGATGAAGGGAATTAACGCCATAACAAAAGGAATTTCTATTTTCTGTTGATTTTTCATGGTTCATCTCCTCAATGCAAGATAATGAAAGCCTTTTCAACTATTTTGCCATGAGCTCCGAAGAGGTGCAAATGATTTTTTCAAAAATTTCAAAATCTAAAATTTTTGCGCAAAATATTTTTGCGCTATTTTGATATTATATTTTATGAAAGAAATCCATAATACTTGGTGTTCAATAGAAAAAATCCTCATCAGTTGGCTATGAACTGGTGGGGATTCTTAAGAATGCGGCCGAAATTTTCGAAGGATCAGCAGTAGTTGTGTGACAGCAGCCAGAATCGGCAATTCAAGCAAGGGACCGATAACCAAAGTTAACGCAATCAAAGGCTCGTCTGGGAAAGCGGTCATGGCAATAGCCAAGGCGATGGGTGAGTTTCTCGCCAAGGTCGTCATATTCAAGCTGACGGTATCTTCATATGTAAACTCCAGGTAACGCCCGAGTTGTTGGCCAAAGATGAAGGTCACAAGGAAAAATGTCAAGATTGGCAGCAACAATTGCCATAACAAGTCGAGGTTTGTTAGCAGCAAGCGGCCTTGTGAAGCGAACATGGCCGTAATCGCCAAAGCGAGGAACAAAATCGGCAATGAAGCAAGCTTAGCTAAATGCCGTTCATTGAGCCATTTTCCCTTTTGGGCAAGTTTTCTTGTAACAATAGCCAAAAATAAAGGCAGGAGCAAGACCGTCAATACGCTTTCCAGCAAAAAGGAAAGATCAATGCTTCCACTTGTCCCGGCAAAAACGAGAAGGTAGAACGGCAACAGGAGAATTTGAAGAATCAAGTTAATAGGCAGCATCGCTGTCGATAAGCCCACATTGCCCCTGGCCATCCCCGTAAAAATCAAATACCAATCCGTACACGGTGTCACCATCAACATAATGAAGCCGATATATAACGCGGGCTGTCCTCCCAAGAAGAGAGAGGCCAGCAACCAGGCGACAAGAGGGGTAACAACAAAATTAACCATCAAGGCGATAGAGGAAAACTTGGCATTTTTAAAAGCCTGCTTGGCCTGTTCAAGGGGGATTTGAAGAAATGTGATATAAAGCATGATGATCAGTAAAGGGAGAATGAGCAGCTCTGCATTTTGTTGGATTGCTTCGAATTGGCCGAGCCCCAAGCCAATCAGGACGGCCAGAAAAATGACTAAGGAGTATAGTTTCTCAAATAACTTCATTTTTGCGCCACACCTAACTTCAAGTAAAGAACATTTTGACTTTATTCTACCATAGCCGTTGGACGCGTTTGTTTTTCTGGCTGTTCGCTTGAAGATTATTGCTGTGTGATGTTTCTCTTAGCCAGCCAAAGGTTAAACACAATAAACATTCCGCACGACAGGATGCTGAAATGATTGACCTCGCGACCCGGCAGCAAGTAGTTTTCTGCGACGTTCAAGACTCCGCCTGGTGACAATTGAAACGCCAGTTGGTTAAAGCCTTTAATCAAGATAAAGAAAATGGAGGCGGCAATGGTCGCGACCGCAATCAGGATTGGCCCCTTGATGAATGTGCTGATCAAGATCGCTAGGCTAATAACGTAGAGAATCCACAAACTGTACATCAAAAGGAACAACGAGAAATCGGAAAAAGAGAACGAACCGAATAAGAAAATGGTATAGCCGTAGGAAACGACGGCTCCAATGGCAATGGCGAACATGCTGATGAGCCAGTGGCCAGCAAGCTTTGACATCAGGTAAGATTGCAGCGAAACCGGGCGGGTCAAGATAAAGTCCTGCATGCCGCTATTACGGTCGGAGGCAATGAGCCCCATGAAACTGATGATTAAAATGATGAGCCCGATTTGGTTAAATTGGCCGGAAATGGTCGACAGCAAAACTTCTCCGGAACTCGGCACCGGCCGGTTCGGGTCGATCGTGATGCCGTCTGCACCGCCTACGTTTTCGAGGATTACGTCCATATAGTTATGGACCAAAGGCTGGGTGACGCCCAAGATGACGAAAAACAAGGTCAGCCAAATGAACTTGTATTCTTTTGCGGCTTCGGCCAGCTCTGTACGGGTGAGTGTATAAAAGTTGGTCATGTGTCCGACACCATCTCCAGGAAAATTTCCTCGATTCCTTTTTCATAAAACTCGATGGACTTGACATCCAGCTCTTGTGCATCCATGTCATTAACGACTTTTTTCAAATCAAGTTGTTCAGTCCCTGTCAAAAGGAAAGCGGAGGGTGACAGGCGTTCAATATGTGCCACGCCATCACCGGCCCCAATACCGCTTGCTGGTGGAGTCTTCGCTGTCTTCACCAAGATCTGTTTGCGGTCGGCCTGTTGAAGTTGGCTGTCGATGGTTCCCGCAATCACGCCATCTTTGATCACGATGTAGCGGTCGCAAAATTCGCTGGCATCGTCCAGGATATGTGTGGAAATGATGATCGTCGTTCGTTTCTTCAAGCGGGCGATCAATTTTTTCACTTCGTTCCGGCCGATCGGATCGAGTGCCGAGACCGGTTCATCCAAAATCAACAATTGCGGCTCGTGCAAAATGGCTTGTGCGATTCCGAGCCGCTGCTTCATCCCGCCGGATAATTGTTCCACTTTATAGCTTTCTTTACCCTTCAGCCCAACTTCCTCCAACACCGCAGGGATAGCCTCCTGTAAAACTGCCGCATCCAGGCCGGACAGTTTTCCGAAGAAACGAAGCGATTCCGCGCAGCTCATCCACGGCTTGAAGTCTGTATGTTGGGACAAATAGCCAATATCTTGTTTGTGCTGGGCAATAGGCTTGGAATGGAAGGTGATGTTCCCTTGTTCATAGTGCAAAACGCCAGTCATGCATTTAATAAGTGTCGTTTTGCCGGCACCATTTGGCCCCAGTAAGCCGACGCATTCCCCCTGTGCAACCGTAAAAGAGACATCGCTCAAGATTTGTCGTTTTTTAATCGTCTTATGAAGCTTCTCGACTGTAATCATGGCGAATGACCTTCCTTCCGATGACCAGATACAAGATCGGCCCCAATGATTGGAACAATAAGATGGCGGCGAGCCAAGCATACGGTGCCGCAATACGGTCTTTCCGCTTAAACCAGTCGTACAGCGCGACGCCAATGAGCAATAAGTTGAAAACGATAATGGGCAAGGCGAATGGAAGAATCCGGCCCCAATCAATTTCCAGTAAAGCAGTAATATCAGTATTCATATTTATCACCCTTTCTATTATCATTATCAATAATGATAATAGAAACGTCAACTACTTTATGCATGCCCAACTTTTTCAGTGTGTACATACTCCTGGATAAGCATTTGACGGAAGTTGGTAAAACACCTGAAAGAATATATAATAGCTAATTAAGCGCACTCAAAAAGGGGACATTGCACATGGAATTTGATTTATTTAAAAACCAGGTCAGGTTTAAAATAGCTTTGGAATTGATCGATGTTGAAGAGGGATTATCGATTTTGCAGCTGAATAAACTATTGAAAGAAGTGTCGCAAGCTACTTTGTACAGACACGTGAATTCCATGGTGGAGGATGATTTACTGAAAGTCGTGGGCATCAACCGCAGCGGGAAAGTGGAAGAAAAACTCTATGCACTGAACACGCAAGCCTATAAAGTGAGCCAGGAAGACTGGCAGTCGGCTACTTATAGTGAGAGAATCCGGTTCATCACGTACTATTTCATGTACATTCTGCAAAACTATAAAAATTATCATGAGCGCAGCGTGGAAGAGCAGACCCAGGATCAATCGACATTTTCTTTAGTGAAGTTGAATCTAACAGACGAATCCTTTAACGAGTTTCAATCAGAACTCAGTTCATTAATGGAAAAATACTATCATGCTCAAGAGCCGGAAGAGGGTACTGAGCGCGCTGTTTCGTTGGTGATTATTCCATAATCCGATAAAAGTATGAACGCAATAAAGCACAGCTGAATGGAATCAGCTGTGCTTTATTTATGGATAAGGAGCGCAAATGAAAGCTGCGCTTATAGCTGCGTTATGTTGCTTTGGCCGATCGATCAGTTAACCCCTACAGCTGAGAATGCCGCTTTGACGCTTGCGACTTCAGCGCTCGATGCGCCGTACAGGTCCGTTGCCGCTTGAATAGTAGAAACGCGGAAATGGCTGTAGTTGGAGTTCGGCGTCAAGTATTGCGTGAGTGTGCGGTAGTAGATATCGCCCGCTTTGTCGTTGCCGATGCCAGCGACCGTCACGCCGTAATGCGAGCCGCCATTGGCGAGCAGGAACGCCGCTTTATTGCTGATGCCGGAGTTGATATGAACGCCGCCGTAATCACCCGTGCCGGTGTAGCGTTTCGAATAATGATCTGGGTCTCCGCTCAAGGTCGGGTCTTCCATCGAGCGCAGTGCATCGCCCGCGACGCTTGGCGTATAGATGTCTTCGCCCACTTGCCAGTCCGGCTTGTTATTGAAATGGTATTCGACAAGCGTTCCAAAAATATCGGACATCGATTCGTTGATTGCGCCGGATTCGTTCTGGTAGATCAAGTCAGCGGAAGTATCGGTCACGGCGTGCGTCAATTCATGCGCGATGACATCCAGCGCACCGGATAGCGGCACGAAGGTATTGCCGTCACCGTCGCCGTAAACCATTTGGGAACCGCTCCAGAACGCATTGTTATAGCTGCGGCCATAATGGACAGTGGAAATCAGTTCAGCGCCGTTGCCGTCGTAGCTATTGCGGCTATGGACGTCTTGGAAGTAATCGTAAGTCTGGCCAGCATAAGTATGGGCATCGACCGCTGCGCCGTCATAAGCGGCGTTGTAGACATTGTCGCTGTCGAGCCAAAGCGTACCCGGCGTACGTGTGCGGTTTTTCGCGTCGTACGTGAAAATGCCGCTGCCGCGCGTACGGTCGACCAGGTAAGAACCGCTGCTATTGACTAAAGTATTGAACGATTTTGTATCGCCCAATACGCCTTTGCCGGTTGCTGTTGAATCTTCTCCCGTCAAACTTGAACCGCCTCCGGAAGGCTTCGCTTCATGGATCTGGTTGTAGGAATCGAGGATGTCGCCTGTTTTGGCATCCACGAAGTATTGATAATTCCCCGGTTCCGGATAGAGGAACTCGAATTCAGCGCTGTAGGCAAAATGCGCTTGCCCGTCTTTGGAATAGATGACCAATTCCGGCGTCACTTCAGCTTCAAGCTCTGGGGAACTGCCGATTTTTTCTTCCAGGTCGGCTGCTGCTTTTTCGACTGCAGCCCCGGCTTTCAAGGTTGCGCCTTTCTTCAAGGATTTCTTATCGTACAATTCCGGCGCCAAATTCCCGGAGATGGACGTGAGCACGCCGTCTTGGTCAACATGGGCGTTAATCACGGAACCGAAAACGGGCACTCCTTTGAATTTCTGCTGGAGCTTCACTTTTGTGAAGCCGAGATCATCTGTTTCCTGGCTGATCACTTTGAAGCTGGAAAGGTCTTTTTTATCGATTTTGTATGTGTCTTCGTTTTCTTCCAAATATGTAAAGACAATTTCTTTTGCATCTTGATCGGACGGTTCAGTCAATGTTCCGGAAATGAAATCAGGTGTCTGGGTGTCTTTATTGACATGGACTTTTTCTGTTGCCTGTTTAGATAGGGTATCGGCGGAAACCGCTGTGGCGGATAATGCGAGTGATGCTGCCAAACTTAAAGTCAGTAATTTCTTTTTGCTCATCAAAAGTCACTCCTTCTCGTCTTACCGGTATTGCAACTCGGTAAAATCATCATAGCTATTTAATTATTCTGAATATATAGGGTAGAGTATGTATTTTGATGAGCCGTTAAAAGTGAAGATTGTACTTGGGGGAAGACGGCAAAAAAATCCTTTTGTTTATTTACTAGGCCAAATGGAGCCACTTCTAGCGCTATTTCGCCATTCAGAAAAGGCGCAAACGATTTGAAAGGCTAATTATTCTTAAAAAGCAGTTTATTGAAACAATAAATTTGGGCGCAGCCAAAAGATGGCATAAGGAAATTAGCGAAGATTTATGCTGGATTCCTTGAGATGCTATACTGAATGGAACAGCTCGGCTTATATATCAGAGCGGCAGAAAGAGCTACTACAGCACAAGGAGAGTGTCGATATGGAGACTATATACTTTGCAGGCGGGTGTTTATGGGGCGTTCAGGCGTTCATCAAAACCTTGCCGGGTGTCGAGTCGACCGAAGCGGGGCGTGCGAACGGCAAGACGCAATCGCTAGCAGGCGATTATGATGGCTACGCGGAATGCGTCAAAACTACGTTCGATGCTTCGCGCGTGTCGGTCCAACAACTGATGGGGTATTTCTTTGAAATCATCGATCCCTATAGCGTCAATAAACAAGGCGAGGATGTCGGCGAGAAATACAGGACCGGTGTCTATAGCGAAAGCCCCGAGCATTTAACGGCGGCGAAAGCCTTCATTAATGAAAGAACGGATTCGGCGCGCATTGCAGTCGAAGTCTTGCCGCTTGAAAACTACATAGCGAGCGCAGCAGAGCATCAGGACCGTTTGGACAGATGTCCGGATGATTACTGCCATATCCCAACAGCTTTATTGACTAAGTATGCGTAAAGAAAAGAGCGTGATGACCCGATGATTTCACTTATACTGACCTTAAAACGCTTGCTGTCCGCCATCTACCGCATTGGCAAAGAGCCCTTATTCAGGACTTTGCTGCTGACTTTGGCGTTCATCGTGCTGTCGGGAACTTTGTTCTATTATCAAATAGAAGGCTGGTCCTTGTTTGATGCTTTTTACTTTGCGTTCGTCAGCCTGATTCCAACCGGAGTCGATACGGGTCTCGTACCTAGCGGCAACTTGAGCCGAAGCTTTACGATGATTTATTTGGCTGTCGGTGTTGGTGTAATGGTCATGGTGTTGATGAGGCTCGCGTATGCGGTAGTGAAACTTGAGCGGCCCGAGCAATTGGACGTGAAGGCAAACCAAGCAAAGTCTACACCGAAACAAAAAACTAAATAGAAATAGGAAAGAACCCCGAACGGGCTGCTGTTGAAAGTAGCTGCCGGTCGGGGTTCTTTTTATAACCTTATTGTTCTTTTGTGGTCGTTTTTTTCCAGCTGTCGTCCATGACCATTTTGCCCGGCCATGTGTAAGCGGTAAGCCCACCGTCGACGACGATGTCCTGGCCTGTCAGGTAAGAGCTGTCGCTTGAGACGAGGAACAATACCGTCGTAGCGATTTCCTTCGGTAAGCCAAGGCGTCCTAGAGGAGCGAGCCATCTATTGCTTTCTCTGAACTCACGTCCGGCTTCTTCTTCTTTAGAGCCAGCTAATTCATCGATCAGCGGTGTTTCAATCGTGCCAGGGGATACGGAATTGGCGCGGATGCCGGATCTTCCGTATTCGATGGCGATGGATTTCGTGAAGTTGATGATGCCGCCTTTTGCTGCGTTATAGCCGGAGCGGTCCAAATCGGCAAAGCTGCCGGACATTGAAGCGTTGTTGACGATCGCTCCGCCATTGTCCATCATGAGCGGGATGAAATATTTGCTCATCAAGAAAGTGCCGCGCAAGTCAGTAGCAGTGATGTCGTCGAACAAATCGACCGGATACTCATGCACTTTGCCGCCTTCTTGGTCGATACCGGCGTTATTAAACAACGCATAAACCGTTCCGTATTGTTCTTTTACTTGATTGGCGAAAGATGTGACGTCCTCTTCCTTGGCGATATTCACCTGGAAGCTTTTCGCCGTGCCGCCGTTTTCGTTGATCTTAGCGACTGTTTCCTGCAATTCTTCTTCTTTAATATCCGCAAGCAGGACAATCGCGCCTTCTTGTGCAAACAGTTCTGCCGTCGCTTTCCCGATGCCTGTCGCTGCGCCTGTAACGACGGTTACTTTATCTTGTAATTTACCCATGTTCTGTTCCTCCTCTATATAGTCTGTTCTTAAAAATCCTATTGTCTAACCGGCCATATCTTGTGCCGGGGCTTTCGTATTTAAATGACGATACTTTATCTTAACTACCACCTGAAATGGGCGCTAAACCGGCTTTTCCAATGTAACCGCTTAACCGGTGCGAACTTTTTTTGAGAAATTGTGATCTAAATTCAAACCCGCTCCGTTGAGCTTATAAGAAAACAAAACAGAGGAGTGGTTAGATGAAAATGAAAAAGCTTTTACTACCAGTAGTAGGTGCATCGCTTTTGGTGCCAGGAATCGGATCTACCGTATTGGCGGCTGAGGAAACACCGCCGACGGAAACGACAGGCGTGGAACTTCGCGCAACTTTGGATTCACTATTGTCCGAGCATTATGCGCTTGCAGTGGATTCCATGATGAAAATTTATGATGGCGACGAAGCTGCAGATGAAGCCATGGCAGCACTCGATGAGAACGCAGCTGATATGGAACCGGTCATCGCTTCCGTTTACGGGGAAGATGGCGGAGCGGCTTTCGTTGAAATCTTCGATAAGCACAATATGGGAACAGATGATTACGCAGCGGCCGTGAAAGCGGATGACGCCGCGATGCAACAAGAAGCATTGGATCAAATCCAATCGTTCGTTGATGAAATGGGTGCATTCCTCGGCACGGCAACAGAAGGCAATCTTCCTGAAGATGGTGCGACAGCAGCACTTCGTGAGCATGAAGATTTCGTTCAAGACACGTTTGATCTTTATGTAGAAGGCGATTACGAAGCTGCTTACACAATGTACTTGGAAGGCTTCACGCAAATCTTCGGTGCAGGCAGCGCCATCAGCGGAGCGATTTCGGCACAGTTCCCGGATCAGTTTTCTGACCCGAACACACCAGCCGGCGACTTCCGCTCGACAGTGAACCGCATTGCAGCAGAACACTTTGCCCTTGCGCAATTGAGCATGGCAAAAGGCTATAACGGTTCGGCTGACTTCGATTTCGTCAACTGGGCACAAGACCAAAACACTGAAGAGTTCCGTTCGGCTCTAGCTTCTGTTTATGGTGAAGAAGCGAGCAACCAGTTTGTGGAACTATGGAATAACGAACACATCGCTGTCCAAGGCGACTTGGCAAATGCGACAGCTTCAGAAGATGAGCAAGCGAAAGAGCAAGCCGTTTCCACTTTGACAAGCACATTCGCGACAGACCTTGGCACATTCTTGAACACAGCAACGGAAGACCGCATGCCGTTGGATGAAACAATTGCAGGCGTGGAAGCACATGAACAATCCGTTGTAGACACATTCCAGCAATACGTGAACGGCGACTATGCTGCTTCATATGACACATACCGCGCAGGTTATGCGATCATGTTCGATATCGGTAAAGGATTGAGCGGCGCCATCGTCGACCAATTCCCAGAGAACTTCGAGAACACAGCACCTGACAAGATGCCTTCAACTGGATTCGGCGGCATGTCCGGCCAATCCAATACGATGATCTTGTGGGTCGCACTCAGCACATTGATCTTCATGGCTGCTGGAACACTGACGTATCGTCAAACTAAAAAACAGTAACTTACGATTGAAAAAGAGAGGGCTCAAGCCCTTTCTTTTTTTTGATTAGGGCTGTGTTCTCTCTTGTGGTATAGGTTCTAAAACGGTGTATATGGTGCTTAACGTCCAGGCTGGAAGGCATACAAAAGAATAACAGCAGAAAAGTACAGGGTAATGGTATAATTTAATAGAAAGCAAGCTGTTTTTCTCGATTCATTAGTTTGTCGAGGATTGAACTTCTTTTTTGGTTGAAATTGAATAAAGAAAGAAGGTAGGTCGCTTGAGAAGCAAGATGAATCAATTGCTTGAAACCCAGCGCAATGTTCACGTATTGTATGCTTTCGATGGAGCCGAAACTTATGCGCAGCAGCTATTGAATTACATAGATGAAGGAATTCATGCTGGCGAATACATTTTAGTCGTGGAAAACGAACGGATGACCCGTGAACTTAAGCCGCACCTAGAGGAACGGTATACTGAAAAACAACTAAAGCTGGTACAATTCGTTAATAGCCTTCATTTCTATTGGTCGAGTGGAAGTTACCATCCACCCGCCATCCATGAGTATTTCACCAAAACGGTGGCGCCTTATATTGAAAACGAATTAAGCTTCCGCTCATGGGCGCATGTGGAATGGGAAAGTGTGAAAGAACCGCTATTCCTTATAGAAGATTTCGAAAAAATTGCAGATCGCGCGGTGGATGAATATCAATTCCCACTGGTTTGTGCGTATGAAAAAAAGAAGATGCCTCTTCATTTAACGGAAAGTTTGATGAAAACCCATCCATATGTCTTATTGGAAGACGAATTGATTGCTTCGCCTCAGTACCAATCAGTATCGAACCAGGCTTAAGCCTGGTTTTTCATTTAGCCTTAAATTTTGTGAAGCATGGGTTCCGCCGATTACGGCGATACCAGAAATCCTGCACATTGCATTCAAAGAGCGGCTTATAGTATCGTTAGGAAAAGTGCGCCAATTTTCTCATTGGACACTCCCTATAGAGGAGGGATCACATGCACCATCAGACAATCAGCCCTTCCAGAAAATTTCAGAACTTCAATGATGCAGCTAATCAGATCTTGAACATGTTGAGCAAGCAAATGGACATCAACACGCTATTCATTGCTGAAAATGACGGAAAAACCAATACCATCAAGAAAGCGTTCAATAGACACGAAGAACTGGTAGTGGAAGACAGCCAATCGCCGCTTGACCAGACCTTCTGCAGTTTAGCGATTAATTATGGGCAGGAGCCGCTATTGATCGAAGATATCTCAAAAGACGACAATGCCGGCAAGCTTGAGATTTCGGCGCAATTCGGCAACGGTGCGTTCATCGGGATCCCGATCTATTACGAAAGCGGGGAAGTGTACGGCACGATTTGCGGCTTGGACAAGCAACCGGTTTCGTTCACCGAAGAGCAGCAGGAGATGTTCGAGATGATGTCGTCCTTGCTGAGCTATATCTTGGAACTCGACAAAGCCCAAAAGGAAATCCAGACCTTGTCGTCTCCGCTCGTGCCCTTGTCGGATGAGATTTCGATCTTGCCGATTATAGGCCATATTACGCTTGAACGCGCTTATCAATTGATCGAGGATGTCGTGATGAAAGCAAGTGAAGGCATCGATTACCTGATCTTGGATTTCTCGGGCATTACACAAATCGATCCGCGCATCGAAGATCCTCTCCTGGATTTGATTAAAGCTTTGAAGATCATGGGAATCACCCCGATCATTACCGGCATTTTGCCGACGATGGCTATGAAAGTCCCGCATTTCGCCCATTCCTTGAAAGGCGAACGAATGGAAGCGACGCTGAAGATCGCCATCGATCAGCTCGGATTCGCCTTGATTCAGAAAAATTCCTACGAAAACGGCCTTTCGAAATAAACGAACGCACACAAAAAGGCGAGACCCCGGATGAATCCACGTTTAATGGATTCCCCGGGGTTCGTTTGTTTCCATGGAAGAAGACGTTAAAAACCCCAATCAAAGGGTAATACAACAGATACAAGCTTTATTGAACGTTCATATAGAAAGAATAGTGGGAGGAGGGATTGCAATTTCATTCGAATGGCTCAGCACGATCAGTAATATTTTCATCATCGTCAATGTGGTTCTGGCGTTTTTCATTTTATTTTTTGAGCGGAAAACGGCTTCTTCGGCATGGGCCTGGATTTTGATCCTGTTCTTTATCCCGATCCTCGGCTTTGTGCTGTATTTATTGTTCGGAAAACCCCTGAGGCGCAGCCGTCTGAATCGGCCAGTTGCCTATGAGAACCGTGACTTTACCGATCTGAAGGATCGCCAGCTTGCGGAAATGAAATCAAGAAGCTTCCAGCCGCCTGCTGCACTCGAAGAGAAATGGATGGATATTGTTCAAATGAATGCTGCGCGGACTGATGCGCCTTTGTCGACAGCCGCTGATATTCAAATCTTCAATGATGGCAAACGGAAGTTTGATGCTTTGTTCGACGATATCCGCGCTGCCTCAAAACATATCCACCTCCAGTATTTCATCCTTAATGACGACGATCTTGGCCAAGCACTTTTGGCACTGCTGACTGAAAAAGCGCAGCAAGGTGTCAAAGTCCTGGTCTTATACGACGATTTGGGATCGAGCAGCCTGCCGAAGCATTTCTTTGATGCGTTCCACGGAGCAGGGGGCAAGTCGGCTGCATTTTTGCCGGCCATGCTGACGAGCATCAATCCGCGGCTCAATCACCGAAACCACCGGAAACTCGTTGTCATTGACGGACGTGTCGGCTACACCGGTGGCTTTAATGTCGGTGACGAATACATCGGCAAGAAAAAAGAGTTCGGCTATTGGCGCGATACACATCTGCGCATTGAAGGGCAAGCGGTGCATTCCCTGCAAAACCGCTTTTTCATCGACTGGAACCAGGCCGCTGAAAAATATCCGATGAAGTATGCGGAAACCTATTTTCCGAAAATGGATCATCCGTCCGGTGTCCCGATGCAACTGGTGGCAAGCGGTCCACTGGAAACGCATGAAGACATCAAGAATGGCTATTTGAAGATGATTCATCATGCCCGGGAATCGATTTATTTGCAGACGCCTTATTTCATCCCGGATAAATCCATCATGGATGCACTTAGGACGGCGGCGCTCGGCGGGGTGGACGTGCAGTTGATGATTCCGCATTTGGCGGATCACCTCTTCGTCCATTCGGCGACGCTGTCCTTTGCCCGCGAATTGCTCGAAGACGGCGTCAAAGTCTATAGCTACCAGAACGGGTTTCTGCATGCCAAAACACTCGTTGTTGACAGACAGGCATTCTCGGTCGGCTCTGCCAATATGGATGTCCGCAGCTTTGCCTTGAATTTTGAATTGAACGCCTTCGTTTACGATGCTGGCTCGGCACAGGAAATGGCGGATCTGTTTCTGCAGGACCGCAAGCTCTGTGTCGAATTAACCGAAGCGGACTTCAAGAAACAGCATTGGATTGAAAAAGCCAAACAGGACATTGCCAAATTGGTGTCGCCAATTTTATAAAGCCCGCTATCGTTGTTGCGGAAAAAATCATTCAAGCTCGAGGCTTTCGTTGCCTCGAGCTTTTTTATTGTTTTGACGGAGGATTTTAAAGGAACCCAGGCTTGAAAAAAAGATTCTATAAATACCCAAAATCGTATACTATGACAAGAGAAGAATATTTACAATGAAGGTTAAATTTTGAAATTTTTTTTGATATATAAAACCAACGAAGAACTGGGGGCGGGGCAACATGCATAAATCATCGGAAAAAGGCATCAGGCACAAATATCTTCGATTAACCTTATCTTCATTGCTTATTTGTTCATTATTGATTGCGGGTATTTATTTCTATATGAACAAACAGCAACAGGACAGGCAGGCGGAATACGATTTGCTTGCTGAAAAACAGGAGACGCTGCAAGGGCTTTCCGAATCCTTGAACCAGCTTTTTTTCCGAACAAGAGGGTATTATGCTTTTCAAAATCAGGAAGAGCTGAGACTGGCGTATGTAGAGCTGGAAATCTTGAAGAGTGCGATTGAAAGGCTGGAAAGTTTGTCGATTACGAGTGAAGAACAACAGGAAATTTCGGATTTGTCTACATTTATAGCGACATTCGAGCAACAAGTATTCCCTAATGCGCTTGAAGCGGTGCAAAATGATGATTATCAAGCCTTGAGGAATCTATCCAATGATGGCACCAATGCTGCAGTGAATGAGTTTGTCGCTTTCGCCGACGAATACAAAACCGCATCCGAAGCAGAATTGGAACAAATGAACGAAGACATGATCAGGCAGTCGGAGAATTTTTCGTTCGCGTTGATTTTATTGTTCATCCTGCTGTTCATTACCACGGCCTTGATCATCTATCGAGCCATGAACGATATCGTCAAGCCGCTGGAAGGGATGCGCGAATCCATCGAAGGGTTCGGCAATGGCGAGCAAATGTCATATACTCCTATTGAACGGAAAGATGAGATCGGCTTATTGTCGATGACTTTTTACCGGATGATGAATACCATCCGCGAAAATCAGGAAGACCTTACTGCCCAAAACCAGGCATTATTGGTGAACAAGGGCCAGCTGCAGGAAAAGCAGACAGAACTTCAAGAGGCACTGGAAGAAACCGGGAAGACGAAAGACCGGTTGATTCGCTTCAACGATTTGAACCATATCCTGTCGTTTACCTTGGATAAACAAAAATTGATCAATGCCACGCTCAAGTATTTTACTGACACGTACGAGATCGATACGGGGGTGCTGTGGTTGCCGGGTTCTGGCGAATACGCGCTCAAGGGCTTCACGGAGAACATGTTCGAGCAATTCCAGGAGCAGCAAATCCCTTATCTATCGGCCCGTTTGAAAGAAGATGAATCCTTTACGGTCACAAGGGAAGCGCTGGAGCAAAAAGGCTTTGTGGACGGCCCGGTTTATATCCATGACCTATACGCATCTGTAAAGAATGAGCAAAACGAAGGTATCGCGCTGATTGGTTTGTCGCGCGTCGGCAGAGCCTTTTCAAAAGAGGAAGAAGCCGATATCGACGGATTGCTGAAACGCATTCATTTGGCAATCGACCGGATCCAATTGTACGACGCGGCAATACATGAACGGACATTGAACGAACGCATCGTCAATAATATCAATGAAGGTATCCAATTCATCGCAAAAAATGGCAGCATGGTGCAGCGCAATGAAACGATGTGCACGATGTTGAGCTGCGGCAATGCGCCGCTGGACGCGGTCATTACGCAAGACGTGTGGATTCACCGGATGGCCGAACAAACGACGGATCCACAAGCGATGGTCGATTTCCTCAGCGCCTGCATCCATGAAAAAGAAAGCGAAGCAAAGACCTTCCAATATACGGTCAAAGCCCCGTATGAACGGGTCATCGATGTTTATAGCACCCCAGTCATTGTCGACGGGGAGCGCACAGGGACGATCTTTGTGCACCGCGACATTACGAGGGAGCACGAAGTCGACAAGATGAAATCCGAATTGGTCAGCACTGTCAGCCATGAGCTGCGGACGCCGCTTTCGAGCGTACTTGGCTTTACGGAGCTGCTGCTCAATAAGGAATTGAAACCGGACAAGCAAGTTCGCTACTTGAAGACGATCTATAAAGAAGCGATGCGTTTGACCAACTTGATCAACGACTTCCTGGATCTGCAGCGGATGGAATCCGGGGACCAGGTGTACCGAATGGATAAGCTGTCGATGAATGAGCTGGTCATCGAAGCGGCGGAAAAATTCAGGACGCAGTCGACGCATTCGGTTGTCTTGGTCGATGATGCATCGGATGTCAAAGTGGAAGGCGACCGAGAGCGCCTGGCACAAGTATTAATGAACCTGGTCGGCAATGCCATCAAGTTTTCCCCGGAAGGCGGCAATGTGACCATCTGCATGAAGAACCATGCCAATAGTTTGCGCGTGTCGATTCAGGACGAAGGAATCGGGATTCCGGCTGAAGACATTCCGAAGCTGTTCTCCAAATTCCAGCGCATCGACAATAGTTCACGCCGCAAAATCGGCGGAACCGGTCTTGGACTCGCAATTTGCCAGGAAATCATCGTCAAGCACGACGGCAAGATTTGGATCGAATCACAGGAAGGACACGGCACGACCATTCACTTTGAATTGCCGCTTGTCTCCGGCATGCAGGAGTATGTCCCGCAAGATGGCGCAGAAGAAAATCCGCCTGTGATGATCGTGGAAGACGATATGAGCCTCGCATTGCTGTTATCGGAAGAGCTGAAACTCAACGGCTTCAAAGTGATTTACCACACCTCACCGAGGGAAGCCTTCAAAGAAGCGAAGCGTACGCCTTTGGTCGGCGCAGTCGTCGACATTATGCTCGGCGAGGAATTGAGCGGCTGGGACTTGGTCGATATGATGAAAGAAGATCCGGCAACGCAGAATATTCCGATCGTCATTTCTTCCGCACTCGATCCATCAACCGATGCCAATAAAATCAGCAAGATTAACCATTACCTGACCAAACCGTATGCGCCGGTGAATTTGTCGAAAGTGATGAAGAACCTGCAAAACGGGCAAGAGCAAAACGGCGTCATCTTCTACGCCACATACGGCCTGGACGACGAGCCTGAAAGCTGAGAAATAGTATGCGAAATTAAAAAACGACCAGCTCCTAAGATAGGGGCTGGTCGTTTTTTGTAGTGTTAAATATTTTTCTGTTTTAGCTAGATATGGTGTGCGAAAGCTCTTCTCATCTCAAAGAAGCAGTGGACTATCCGAGTGTTGGGAGAACATGGTTTACTAGGACACCAATATATCTTCCACAAGCGCCAAGAGTTCCATCGGGCTGAACGGCTTGGACATAAAATAATCCGCCCCGTTCAAGATGGCTTTCTCGCGGTCCGCGTCTTGCGCTTTTGCTGTCAGCATCAAAACTTTCGTGTCGTTTTGGTCTTTTCTGACTTCCTCGAGCACTTCCATGCCAGTCAAATAAGGCATCATATAATCGAGCACGACCAGATCGTAGTCGTTGGCCCGGATCTTCTCCAGGGCTTCTTTGCCGTCTTCTGCTTCTTCAATCAGGAAGTCATCTTCCAATGTATCCGCGATCAGGATGCGCAAAATATCTTCGTCATCTGCGATCAATATTTTCTTCATAAGTATCCTCCTTGCAATTAAGTCGAAATTCCTTTGCGTTTCATATCGCCCCAATGTGCTTTCTTTTGGAAAGTGGCAATAATTCCTCTGACTCGCCACAATACCATAAGCGGACGGTACCAAAAGGCTTCAGTCAATGCCCAGAAATACAGGCGCATCAAATGGGAAACCTTCGGGTATTTGTGGAGCGTTAATTCTTCTAATAATACAGCGAGTGCCGAAATGAGCGAGCCGTAGAACACCGTCACCAAGAACATGACGCCGGCGACTTGCGGATCGACCAATGAGAAGAAAAAGCCGCCGAAAATGATGAAGTAGCCGATAAATTCGAATACGGCGCCGAGCAATTCGACAAACAGGAAATAAGGCATCGAAAACAAACCGATCGAGCCGTATTTCGGATTGAGCATCATTTTTCTGTGATTCCACAAAGTTTCAAGCAGCCCGCGCTGCCAGCGGATCCGCTGAGACCTGAGCACTTCCAGTGATTCAGGGGCTTCTGTCCAGCAGACAGGGTCTGGGATATATTCAATGCGCTGCTTGGATTTTTCTTCCCTCAGCAAACGGTGCAGCCGGACGACCAATTCCATATCTTCGCCGACGGTGTTCTTATTGTATCCACCGGCTTGAATGACGCGTTCTTTATTGAAAACGCCGAAAGCCCCGGAGACGATGAGTAAAATATTCAAATGGCTAAGTGCCAGGCGGCCGATCAAGAAGGCGCGGAAGTACTCGACGATCTGCATGAGGACGATCGGGCTTTTCGGAAGTCCGACAATTTCCACTTTGCTTCTGGAGATGGTCGAGCCGTTGGCGATTCGGACAGATCCGCCGGTGACGATGATTTGGCCGTCTGATTCGATAATCGGTTTCATGCATTTTAACAGACCGTCGTTTTCCAAAATGGAATCTCCATCAATCGCACAAAAGTACGGGAAGGAAGAGAGATTGACCCCGGCATTCAATGCATCCGCCTTGCCGCCGTTCGCTTTTTTGATGAGGCGGATATAAGGGAAGATCGAGGATTGGTAAATGGCCTCGACTTCCGCGGTCTCGATGTGTGTGCGGACGGCGAAAGGAATTTTCTTCATTTTGAATTCTTCAATCATGCGCAGCGATGTGCTGTCTTTCGAGCCATCATCAATGACGATGACTTCTTTTTCAGGGTATTCCAGTGCCAATAGCGAACGCACCGTGCTGACAACGCCGACTTCTTCATTGTACGCAGGCACGAGGATCGACACCGGATAAGTCGATTGGTTTCTTAAAAAATCTTCTGTAGACTCTCGCTTATCGAGCTTATTTTCTTTTTTGACTTTCCCATAGGCAAGCGCAAAGAGCCCGAGGTAGCTCAGACTTGAAAAAAGCATATAGGCGATGACGATATAGGATAAAATCAGCGCTACTTCCTGCATTATTGTTCACTTCCTAAAAGGGAGGTTTTCCATTGATTCGCCATATCACGTGCATAGCGGTCGGGATGGCTTTCTGCGAAATGGGTCAGGACGATATCCCCTTCTGAAAACTGCGTCAAGGCTTCAGCTGATGAGTAGCGGACCCACCAGACCGGATCCCCAAGCAACTCGCCTAGCGTTTCTTTATAGCGCGACAATTGCAGCTTTCCGGCAATTTGGGCGGCAAACATGCGCTCAGGCCAAGCAGCCGACTGGAAAAACGGTGCAAGGGCGCTCGGGGAATTCATGTATTGCAGATGAAGGATCGCTTTCAATGCCTGAATGCGCATTTCCATCTCAGGATGCTGCAACTCTTCTTCAATGCGCGGTAGAAACAGCGTCATGCCGGCCATGCCGATATAGGAGATGGCCGAATGCTTCAACGTCTGGTTGTCGTTTTCTTCGTTTAAGGCAGCATTCAACTCGTCCAGTTTCGTCAGTTCATCCAACCGTTTAAAAACATCGATATACAGGCGGGCGGGGGCATCGGGGTGTTTTGCGAGCGCCTCGATGGCCACCGTCTCGTTTAAAGAAGCGAGCGTGCGGATCAATTGCTGCGTCTCCTGGTCGAGCCGTGAACTTTTCGCTAGTTTTTCCTTTAGTTGTGGAACGAGCGATTCCATCCGGAAATCTTCGATGAAATACAAAGTATTCATTCGCATCGCCCAGTTTCCGCGCTTGAGCATCTTCATATAGCGCGTGGAAAGGAATTCTTCCGACAGGCGTGAAACAGCAGGCGAATCAGCGCCCGCCTTGGTGACGGATACGTAATGATTCAATAGGCGTTCAAGCACGACCAATTGGTAAGGGGAAGCTTTCAGTTCTTCGATGAATCGTTCGTCTGAAGGGTCCATCATATATGAGCTGAACGAATCGGTAAGGGCATCGTATTGGCTATTGATTGCGGCTTCCCGTTTATTCGATTGCTGCTTGCGCCAAGCTAAGATCAATAAGAGAAGCAATTGGCCGAGGAACAGAGAGGCGATGAGGATCCAGAAATGCGACAAGTTCACTGGAACATCCTCTTCGTGAGCCGTTGGACACGGGCTACGACTTCCTGTGCATAAAACGGTTTGACGATGTAATCATCAGCTCCGCTCTTCAAGGCCAATACGATATCGGATTCATTGTTGCGCGAAGTGAGCATAGAGACAACGATATTGTCATGGGGGTATTGCGAGCGTACATGGCTCAGCACTTCCAGCCCGTCCATTTTTGGCATGACGCCGTCCAGCAGGATCATGTAATTCTCATCCGGACGGTACCAGTCGGAATCGACCAGCGCGAGACCGTCTGCGTATTCTTCGATCTGGATATCGAAATCCTCCGCTTTCCAATTGGAAAATTGCTTGGCGACCAATTTGCGCACGAGTGAGTCGTCGTCAACAATGACAATATTCAGTTTGCGTTTCAAGTCATGTTCTTCGGATTCATAAACCATCGTCTGGTTGCGCCCGTTTCGCTTGGCTTGATACAAAGCTTTATCGGCTTTATTGACAATCGTTTCCTGCTTGAGCCGGTATTCGCTGACTCCTGCAGAGAATGTTAAGCGAATCGGCGCAGGGGCGATGCCGGCGAATTCTGTTTCAGATAGCGCCTTATGCAAGCGATCGATGAGTGCGGCAGCTTCCTGCGGCTTGGTTTCAGGAAGGACCAAGGCGAATTCCTCTCCGCCGTAACGGAAGAACGAGTCCGATTCACGCTTCAAGTTCAACACAAACTGGCTGAAGGAACGCAAAACCTCATCTCCGGCTGAATGCCCGTGGTCGTCATTGATTTTCTTGAAATGATCCAAATCGAGCAAGGCCAATGTAAACGGCTTGCCGGTTCTTTCAGCGAGGTTGGTCATTTGCAGCAGGAACTCATCAAAAGCTTGGCGGTTTCCGGCTCCCGTCAATTCATCGATGCGCGTGCTGCGCAAGACGATTTCCTGGCTGCGCAGGCGATTGGCTAAATAGGGAAGGAAATACGCCATATTCAATGGCTTGGCCAAAAAATCAGTGGCGCCCACTTCCATTGCCCGGATTTGGTGATCAATCCGGTCATCTTCACTCAGGATGGCGAGTGGAAGATGGCGGCTTCTGCCAGCTTCAGCGAATCTTTCTGCCAGGCTGAACCCATCTGCATCAGGCAGTTTTGCATCCAATAACACCATCTGCGGATGCAATGTGTAAAATAATTCCGTACCTTTTTGGCCATCCAAAGCGATGACGACAGGAATGCCTTTAGGCTCCAATGTCTCTTTAAGCTTCGCGGCGAATTCAGCATCGGAATCGATGACCAATACGAGGGCTTCTTCACTCGAGGCTTCGATTTCCGGTGTCTCCAACTCGGTCTCTTGTTGGCTTGCAGACTCATCAGCTGCAAAATAGTTTCGGAATGAAGACATGAATCCTTCGAGCGAATCGACAGCAAGCAACTCGGTACTGTGTTCCGAGAAAACGTCCAGTTCGCGTGCGCAAAACTCGGACAGTTCCATCATGCCAATCGTTCCGGCAGTGCCTTTCATCGTATGCAAAAACCGGTAGACTTCGCGTTCTGGGATCGTGCCTTGGCCAGCCCATTTCGAGAAATCCCGTTCCATTCGTGTGGCAAGTAAAGCTTTATAATCTGTTTGGGCCAATTTCTTTCACCGTCCTTAAAAGAATGTCCCGAACTTGATGTGGGACGATATGCGGAGTTTTGGTTTCATAAATGAGGTTTCGTAATATGTCATTTGAATAGTTAAATAGATAATATTTTCCACTTATAGAATAACATCAATCGGCTTCCGAGTAAGTGATTTATCCTTTGAAACATGACTTTCCAATGACGTTTTCAAAGTTCTTTGCAAAAAAGAGTGCCAGAAATGAAAAAAATAAAAAGACACTTCCAAAAATCATGAGAAGTGTCTGATCTTTTCATGGCTTGAGCGTCATCCAACTGCCAACATGGTGGATAGCAATTCCTTCATAGGCAGGGTACGCCGAGTAATGGGCGGCTACTTCAGCCAACTGCAAATTCATGAACGCTTCGCCTTCTTCAGCAAACGTAATGATGCTGCCTTCATCGGTGACGCCTGTTTCTACGCCCACGACTACATGTTTGCCATATTTTTCGGCCATGGCGATTTCGTTTTTGACGATTTCGATGATCATAGGCGCGGAATCCCGGTAAGCCATCAGTGTTACCCCGTCTGTATTGGCGATCACCCATTCGGCCAAGACTCCGCTGCCGAATGTATTTTTATAAGGAATCTCGTCGAACCAAAAAGGCATATCGGCTTCAAGCGGCAAGTTCAACTGCGCAGAGCTCACTGCGGCTCTTTGAAGAAGAGATTGATACGACTTCACGGTAGCAGCACGCTTCGAATTCCATCCGCTGTATAAATAAGGCTCCACATCCAAATGGATGCCATCAAAATCTGCCTGCTCTGTCGATCCGCTTTGGTAATTGCCAAGCCAGTTCATCAACATGTTCTGGTTCGTATAGCCTTTTGGCGCAACCCAGGCCGGTGCTCCGTCGAGTGCAAATACAGCTATGCCGCGTGCATGCGCTTGTGTGACAAAGCTGCGGTACGTGTTTTTGGGAATGTCGCGGTCGATTTGGACATAGACTTTATTGATGTTTTTATTTTCTAGAAAAGCCAGCACCGCGCCTTCATCTTCCACAAACATCCACGGATTCCATAGCCAAGTGGCACGTGTATCAGGCGCATCGCCGCTTGCCTGTGCGTTTCCTGCATGGCTGAACGCCAGCATAAGAGACATCGCGAACATTAACATCGCCGCTTTCTTCAACATATTCTGTTCCTCCATTCTGTCAGCCGAGGCCCACAGAATGGGTACCTGGCAACCTGACGACCGTGCACTGATTAAGCAGTGGGTAGGCTCATGGCTTTGCGTCCTTCCTTTTCAGGTAAGTTTGCCTTTTTCAGTTTTTTTCTTATTATAATTCCAGTATGTTGCATTAAAATAGTAACTATGTACCTATTAAAGCTTTTACGTGACACTTATTGAGAAATTTGAAACAAAAGAAAGTCGCAATCAGGAAAACGGCTATTAGGGGCAGTGTGATCATTAAGATGCCTTTTCGTGTTTGCTAAGAATCGTTTCCGTGTTGTTCATGAAAATATTGAGCCCATTTGCTGACCAGAAGGTGAGTCATAGCAATAAAACCAAAAAGCCCCAATGAAATAAAAAGCTGTGTCACGTCCTATTCTATCCTATCCTTTCTTGATTTCGTGATTTTTAAAAAGAAGATTGCATGAGAAAGAGCGCGGACAAACCGAACAATGCTGCAAGGGACATAAAAAGGATGCACCCAGCAATCCGCCTCTTCCTGGCATCGTCGGCATATTTTTCTTGTATATAAGCGGCCCATTTCCAAACTAGAATATGGGTTATCACGATAAAACCAAGAATGAGCAAGCTGATAAGAGATTGTGTCATAACAAGTCCTTTCCACTAAAAGTTATTTCCTGTTATTCTTCCTTACCCGTAAATGGGGGAATCACGCTGAACTTTTAGGAATGAAAAGTTTCTGGTTCACACATATAGTAATAAAAATAAAAAGTGTTTCCAGTTATAAAACGAGTTATTTTTCTGAATTATCGGGTAACTAAGGATATATTATTTTTTATAGTTCTATTTTATTAGAAAATACCCTTTTTTGTATAATCTTATTAGAATAATTAGATTCTTTTTTATTCAATTTTTTTACATTTAATTTATAACTAGTCGAATCGACAAAAATATTTTCCCCATACTGTGTCTTTCCCCTCATCACACACTCTTCGTCTCACAATCTATTATCCAGAATTTAGCGCCTCAAATCGAATGCATGATTTCAACTGACATAGCCATGGGTTTAGGAATCCAAAATAGCTCCAAAACAAAAAATGCAGTCCTGTAGAGCGCAGGTGCGTTTTTGCATGTATAAATCGCAAGCAAAAATTCATTACTGTTTCCGGCAAAGTAGCAGCCCGTCTAATGCAGCAAGCTTTTAAAAATTGAATAGCGGCATCTTGAACAGGAGGGACAACCATGTCGACAGAACGCTTAGTCGCGGAATTCAAGGCGCTTGTCCGCATTGACTCGGAATCGTTCGCGGAAGGCGCATTTCAAAAACACTTGATGCAAAGATTCAAGGATCTTGGCCTGCACATTTGGGAAGACGATACGATGGCGCAGACGGGGCTTGGTGCCAATAACTTCATTGCCCGACTCGACGGGGAGGCTTCCATCGAACCGTTGTTTTTCTCTTCCCATATCGATACGGTTTCTCCCGGAAAAGGGATCCAGCCGATCGAAGAAAATGGACGCGTCGTATCGGATCAGACGACCATTTTGGCAGCCGATGACAAGGCCGGCATTGCGATCATGCTTGAGCTGATCAAGCGTTTGAAAGAACAAAATATCCAGCATGGCCCGCTCGAATTCATTCTGACGCCTGGTGAAGAAGTCGGCTTGCTTGGCGCGAAAGCCGCGGACATGGATCAATTGCAAGCGAAGTACGGATATGTGCTGGATAATGGCGGCCCGGTCGGAGGCATCATCACCGCAAGCCCGACGATGCAGCGCCTCAATATCCGTGTGACGGGCAAGGCGGCGCACGCTGGGTTGGAGCCGGAAAAAGGAATTTCCGCCATCGAAGTGGCGTCACAAGCAATTGTGCGGATGAAACTTGGGCGCATTGACGAAGAGACCACGGCCAATATCGGCCAGATCCACGGCGGGACTGCGATGAACATTGTCATGGACCATTTGGAGCTGGTTGCGGAAGTGCGTTCTTTAAATCATCAGAAATGCCTGGATCAAGTGGAAGCGATGCGAAAAGCGCTCGAAGAGGAAGTGGAGCGCTCCGGGGCGCAGCTCGACTTTCTGGCGACTCAATTGATCACGGGTTATCAATTTGATTCAGCGCATCCACTGCTCGCCCATGCCAAGCGCAGCCTAGAGCTTTTAGGGCGCGAAGCGCGTTTTGAACGGAGTGGCGGCGGGACCGATGCCAATGTCTTCAATGAAAAAGGGAAGACCGTAGTCAATGTGTCCATTGGCTATGAAAACATCCATACAGTCGAAGAATATATCCCGATTGACGAATTTGAGGGTGCGGTAGAATTTGCGCTGCAATTAGTGAAGGGGATGCCCGATTTCCATGTTGAATCAGGCGAATAGAATGGAAGAAACGAATGTCAGCAATGCTCCGTTCAACTTCTGCGTCCATCCATGGGCTTTCAATGATTTACCCGCAGTGTAAAAGGGAGGAATCAGCATGACACCGATCATTGCCTTTACCCTTATCATGCTCATTTGGACAGTCAGTGATTACATCTCCAAGAAAACGAAAGCCTTATTATCGTCGCTGTTCGTTGCCTCGATCATTTTCCTGATTGGATTCAAGACCAATTTATTTCCGGAAGATTTATTGCCGACCTCAGCTTTGCTGCCGCTTGGGCAAACCGTGGTCGGGATGATCATCGTCCATTTGGGCACCTTGATCAGCTTGGATGAATTCAAGCGGCAATGGCGGACGTTCTTGATCGGCGTATCTGCCGTCCTGGGGATCGCCATCATGCTGTTTACTGTCGGCAGGCTGTTGCTTGATACGAATTACGTGCTGAGCGCCATTGCAGCGATTAGCGGAGGGACCATTTCAGTCATCATCGTCCAAGAGCAAGCCTTGAATGCCGGTTTGATTTCGGTCGCTGTGTTCCCGGTGCTGATTGCTGCTTTGCAAGGGCTGATTGGATTCCCGCTCACTTCCATCATTTTGCGAAAAGAGGCCATGCGGATCCGGGACGGTGTGCGTGACGGCAGCATCACCCGAAAAGCAGCTGTCGAAGAAGAGCAGACAGACGCCAAGGAGACGATCTTGCCGGAAGCTTTCCAGACGACGGCTGGCACTCTTTTTGTGGTCGGGCTCGTTGTGATACTTGCGATGTTCTTGAGCGGGCTGACGAATGGCTGGCTGAACACTTTTGTTATCGCGTTGCTGCTGGGAATTGCGCTGCGAGCCACCGGCGTCTTGAAGCCGAACGTTTTGAACGGCATCGATGCATACGGCCTCATGATGCTAGCGATTCTCCTGATCATTTTCGGGCCGCTCGCGACGACTTCGTTTGCGGATCTCGTGGAGTTATTGGTGCCGCTATTGATCGCGTTCAGTCTCGGAGTCATCGGCATCGTGCTATTTGCGATGCTGGCCGGAAAACTTTTGGGCTACACATACCCGATGGCCGTCGCAATCGGCCTGTCCTCGCTTTACGGATTCCCGGGGACCTTGATTTTGAGCGAGGAAGCAGCCAAGAATATCGGCGAAACGGAAGATGAAATCCAAATCATCGAAGACGAAATCTTGCCGAAAATGGTCGTTGCCGGCTTTTCGACGGTCACGATCACCTCGGTGTTCCTTACAGGAATATTGGCATCATTTATTTACTGATTGAGCCGCTGCTGCCGCCGAAAATTAAAAATGGAGGAGATATCGATGGCTAGAAAGAAGTCCGAGCATTTTCACATCATCACCTTATCATTTGAAGATAATTTGAAGGCGTATCAACTATTCAGCCAGCTCAAGCAATATCACGTAGAAGGACAGATCGAGCTGCAGCAAATTGTCGTGATCGAACGGGAAGAAAACGGGTCGTTCGCTTTTAAAGATGCGGCTGATTTATCCAGATCGAACACAGCCACTAAAGGGGCGTTGATCGGAATGGCTGTCGGGATTTTGGGCGGGCCGTTCGGCGTGCTTTTCGGTACGCTGACAGGCGGAATGATCGGAACCAGTAAGGAATTGAAACGATTGAAATCCACTGAAGAATTGTTCAAAAAGACCATTGGCAATATTGAGCTCGGGACGACGGGCATCATCGCGATCGGAAAAGAATACGAAGAATCCGTGCTGGACGGATTGGTGGACGAACTGGGCGGCAAAGTGACGAGAACTGATGAAGAACTGTGAGCCAAGCGAAGTTCTGTACATCATGAAGGAGGAATTCAAGTGGGACTATCTGCGGAAATCAAACAGCTGAAAAAACTTGAAAATTCCGAAGCTGGCGTCTTGTCGATTTATCTAAGCACCAAGCCGGAAGTTCGAAGCCAATGGAAAACCCATTTAAAAAACGGCTTCAAGCAACTCGAACAGCAAGTCGAAGGGAATGCTGAAAAACACAAGGCCTTCCAAGAACTAAAGGGCAAAGTCGAACAGGAGCTGAAACATAGCGAACCGCGTTTGCTGCGAAGCCTCGTTGTTTTTGCAGAAGGCGGGGACGGGCTTTTCGAAGTGCATTTCCTGCAATTGGATGTCGACAACGAATTTGTTTACGGCGATTCAGCAAGCACATCCCAACTAGAGAATTTGGACCGGAAGTTTCCACAGACCGGCATTGTCGTTGCACAAACGGAAACCGTCACGGTGCACAATTCCAGCTTGGGTGAAATTGACGAAAGCTGGGTATTCGAATTGGATTTGGACACCGATGACTGGCGAAAATTTCAAGGAAGAAGCGCCAAAGGCCAAGCTTCGTCGAGCAGCCAAGTCGACCAGTTCGACAACCGGAAAGAAAAACAGATCCGCAGGTTTTACCGTGAACTTTCCGCTGAACTGGCGAAGTTGCACAAAGACTATGGCTGGTCCGAACTGGTGTTGATTGGGCATCAACGGCCGGTCAATTTGCTCGAAGATGAACTGGATATGAAAGCGGACCGCGTAGTAAACAAGAATTTAGGAGGTGCAGAACACCAACAAGTGCTTCAAGCTGCATTTGAATAAGAATAGACGGCTTTTTAAGAAACTGTCCCCTGCACTTGAATTGTGCAGGGGACAGTTTTTTTGTCTGCCTGCCCATTTTCTCCCGCCCTTCAATTAATACTAGAGCCTTCACTGAAACTGCTATAGACTGGAAATATAGAGAAGTTTCTTCCGTAAGTTTGTTTAATGAATACGCTTTACGGGAATTTGCTTTGAATTGAATTCGATTAAGACACATTACTTGAAGGAGGGTTCCGTATGATCAGTTCAAAATACTTGGATCTACTGGCAGAAAAATATGACAGCGAAGAAAAAGTGGCAACGGAGATCATTAATCTGGAAGCCATCTTGAACTTGCCGAAAGGAACAGAGCATTTCGTCAGCGATCTCCACGGCGAGTACCAAGCATTTCAGCACGTGTTGCGCAATGGCTCCGGCAACGTCAAAGTGAAAATCAGGGATTTGTTCAACAACGAGATGGGGGAAGAAGAGCTCAACGAATTCGCGACCCTCGTTTATTACCCGGAAGAGAAATTGAGCCTGATCAAAAGCCATTTCAGCAGCAAGAAAGAATTGAAGGACTGGTATATCGAAACGATCGAGCGGCTCTTGAAGCTGGTATCTTACGCATCGTCTAAATACACGCGCTCCAAATTGCGCAAAGCTTTGCCAAAGCAATTCGTCTATATTATTGAGGAACTTCTGTACAAAACGGATGAATTCACCAACAAGAAAGATTATTACGCGAAAATGCTTGAGCAGATCATTTCACTCGGGCAAGTAGACAAGCTGATCGTGGGTCTCGCGTATACGATGCAGCGGCTGACCGTCGATCATCTGCACGTCGTCGGCGATATTTACGACCGGGGGCCGGATCCGCATAAAATCATGGATACGCTCATCGACTACCATTCCGTCGACATTCAATGGGGCAATCACGATGTCTTATGGATCGGCGCTTATTCAGGCTCCAAAGTCTGCCTTGCGAACATCATCCGCATTTGTGCGCGTTATAACAACTTGGACATTATCGAAGATGTGTACGGCATCAACTTGCGCCCGCTATTGAATTTGGCTGAGAAATATTATGAGGACAATCCGGCATTCCATCCAAAGCGCATTTCAGATGAACAATTAACAGAGCAGGAGCAGCTGCAGATCACGAAAATCCACCAGGCGATTTCGATCATCCAGTTTAAATTGGAAAGCCCGATCATCAAACGGCGTTCTTGTTTCGCCATGGAAGACCGCTTGCTCTTGGAGAAAGTCGATTACGACAAAAACGAAGCGACGATCCACGGCAAAACTTATCCACTGGAGAACACATGCTTTGCTACGATCGACCCGAAACATCCGGACCGCTTGCTCGATGAAGAGCAGCAAGTCATCGATAAATTGCTATTCTCCATCCAGCATTCCGAAAAACTGTCGCGGCATATGAACTTCCTTATGAAAAAAGGCAAGCTGTATCTTCAATACAACGGCAATTTGCTCATTCACGGCTGCATCCCGCTCGAAGAGAACGGCGATATGAAGCAAATGAAAATTGAAGGCGAGAGCTATGCAGGACGGGAACTGCTTGACGTTTTTGAAGAGTATACCCGCTATGCGTTTGCGCATCCGGAAGAGACCGATGATTTCGCGACCGATATGGTCTGGTACCAATGGACAGGCGAAAACTCCTCCTTGTTCGGCAAACGCGAAATGACGACCTTCGAACGCTATTTCATCAAAGACAAAGAAACGCATAAAGAACGGAAAAATCCGTATTACCATTTGCGTGAAGACGAAGACATGTGCCGCAAAATGCTTGCAGAATTCGATTTGAACCCTGACTACGGCCGCATTATCAACGGGCACACCCCGGTCAAGGAACGGGACGGCGAAGACCCGATTAAAGCGAACGGCAAAATGATCGTCATCGACGGCGGGTTTTCGAAAGCCTATCAATCGACGACGGGCATCGCGGGCTATACGCTTCTATATAATTCTTACGGCATGCAGCTCGTCGCCCACCAGCGCTTTAATTCCAAAGAAGAGGTACTGCAAAACGGGACCGACGTCTTGTCGATCAAACGATTGGTCGACGAAGAACTCGAGCGCAAAAAGGTACGGGAGACGAATATCGGGGAAGAGCTCCTGCAGGAAATTGCCAATTTGAACAGCTTAAGAAAGCATCGCTATATGAATTAACCGCATCAAGAGCAAGAACTGACATCCAGTTCTTGCTCTTTTTTTAGTGAAGATAGATTCGGAAGAGCTCTTAACTGAAACGACGAAACCCAGTTAATTGGAATTTTTTTTGTGGGAATTTTTGGTTATCTCTGTTAGTCTAATAAGGACAAGGTCTTAAAAAGTGAGAATTAAACAAATAACTGACTGGGGGGGAGTCCATGCCGATTTGTCAAAATTGCCACAAGCACTGGAGTTGGAAGCAGACGGTTAAAAAGATGTTTACACTTGCAACAGGGATAGAGTGTCCTTACTGCAGAAACAGACAATTCCTTACCACACGATCAAGGATAAGAAGCAGTATAGTCGCTTTCTTCGCACCAACTATCATTCTGTTGAACATTTTTGTTGACCTATCACTGGTTACCGCATTGATTCTATTGGGTGCCAGTTTTATTGCCGCTATTGCTGTGTACCCATTTTTAGTCGAATTGACCGATGAAGAAGAGCCGCTTTGGTAGCTTGCGTTTTTAGGGATTCGCCATTTGAACTTTTCATTTAAGGAGATGAATGTCATGGGAAAATCCACAGCCTTATTCGCCTCAGTACTAATCCTTTCATTGACTGCCTGCAGTGATTCAGAACAAGACGCACAGGAAGAAAGCGGGGAATTTCTGTTGGACAACATTTACGTAGATTCTATTGAAGCAGACACCACGTATTCCATGATTCACGAAATAGAATGGACTGGTGAAAACCCTGCTACCATCAATTCTTTCGACTTGGTGAAAGAACAGGGCGAACCGGTTTCATTTGAGGAGGACGGCATTGCCTATGAAGCGCATGGGGCCGATCCTCTGAAGCAAGTTGGTGTTTACGGCGAAGGGCATGAGATTGGTGCAGTGGAGGATGTCAACGGCTATGAAGTTGACGGGAGCGGGCGCATTGTTCTCAAATTGAGGCTCGGTGAAGTATCCGAAGATCCCCATCGTGCTGCCAAGATCAACTACACAGTGAACGGGGAAGAGCATGAGGCCGTTTATGAGTGGGATGGATACAAAAAATTCAGTACAGAAGGCAATTAATCGAATCGAGGATTGTTACGATAGGATTTAGCACGTCCAATTTTTCCGCTGAAACATAAATAGCCTAAAGGGGGGTGCGTTTATTTTTTATCCAGTCAGTTTGTACATAGCCATTATCATTGCCATCATTTATTGCGTAGTCTTATGGATGCTGCGAAACCTGGGGAAATTCAGGGTACCTTTGTTTATCTACGGACTTGTGGTGCAACTTTCGTTTCTCGTGTTCTTTTTCAGGATGAGCCGTTATTTCAGGACCAGTGACAGTGTGAACCGGGATTATTACGATATATTTGTGAACGGCCTCGTGATTTTCTATCTATTGATGGTCGTTCCGTTTGTCGTTGCGCTATGGGTGCAGGTCTATAAAGGCGTATGGCGGCTTGATATCGGTAAAATCTCTAAAATCACCATGATGGCGTTATTTGTCCTGATGACTTTGATATTCACATTCTTCGGTTTTTATGCACATATCCTGTTCTACTACGGCTTTGCACCGTGATGGCAAGCCAAGCCGCGGGCTTTCTTGAAAAAGGAGGAGACGAGATGTTCGGTAAATATTCAATGGGACTCATCGTTTTAGGGAGTCTATTGCTCATGTTCAACCGGCTGATGTCTGGGTATTCCGAGCCGCTTGCACTTATCGGTTTTCTGTTGCTATTTGCAGCGGCGGGCGCCGTTTTCATTGCCGTGTTGAAAAGAGAGCCAGGCCAATTGAAAGTTTGGTCGCTCTCTATTTTCTTCGTCATCCTTTTTGTCATCACGTGGGCCGAGCCATTTGAGATTTTGCGCCTGATGACGTGGCTGAAAAATATTTAATGAAAAAAGCGTGAGGCACCGATTGATTCGGTGCCCCACGCTTTTTGAATATAAACTTAAGCGGTCGTCATGCCGCCAGTGATGCTGTAGATCTGTCCTGTAACATAGCTGGATTCGATGGAAGCCAGGAAGACATAGACAGAAGCAAGTTCTGCCGGCTGGCCTGCGCGGCCGATTGGCGTCTCAGGTGTGCCTTTGCCGAATTCCGGAATGTTTTCCTGTGGCTGTCCGCCGGAAATCTGAAGCGCTGTCCAGATTGGGCCTGGTGCGACGGAGTTGACACGGATGCCTTTGTCCGCCAATTGTTTGGACAAGGATTTCGTGAAACCGATGATCGCAAATTTCGTTGCTGAATAATCCAATAGCATCGGGCTTGGGTCAAAACCTTCAACCGAGCTCGTCGTGATGATCGACGCGCCTTCTGGAAGGTATGGTAGCGCCGCTTTCACTGTCCAGTACATGGAATAGACATTGACTTGGAATGTTTTTTCAAGCTGCTCTGTCGGCAGGTCGGCAATGTCTTTGACGGCTTGCTGCTTGCCGGCAACGAGTGCCAAGATGTCCAATCCGCCAAGTTCGCTGTTGGCTTTTTCAACCATTTCCTTGTTGAACGCTTCGTCGCTCAAGTCGCCGGGGATCAAGACAGCTTTGCGGCCTTCTGCTTCGATCAATTGTTTCACTTCATCGGCATCGGATTGCTCAGCTGGCAAGTAATTGATCGCCACATCTGCACCTTCTCTAGCGTATGCGATGGCTGCAGCACGGCCGATTCCGGAATCACCACCGGTTACTAGTGCTTTACGTCCTTCAAGCTTGCCTGAACCTTTGTACGTCTTTTCGCCGCAGTCTGGTACAGGAGTCATTTGGTTTTGTACGCCAGGGGCTTCCTGGTATTGTTTCGGAAACTCTTCCGTTGTATATTGCGTTCTAGGGTTTTGGATATTCGCCATTTCAATCTCTCCTCAGGTTGGTAATAGTTGGTTTCTACCTTTATCTACCACTTGAAACTAGAGTGAAACCTCTTTTGAAAATGTAAGCGTTCCATCAAAATTTTTTTTGAAAACGAGTTGATGCTAGCACACGGCGAAAAGTTACTTTCAACTTATTTCCAAATGGTAAACTGAATATATGAGGATCTAGGGGGATGAAAAGATGAATCCAGACTTGAATAAAGCAATTGGGCTAAGAGCTGCGGGTAAACAAGAAGAATCAAATCAATTGCTGGCGGCACTGGCAAAGCACTTCCCAGAACACCCACAAATCAATTACCAGTGTGCTTGGAGTTTTGATTTGCTTGGAGAAGAAAAAAAGGCAATTCCCTATTACGAAAAAGCTATCCAACTCGGGCTCGAAAAAGAGGATTTAGAAGGTGCATTGCTGGGGCTAGGCAGCACTTACCGGACCTTAGGGGAATACGAAAAATCGAGAAGCACTTTTGCAAAAGGAATAGAACTTTTTCCAGCCAATCAGGCATTGAAAGTTTTTTTGGCAATGACTTTGTATAACTCAGCAGAACATCAGCAAGCAATGGAAATATTGCTCAAGTGTTTAGCGGAAACTTCTGCTGATAAAAACATTTCAGCTTATAAGAAGGCAATTGGATTCTATGCAGATAAATTGGATGAAACATGGATCTGAATTAAAGGGAGTGGTGATTTGGCACATCGTATGGAGAAAGAATACTTAACGACTGGAGAATTATCTAAGCGATTGAATGTATCTGTCCGAACCATACGCTATTACGATCAAATTGGATTGGTTGAGCCTTCTAGAAAAGAAGCGGGCGGAAAGCGCTGCTATTCAGTAGAAGATATTTTGAAGCTGCAAAAGATTCTGCTGCTCAAGTCACTGAATTTATCGTTAGAAGACAGCCGCAAAATTTCGGCAGAGCAATCGATCGATTCGATTTTAGCTGTGCATAAACCTTTGTTGATGAACGAAATCGACCAGCTTCAACAGTCATTAAAGCACACACAGTCTTTACTCAACCTGTTGGAATTGGAAGAGACAATTCATTGGGAAGACCTTATTTCGCTGGTTGCTGGGCCGCAGAATGAAAAAAATTGGAGCCATTATTTTTCATCACAGCAACAAGAGATCTTGGAGAAGGGTTTGCCTAAACTTGAAAATGGCGACTTGGCTACCAAAAAGTGGATAAATATCATCAAAAGAATTGAACTGTGCTTGGACAAAGGGATTTCTCCCTCTTCAAAAGAGGGGCAATTGATTTTAGCTGACGTTGATATTTTATCGGCAGAAACATTCGGCAATGATCCCAAATTGTCAGAAGCTTTTTGGGAAGCCAGGAAATCGGCGCAAGCTTCCGAAGATCTCGGGCTGTACGCCATCAATCCAGCCATAATTGAATTCCTCGAATTGGCGGACAAGGCTAAGCGGTAGCGGTGAGGATTACAGCAATGCCATTGAAAAGTCCGTGCATCAAGATACATGGAAGGACAGAACCTGTTTTTTGATAGATCCATGCAAAAATAAGGCCAGAAACAAAGTTCACCGGAAGTGTATTGAAAGTTGGGATATGCACTAAAGTAAATATGGAAGCACTCAGCAGCATGCCTGCTCCTATTCCATAATGGCTGCTGAAAAAACGGTACAGAAAGCCGCGGTAGAAAATTTCTTCGTAAATTGGTGAAATGACAGCGGCGGAAACAAATCCGATGAAGAAATTCAAGAGTGTCAATTGTGATTGCAGGCTGTCGGTTTTGCTGTTGTCGGTTCCAACGCCAAACTCCGACATGATAATTACTAAACCGACGCTTACAACAATCAATGCAATTGTCCAAACTACAATCCTCTTCCAGTGTTCGGATGAGAAACCTTGGACACCTACCGCTTTCCAAGACTGTCCATTTGGCTTAAGTACGATTAAATAGAGAGCAGCCATAAAGATAATGGACATGACCAAGCCAATCATTGTACCTGCATGCAATTCATTGCCGAAAAAGTTCACGAGGTAATGATATAAGCTGTATTCCACAAAAATTGGTATAGCTACCAATACAACGGTCAATAAGTATATTAGTTCTTTCCAACTCCACATTCCCTTGCTTCCCAAAAAAGCTGTCGTCATTTTCATCACTCCTGTTTGATTAGCTATTTCAACCATAGGTGGTGACGCAAGGTAACCTGCAAGCTTTTTAGTGAAAAACTTTAATAAAGATGTGAAGCGGCGGTTCTAAGTTGCAGTGATAGAGCTCGGAAATGAAATAATCCCCGCATATATGTTATAAAGAGACAGGTAAATACATAGAAGCTGCGCGGCTTGGAGTTTATTGAATGCAGCGCAAGAATTTGAAAGGAATGATTTTTTGTTTGATTTCATTGATATTGACTGGGGAAATCTATTAGTTGAGGCGGGAATCATTGCCGCTCAAGTCATCGGAATTTTAATCGCATTTGCGATTGTGCGGGCGATCGGGAAAAAATTGATCAACCGCTCGTTTGACCGCTTGACGAAAAAAGGCGACGTGACGAACGGTCGCGCATTGACGCTTCGTTCATTGTCCGAGAACGTCTTCTCGTACGCATTAGTCTTTGTATTGGTGGCAACTTTGTTCAATATTTTTGGGCTTTCCGTCGCGAGCCTTATCGCCGGCGCAGGAATTGTCGGCCTGGCGATCGGTTTCGGCGCACAGGGACTGGTCAGTGACGTGGTTACCGGCTTCTTCCTATTGCTGGAGAAACAAATTGACGTTAACGATTATGTGACGGTTGGAGCCATTGACGGCGTGGTCGAATCAGTCGGGTTGCGGACGACGCAAATCCGCAGTTTCGACGGTACCTTGAATTTCATTCCGAACCGCGATATTACGACGGTTAGCAACCATTCGCGCGGGAATATGCGTGCACTCGTGGATATTGGCGTATCGTATGACGAAAACATCGACGAAGCGATGGCCGTGCTGAAAACAGTATGCGAAAAAGTCGCAAAAGACAATGCCGCCGTCGTCGAAGGGCCGGATGTGATTGGTGTGCAGGCGTTCGGGGCATCGGATGTCACGTTGCGCATCATTGCCAAAGCGAAAAGCGGAGAACAATGGGGAGTCGAGCGCGAGCTGCGCAAATCCATCAAAGAGGCACTGGATGCCCATGATATCGAGATCCCTTTCCCACATCAGGTGACGATTCACAAAGGCTTGGAGAATCCCGTTCAGTCATAAGCGAATAATAGGAGGTGAAGGATCGGCACTGTCTAATCAGTGCCGATCCTTTTAGTTATGGGAGCTAATTTATTATCCTAATATTATAATGAATATAGGGTTTCTTTTATCTTTTTATGGGTATTTTGAATAAGAAGAGAGAGGTGCTAAATGACTACGGATGGACAACTGTTGGAAAGACTGAAGTTTCGGGACAAAGCCGCCTTGGAGTTAATATACGATGAATACTATTTATTGCTTTGGAAAGTCTGTTATCGGGAATTTAACGACCACGAGGTGTGTGAAAACGTCCTAACAGAAGTGTTTCAACAATTGTGGGAAAATCCGCAGCAGTTCAGCGGCGATAAACGCCTGGTGTTCTATTTGATTGAATGTGTGAATGGCAAAATAAGATGCAGGAAGCGAATGAAAAGCTGCCAACTGCATAGTGAAAAGACATGCAGCTGAATATTTTTTATAAAATGGAATAATATTACTAATTAAATTAAGTTTTTATCTATTATTGCTAATCCATTAGATATTGTATAGAAGATTCCTATCCCTGCGCTGCGCGTTGTTGATAGGAATCTTTTTCTAATCGGTAAAGCTGAAAACGGAAAAAACTTTCTATTGTTAATATTGACAACAATACTCAACAGATGTAGATTTTAGTCAATTGAAACATTAAAGCCGGTAAATGGTGCAGAGGCTGATACGGAATTAAACGAAGGTCCATCACAGGCGCAATAAGCTTTAAAGTGGGTCTTTTTTTAAGGATTATAGAAATGAGGAAATGACTTGAAAAAGCAATTTATCATAATCGGCCTTGGGAGATTTGGCAGCAGCATCTGCAAAGAGCTGTTCAAGCTGGGACATGATGTCATGGCGATCGATTCATCGCCGGAACGTGTAGACTCGATGAGGAATTTTTCTTCCCATGCCGCCGTGGCGAATGCGACAGATGAGGCGAGCTTGAGGGAACTTGGGGTGCGGAATTTTGAACACGCGGTCGTGGCGATCGGCGAGAATATGCAGACGAGCGTATTATGCACATTGATGCTTAAGGAAATTGGCGTTCCGCTCGTATGGGTCAAAGCGAAAGACGTACAGCACCAGATGATTCTTGAAAAAGTGGGGGCGGATCGCGTCATCCAGCCGGAAAATGAGATGGGCATCCGCATCGCCCATCATATGGACTCGGAGAAAGTCGTGGATTATATCGATTTATCGGAAGACTATAGCATTGTGGAATTGGTAGCTTCAGAGAAGTTGATGGACCAAAGCTTGCTCGAACTGGATATCCGTGCGAGATATGGGTGCACGATTCTCGCCATCAAGCGAGGGGACGAAGTGAACGTCGCGCCGATGCCGGATGACTTAATAAAGTTAGATGACATTCTTGTGGTGATGGGCCATCGAGAAGACCTGAAACGTTTTGAGGAAAAAGGAGTTTAGTAATTTAAGGGTGTATAAGATTAAAGAGCGTACGTAGATTTGATACAGAATGGAGCAACAGCAGTGAAGTTTTTCAATTTGGTTTCAAAGTGGGCCCATTTCTCGGCAATTCAATTGATTGTATTGTATTATGCTTTGGCGGTTATTTTCTCCTTAATATTATTGAGTTTTCCTTTCTTTCATGATGAAGGTGTGGAGTTGACCTTTATCGATTTATTGTTCACAACAGTTAGTGCCATCAGTGTAACGGGTCTTGGCGTGGTCTCGACTCCGGATACATTCAATACGGCCGGCATCATTGCGTTGACGTTTGTTTTGCAATTCGGAGGCATTGGAATCATGACACTCGGAACATTTATCTGGGTCATCTTCCGGAGGAGAATAGGCTTGCGGGAGCGGCAATTGATTCAAATCGATCAAAATCAATTGTCCATGTCGGGGCTGGTGAAATTATTACTTAAGATTCTTAGAACTATCCTTTTCATTGAGTTAATCGGGACCATTATCCTCAGCATTTATTTCCTGAATTATTTTGATACATGGCAAGAAGCATTGTTGCAAGGCTATTTTGGTGCAATTAGTGCAACGACCAATGCAGGATTTGACATCACGGGCACTTCGCTTGTTCAGTTTTCCAATGATTATTTTGTCCAGACCGTAAATATGTCTTTATTGATCCTAGGCGCCATCGGGTTTCCGGTGTTGATTGAATTGCAGGATTTTTTGAAAGGCGATCATACAAGGGGCAAGCGCAGCAATAGCTTCTCGCTTTTTACAAAGCTGACTGTAACAACCTTTTTTGCATTGATTGCAGTAGGGGCTATAGCGATGCTGTTGTTGGAACAAGGCAATTTCCTGGCAGATAAATCCTGGCATGAGCAAATCTTCTATAGTCTTTTCCAATCGGTAACTACCCGAAATGGCGGGTTGGCAACAATGGATGTCAGCGAGCTTTCCGACCCGACATTAATATTGTTCTGCGCTTTAATGTTTATCGGGGCTTCACCGAGCAGTGTGGGCGGGGGAATCCGGACCACAACTTTTGCGATCATGCTATTGGCCATTTATAATTTTGCCAAAGGCCGTAGTGGAGTGAAGGTATTCGGCAGAGAACTGGATAACGATGATATCATTCGTTCTTTTATCGTCATCACTACAGCAGCAATGCTTTGTACAGCTGCTGTGATTGCGTTGACTTATATCGAACCGTTTCCTATTCTGCCCATTGTTTTTGAAGTATCCTCAGCGTTTGGGACGACAGGGCTGTCGATGGGAATCACTGCCGATCTCAGCACGGCGGGTAAAGGCATCATCATCTTTTTGATGTTCGTCGGTCGTATCGGTATTTTCTCCTTTTTATTCCTCATCAGAGGCAAAGTAATTCGGGAAGCTTTTCATTATCCAAAAGAACGCGTCATTATCGGATGATATCAATTTCGAAAGAGAAAGACTTCAATTGAAGTTTTTCTCTTTTTTTCGTGAAGAAGGAGAATGCAGCGATAGGAGGAATTAGTAACAACGATAGCCAAAGAATTACTAAAAGAATAGGAGGAGGCAATATGGCAAAAGTCTGTTTTGGAATGATCACTTCACTCGATGGGTTCATCAGCGACCGGCATGGAAAACTCGACAAGCTTTACAAAAGTTTCAAGCCCAATGATGAAATCAACGAAGTGATGGCGAATACAGGAGCGGTCGTGATGGGCCGCCGAACTTACGACATGACGGACGACCCGGACGCCTATGCCGACGATTATGAATTTCAAGTGCCTATTTTTGTCCTGACGCATCATCCGCCGGCCAAGCATCCGAAAGAAAATGACAATTTGAGCATCACTTTCGTGACGGATGGCATCGAGACAGCAGTCCGGAAAGCAAAAGCTGCTGCAGGGGAGCGGGATGTCGTCGTACTCGGTGCCGATGTCGGCCAGCAAGCATTGCGTGCAAATCTAGTGGATGAACTGCAAATCGCCATCGCCCCGTTGCTGCTCGGGACAGGAACCCGCATGTTCGACCACCTGGAAGGTCTGGAGATTCATTTGGAAAAAATCCGGGCGATCGAGACGGATGAGCAAATGGAGGTTTATTACAAAGTAAACAGGCAGGGGACTGATTGAAGAATTTTTAAAGCCTTGCATCAAGTAATTGGAGGCAAGAAGACAAAAGCTGTCCGAACAGCGCACAAAATGACAGGAAACCGAACCGCCGCCCGGTTATTATTCAAGTAAGGAGTTGAAAGCATGGCTTTGGCGCAGTCTTTGCAAAAAGCGATCGACTATATGGAGGCGAATTTGCTGAATGAGCTATCCATCGAAGCAATCGCAAAACAGGCAAATGTCTCTCCGTTCCATTTTCAACGCATGTTCTTGATCATGACCGATATCTCCGTCGGGGAATATCTGCGTCGCCGCCGTCTGACATTAGCCGCCCAACAATTGCTCAACACCGATCATAAAATCATCGATATCGCGTATCGCTACGGTTATGAATCACCGGAAGCATTCACAAAAGCATTCCGTAAACAGCATGGGCTCAGTCCGAGTGAGGCGCGAAAAGGGAGGGGAGCATTGCAATCGCATAACCGTTTAATGATTCAAGTGAATTTGAAAGGAGCCAAGCCGATGAACTATCAAATCGTTGAAAGAGATGCGTTTCAAGTCGTTGGAATTAAACGGGAATGTCCTTGTGGTGAAACCGGTGAAGTGAACGGAGTTGCCGAATTTTGGATGGAGGCCAATGCTAATGGAACATCCGCTGAGTTAGCGGAGCTGATGAACAGCGAAATCAAAGGTTTGCTCGGAATTACCGATAACTATAATGAAGAGAAGAATACGGTCGATTATTGGATTGCAGTAGAGCATGCCGGTAAAGTGCCGGCCGATTTCCGTGAATTCACGGTACCGAAATCCAAATGGGCTATTTTTGAAGTGCGAGGGTCCGCCCCGATTGCAATGCCCGAAGCGTGGAACCAAATATACACAGAATGGATCCCCTCCAACGGCTATGAAGTAGCTGATATCCCAGCTATTGAAGCTTACACAGATCCCGATTCGTATAAAGACGATTCATCCAATCAGATTTGGCTGGCGGTGAAATAACCTAGCGGAATCGCTTGCGCATAAGTATAGAATTTGAAAACTGACGTAGGGTGAGTGTTGGAGCGGTGGCTTTTTGACCAGTAGTTCTCCAATAGAACCACATAGAAAAGACAGGGAATGAAGTTCATTTCCGGTCTTTTTTTATGAATAGAATAAGAGGCTTAGCAGAAAATAAGATAATGCTCCTTTTCGCCATAGTAAGCAGAGCGTATTTGGGTTCTCATTTCCTGTCCATTCGAATTTCCATTAGAATGAAGGAGACAATCGGAACGAAAGGAAGTGCGCGGAATGGACATGAAGATTTTCATCGTGGAAGACGATCAGGCGATTTTCCAATCGTTGAAGGAAAGCTTGGGCAAATGGGGGATGCAAGTGGTCGGCCCTGATTCTTTCGACGATGTCCTGGGTAGTTTTATGACTGAGCAGCCGCAATTGGTCATCATGGACATCCAGTTGCCGGTGTATGACGGCTTTCATTGGTGCCGTGAAATCCGGGCGATTTCGAAAGTGCCGATCATTTTCCTGTCTTCGCGCGACCACCCGATGGACATGGTCATGTCGATGCAGATGGGCGCAGATGATTATGTCCAAAAGCCGTTTCACTCCGATGTGTTATTGGCAAAAATCCAAGCGACCTTGAGACGGGTGTATTCATACGGCGAAGAAACTTCAGACGTATTGGAATGGAACGGGGCTATGATCGATCTGAAGCGCGGCATCATCCGGCTCGACGGCAAGGAAGCTGAACTGACGAAAAATGAATTTTTCATTTTAACGGTCCTCGTTGAAGCGAAAGATGAAATCGTCTCCCGTGATGAGATCATCCGCAAGCTATGGGATGACGAGCGGTTCGTTAACGACAACACCTTGACTGTCAACGTCACGCGGCTGCGCCAAAAATTGACGGATTTAGGACTCGGCGATGCCATTTTGACGAAAAAAGGCTTGGGCTACGTGGCCGTCACCTTATAGAAAAGAGGGATTCGATGTTTTGGGCTTATGTGAACGATATGAAAAGCTGGGTCTTCTATTTTATTGCGGCTTTGGGAGCAGCGGACGTATTGCTGTGGCTCGATGCAGGCCTTGCGGTCGAACTTTCTTCGCTGCTTTATATGAATGCGTTGCTGCTCATTGCACTGGCGCTGTTCATCATCTGGCGCTACAGAAGAGAAACGGCCTATAGCCGGCAACTGGTGCGTTTGGAAGGCGAAGCGGCAGCCGATTGGCATGAACTGTTGCCTGAAGCGAAGTTCAAGCGAGATGAGCAGATGAACCAAGTGCTGCAGGCAGCTGCCGCATCGATGGCGGCGCAATTAAATGAATTGCGCCAGCAGAACCTCATTCAAGCAGATTACACAGCGGCATGGGTCCATGAAGCGAAAGCGCCGTTGACGGCGATCCGCCTGTTGATCGACTCGAATCGCTCAGCTCCCGGCATGCAGCGGATCGAAGCGGAATGGTTGCGCCTTTTCTTGCTGGTCGACCAACAATTATACATATCGCGGCTGTCTTCTCTAGAGGCCGATTACGCAGTGGATAGTTTGATGTTAAAAGATGTTGTGGCTCCTGAGGTCCGTGAATTGATGGCTTGGTGCAGGGAAAAAGATTTGGAAATTGAATTGGACGGGTTGGACATAAACGTCTTAAGCGATAAGAAATGGGGCCGCTTCGTCTTGCGCCAAATTTTATCGAACGCAGTGAAGTACAGCCCCGAAGGTAGAACGATCCACATTTCAGCGCGCACAGACAGTACGGGCCATAGCATCCTAAGGGTTCAAGACGAGGGGCCGGGGATACCGGAACACGACTTGCCGCGCATTTTCGACAAAGGCTTTACGGGCGGCACAGGGCGGCTCCATAATGCAGCGACAGGGCTCGGGCTTTATTTGGCGAAAACGGTATCGGATAAAATCGGCATCACGCTCTCAGCAGATTCCCGGACCGGGCATGGTACTACGATGGAAATAGCCTTCCCGCTGGAAAATGACTTCGACCATATCCGTAAGTGACATCATCGTCACATTGGCCTCCCGGTTTGTCACACAAATCAAACGACCCGGCCACTGTTGCGCAGTAAGATAAGGGGAGAAGTTTACAGGGAGGCCATAATATGACGACAGAAAATAAAACAATCACACCAAAAACAAGCAAGCAAACCGTGTTGCAAGCGCACGATGTCCGTAAATCCTTCGGTGCGCGAGGCAATGTCCAGCAAGTGCTGAAAGGCATCGATCTGCGTGTGGCAGAAGGGGAATTCGTCGGCATCATGGGCGCGTCGGGAGCAGGCAAGACGACTTTGCTCAACGTTCTCGCCACCATCGACCGTTCGACTGAAGGCACGATCTTGATCGACGGCGTCGATATTTCCAAGATGAAAGATGCTGAACTATCTGCTTTTCGCAGAAACCAACTCGGCTTCATTTTCCAGGATTATAATTTGCTCGATACATTGACGGTAAAAGAAAACATTTTGCTTCCGGTATCGCTCGGGAAGATGAAAAAACAAGCGGCGGAGGCCCAGTTCCAGTCGATTGCAAAAATCCTCGATATCGAAGCACTCGCAGATAAATACCCGCATGAAATTTCAGGCGGGCAAAAGCAGCGCACCTCGGCAGCGCGTGCGCTCATCAACCAGCCATCACTCGTATTTGCCGACGAACCGACAGGCGCACTCGACTCGAAATCTGCCTCATCGCTTCTCGGGACGATGGCTGATGTCAACAAACAGCAAGGCGTGACCATCATGATGGTGACACACGACCCGCTCGCGTCGAGTTATTGCAGCCGCGTCGTTTTTCTCAAAGACGGCAATGTCTATTCAGAGCTGTACAAGGGAGACAAAACGAGACAAGCCTTTTTCCAGGAAATCCTGAATGTCCAGGCTGTGCTCGGGGGTGACAGCGTTGACGCTCTTTGATCTCGTCAAGCGCAGCATGCGTAAAAACATCAAGCATTACTACCTGTACTTTTTCGCATTGATCCTCAGTGTGGTGCTGTATTTCGTGTTCGCGACCTTGCAGCACGATGCGGCAGTAGCTGAACAAGGCACAGGAATGATGGGCACCGCATTCCAGGTGGCTGGAATTTTACTGATTGTGATCGCCGGCATTTTTATCGTCTACGCCAATGCCATTTTCCTGAAAAGAAGAAGCCAGGAAATCGGCTTGTACCAATTGATTGGGCTGACGAAGCGCGCCGTCGCCAGGCTATTGATCCTCGAAAACATGCTTCTTGGCATCATGGCGCTGATTGTCGGAATTGCAGTCGGCATGCTCGTTTCACGGGTCTTTTTATTGCTGCTCATGAAGCTGATCGGCTACGAGGCGTTTATTGAAGTATCGTTTTCCACAGCGGCAGTCATACAAACCTTCTTCGTCTTTCTCGCTATTTTCGTGTTGACGACCATTCAGATGGTGTTTACGGTATACCGCAATTCCTTGCTGTCTTTGTTCAATTCCGAAAAGCAAGGGCAGCATCCTCGCAAGCCGAAGACCGCCGTTTCTGCTATATTGGCATTGCTTGGTATCGGGCTCATCGCATTCGGCTATTGGCTATCTGGCCGCATGCTGAACGAGATGCTGTTCTTTAATATGCTGGCGGTCTTGGCTACTGTCATCCTCGGCACTTATTTGGTGTTCCGGGTGACGATCAGCTGGCTGTTGTACCGCATCCGCCGCAATAAAAACGGCCATCTCGGACTGGAAAATAGCTTATCGTTGGCGCCGCTCATGCACCGCATGAAAAGCAACGCCAATTCATTGACGATCATCACGGTGCTATCGGCGATGACTTTGACGATGATTGCTGCAGCTTATTCCATGTACTATTCGACGGAGCAGGAAACGCAGTCCATCATGCCATTTGATTTTATGTTTGAAAATGAAGCCGGACTGGCGGATAACATCAGCCAGGAACTCGACGACAATGGGATTTCCTATCAACGCGAAGCGGTGGAAACTTTTGTCGTTCCCGCTGAATTCGAAGAAAAGCCAGCTCCGTTTTTAGAACGGGCAACAGACATCGCGGTGCTCAGCAGCGAACAATTGCAGCAAGCTGGTCTCGACGTTGATGTGCCGGCAAACGGTGAAGCGAGCTTCCATGACGTATCGGTCTCGACGCTTTTCAATTCGGTGGACCTGCCGTTTGACCTCACCTTCCAAGACGAAGTACCAACCACTTTGTCAATTACGGAAATCGCCCAATACAATGTGCTCAATTGGTCATTCTTCACAAGCCAAATCGTGGTGAACGAAGAAACCTACCAATCGTTGAAAGCGCAATTGGTGAGTGAGACAGGGGATTCAGCTCTTCAGCAAATGGACGGGTTCCATATTGCAGAAGAGGACATGGCCGCGGCATCTGCCATTTACCAGCAGGACAAGTACAAAGTTTCGGAACCGCATGTCGACTATTACTCGTCTTATGAAGGATCTGTCCAATCAAACGGATTGCTCATATTCATCGCTGGATTTTTAGGGCTGGTGTTCCTCATTTCGACCGGCAGTATCCTATACTTTAAGCAAATGACCGAAGCCGAACACGAAAAACAAAGCTACGCCACATTGCGTCAGCTTGGCTTTACGGTCAAAGACATCATGCGCGGCATCGTCCGCAAGCAAGCCTTTGTTTTCGGGCTGCCGCTAGCGATCGGCTTGGCGCATTCCATCTTTGCGATTCAAGCGGCATCGTTCCTGTTCCGCACCGACATCCTGTTCCCGGCATCGGTTGCGATGGGTGTCTATGCGTTGATTTATCTGGTCTTCGCTGTACTGGCGGTCGGGTATTACAGAAAGACTGTAAAATCGGCTCTATAAGATGAAAGTGCGGAAGAGAAGATTCTCTTTCGTGCTTTTTTGTTGGGTAATATATTTAAGCCAAAGAGAATCGGAGAAGGTTTGAAAAACTGGATTCTATTGTGTTCGGAAAATGGTAGAATTAGTTAATTAATAATCGTTGAAAGGAAGATATGGTGACTGGAAAAAATTTAACGAGCATTTTATTAACTTCGCTTTTATTGTTGTCAGCCTGTTCATTATTTGAAACAAATCAAAAGAAAGAAGTTCTGGAAAATAATTCCTCCTACGGAAACTTGCCAAATACCTTCATCAATGGAGAAACTACAGTTTCAATGCAAAGCGATGAAGAAAATTACGCTTTTCCTGTCGATGAGATAATATTAATCATTTCCAACTCGGGTTCAAGTACTGTCGGGTTCGGTGAGCATCGAACCTTGGAAAAATTACAAGAAGGCACATGGTATGAAATTCCTTACAGAGAACAGTTTGCTTTTACGGATATTGGTTTGGGGGCGGGAGAGAACCTGGAGCAGGAGATGCCTCTTGAATTTTTGGACTATGAGTTGACGACTGGCACATATCGAATCGTTAAAAACTATTATATTAATGAAGGAGTAGAGGAGATTGCTCTAGCGGCAGAATTTGAAATCAAGAAGTAGTTCGAGATATTGAAATATAAAATCGATTCTAGCGTAGAAAAGCGGTATATATTTATATACAGATTATTTCCCCGGAAATATTTAAGCAGGATGAGTTTGAACCGCTTTTTAAACGAATAGGAGTGTGCATCGTGATTAAAATTCGAAAAGCTGAAAACCGCGACGCAGAACAAATCGTGCAGGTCATCAAAAACGCTGAGGATTCAGGATATATGATGTTCAATCCCGGTGAACGGCAAATTTCACCCGAATCGTTCGCAAAGTTCATCGATGTGTTGAGTGCCAATGAAAAGTCAGGTGTTTTTATTGCGTGCGAAGAACATCAAGTTCTAGGATACTTGATTGTGCAAAATGAGAACCCCCGACGAATTTCACATCGCGCTTATACAGTGATGGGTGTTCATAGCGATAGCCGCGGCAAAGGTGTCGGAAAGGCAATGTTTTCCCATGTCATCGCTTGGGCAAAATCCGTCGATCTCCATCGTTTGGAACTGACCGTGATAGCAGAAAACGCATCAGCAGTTACTTTATATCAGAAGATGGGGTTCGAAATTGAAGGCGTGAAACGGGATTCGCTTTTCATCAATGATGACTATGTGGATGAGTATTATATGGCAAAGCTGCTTTAATAAGCTGCACAAAAGGAGGCTAGTAGCATGGCGAAATCCCAAAGCATTGCATTGATCACCGGCGTCAGCAACGACACCGGAATAGGCGCGGCTGTGTGCCGGAAACTGGCACAGCAAAAAACGGATATTTTCTTCACCCACTGGCAAGCAGCGTCGGATTTTCCAGAGTGCTTCCGTTCAGAAATTATGGATCTTGGTGTACGCTGTGAGTTTTTGGAGGTCGATTTAGCGCAACGGGATGCGGAAGAAGCTATTCTGACGCATGTGAAAAGTGCCGTCGGATTCCCAAATATCCTTATCAATAACGCGGCGCATTCGATCGATTCCAACTATATGGATTTGACCGGTAAGATCTTGGACGATCATTATATGGTGAATATGAGAGCAACGTTTTTATTGTCCACAGAATTCGCAAAAGAATTTCAACAAACTAGCCGAAAAGATGGGCGCATCATTAATTTAACCTCCGGACAAGATCAGGGGCCGATGCCAGGGAATTTGGCGTATGCAGCAACAAAAGGCGCGATTTCGGCATTCACTTCCTCTTTGTCCGCAGAACTCGCGGAACTGGGCATCACAGTGAATGCTGTCAATCCAGGTCCGACCGACACCAATTGGATGGATGACGAGATCAGGAATTATTTACGGCCGAAATTCGGCTTGGGGCGCATCGGGAAACCCGAAGATGCGGCGAACTTGATCGCGTTTCTTGCCAGCGAAGAAGGCGGCTGGATTACTGGGCAAGTGATGCATTCGGAAGGCGGGTTTCTAAGAGGTTAACAAAAAAGCTGCACCACCCAAATTTTGGGGGGGCAGCTTTTGATATGCGCAGATTCCCAATCAGCCTGTGAAAATATCGCCTTTCGGATGGCTGATTTGTTCACGGTGCTGGCGGGCCAATGCAAATGCTAGCGTCACAGGGCCGACTCGGCCGATGAACATCAGCACCATAATGACGAATTTGCCGATAGTGGAAAGATCTCCAGTCAAGCCCATCGACAGCCCAACTGTCCCGAAAGCAGAGAATGCTTCAAAAATAATCCACTCGAATGGTGCCTGCTCTGTATAGGACAGAATGAGAATACCGGCGAAAACAGCGGCCATGCTGATGAACACAATCGCCAAAGACCGTTCCAGCAAGTGGGAAGGGATCGCGCGGTTGAAAATGACCGCTTCCTTTTTTCCTTTTAAATAGGAAGTAGTCACTAAAATGATAACCAAAAAAGTCGTAAGCTTGATGCCGCTACCGGTCGAGGCACTGCCCGCTCCGATGAACATAAGCAGCGAGATCAGTACAATTGAGCCGGTCTCCATGCTGCCGATGTCGATGGAATTGAATCCTGCAGTACGTGGGGTAACCGCCTGAAAATACGAAGCCCATAGTTTATCGCCAAGCGGCAGCGCGCCGATGGTTTCCATATTGCCGTACTCCGAAACGAATAAAAACAGCATCGCGATCAGATTCACGGCTAAGGTCCCCGTCAGCATGACTTTGGAATGGAGCGACAACTGCTTAAAGTTTCTCGTTTTCCACAAATCATACAAAACCGTAAAGCCGATCCCGCCTGAAATGAACAGGAGGGTGATCAAGATATTGACTGTCGGGTCGCCGACATAGCCACTCAGGCTGTCATCCCACAGAGAGAATCCTGCATTATTGAATGCGGAAACAGCGTGGAAAGCGCTGGTGAAAAGCCCGTATGTCCAGCCGTATTCCGGAACCCAGCGAACCGCTAAAATCGCAGTGGCCAATAATTCAATGCCGAATGCGAAAAATAGGAGAACCTGTACGAGGCGGATCATGCCGCCAAGTGAATACTGGTTGAACGACTGCTGGATCAAAATCCGTCCCCGCAGGCCAATTTTTTTACCCAGCAGCAATACGATCAAAATGGCGAATGTCATGAGGCCGAGCCCGCCGACCTGCATGAGGACCATGATGACAGATTGGCCGAACATCGTGAAATCATTGCCGGTACTGACAACAACTAGCCCGGTTACCGTCGTTGCAGACGTGGCAGTGAATAATGCATCGATCCAGGAAATCGGTTCCACTGTAGAGATTGGCAAATACAATAAGATGGTGCCAAATAAAATCGCCACCAGAAAGGTCATCGTTAATATTTGAGGCGGTGATATTTTAATTTTTTTAAATAAAGTGGATCGTTTCATTTTATAAACCTGCCCGGTCGAATTGGTGGATATCTTTCTTTGTTCCGAGCACCGTCAAAACATCTCCTGCCTGCAAGATGTCATCCGGCAAAGGGGAAACATTCAATTTCTCCCCGCGTTTAATGGCAAGGACGGTCACGCCGAATTTCAAGCGGATCTTCAGATCGTTCAAAGACTTCCGATTAACTTTCGGCGTAGCCATTAATTCGGTAATGCTATAGTCTGCAGAAAGATCGATCGAATCGATGATTTTTTGAGACCCTAGATGTTCAGCCATTTTCTTGCCCATTTCAATCTCTGGCTGGACGACTTGCTCCACACCGATCTTCATCAAAACTTTCTGGTGATAATGGTTCTGGGCTTTAACGTACACTTTCGGAATTTGCAAATCCTTCAAAACGAGTGTCGTCAAGATGCTCGATTGGATATCTTCGCCGATTGCGACGATGACATTTTCAAAATTGGTAATGCCCGATCGCTTCAGAGCTGACTCGTTGGTCGAATCCAATTGAAGTGCGTGGGAAGAAAACGCCGCGAACTCCAATACTTTTTTCTCGTCGCGGTCTATTGCCAGTACATCGTGACCCATTTGATGCAGTTCTTTGCAAATGCTGCCCCCGAATCTTCCTAATCCGATCACTGCGAACTGCTTCTTGTTCCATCTCATTTCTCTTCCACTCTTTTCTCTTAAATTTGAGCACAAAAAAACCATTTCAAAGAAACGGTCTGAGATAGACCTTTTCTCTCTTTTCTACGCTTACGAGGTTAGCTGTCGGATTAGGGATGGAGAGTACCCCTTCTTCAAAAATGAAGATTCACCCCGAGATCAAGTTGCGATCGAATTGGTTCCCCCGCACAGAAATTCATTCTGTCTCAGCGATATAAAAGGTGGATTCTGTTGTACAAGCTAAAATATACGCCTCTATTTGGAAAAGTCAACACAATTTTGTGTGCCGAAATAAAATAATTTTATCCAGTTACAGGAAGAGGGAAAGTATTCTTTTTACAAATTATTTCAAGAAAACTGTAACATTATTGAAAGGTGAACGTGTAAACAGTAGAGGTCGATAAAGGGGGATAGGATGAAAAATCAACAGCTGGAACAGCTTTTTAAACTGTACTCAAAACCCCTTTATTATTTTCTTTGGAAGTTATCAGGTTCTTCCCACCTGGCCGAAGATCTGACCCAAGAAACATTTGTCAGGGCAACGATTTCACTTCACACCTACCAAGGAGAACAAGCGCGGGCGTGGCTTTTTAAGGTGGCGCGTAATATTTATATTGATGAATGGCGCAAACGCAAGAGAAGGGAAAGCATTCCGTTAGTGAATAGATTCAAGCCGGCTGAGGAAATGATCAGCCCGTATGGGTTACCGGAAGATACCGCTTTGGCGCAAGAGCAACGGGACGACTTGAATATGCTGTTCGATTATTTGCCGGAACACTACCGGACGATTCTCTATTTAAGGGAAGTGGCGGAATTTAGTTATTCTGAAATAGCAACAGCGATGGATTTATCAGTGGATCAAGTGAAAGTTATGTTACATCGGTCACGAAAAAAACTGGAGACGATTGCACAACAGAAAGGGTGGCATGATGACAGAATGGAATGAAGCCTTGGAAAAGAAAATACTGAAGAAATCCCGTTTTGTTTTAACTGTTCGCATTCTCCGTATATTAATGATTGGGGTGCTACTATACGGCGCTTATATGATCGCTTTGGCATTTATTACGGATGGGCTGCATGTGGCAGAAGAAAATGACTACTATACGAAACTTGCTTTGGATTGGACGGTGCCCAATGTCCGCGGGGCGTTTGGGTTCGAAGAAGAAGAAATTTCTCCCTTAGGGACCAGTGCATTTTCCTATCCTTTGGTCAGGACAGTGGGCAAGAAGGAAATGGTTGTAGGGGAAGCGCAAGTGACGAAGCGCTTAGCAAACAGCCTGTCGTCTATCGAGTACCAAACCCCTTCGAGAGATGAACTCGATCGTTTCTTCTTTTTCTATCCGCAAGATCCGCGCAACGGCAATTCACTGAAAGCTTACGGCCAGCCTGATGTCTGGAACACACTGGACAAGCTGCACGAAGGCACCGTGGCGGAAGTAGCCTTTTCAACAGATCGCTTCATGACACCTGAAGAGTTGGTAGCGCAATTGGAACCTTATGATATCGACGTTTTGTGGATGCCGCTGCATACGGGTGAATTTGAAACGTTCACGCCAGATGGCTGGGGAGGCGGCGGTGACGATTTATCCGTAAACACTCTCTTCGGCCTGACAGGAGGGCAAAGCGTTTCCGATGATTTCCGATCTTTTTCTTCTATCTACCGGCTTGATTCTGAGACTATACAAGACAGCCAACAGATGATGATGGCCAATATGGAAACTTTGCTCGAAGAAAAATCTGCCTCTTATTATGAAAGATTTTTAGGCCTGAGTTATTTGAACGAACGCTATGAGTATATGGAAGAAAACGGCTTTATGGTATACGGTGCTGTGGTCACGGGCCCGGTCAAAGAATTGTTGAAGCTGGAAGAGGAAGCGATGGTAGCCGGTGAGCAATTGGGACAAGTCGAATTGTGGAATTGGGAAGAAGAGTAAACACATTAAAAAGAAGCGAGGAGACGCTGTCTGTGGCAGTGTCTCCTGGCTTCTTTTTTAAATAATATAAGTAAATTCTTTACGGTTTTGCAACGAGAGCGCCTATGAAAAAAATAATGGCTATTAGCAAGAAGCCATACATTTCTTTTTTATTGTTCATCTGAAGGGTTTGGAACCTCCTGATCAAAAAAATTCCTGCAGGGACAAGGAAGGTGAAGGGGAATAATTCTCTCCAGTAAAATGACAAGATCATCATAAAGATATATAGAGCGTACAGAGGATATTCGATCTTTGGATTGGGCTTGAATGGTTTTTGGTCCGCTGCCATCAGCTACTTCCCCTTTGAATATCGATTATTTTTTGGAATTCGTTATTTTAGATGAGTTGTCCGAAATTGATACCAAAAAGCGGTCGCTATCAATTTTTACTTCCAAATAATATTTCTTATCTTGTAGGTTTTGGACAATGACGAAATAATTACCTCCCCCATAATCGTATCTCGTGCCGCCATGAAATAAACTATCGTCTTCGCTGTAATGAGTGATTACATGCTCTTTGGCGTGGTTGAATGCGGCCGTTTCATTTGCCTTGTGCTCCAAATAGAAATAACCACCAATAACAAGAAGGGCAATCACTAAAATAAACATTGAGCTTTTCATGTTTATATCCCCCTAGTTGAAACAATAGACGCTTGGTGAAGAGTTATAGGTTAGGCGAGTGCTGGATAGTCTACAGTTCATTAGCAACAAACCTGCTCTGCAAATATAACCACAACTATCAAGCTAGTTTCGTCGTATAGTAAATTTCCTCAATGTCCTGTGCCGGCAGCGGGCGGTTGAAGTAATAGCCTTGTGCCTGGTTGCATTGTTCGGATTTCAAAAAGTCCAGCTGTTCGGCTGTTTCTACGCCTTCTGCGATGACGTTCAATTCCAGGTCATGCGCCATGCGAATGATGGTTTTGACGAGTGCGGCATCTTTTGAATCGCTTTTGATATTTCGGGTAAAGTGCTGGTCGATCTTCAAGCTGTCGATCGGGAACAGTTTCAAATAGCTGAGTGACGAATAGCCGGTGCCAAAATCATCGATTGATAAATGGACGCCGAGCGCCGCCAGTTCTTCCATGGTGGTGAGTGCGCTATCCGCATTCTGAATGATCGTTTCCGTCAGTTCCAGTTCCAAATACCGTGCGGCCAAACCGGTTTTTTTCAAGATTGTGCTGACGACCTCGGTCAAATCCTTTTGCGCAAACTGGCGAGCGGAAATATTGACCGCTACGCGGAACGGGGCGAGCCCTATGTCCTGCCAGTATTTATTTTGGCGGCACGCTTCTTCCAATACAAATTCACCAATTTTCGTGATGCTGCCGGTTTCTTCAGCAATTGGAATGAATTCTGCAGGCGAAATCGGCCCCCATTCAGGATGATTCCATCTGAGCAAGGCTTCCACGCCGATAATTTCTTCGGTTTTCAGGCTGATTTGCGGTTGATAATGGATGGTGAATTCACCTTGTTCCAAGCCTTTCCGCAAGCCTGTGGCGAGCCTCGATTTCCGGTCGATCGTTTCGTTCATTTCACGCGTGAAAAATTGGAAAGCGTTCTTTCCGCCTTCTTTTGCCTGATACATCGCGATGTCGGCGTTCTTCACCAAAGTCTCGGAATCGTCACCATCTGAAGGGAACATGCTGATGCCGACCGACACACTCGTGAAGATTTCTTCATTTTCAAAGCGGAACGGGGCATTTAAAGCGTTGATCAGTTCGTGTGCCCGATCGGCGGCTTTGTTGTATTCGGTGTTTGGCAAAAGCAGTATGAATTCGTCGCCGCCCAGCCGAGAGAGTGTATCTTTCGGGCTGATTTGGGCTTCGAGGCGGCTGGCGACACTTTGTAAAAAGAGATCGCCGATGGAATGCCCGAAGCGGTCGTTGATCATCTTGAAATTATCCAAATCCATATAGAAGAGCGAAAAATTCAAGCCGCGCTCATCTGCTTGGCGCAGCAACGAATCGAGGCGGTCATTGAACAAACGGCGGTTTGGCAAGCCAGTCAAAGGGTCTAAATAGACAAGATCATTGATTTTGTCTTCTGACGCTTTGCGTTCGGTGACATCGCGAAGGATGCTGCTGAAGAAGACGCCTTTTTCCGTTTCCCATGTGCCGACCGACATCTCGAGCTGGAATTCGCTGCCGCCTTTGCGGCAACCTGTCAATTCGACGGTGCTTCCGATGACATGGGGCTCACGCGTCTTGCGATAGGCTTCCATGCCTTTTTCATGTGCTTCCTTAAAGCGGTCCGGAATGATGACGCTGATATTGCGTCCCAGAATTTCTTTTTCGCTATAGCCGAAAATCATTTCAGCGCCTTGGTTCCACTGAACGATCGCGCCTTGAAAATCCGCTACGATAATCGCATCTTTTGCAGATTCGATGACGGATTTGAATTTCATCTCGGATTCTTCCGATTGCATCTCCAAACGGCGATCCGTCCGTACACTTGCAAGCGTCAGTACGAAAAGCATCAGCATGCCGCCCCCGATGCCATAGGCGAGAAGCGTACTATTGACCGAGAATGGTGCGCTATGGCCGATAGCTGAGTGATCCATTTGTGAAAAATCCGCTGCGGCCATGCCGGTATAATGCATGCCGGAAACCGCGAGCCCGATCAAAACTGCACCAGCTAGCTTGCGCCAGTGAAATCTCGGGACATTTGGAATGTAGAACAGCAATGCCAAACCGATAAACGAAGCGGCGAAGGCAATGAGCGCTGACAAAGCCCACATCAACGGGTCGTAGGAAATCATCGCATCCATGCGCATAGCGTCCATGCCGATGTAATGCATCGATACGATTCCGGCGCTGATGAAAAACGCTCCCGTGAACAGGTTGCGCCAAGTGACGGAGGGCTTGCTAATGAGGTAGAAGGCGATTGCACAAGAAATAACCGCTGGTACAATCGACAATAAAACCAGGCCGAAATGGTAAGAGACTTCGACCGGCAAATGAAACGCCAGCATGCCGATGAAATGCATCGACCAGATGCCGAGCCCCAGAATAAAAGCACCCGCTGTAATCCAGCGCAGGTGCGATACGTTTTTGGCGTATTTTAAGCGGCTGCTGATATCGAGTGCAACAGAGGCAGAGAACACGGCAACCAAGATGGAAAGGGCGACGAGGGGAAGGTTATACGAACTGACGAGATCTGTTATGGGACTCACGCTCTTTCTTTAATGTGTTGAGGGGCGAATGCTATTAAGTTAATAGAAACAAACCGCCAGCTACGAAATAGCTGAAACGGTTGCGGCATCCCGAAAACACAATGTAATGTTAAAAAACAACTAAAAAACCCAAGATTTTCAAAGGTCATAAGACTTAAGCAAAATGATTAATTCTAATCTTAAAAGGTCCATTTGACATTAAAAATACCCAAATAAAGCTATTTTTCATTAGAATACCACAATTGTCTCGAAATGAAACTATTAATTGAATATTAAACTTTGCGGTATTGAAACGAGGTGATGAGAAATTATTTTTAAATAACAAAAAGTTTAGCTGGAAAGAAAAAATGTGAATTAACTACCGTACTTTCATTTACGGACGATAGTTTTTTAGGCAAGTGGGTATAGTAAGTTTATTGCTTTAGACGAGAAATAGGAGGATACCATTCATGAAAAACTTACAATCTACTGTCACGTTAAACAACGGAAGCGAAATGCCTTGGCTTGGCCTGGGCGTATTCCGAGTAGAAGACGGACCTGAAGCGACTGAAGCCGTTAAAACGGCAATCGTCAACGGCTACCGCAGCATCGATACCGCTGCTATTTACGGAAACGAGGAAAGTGTCGGGGAAGGGATCCGCCAAGGAATGAAAGCGGCGGGGATCTCGAGGGAAGACTTGTTCATCACTTCAAAATTATGGAACGACGATTTCGGCTACACGTCCGGCATCCAAGCTTATGGGACGAGCTTGAGGAAGTTGGGGCTGGAGTACCTGGACCTGTACTTGCTCCACTGGCCCGTTGAAGGCAAGTACAAAGAAGCATGGAAAGCGCTCGAGCATCTCTATATGGACGGCCAGGTCATAGCGATCGGTGTCAGCAATTTCCAGATCCATCATCTAGAAGACCTGATGGAAGGCGCGGACATCAAGCCGGTCGTTAACCAAATCGAGTACCACCCGCGTTTGACGCAAGAGAAGTTGCTCGCGTTCTGCCGCGAAAACGACATCCAGACGGAATCCTGGTCGCCGCTCATGGCAGGCGAAGCGCTCGAACAGACGGAGCTGAAAGAAATCGCAGCGAAATACGATAAATCGGTCGCTCAAGTTATTTTGCGCTGGAATCTGCAAAACGGCGTCGTGACCATTCCAAAGTCGACCAATAAAGGGCGCATCGTGGAAAACTCACAAGTGTTCGATTTTGAATTGACGGAGGAAGACATGCAGCAGATTACGGCATTGAACGAAGACCGCCGCGTCGGCCCCGATCCGGATAACTTTGATTTTTAAGGGGAAATAGACACTGACATTAGGTGAGTGTTTGCCTTTCCAGCCATAACAAAAGGAAGCGAAAAGCCCTTGAGCTTTTCGCTTCCTTTTATTTTTCCAGTTTGTAACCGATTTTATTCAACGCTGATTCAATGTCGGCGACATACTCGGTTTTCAACTGTGATAAGTGCTCGCTGACGCCCGGCATTTGAACGAGCCAAGGCGGGAGGCCGGTCATCATGACCTGGACGCCCATGACGTTCAAGCCTGACACCAAATTCTTTAAGACATCCGGGAACTGGTTTTCCAGCAGCATCAATTGCGACAAGTCGATGACAAACGAATGGATGCCTTTGTCGGCCGCATAATGCAAAGTGTCTTCCATGATTTTCTGGGACCGTGCTTCATTAATATTCCCTTGCAGCGATAAAATCGCTAAGCCTTTTTTAATCGGGATGATCGGCACGCTCAACAGCTCGATGTCTGCCAAGGTAGAATCCAAATGGATGACATATGATAGCACTTCCGCCATTTGCTTGAGGAAATGGATGTCTTTATCGCTAAAATCTTTTTCTTCTTTGTCCATGACGCATAATGTGCCGAAGACTTCACCGTAGAAATCGCGTAAAGTCACGCCCAAAAATCCTTTAACTTCAAGTTCCTCTGTCGCTTCCATGTCCTTTGTAAGCGTAAATGAGCCTAAATTCTTTATGTGCATCGCTTCCTGATCACTTTGGATTATTAAGCGGCAATACGCGCTGTCATAATCCACAACATAGCCCTCTGGAATGATGTAGTGGTCTTTATTGAATGAACTGATAATTTTCATCGATGTAGGACCCCTCTGGGTTACATAAGCGGTGTTGACACCGAGTTCATTACTGATTACTTGAAATAGCTTGTAGGAAACGGCTTTCAATGAATCGTGTGTAGTCATGCTTTGTTTATCGTTCATCTTTCGTTCCTCCCCATCTCCTGGGGGACCCTGCCAGTCATCTTTGATGTATAGAGTCATTTCCTTTACGTGCAACTTGATGTTATTCAAGTTTTCATAAAAACTCCAGTTTAATCGTCCAGTCAGTAGGGAAGCCCCTCGTGTTTCTGCCTTTAAGGCTATAGAAATCAGGAATTGCGGTCAAGAGAAACATTTCGCATGGCGAAAAATAAATCTGTCGGCAAGGGGAGTTCTTATATAACGCTGTCTCGCTTATTGCTCGAGGCCAGCCTTTGCGCGTGCTGTGGAAAAATCATCCGCCCGGTCCAAGCGGGTGCTGAGAAACGCTAGCCCTGATGCGAGCAATGCGCATAATGCGCCGACCCAGGACAGATGGATATAGCCGCCCTGTGCGACGACGTATCCGCCGAGTGTTGCACCGAGCGCGATGCCGATATTGACAGCGACAGGCGTCAGCGAAGAAGCGAAATCTTTAGCTGCGGGCGAGTAGATGGTAGCCAAGTTCATCAAATACATTTGGATGGTGGCGTTCATTGCGTAAATCATAATCGCCATCAGCATGAGGCTGACGAGCCCTGCGAAAGTCGTTCCTATCGTGAAATACAAGGAAGCCAATATGACTGCCTGTACGATAAAGACATAGCGCAGCTTGCTGACGCCGTTGCGCCCGGCGATCTTGCCAGCCAATACATTGCTGAGAATGGAGAAGGCACCGTATGCGAGCAGGACGGCACTCACATAGCGTGTCGGGATGCCCATGCCGTCTTCCAAGATCGGCGTGATGTACGTATAAATGGTGTAGGTGCCGGCAATTGAAAAGGTCGGGATAAAGAAAGCCAAAATCATCCGTGGATTGGCCAACAATCCGAGCTGATCCTTAGCGGAGGCTTTAACGACTTTCAACTTGCGCGGCAGGATGAAGATGGCCATTACTAAGCTGATAATGCCGAGCAAGGTCGTGAACCAAAACGTCAGCTGCCAATTGCCGAGCTGGCCGATGAGTGTGCCGAGCGGGACGCCGATGACATTGGAAATGGTGAAGCCGGCGAAAACAAGGGCGATGATCGGGCCTTTTTTGTTTTCCGGCATGATGTCGCTGGCAATGCTCATCGATAAAGCGACCAAGACGCCGCTGACGACGGCTGTGATGATACGTGAGAAAATCAGCAATTCATACGATCCGGATAAGGCGCTGAGGACGTTGCCGGCTGTGAAGATGGAGATCAAGGTCAGCATCAGCGGATATTTGGGAAAGCGGCTGACAAAAGCGGTCAAAAAGGGAGTTCCGATAGCATAAGCGATCGCAAACCCCGAAACAAGCGTCCCTGCAACTGCCAAGCTGATATTCAAGTCAGCCGATACTTCGGCGAGCAGGCCGACAATAACGAATTCACTCGTGCCCATGACGAACGTCAATAAGGTCAAAGTGAACGCCAATACTTTCTGTTTAGTGGTGAATAATTCTGGTGTTGAAGCTGTTTCCATAATAATCTACTCCTCTATGTAATTCATTGGGAAAATCGGTTTATTGTAATATAGAAATATCTAATATTATCGATATGAGAAATCAAAAAAAGAGACGAGCCCGGTCTCAAATTTCTTCGTTGATGAATTTTGCGACCTTCGCTAATGTCTCTTCATTGCGCCTGTAATACGTCCACTGCCCGTAGCGCACAGCCTCAAGCAATCCAGCTTTTTGCATAAGCGATAAATAATGCGAGACGGTGGATTGGGACAAATTCACCTTTTCTTGAATATCGCCAACACAGACGCCGCCTTCAATGTTGACCTCCTTGGGCAGATGCGCTTGCTGTGCAGGAAAATTCTTCTCGGGCTCCCGCAGCCATTTTAAAATGTTCAAACGGGTTTCATTCGACAACGCTTTGAATACATCAATAACATTTAAATTTTCCATGGGGCTATCTTATATCGATACTATTCGATATGTCAAAACAAAGCGTTTCAGGCCAGCAAATTCTTAAACAAATTCAATTGCCAATATTATGTAAGGAACGTTATATGGTAAAATCAAGAAAAAACAGAATAGTGGGGCTTTTACGATGAAACTAAACGATTTCGAGAAAACGATCCAGCAATTGTTCGGCGAGGAATTATTGAAAGAAGACGACGAATACGGCTTCACACACACAACGGATAAGGAGATCCACAAGATTGGCTATGCGACCAATTTATCCATTGAAACCGTAGAGATGGCCATCGCGCAAGGCGTCGATTTGATGGTGACGCATCATGATGCTTGGGATTTCATCTACGGCTTGAGAGAAGCATGCATCAATAAGCTGAAAGTGCACAACATCAGCCACTTCTGGATCCATGCACCCCTGGATTTCGTGGAATTTGGCACTTGCACGTCATTGATGAAGGTGTTGGAAGTGGACGATATCAAGGCCTACTCCACTTATAGCGAAGCGGAAGGCGAACTTCCAGGCATCGCGGAATTCGCTGCTCCTGTGGAATTTGAGCAATTGGCTGAAAGAATGCGCGGCGCTTTGAACGAACCGGTGCGCGCGTGGAAAAATAATGCCCAGCCTGTTAAACGGATCGGCGTCTTGACCGGAGCGGGCCATTCCTCTGCATTGATCCGCGAGGCCGCTGAAAGAGGATGCGATACGTATGTCACCGGAGAAGCTACGCTGTACACCATTCAGTATGCGCAGTTTGCGGGCATCAATTTACTGGTTGGCAGCCACACCTTCACTGAGATTTTCGGTGTTGCCAGCTTAGCTGAAAAAATTGCTGAAATGAACCCGGATGTTGAGATTGAAGAGTTGAAAGAAGCACATTTCGAGTTGAACCATTGAGGACTGGGAAGGTTGCGGCTCGTCGGATCCCTTCAATAGAAGGAGAGAAAAAGATGAAAAGTTTTGTGAACCTCAACGGCTGGCCAATGGAAGTTCTCCAAAAAGGCGGGGGTGGGACGCCGATTCTCATCATGTCGGGCATGGGTTGCTCATTTGAAGAATGGTTCAACGTAACAGAAGTTCTATGTAAAGCCCACACCGTCATCCTATTCCATCGACCAGGGCTTGGCGCGAGTGAATTGGGGACAGAGCCGCGCACGACAGCCGCTGCGGCACAAGATGCCAAGGATCTCTTGGAAATGCTGGAAGTGACGCAGCCAGTCGTGCTGATTGGCCATTCGTACGGCGGTTTATGCGCGCAGCATTTTTCAAAACTCTATCCGCAGCAAGTCAAAGGGCTGCTGTTAGTGGATTCCACGTCGGATAGCCTGGAAAAACTCGACGAACTTCCGGATTTGGCTGAAGATGCTTCTGACGATAAATGGTTGGAGGAGTGCGGCAAATTCGCCGCACTGGATGAAAGTGAATTGAAAAAAATGATCCGGCCCATGTTAAGCGAAAACCAGAAAAAATTGCCGCGCCCTATACAACAACGGTTGATTGAATTTCAGCAAAAACCCAATCTGTACAAAACCATGAAGTCTGAAGTCGAAAACTGGAGAGCGGACGCCAACACCATCAAACGCTTAGGTTCGCTTCCGGGCATTCCGCTTATAGTTATCGGACGTGACAAGAAGTATGCCGTAGAGCAAGGAATAGAAGAAGGGTGGCCAGAGGCAGAATTGATAGCACAGGAACATCTATGGCATGAACTGATCCTGGAGCAAACGGCCCTTTCCGAAAACAGTGAACTGGTTTTTGCAGAGGGAGCTGGCCATATGGTTCATCTCGACCGGCCAGAATTGATCATTGCGATGGCGCAAAAATTAACCCAAATGCCTTGAAATACAGGACCGAAGAGAGTGTGACCACAGTGGAAACCAAACTAATCGTGTTAAGGGGAAATTCAGCAAGCGGCAAAACGACGATAGCGAAACATCTGCAAGATCATTTTGGGCGGGGCACCTTATTGGTGTCGCAAGATGTGGTTCGCCGCGACATGCTGAGAGTACAGGACCGGGATGGCAACCTATCGACAGATTTGATCCGGCAGATCACGGAATACGGCAAAGGCAAATGCCCCATCGTCATATTAGAAGGAATCTTCATGAAGCAGCGTTATGAAGGAATGCTGCTCGACTTGATCCGGTTTTATAACAATGAAGCAATGATCTACTATTTCGATTTGCCCTTCGAAAAAACGCTGGAGCGCCACAATACACGTTCTCAATCTCAGGACTTCGGGGAAGCATCGCTGAAAAAATGGTGGACCCCGAAAGACGTTTTGGGGGCGCCCGGCGAACAATTGCTGACAGAGGCAATGTCTGAGCAAGCGATCGTCGAATTGATTTGCAGACAGGTTGAAGAGCATCAGAGAGTCAATAAGAGCAAAGGAGCAAGTACATGACCATATTCAATCGATTGAAAACAGGGGACCAGATCGGTATTTATTCCCCGTCGTCTCCGATTACCTATAATTCACCGGTGCGCTTCAAGCGGGCAAAAGATTTTCTGGAATCCAAAGGCTTTAGAATCGTGGAGGGCAGCTTGACGGGCAAGCGGGACCATTACCGATCGGGCACGATACAGGAGCGGGCACAAGAGCTGAACGAATTGATCCGCAACCCGGACGTCCGCTGCATCATGTCGACGATTGGCGGGACGAATTCCAATGCGCTGTTGCCGTATCTCGATTACGAAGCGTTTAAAAAAGATCCGAAAATCATGATCGGCTACTCGGATGCGACGGCTGTGCTGCTCGCCATCTATGCCAAGACCGGCATTCCTGTGTTTTACGGCCCGGCGCTGGTGCCGTCTTTCGGTGAACATGAACCGTTCGTGGATTATACATATGATTATTTCGAAAAAGCATTGATGCATGAGCAACACCTTCCATATGCAGTGGAATTGCCGCCATACTGGACCGATGAACCGGTCAATTGGGAAGAAAAGACGCAGGAAAAGGAACTACGAAACAACGCGTGGGTGTGCGTGGCGAAAGGCAAGGTGACGGGACGCCTGGTCGGCGGAAATGTCAATACGATGGCCGGCATCATGGGGAGCCCGTATATGCCGGTGATTGAAACCGGCGATATTTTGTTGTTGGAAGATACGATGAAAACGGCTGCCGTCGTGGAGAAGAACTTCAATTTGCTGAAGCTCAATGGTATTTTCGACAAAGCAGCGGGAATTATTTTGGGCAAGCACGAACTATTTGACGATCAAGGCACGGGAAGAAAACCGCATGAGATTTTGCTGGAAGTACTGGGAGACCGCGAACTGCCAATTCTTGCCGACTTTGATTGCGCGCATACCCAGCCGATGCTGACGATGCCGATCGGCAAAACCGTCACCTTGGACGCAACCGAAAAACGAGTTGAAATCACGGAGCAATGGATTCGTTGATGGAGGGGGAAGACGATGAAAACGATCGGATTGATCGGCGGGATGAGCTGGGAATCGTCGGCGGAATATTACCGCCTGCTTAATGAACAAGTAAAACAGCGTTTAGGCGGCCTGCATTCGGCTGAATGCCTGATGTACAGTGTTGACTTCGAGGAAATTGAACGCTTTCAGTCACAAGGGAAATGGGAAGAAGCAGGCGAGCGATTGGCGGATGTCGCTCGTTCGCTTGAAAAAGGCGGTGCGGAGTTGATCGTATTGTGCACAAACACGATGCACAAAGTGATCTCTTCTATAGAAGAAGCTGTTTCGGTACCGGTTTTGCATATTGCAGACGCAACCGCAAAAGAAATCCGCGCAAACCATCTCCATACGGTAGGGTTGCTCGGGACCAAGTATACGATGGAGCAGGATTTCTACAAAGAACGCATTGCCGACAGCGGCATCGAAGTGTTGATTCCGGAAGCTGCAGAACGCGACATGATCAACGAAATCATTTTTGATGAATTATGCTTAGGGAAAATCAACGAGTCGTCGAAAGTGAAATACCAACAAGCCATCCAAAACCTTATCGATCGCGGGGCACAGGGCATCATTCTTGGCTGCACAGAAATCGGTTTGTTGATTCACGATGAAGATGTAGAGGTGCCGCTATTTGATACGGCAAGAATTCACGTCAAAGCAGCGGTAGAAAAAGCGCTGGATAACTAAAAGTAAAAAGGGGGAGCCGAAATGGGATCGCGCATGATGCATTTGATCATTGCTGAGCAGGTGGCGAAAAAAATCGACATTTCCGATCGGCCGCGTTTTATGCTGGGCGGCATTGCACCAGATGCAGTTCACGGCAGAGAGCAAAAGACCAAGTCTCATTATTACGAGGGCAGCGTAGACGATGGGACGAGACGCGTACATTATGAAGGCTTCATAGAGAAGTACCAGAAAGAGATACAAGACGAATTCATTCTCGGGTACGTCGTGCATTTAGTGGGTGACGATGTATGGATGAAAGACATCTATTTTAAAAAAGACATGAAAAAGCGCATCGATGCCGACCCGTCAGTGCTCGAGAAATGGCATGCGGATTTTAGGAAGCTTAACGGCATGCTCGTTAAACAATTTGATTGCGCAGGACTAGAACAACAACTGGCATCCGCCGAACTTCCCGAGACTCTTGTAGAAGAAATTGAAATCAATAATTTGCGAAAGTTCACGGAAGAAACGCTCGGCGACTTCCACTCAACGAAAATATCTTCCAGCAAGGATTTGGAGATATATACGATTGAAGAAATTACCGGCTATATCAAATCCGCGACAGAAAGGGCAGTCCGCGTATGTCTGTCTCTTGGAATGCAGGAACGGCAAGGGAGTGGACACATTGGCTATTAGAAATTCCGCGAAAGCGATCATTGTCAAAGACGGCAAAGTGCTGCTGACGACCAATGAAGACGCACAGGGCACCTATTATCTATTTCCCGGCGGCGGCCAGGAGCTCGGCGAAACTTTGCCGGAAGCCGCCGTACGTGAATGCATCGAAGAAATCGGCTGCGCCGTCGAAGTGAAAAGCTTGATCCATATCCGTGAATACATAGGCGAGCGCCACGAATATGCCGAGACCGATCGCGGCGTTCACCAAATCGAATATTATTTTGAATGCCTTTTGCTGGATGACTTGCAATCGGCTGCACCGTCGAATCCTGATACGCAGCAAACCGGCTTTGAGTGGGTGGAGATCGGAGACTTATTAGAGCGTCGGATTTATCCGAAAGGCATCCGTCGCTGGATCCAGGAGTTTGAAAGCGGCGGCGCGAATTCGGTTTATTTAGGAGCGTTTAATTAGCGGAGTCTAAGAACAAAAAAGGTAGAGGGGGATTAGTTTTGACGATTACTTTAAAAGGCCATGAATTGAATTCTGTTCATGATATGAAGAAACTATCGATCGTGATTGCGCAAGTACATCTTGAGGAACTGCAGAAAGATACGGAGAAAAAGAGAGCAATCCAGATCACTACTTCTAGTGCGTTGATCATCGCCAAAAAAATAAGCACACAAACACCTGATATAGAAAACCTTCCATTACTGGATTCTGCCATTCTTAAATCAGAAGATACGATCTTTCCGTTAATTAAAGACAGCAATGTCACGAATATCTCTGGGATGATCGTTTTGAATGACGTCAAGATCGTGCCATTTGCAAACCCTGAAAATGTCATCGAATATGAAAGCTATGCCGTTTTTTCAGATCATATTATGGGATTTAGCCTAACAGATTAAATTTAACAATGAAAAAGGGACAGCCGAAATTTTCCGGCTGTCCCTTTTTCGTATATTTATTTATTCCTGAACCGTGCGTTGAAAAGAGCTGCGGCCGCGGTAAGCGATCCAGCTGGCGATAGCGAGCAAAACACCAGACAAGACAAACACTGAGCGGATGCCGAACAGATCGGCCAGTATCCCCATCAACAGCGAGGAAATGCCGAATGTGCCCATGCCGATTGCCCCAAGCGTCGTGAACACTGTCGGCAACTGTGCTTTCGGTACGCTCGTCTGCACGACGGTCTGCTGCGGGATGTTTTTCAGCTGGCTGAAGACGCCAACTAAAACCGACAATAGGAGCGCCACGAGCGGCACACTGTTCAAGCCGAACAGCATAGTCGTCGCACTGCTGAAAATCGCGCCGGTTAGGATGAAGCGGCTGAGATTACGTTCGACCCATTCGGTAAACCGCAGGCAAATGAGGCTTCCTGCGATCAACCCGATAAAGAATGAACCGTTGATAAAGCCCCACCATTTCTCATCGACTGCGAGCGCTTCGCTGACGAATGCATACAAAATTGCGGCGATCCACACGGCGCCGGCAATCGTCTCAAGCATTTCCATCCAAGCGATGTGCTTTAATACCGGCGTTTTTGAGACGGTCTGCCAGCCTTTAGTGATTTGGCGCCATTTGTTTTGCGGTTCTGGCGGGGCGCTGTCGACTCTATCCAAGCCGCTCAACAACAAACTTGAAAGCAGGAACAATCCCGCTGTCAGCCAGACCAGTTCGATGGCGGACAGCCAAATCAATAAGGAACTGCCGACAAACCACATCGCCGTTTGAATCAGCTGCGTAACGGTCTCGGTGATGCCGTTCGCTTTCAACAGCTGTTCACTTTTTACGTAATGCGGAATCAAGGCCTGTGTCACCGGATTGGCGCAGCCGTCCAAAAGTGCCACCATACTGATCAGTAAAAACAGCACAATAAAATTGGCCGTGGTTAACTGCGGCAGAAACAATGCCAAGGCAATCAACAAACCAGTCTTGCCCAGTTGCGATCCTGCAAGCAGCCATTTCAAATCAAATCGCTGCATGAGCGGCGGCGTTAAAGTATTCGAGACGAACATCGAACTGGTGATGACGAACGGCACCATTGCGGCAGCCGTGGCAGAACCGGTCAATTCGAAAATCAGGTAAATGATGCTGACGATATAGAGTACATCGCCGATATTCGCAAGTGACTGGCCCGTCAGCAATAAGTGGAAATTTCTATTCAGTTTCATGATGAATCCCCCAAGAGTCAATTTCGTAAATGACTTCTACTGCAGGGGATAACTTAAATTGGACTGATCGTCACGCCGGATGTTCCTTTCGTAAGGAAGATAAAGCTTGGGGAATTTATCTTCAGGATGGATTGTATTCATTATACTCTAAATAATTGGAAAACAAATGGCGGTGAAAGAAAATATTGGATATAGTAGAAGCAAAGCTAATGACTTACTATAGAAAATCTTTGAAACGGGAAGCGGGTCATCACATGAATAAAGCGAAGTTACAAGCAGCCGTTCGTCACGCAGCAGTAGAGTCTCCGGAATTTTTAGGGGAAGGGGCCTGGCATCATGCATGGAAAGTCGAAAAAGATGGCCGTGAACTGGTGCTGCGGATTCCAAAGGACCTTATATATGGCAACCCGGCTGAATTCGACGAAGAAGAATTGACCGCAGAATACGCAGCGACAGAACTTTACTACCGCTCGGTCAATGAGGCAATAAAAGGCGCGGCACCGGAGTTTTTTCAGTTCCACGTTTCTGAACAATTAAGCTATACGCTCGAGTCGTTCGCTGGAAAGCATATCGACCTGCATGAACTGTCGCGGGCACAAGCGGTTGAGACCGGAAAGGCACTCGGTGAGATTTACCGGAAAACAGAAGAAATCCCGCACGGCTTGGACGGTTTTGGCTACTTGCATTGGACAGAGGAAAGCGGGCTGAGAGGCAGCATCACCGGAGACGTCCGCCGTTTTTTGAAAGAAGAAAGTGAAGAGCAGTTGTCGGATTACCGGGAACTCAGTGAGGCGCGTCCTGAATTTCAGGACGCTGGGGTGAACGATGCGCTCAATTTGGCAGTGGAGCTCCGGGAGCGAGGATTCACCCAGCCGCTCATAAGCAATCAAGACGCTTCACCTGAAAATATCTTGATGCACGGCACGCAGGTTTGCCTCATCGATCCATTTCCGAATATTTATTACCCGCGGGGAATGGCTGGGAACTTCATGAACCTTTACGAGACGTTTTTTATCGCGCTGTCGGATACCGAGCGTTATGGAAAGCACCGGTTTGTCGATTGCGCGGACAATTTAAAGGCAATTGCCGATGGATTCCTGGACGGTTATAGCGCCGGCGACAAGCGGGTTCAGGCTGAAGTCAGGGGCGAACAATTGCTGCAGTTGCTGGAAACCGGCTACAGCCATTTTCATTTATTGACTGGGAAGCTGCCGGAAGAGGCACGCATCCGCTACGGCGACAAGCAGCAAATTGAAGACAGGTTGGGGCTACTAGCCGCTGAATTGAAAGCATTAGCTGCATCGCAAATCATGAACCTCGAGGAAGCATTAGAGACTGGTAGAAGCGTTTAAATGGATAAAGATAAAGCGATAAGCTAGAGAAGTGGAATTTTGAGGAGGGCTTATATGAGTGGCAAAGACGTACTTTCCAAGTTCAAACAGGACCTCGCTGCTTATTCACCTGAACAATTGCGAAGTATTCCCGAAGAAGGCGTATGGTCTATTGGCCAAATGTACGACCACTTAATCGTCGTGGCGCATGAGTATATCGACAATGTAGCTGTTTGTGCTGAGGCAAAAGAGGATCCATTCTTAGAGAAAACCCCTGCTGGCAAGGAACTGTTTAACAATAAAGGCTTCCCGCCAATCAAAATCAGGTTGCCGGACGAAATGAATGCTCCCCCTAATAATTCAGACAGCCAGGAAGAGCTGATCGACAGGATGGAAAAATTAATTCAAAGGGTCGAGCACTGGGAATCACAAGTGGATGAAATTCCTCCAGAACGTAAAGCAAAGCATGGCGGGTTCGGTTGGCTGAACGGAAGAGAATGGCTGGATTTAGTGGAAATGCACTCTCGCCATCATCTGCGCCAAAAAGAAGAGCTGGAAAGCTATCTGAAATAGAATAGTTCACAAAGATCTATAGCGGCTCAATTCATATCCATAAATTCTATCGAAAAGCTGGGCAGAGTTTTTTATGAGGAGGTTTTCTGATGAAATATTTGGGCTTGGGATATTTTGATAAGAAAAAAATGGACGCATTGCCAACAGAAAAAGTAGAGGCGATTATGCAGACATGTCAGGTGCATCTCGAAGAATTCTATAAAAGCGGTCAAGTAATGGCAGATGTTGGCGTTGCCCAGGAAGCAAAGAGCTTGCAGCGGGTGGATGGCAATATCCAAGTTGGAGAAAGCCAGTTGACTCAGCTGAAAAAAATGATTGGCAGCGCATTTATCATAGAAGCCCAAAATATCGAAGAAGCAATCGACATAGCGTCTCTGCATCCGACAGTACAGGTCACGGAAGCAGAGCAATTAGGCTGGGAAATCGAAATTCGGGCCATTGATTCCTTCTATATGAAAAACTAAAGCAGCTGCGGCCGCTTTAGTTTTCATCTTTTTTATATCCGGGAGCTCTTCATTTTAAATCGAACATCCCTTTTCCTGTTTCAAAATCTATAGGCAATGAGGAATGTTCATGGACAATTTCCCACGAATCTTGCGTTTTTCTCAGTCCATAGGTGAAGCGATTGATCGTTTGCTGCAGCTTAACAGCAGTTTGTTGCTGGTACCCTGTATAACTTACCGCACAATGGACAAACGCCAAAGTCGATACTGTTTCAATTACCACATCAGTAAAAGCAACTTCCAGGCGCACATCGTTTTTACGCAAGCCGTTAAACCATTCGGAAACATTTGCCTGCCATGACTGGATACCTTTGCTTTCCCAGCTCCCCCAACAATCATAAATATGAATGTCGGAAGCATAGAGAGACAATAATTTTTCCTCATCTTTCTCTTGAACTGCGTTTTTATACGTTTCGAGAACATCGTGCACTTCATAGAAATTCTTGGTCATTAATATGGGCTCCTTTCTTGGTTTTAGAATGAAACAGACAGGACAGTTCTTAAACTACCTAAGTCTAAGTTCGGAGCCTGCACAATTATTCCTGCTTCAAACTTTAGGATCCGAATGAATAAAAGTGGCGATGGGCCCAGAAATTGCAAATTTAGCCGAAGAGCGACAACGTAAAGCCATTAATTGATGATAGAAGGAGGAAGCAAGCATGGATTTTCAAGCATTGGCTACAGACAGGCTGGAACTCGTACATATTGAAAAACATCACGCCGCAAGCTTCTTCGACATCATGTCGAGACGCGAAGTCACGAAATATTACGGCATGAGCAACTTAACGGAAATGAACGAGGCTGAAAAAATAATCGAGTCGTTCAGGCAGACCTTCGAAAGTGGCAGAGGAATCCGCTGGGGCGTCGTCGTGAGAGAGACAGGGGCTTTCATCGGGACGGTTGGATTGAACAATTTGAACCTCAAAAGCAGAAAAGCGGAAATCGGTTTTGAGCTGCATCCTTCCTATTGGAACAAAGGCTATGTTTCAGAAGCCGTCAAAGAAGTATTGGCGTATTGTTTCGGCCAGCTCGGATTATTCCGTTTGGGTGCGGTTACGTTTCCGGAAAACGGTGCATCCATCGCTTTGCTGCAAAAATTAGGATTTGAAAAAGAAGGCATGCTAAGGGGCTATCTCTATCAGGACGATCGGTCCCACGATGCGCTTATCTTTTCGCTATTGGCTAATGAATGGGCAATGAGTGCCACCAAAAAAATAAAAAATTAAAGGAGGGTAAGGTATCAATCTTTTCGTATTTGCCGTTATCCATATCCAAGTAGGGATAGCACTCATCTATAGTCATAATAAATTGCCGAGAACAATTACCACATTCGGTGCGGTTTTTTTAATTATGAGCTTTCTATACTGGGGAAGAGTAGTAATGGAAGGTTTCTCGATCAATAAATAAATATGAATCGGGCCTCTGATAAGTCCGTTAAATAGTTCAATTCACTATAAACGGTTATTGGTAAAGCATCAGAAGGAGGGACGAAATGAAGCTTTTCAAGTTTGATAAAAGCAATGGCAAACAGATTTCAAAGTTCAACTCAGATTTCATCATGTCCCGAATTACTCAGACGACAAAAGCCGCTCACATCGGCTGCATGCATTTAGAAGAAAATGGGATAGTAGGGTATCACCAAGCAGTAAGCCCTCAGTTGCTTTTAATCGTAAGCGGAGAAGGGCTTGTAAGGGGTGAACAAGAAGAATATTTCAAAGTCGAGGCTGGCGACGCAGTTTCCTGGAACAAGGGTGAATGGCATGAAACAAAGACAGACACAGGTTTGATGGCTATTGTTATCGAGAGTGAGGAGCTATCTCCGCTCATGCATATGGCGTAATTATTCTATGTGTTCAACAACTTTAAGGAGTGTCCACATGGCCAGTCTAGTTATCGATTTTGAATTAGATCCTTCATTAAGACTGGATCAAAAACTACTTCGCCAAAGAAATGGAAAACTATTACTTGATGTAGAGGGGGAGTTGGGGATTAGCGTCGATCATTCCTGCTTCTTTAGGGAACCATCGCTTGCATTACTGGAGTTCGCAGTGAGTTTAAAAGAGTGACGGATGAAAGATTCAAAAAGACCGAGTAGCTTTTATTATTTTTCGATGGAACATGATGAAAGAGAAGGCCCCATCTTAGCTTTTATTAGAGAAAATGACAATAAATGGCGCCTCTTTTCCATTTGGCAAGAATTTGAACACGAAGGCATTATCAGCACCGATGTTCTAGTGAAAGCAGTCGATCGATATTTGACCGAGTTTGAAGAAATATTAACTGTCCGATTTAATATCTGGTACTCGGATTTCATTAAGCTATAGTAGGTGTAACAGGACTGGGTATAAAAAAACATTTTAAAAGACCAATTAAGGCAAAATCCCCTTAATTGGCCTTTTTATTTATTTCGAAATAAAATCAGTTTCTTCAAAAATCCTGTTTCACAGCACGCCCTACCACCAGGTAAGCGATGAGAAATCCGAGCAGGCCGAGGAAAACAGGAACGGCGGTAACAGAAAACAGGTTTGTATCGTTCGTATTCACCGATGACGACAGCAAGGCAACGATGGCGATTCCTGAAACGATTGTAGCGGGAACGGAGTATTTCCTCATGCCGAAGAATAGTGGAATTAACGACATTCCGGAGCAGGCTATTGCCAGAACCACTAAATGCAATAGGTAGCCAGACGGCAAAGCCAGTCCCAGATCAACCGGCGTAAAGGCATACAGCTTATTGAAAGCTAAAAAACTATAGTAGACGATCAATGTTGAAGCTATGACGAAAAAAAAAGTGAGTACGCTGACAATGATCAGCTTAGCGAACAATAGCTTTTTTCGGCTGATCGGGTACATGAAGAGAAACGAAATGGTCTTGTTTTTGAATTCCTCAACAATGATCTGTGACAGCAGGACAGAAGCATAGATGACAAAGGCTGCAATGACAAAGAGTTCAATGATTACGCGAAGGTCCTCAGAGCTGGATAGAAATTCAGTGACTGCTTCCGGCTCGATGCCAAGCAGCATCAACATGCCGACAATCGCCGCGTTGATCAGCACGAACGTGACAGCTACCCCCACCAAATTCATTCTTTTCAATTCCAGTTTAATTAGATTTAGCATATGAACCCTCTCCTTCTATCAATTGAAGGAAATAATCTTCAAGAGGCTGTTTTTTATGATTGAGCGATTCGATTTCCACTTCGTTTTGCATCATGGACTGGAAAATAGCATTCTGGGAAATGTCATCGTAAATATTGATGATGCTTTTATCTTCCCTGACACGGAAATTCCGTGCCTTTAATTTATTTTCCAAAATGAACGCTGCTTTTGGATAATCTTTCACGACCAGCTCGATGTGATTGGCGTGGGTATTGCGGATTTCTTCCATCGACGCTTCTTTGATCAGCTGTCCTTTGCGGATGACGCCGATTGTGTCGGCGATTTGCTCGATTTCCGATAAGTTATGGCTTGAAATCAGCAAAGTAATGCCGTATTGACGGCTTAGCTTCACGAACAATTCGCGGAGTTCATGCATGCCGACAGGATCCAGGCCATTTACCGGTTCGTCCAAAATGAGAATTTCCGGTTTTGTGATAACGGCGCGGGCAATGCCAAGCCGCTGCTTCATGCCGAGCGAAAAATCCTTCACGGGCTTGTTTTCCACATTCACTAAATTGACCAAGGCCAATGTCTCGGGAATTGCTTGTTTATCGTAATAGCCCATGTATTCGCAATGCAGTTCGAGATTTTTTCTGGCGGTCAGCTTTTCGAAAAAGATAGGGTATTCAATGATGCTGCCCATTCTTTTCAATAATTCATACGAAGTGTCATGCACTTTCTCGCCGAATAATTCAATTTCTCCTCCGGAAGGCTTCACTAAATTGGTAATCATCTTCATGATGGTCGTCTTTCCGGCACCGTTTGGCCCCAAAAATCCGTAAATTTCCCCCTGGCGGACATTCATGTCAACGCTAGATACTACTTCTTCGCCGTTATACGCTTTGGTCAACTGATGCGTTCTAAGAATATGAGTCATGCTGCATTCTCCTCTCTTTCTTCTTAGAATCACTTTATCAAACGCTTCTGTCGCCCCACTTACTAAATCCTTACGAATTCCTTACGTTTTCAAAGTTTTGAAAGTAACAGCAAATACGGTCTTGTTGAAAGGCACACTGGTGAAGCGGATGCTGCCTTTCATTCGTTCGACCAATCGTTTGGCGATGGTCAATCCAAGCCCACTGCCTTCTGCCGAAGAGCTTCTGGCATCTTCCAAAGTGTACAGGCGTTCGAAAATCTGATGGATGTCTTTCTCGTTAATGCCCTTGCCCCGGTCCCAGACCTCTATGATGACGTCATTCTTTTCCTGCCGCAGCGAAAGGCCCAAGACTTTGCCTTCTTTGCCGTAGCGGATTGCATTGGACAATAAATTTTCCAGGACGCGCATCAAGGCGTCCCGGTCGGCTTCGATGAAAACCGCTGCTTCCGGAATGTCGATGAGGACTTCAAAACCTGTAGAACTTAAGGTGTCGTAATAGCCCAAAATGGCTTCGCGGCAAACTTCACTGGCATTGATGTGTTTCATTTCAATGGGCCAATCATTCGATTCCAGCTTCGCCAAATCGAAAAATTTACTGATGAGGTGGCTGACTTCCATGACTTTGCCGTTGACCTTCGAAAGCAGCCGTTCCCGTTCTTCGTCGGTGTATCTATTGTCGTGCTGAATCGTTTCGATGTAGCCGAGCACTACCGTCAAAGGTGTTTTCAAATCGTGGGAAACATTGGACAGCATCCGGTTCATCGACATCCGTAAGCGGGTGCCATCGGCAATGTATTCCTGGTGGTAATCAAGCAAGGAATTGATGCTGACGAGCAACTCCCTCAACGACTGTTCTTCGGTCCGGACGAGCAGCCTTTCGGTCGACTGTTTTTCGAGGATATCGTCCAGTTTGTTTGAAATATAGGGAAGGTCTTTCGTGATCGTCTGTTTGATTTTGTAATAGCGATAGCTGACAACTGCCAAGAGAAGCGCGAGGACTGCGGACACATAAATCATTTTGCTGCCTCGATTTTATAGCCGATGCCCCAAATGGTTTTTATGTATTTGGGTGAAGAGGGGTCTTCTTCGATTTTTCCTCTGAGACGCCGGATATGGACATTGATGACATTATCATCTCCGTAATAGGCTTCTTTCCAGATGCTTTCGAACAATTGGCCTTTCGTAAACACACGGTTGGGGTTGGTCGCAAGCAACGACAGAATCTGGAATTCCTTCGCCGTTAAACTCAGTTCTCGCCCGTTCTTGATGACCGTGAAATTAGCCAAATGGATCTCGAGGCCATCCATTCTCACAATTTGTTCCGGCTGGTCCGGAGCGCTTTGGCTGTACTGCTTCGCGCGGCGTAAAGCCGCTTTGACGCGTGCCGTCATTTCAATCAACGAAAACGGTTTGGCGATATAATCATCCGCCCCAAATCCGAGTCCCAAGGCTTTGTCCAAGTCGCTGCCTTTTGCCGACATGATCAAGATCGGCAAGGTGCTGTCGTTTCGCATCAACTGCAAAACATCCAAGCCGTTCGCAGTCGGCAACATCAAATCCAGAATGACCAAATCGAAGCTGCCTGTTGAGAACAAGCGCAATGCTTCGTCGCCATCAAATGCGGACGTCACGGCATACCCTTCTTTTTTCATATGGTTCAATACCATTTCATGAATTTGATGATCGTCTTCCACCAGCAAAATCGCTTCATTCATCGCCATCACTTCTTTCTGTTCGAGTATTATCGGAAGGAATTTAACAGTTCCTGTGAAATTGAGAATTTTTGGTTCCTTTCCATCATTATAAACATTTTCCATCTCAAAAATATCGATCTACTCATTCCTGCGTGAAAATAGAATGCAATCCTGCTTACAAATGGTAGTGAACAATGCGGGGGAATCCAGTTATCTTCTGGCGAAAAAGGTTTTTTAGGTATAATCAGGCTAATGATCAATCAGCAGGAGGGAAGTATATGGAAATCACGTTGCACTTGCTCCAACAACAGGATGCGGCCGGATTGTTTCAGTTTGAATTGGAGAATCGGAAGTTTTTCGAGCGGCTGGTGCCAAGCCGAGGAGAGGATTTCTACGTCTTCGAAAATTTTCTCTCGAGGCATGAAGAGTTATTGAAAGAACAACAAGAAGGCTTTGCAAACTTCTACCTGATCAAGAACGATTCAGGAGACATTCTAGGAAGAATCAACTTAGTGGATATGGACAGGAACCATCAAACGGCAGAAATCGGATTTCGTATTGGGGCCAACTACGGCGGGCAGGGCATCGGAAACCTGGCCTTGAATCTGTTGCTCAATACCGATTTGGAGTTGAGGCAAATACACGGAAAGACGACGACCGTTAATCATGCCTCTCAAAGAATATTGACGAAAAATGGATTTAAGCAAGTGGGCATGGGCGAAGAAACATTTGAGATGAATGGCCAAGAAATGAGTTTTGTCTATTACGTATGGGAAGCGAGAGAAAAGTGATGGGTGTGGAGTTTGCCTAATTGAATAACACTAGTTGAATTCGATCTCTATAAAATGATTCAAGATTCCAATGCCCGTTATTTCACTCAATGGCTCAGCAAAGCGATGAGTTGCCAGGCAAAGAGCCGAAATCTCTTTAGTCCTTTCCCAAAATGTGATATATTTTGGGAAAGCGGTAGAACGTGTATTCGTTAGAATCATTTCAGTTTTAGATTTAATTTCGAATGCCGGAGCGTCAGGATTATAGGCAGTATCGCAAAAGTACGGGGAAAAGGAAGTGGAACATGGAACAAAAAATACCAGAACTCGCGTTGAAAATCAGAAACAGCTCCGGCGGCCATATCTTTTATCTGACAAAAGACACTAAGCATTATATTGATAATATCGTCGTTTTCATCTTGGATGGGTTAAAGAGCGAGGAACATGTATTGATTGTGGAAAACAAGCGCTTGACCCCATTAATCCAGAAACGGCTCCAAGCAGTCTTGACGGCCGATGAACTGGCCAAGGTTTATTTTTTCGACAGCTACAAGCTTTATTGGCATAAAGGGAATTTCCATCCGAGCACGATCGTCGAATACTTCCAGGAAAGCTTCGACGTTTCCGCGATGTCCTGCCAGTATTTTCGGACTTGGGGACATATCGAATGGAACACAGGTGACGGCTTGGAAGAAGAGCTGTTGTCGTACGAAGAGCAGGTAGACGAGTTGATCACAGCACAAAATTTGATTGCGGTATGTGCATACGACGCCATCCGTGTCGAGCAGCATTTGCAGGATAAGCTTGCCTTGTACCACGACTACCTAATGGAAGATGAAGAAATCCTGTTTTTAGGGGGGACACGCAGCTCCCAGCGCCCTGTAGTAAATGAGACAACCGGAAGATAAATGACTTCGTAAGCACATAAAAAGGCTTCCCGAAAAGATCATGAAGATGATCTTGCGGGAAGCCTTTTTTCAGACGGCTGATATAACGTGATGATAGCTGCCTTTAGTATGGACATAGCCTTCCAAGATGAGGCGGGCGGTTCGGACGACCTTGATATTGCTGATGTGCCCGGCAATGAGGTCCACTTTCGTTTCGATGATTCCGGATGGGTGGCCAAGACGGACGATATTGGCATCGATCCGGATCAAGTCATTTAGGATCGTATCGGGCAAGAACGCGCCTGCTGTGGTGCAGATAGCGCCGGTTATGGCCAATGCCTGATGCGGTTTTTGCATGGACATCATCCGGATTCGGCAATCCATAGTATCGGCTTCCCGCCGGATGCCGTTGACGTCCGAGTAAGCGGCAGGCGGGGCTACGAGCGTCAACTTTGGCACTGCGGGGGATTTGATTGTTGCTTCTTCTTTCGAACAGAATCCACATAATTCTGCCGCAGCTGACCGGATTTCCTCCAGCTGCCCGAGCAATTGCGGAGTGAAATCGGCAGGCAGTTCAGAGCCGGTCAATCCCACATCCTGCGCTTTGACGAATACCAAGGGATTGGCCACATCGATAATCGAGACGGCAACCGTGCCGAAAGCGGTCTTGATGTGATCGACTGGATAGCCGGTCGGGAAGAGCTTGCCCGTGACGGCGCCTTGCGCGTCGGTGAAAGATAAATAGATGGGCGAGCCGGTGCCCGGGACGCCTGGAATTTCACATTCACCTTCCGTTTTCACTTGCCTGTGTTCGACTTCCACTTCGGCGACGATCACTTTTTGTGTATTGGTATTGAAGATTTTGACGCTCGTCATCGGCTCTACTGCCGGAACGAGCCCTTGCTCGATAGCATAAGGGCCGACTGCGGAAGAAATATTGCCGCAATTGCCGCGGAAATCGACCAATTGATTTTCGATGCTCACTTGCGCAAACGTATACTCCACATCGATGCCTGGAATCGCTGACTTTTTGATGATGGCGGCTTTGCTCGTCAATGAATTGCCGCCTCCCAAACCGTCAATTTGCCGTTGATCCGGGCTTCCCATGATATCCAACAGAAAACCATCCCACAGAGTTCGGTCTACGGGCATATCCTCAAAATTAATAAAAATCCCTTTGCTGGTTCCTCCACGCATTACTGATATTGGTACTTTCATGCTGCAGCCACCTTTCGTAAGTTCGATTGCTTATGAAAAAAGCTTATGGTATTTTTAGTCATAAGTGAAATAGATATTATTAAGGTGTTGTTCTAAAAAAAACTTATAACCTGATCGGAGTGGGCAGAATGGATGAGAAAGATTGGGAAGCCATGCAAGTGTTGCATGAAGAGAAAAACATCAGCCGCGCTTCGGAACGCTTGTATATTTCGCAGCCGGCTTTGACGTATCGCTTAAAGAATCTGGAGGAAGATATGGGGACAAAGCTTTTCTTCAAGACCAAAAAAGGCATCGAGCTGACGGCAGAGGGAGTCTATCTCGCCCAATACGCGGATGAAATGATTACGAAATTGCAAAACGCCAAAGATTATATCCAGAATATGAACCAGGAAATCCAGGGGATCCTGAGGCTCGGGGTATCGAGCAATTTCGCGCAGTATAAATTGCCTGCCTTATTGAAGGAATTCATCACGGCCCATCCGAAAGTGCAGTTCAGCGTGAACACGGGATGGAGTGCGGACGTTATGGGATTGCTCAATTCATCGGAAGTCCATTTGGGGATTTTGCGCGGCGACTATAACTGGACCGGGTCAAAATCGCTGTTGCATACGGAACAACTGTTTTTAATCTCGAAAAATGAAGTGAATATGGAAGAAGTGCCTGAATTGCCGTTTATCAATTACAAAACCGACAGCTCCTTGAAAGATATCATCAATAAATGGTGGCACGATCAATACAACGAGCCGCCGATCATTACGATGGAGACTGACCGGCAGGAGACGTGCAAGGAAATGGTCAAGAACGACTTAGGAATCGCCATCCTTCCCGAAATTTGCCTGCGCCCTTCCGACGAGATCCATAAATACCCGTTGTTCTATAAAGACGGGGAACCGGTTATGCGGGATACGTGGCTGATGTACAACCATGAATTTTTGAAGCTGTCGACTGTCCAGAAGTTTGTGGAATTCTTGAAAAACCACCCGTCGCTTCTGTCCGAAGTTTAGGTTATAAGTTTTTTTGTGTCTTTATTATAAATTCTCTCTATTTTACTTATTTTAAGTAATGGAATATTCTTAAAACTAATTCGTATCGCAAATTTGCCAAGGGGTGGGAAATTTAATTGTTATGTAAGCGAATACATTTAGAGGGGGAATTTATATTCTTACACTATTAGGGGTTTCCATGGTAATTGTATTTACGTATTTGATCATGGCGAAAAAAATGTCGCCGGTCTCCGCGTTGGTGGTGGTGCCAATCGTCTTTGCCGTCATCGGCGGATTTTGGTCCGGTTTAGGGACAATGATGATGGACGGGCTTAAACAAGTCGCCCCGTCCGCAGCTTTGTTGCTGTTTGCGATTTTGTTCTTCGGGATTTTGATCGATGCCGGACTGTTTGATCCATTGATCAATCGAGTCATGAAGCTGGTGAAAGGGGATCCAGTGAAGATTGCGATCGGGACAGCGGTCATCGCCATGATTGCGTCATTGGACGGCGATGGCACGACGACACATATGATCACCATTTCAGCGATGCTCGCGCTGTACATTCGTCTCGGCATGAACCCGTTGGTGTTGGCGACCATCTCCATTATGTCCGTCAGTATCATCAGCGGCATGACGCCGTGGGGCGGTCCGGCGACAAGGGCTATCGCTGCGTTAGGGTTGGATGCCAATGAGTTTTTCATTCCGATTCTTCCGACGATGTTTGCGGGAATCCTGAGCATTTTGGGGATTGCGTATATGATGGGGAAAAAAGAACGCGAACGTCTTGGAATCATCAAAGTGGAAAACATTCCTGCTAATTCCGAAAGCATGCTTCAAGTTGCCGCTACCCATGCCTTGGACGAAGATTTAAAAAAGCCGCAATTGATCTGGGTCAACCTCGTATTGGTACTGGCCGTCATGAGCGTCTTGGTAACGGGGATCTTGCCCGCTGCCGTCAGTTTCCTGATCGGCTTCGTGTTGGCAGCTGCCATTAACTATCCCGACCTGCAAATGCAAAAAGAACGCATTCTGGCGCATTCGGGCAATGCCATCACGGTCGTCGTACTGGTCTTTGCGGCCGGTATCTTCTCTGGAATTTTCTCCGGCACGCAAATGGTCGATGCCATTTCCAACTCGCTGATTTCGATCATTCCGGCGTCTGTCGGCTCTTATTACCCATTGATCGTCGCCATTACGAGCATGCCGTTTACGTTTGCTTTGTCGAATGATGCTTATTATTTCGGCGTGTTGCCCATCTTGGCAGAAGCGGGCGCTGCGTATGGCGTGAGCCCTCTTGAAATCGCACGTGCTTCCGTCTTGGGGCAGCCGATACACTTTTTGAGCCCATTGGTGGCTTCGACCTTATTGGTAGTGGGGATGATCAGAAAGGATTTCGGGGAAATGCAGAAATTCGCATTCAAATGGGCCTTCCTTTGCTGCTTATCCATTATTGCGGTGGCTTTCATTACTGGGGCCATTTAACTTTAGGGAATTTTAAGAACTCGTATTTTCCGAAGCTTATCGCTCGCTTTCCGCGGGCGGGAATCGAGCCTCCTCGTCACTTCGTTCCTGCGGGGTCTCTCAAACCCGCTTTTCCCGCAGGAGTCGAGCGAACGCTTCTCCAAATACTTAGGTAGATCATTGATTTTTGAATGTAGAAAAGATAATTCTTTTTAACTCATAGCGAATTATAGGCTTCTTCCATACTAAAAAAAAGATTCCGCCCGGCTGGGACGGAATCTTTTTTATTGGCTTGCTTGTTGTTCGCTTTCGGTGATGACGCGAGCGATTAATCGGGACAGCTTCATGACGGTATGAAGGCGCGTGTCGTTCAGGAACTGGGAAGTCGGGAGGGGATCCAAATAATTCACGATTCCCTGGAAATGATAGTCGCCGGTTTCCGGAAGCATTCTCTCCAGTGCTTTTCCTGGCATCAGCGGAGCGTCTACAAATAGCACATCGCCGACTTGTTCTTTCGCACCAAGGCTCGCGTCGACGCAGATGATGAGCGGATGGTGATAGGTTTTTTGAATATCTTTTAAAGCAGGCTTTAAATTGAACGCATGGATAGGCTCTTCCAATGTCCCATATACACGCTCGATTTTGGCATTTTCTACAATCATGCTTCCGGTGAGAGGCCCCAAGGAATCGCCGATATACCGGTCAGACCCGATGCACAAATAAACGATTTCGCGCTGCTCGGAACGTGCGTCGCGGAGGATCGCCGACAAATTGTCGATGATTGCCTGCAATGCTTCAGGTGCAGTCTGCTCATTAAACTGAAGTGTATTTTTGGGTTTAGGTGCAACTTCGTGGAGTTTATGTCTGCGGAAGGTATTCATCATGTTATACCACCTCTATACGTACTTTTATCGATTAAGTCCATTATAACCGGAATACTTCTGAGCGCATAAGACGAAGCGAAGAAATACGAGGGCAATGACGCTCTCAGTAAGTTAGCGCATTCATAGATAATGATAAAGCGCGATTTAATTCTTTACTAATCGTTCTAGAAAGAGTAGTATCTAGTTTGAAGAACATATTTTTTTAATTTTTTTAGAATGAACGTTCTAATAAAGTGATGAGTGAGGAATGATTTTCACGTCCCTCAATTCAAGTATCAATTCTGAATGGAGAGATTGGCATGGCTAGAAACAAAGCATTCGATGAAAAAGAAGTGTTAAAAAAAGCAATGGAGTTGTTTTGGGGACAAGGCTATGAAAAGACGTCCATGCAGGATTTGGTTGACCATATGGGAATCCACCGTAGAAGCATCTATGATACATTCGGTGACAAACGTTCGTTGTTCTTGAGCTCGTTAGCTTATTACGAAGAATTCGTCGCAAATGAAATGAAAAAGATCCTTGCGAGTGAGTTGCCGGCTAAACAGGCGGTCAGGGAAGTATTTGAATTTGCGCTGAACGCAGCTGAACATTATCCGGCGGGTTGCCTGGCGGTGAATACAGCTGTTGAATTATCGCTTCTGGACAGAGAAATTGCGGAACTGTCGACCAGAATGTTCAAAGATACCGAGAAACTATTCGGCCGCCTGATTGAACAAGGCCATGCGAGTGGCGAATTATCCAAGCAGCTCGACCCAGACAGCCTATCCCGTTTTTTGCATAATAACCTTCTCGGTATAAGAGTTTTGATCAAGACCGATTACACAAAAAAAGAATTAGAAAGCATCATCGATGTCACACTTTCGGTGCTAGACTAGCTTTCTTTTTTTATCTTTATTAGAACGTTCATTCTAGAATAAAAAAATAAATATTTCTTGCTTCTTCACCGATAAACTAAAATTTTTTATAGGAGGAATATCATTATGGCAAACTTTACGATTCCAAGCGTTTCTGAATTTATCGAAGTCGGCGGGACACGCTATGCATACAGAAAATTGGGGGCAGCCACAGGAGTGCCGCTAGTATTTTTCATTCACTTTAGAGGGACGATCGAAAATTGGGATCCTCACATGATCGAACCTATTGCGAAAGAACGTCCGGTAATTCTGTTCGATAATAAAGGCGTAGGTGAGACCAATGGCGAAACACCTACTACCATAGCCGAGATGGCAAGCGATGCAGCACAATTCATCAAAGCCCTGGAACTGGGGAAAGTTGATATCCTTGGCTTTTCGATCGGCGGGATGGTAGCGCAAGAAGTGGCGCTGCAACAAGGGCAGTTGGTAAGACGCCTCATCTTGGCAGGAACCTCTCCGGAAGCCGGAATCAACCCAGACTCCGAAATTTTTCAGAGAATGAATAAAAATGGAGGGACACAAGAAGAAGGAATTGAAGATTTCATGTTCTTCTTCTACAGACCGACTGAAAGCAGCCGAGCGCGGGGCATGGCTTCACTGCAAAGAATCTTCGCGCAGAAGACGATCAATAGCTCCGACCAGGTACAGCAAGCACAATTGCAGGCAATCGCTAAATGGGCGCAACCAAAAGAAACTCAGCAATTTGAGTGGCTTCAACAAATTACCCATCCTGTCCTTGTCACAAATGGAGTCACGGACGTCATGGTGCCAACCGCCAACAGCTATGTTTTAACAGAGAAACTGCCGAATGCCCAGCTTATCGTTTACCCTGACTCGGGCCATGGCCACTTGTTCCAATTCCCGAAAGAATTCGCAAAACATGTGAATCAGTTCCTCGACTCAGAGGCTTATTGATTGATCATAGAAACTTGAGTTCGATAGCTGATTTTTCCATTCCAAGAAACGGAGGGCTTCTGATGAAAGCATTAGTAATTGAAAAGTATGGGGAAAAGCCGATTTTCCAAGATCGCCCAATGCCAGTTGCAGGGAACCATGAAGTGTTGATTGAAATATATGCGGCCAGTTTAAATCCTCTCGATACGAAAATCCGCAAGGGAGACTTAAAATTGGTATTGAAGTACGACATGCCGTTAACTTTGGGCAACGACTTTGCCGGCAAGGTCATCCAGGCGGGCGCGAATGTTACTAAATTCAAAGTGGGGGATGAGGTTTACGGCCGTCCCAGAGCCAGTAAAATTGGAACTTTTGCGGAATACTTGGCCGTTCACGAAGACGATATCACGTTAAAGCCCTCCAACTTGGATTTTGCAGAAGCGGCGTCAGTGCCCTTGGTGGGATTGACTTCGTATCAAGCTTTGCATGACATCTTGCAAGTGAAATCAGGACAAAAGGTATTGATCCATGCCGGATCCGGCGGAGTTGGCACCTTTGCCATTCAACTGGCCAAATCAATGGGAGCGTTTGTGGCCACAACAGCAAGCAGTGGAAGCGAGTTGGCAAAAACCCTTGGTGCCGACCGGGTGATTGATTATAAACAAGAAAATTTTGAAGACGTTCTCCGGGAATACGATGCGGTTATCGATACTTTAGGGGGAGCGACATTGGAGAAATCCTTTGCCGTCTTGAAGGATGGAGGACAGGTCGTGTCGGTTTCTGGTGCGCCGACCGGCCGATTTGCAGAAGAACAAAAATTGGGCGGGATGAAGAAGTTCTTGTTTTCACTAGCCAGCGCAAAAGTGATGAAATTGGCGAAAAAACATAACACCCGCTACACTTTTCTATTTATGAAGCATAGCGGCGAGCAATTAGAGCTGCTGACCAAACGATTGGAATCAAAAGAAATTATTCCTGTCATCGATAAAGTATTTGATTTTGAAGATGTATTGCAAGCACTCGATTATCTTGAAACGGGAAGAGCAAAAGGAAAAGTCGTTGTCCGAATGAAATAAAGGCAGTTTGAAACTCTTTTCAGGAAGCTAGAGATTCACTTCTTTAAAGCATTTTAGAAAATGAATAGGTAGGGGTGAACTGGCTTTGCCCTGAACATTAAAAACTTTTATACAATCAACAAAAAGCGCATTCGGTAAAATCGAATGCGCTTTTTCTTATTTCAAATTCACATTAATCCATTTTAGCAAAAGCTACGAGCGTCCCTACATCACATGAACGAAATCCGTTCTTTTCGTAGAAATGACGAACATTCGGCGCTTCTTCGGTTAATAGTACTTTTTGGCGCACTCCGCTGAATTTATACAAGGTTTGGTGCATAAGATCTGAAGCAATTCCGTTGTTTTGCTGACTTGCTAACACGAGAATATCTTGGATATAAACAATCGTTAACCCATCGCCGACTACACGAATCAGCCCGACTAACTTGTCTTTTTCCCATGCAGATAATACATACAACGAACATGATAGGGCTTGTTCCAGCTGATCCATATCCTTTGTATAGGCATACCATTCAGCATCTTCGTAAAGGGCTTTCAACTGCTCGCGTGGGATTTGCTTATGTTCTTTGAATATAACGGCCATTAATTTTCCTCCTCAAAATTATTATTTTGAAGAGCGTGAACGCAATTTTTCCACTGGCTTATGCCTCCTCTCAACAAAAGAATATTTGCGCTTAGTTAAACGGGTTACGGCTATTTCTTATTTAGCCATTGGATAATGGAATGCGAAGTCATTTCGGGTTCGTCCCACTGAATCATGTGCATTGCATTTTCTAAGGACTGCACGGACAGGTTTTCGATATGTTCAGAGAGCTGGCGAACCCCCTCGATTCTGGCTTGCTCTAAGCTTTTGGGATGTGCAGCGTGTATCAACAATGTGGGCGCCTTTATGAATGGATATGCTTCTCTGAAAGGCTCTTTGAAAAAGGCTTTGACGATGGCGAGCACGCTAAACTTTGAAACGATAAGCTCGAATTTTCCATCTGGTGTCTTGGTGAAAAGCGAAGCCGCATAACGTTCTTTCTGAATATCCCACTGCCTCGCATATATCCGGTATTCCTCAAAGATTTCTTTTTCGCTATTAAATATCGAACGGTCCATATAGTCGTTCCAACCTGTATAAGCATAATCGAAGCTCATTTCCGGCTGGTTGTGAGGAAAAGTAAACGCGCCATCCAACAAGATCAAGCCGGCTACATTGTCTGGATAAAAGCGAGTGTAATGAAGAGCGATATCTGCTCCCCAAGAATGTCCCATGATATAGAACGGGCCATCAATAATCCGGTCGACTACTTGATCGACCCAAGCGGCCAAATTTGAAAACAAATAATCCTCTTCTTTCGGCAAAGGAGCCGTTTTTCCATGGCCTGGATTGTCCAAAATAATGACATGAAAGTCTTTACACAGATAGGGAATAAGCTCTCCGAAACTGTAAAGCCCATTTCCACCGAGGCCATGCAGGCAAAGAACGGTCGGCTGATCGGGATTCCCGAATTCATGATAGTTCACTGTTCCCCTTCGAATCGAATTTTGAAATTTGGCCATGGTTAAGAATTTCTTTTCAGAAGATGATTTGGACTCTTCAGGGAGTTCACCATCTCTCGGATTTCACTGACGACCGCTTCGGGATTATCGATATGAACGGAATGTCCCGCATCTTCGAGAATGACATGACGGCTATTGGTACTCAGACTGGCTAGGTCTCTCTGGAAATTCATCCAGTGATTCCAGGACTCTTCAGTATGATCAGGCTGGTTGCCGCCGGTTACGACGGTTAAGGGGATGTTGCCGAGCGTTTTGTATTTCCGCACTTGCTCCAAGCTTTCTTCGAATTCCGCTAAAGTGCCTTCTGCTCCAAACTGTCCGTAATAATCAGCTTGCATGTCAGGAGATAATTCATCAGCCATCAGTTTATTTTGATCTTCGTGGCATGAGTCCAAAAGAATCAGTCCAGCTACTTCTTCCGGGTACAAGCTTGCGTAAAGGCGGACATTCAAGCCGCCGAAAGAATGGCCGACTAGTATATATGGAGGTTTTATTTCCTTTTCTTGAAGCAAGCTGCGCAGATTCGCAACATTTTGAAGGCTATGGTGCGGACGCGAGTCTCCAGTGCTCCGTCCAAGACCAGCTCGGTCGTAGATGAGCAGTTGGGAAAATGAAGAGACTTCCGCCTTGACGCTGTTCCATCTCCTCGTGGGCACCCCATACCCTGAATCGAAAACAATTACAGGTCCATCCGTACTTTCCCCTAACACTTTGCAATAAAGCTGAATTCCTCCGATATCAACGCGTGCATCTTCCATCTGCTTCGTCATAAGTTTCCTCCATTTCATCGAGCACTTCCTCTGAATTAATGCGTGAAAAAATATTTCCCTAATTATACTACAATATTCTGTAAATTGATTGGATGTATATACAATAATTGGATATAGTAAAGGAGGAACTAATTCACAAAATTATGAGGTGGGCAAATGCTAAGACTCTATATTACGAGGCACGGAGAAACACAGTGGAATATTGAAAAGAAAATGCAAGGATGGCAGGATTCCCCTTTGACAGCGAAAGGAATTCAAAATGCATTATGGCTGAGTGAAAGAATGGAGCTAGTCGATATAGATGTAATTTATGCGAGTCCAAGTGGCAGAGCACAACATACTGCGGAACTGATCCGTGGAAACAAGCCAACTCAGATCGTATTTGATCCCAATTTGAAGGAAATCAATATGGGGGAGTGGGAAGGCCACAATGTATCAGCCATCAAAGAACAGGATCAAGCAAGCTTCCATGCATTTTGGAATGAGCCGGCCTCGTATAAGCCAAGTGGCGGTGAATCGTTCCCTGAATTGATCGAGAGAATCCGGGCAGCTTTAAAAGAAATCGAAGCGAAACATTCTTCTGGCAACGTCTTGATCGTCACGCATTCGGTCGTCATCAAAGCGCTATTCATGATTTTCAACGACACAGAAATCGAACACTTCTGGGCACCGCCGTATATTGAGGACACCAGCCTCACTATCATAGAAGTCGATGACACAGGCTATCGAGTAAGCTTGGAAGGCTGTACAGTACATAAAGAAAACAACGATGAGAGAGTAAAACTTTAGGGGTAAGCGGATGCAGAAAGGTAGATAAAAATGATTGAAATTAAAGGAAGAAAAATGGAGTTAATCGAAAATACGGCAGAGAGCTTGGATGCACTATACTTCTGGCGGTTTGAAGAAAAAGAGCAAGAAGCGAAAAAATGGAATGGGCCGTATATTCCTGAAGAATATATGAGCAAAGAACGGCACAGGGAAAAATGGCTGAATGATGAGGAGATTGCTTCAGGCGTTCCGACGTCTCTTGCGATTAGGGCTGAAGGACAAGTGATCGGTTATGTAGGAGCATACTGGGTGGACCAAAACACCAATTGGCTCGAAACGGGAATCGTCATCTACGATAAAAATTACTGGAATGGCGGTTATGGCCGAGAAGCTTATACCTTATGGATTGATTTCCTTTTCGAATCGACGGACTTGCACAGGATTGGAATGTCGACCTGGTCAGGCAATGAAAGAATGATGAAAGTTGCGGAAAGAATTGGGATGAGAGAAGAAGCGCGCATCCGAAATGCGCGGATGGTAGAAGGACAGTACTTCGACGCCATCAAAATGGGGATGCTGCGAGAAGAGTGGGAAAAGTAGACACTGGTTTTCTTCAAACCGTGAAAGAAATGAATAGTTTTTAAAATGTGATGAAAGGGATGAAGTGCTTGTTAATTGTCCTGCTCATAATTGGGTCATACATATGTGGAACGATAAACGGTGCATACTATATTGGCAAAATCTATTTTAGAAAAGATATTAGAGAATTAGGCAGCACTACTGCGGGGGCACGGAATGCTGGGCGCTTATTTGGCAAAGGCGCATTTACCGGCGCCCTCCTGGTCGATGCGTTTAAAACGTTTCTGCCCTTAGGGATTGGTTACATGCTTGGTCTGTCACCATGGGTGCAAGCCTTGCTTGCCTTGAGTGTCCTTATCGGACATATTTGGCCTATTCAATTGGGAGGTAAGGGTGGTAAAGGAGTTGTCGTTTACTTGGCATCTGCCTTAGTGATGGTGCCAGTCGCCCTTTTTGCCTCCTTCCTCTTGTTGCTTATAGTGAAACTATTAAAAGTGAAATTGACGGGTGTGGGCTTGCTGGTTTTAGTTCCAGCGCCGATTATTCTGTTCGTCCAACATGAATGGCAGGCAGCCTGCGTCTTCAGTCTTATGCTTATTATTGTGGTTTTTGCGCACAAAAGGAGTGTCTTCAATGAATAACAAACCGTCTATCTACTATAAAATTGCAGATTCACAAGAAGAGATGGAACAAATCCACCGTTTAAATTATGAAACCTTCGTGGAGGAAATTCCTCAGCATGACAAGAGCCAAGAACAACGGCTAGTAGACCGTTTCCACGAAGAGAATACCTATTGGATTGCTAAACAAGACAACCGCTTAATCGGGATGGTGGCACTCCGTGGCATTCGCCCATTCTCCTTAGATCAGAAACTCGGGGCTGTGGATCATTATTTGCCGGATGATGCCAAGCCGTGTGAAGTTCGCTTGCTATCTGTGCGGCGAGAGTATCGCGGCAAGAGAGTTTTTTTCGGTCTTCTCCAGCAAGTCGTAGCTTCCTGTTTACAGCAAGATTATACTTGCGTACTCATTTCAGGGACAGTGCGGCAGGCGCGACTTTACCGACATATAGGCTTTAAGCCGTTTGGACCCCTGATCGGCACAGAAAATGCAAAGTACCAGCCGATGCTGTTAACCAAAGAGTATTTTACTTCAGCCGGGAAGCTTTTCGATCAAATGACTCAAGTGGAGAAGGAGCCGTTTTCAATCCGTCTTCTGCCAGGACCGGTCTCGATGCACCCCAAAGTCGAAGAAGCCTGGGCAATGCCTGCAACGTCCCATCGTTCGGACAGCTTTTGTAAAGAAATCAGCTCTTTGCAGATGGAGCTAAAGCAGCTAACAGGTGCAACTCATGTCCAACTGGCTATCGGAACGGGCACCCTCGCGAATGAATTGATCGCAGCACAGCTGAGCCGGCTTGGCGGTAAAGGGCTCATCCTATCGAATGGCGAATTCGGTGAACGCTTGGCAGAACAGGCAAAGCGTTGGCAATTGGATGTGCTCCATATGCAAAAGCGCTGGGATGAACCGCTTGTTGTAAATGAAGTGGAAGAACTAGTGAAACAGCATCCGGATATTCGCTGGCTATGGACGGTCCATTGCGAAACGTCGACCGGGTACCTTTATCCATTAGAAGAATTAAAATCATTGTGTGAACAACAGGAGATTCGGCTGTGCCTGGACGCTTGCAGCAGTTTCGGGACCGTCCCATCGGATTTTTCGAATGTGTACATGGCAAGCGCTGTGAGCGGAAAAGGTTTGGGTTCTTATCCCGGCCTAGCGATCGTGCTTCATCAAGACAGCGTTTCTCCAGATGCCAGCTTGCCTGCGTATCTGGACTTAGGCTTGTATGAAAAGAGTGGCACGGTGCCATTCACCCATTCTTCGAATAGCGTCTCTGCGCTTCAAGCAGCCATCACTCATCATCGCTTTCCCGACCCGCTGTTTGCAACGGAAATCCGCAACCGGCTAACGGATGCCGGGTTGGAAGTTTTAGGACATGACCGGTACTCGCCTGGCATCCTGACAATCGCCTTGCCAAGTAAAATCGAAGCACGTGCGGTGGGTGATGCACTCAAAGCCAAAGGAATCGAGATCAGCTACGAGAGTGATTATTTATTGAAGCGCAATTGGATTCAAATTGCTTTGATGGGCGATGTAAATCCATTAAAGGTTAAAAAAGCTATCACTGAACTCATTAAAACTCTAATGAGTGCATAACGTTCTGCTAGAAAGAGCTAGTTTAACTACTGGTGAAAATGGAGTTGAATTATGGCCAGCTTAAATACTGTAGTTCCATTAGAAGCGAACTTGTTAAAGAAGACATTAATAGATAAACAAGGCTGGGATAAAGAAAATGAATTGGTATTAATTAAATCAATGATGGTACATATCGGTTCCCCAGATGGTGAGCTGCGCGACAGGTTAATATACGGTGCATTTTGTGATCTGGTTTTGGGAGATGAAATAGAAGCGAACATATTGAGCGAGATGCTCAAGTCTTGTTTAAACGAACAAATGCTGTTTAAAGGGATAGGTGAATCCGGAACAGACAGCGTTTTTACGAGGTCGTTCACCAGTTTGTTAATTGCGCTCATTCTGCACTCAGATAACCAGAAAGATTTTCTTTCAAGAGAGTTAATTTTCGAAGTGAAGGATCAATTAATTTCCTATATCACTCTCGAAAAAGACTTGAGGGGATTTGTCGTTGATAAAGGCTGGGCGCATAGCATCGCTCATATTGCGGATGCCTTTGATGAACTCACTAAAAATAAAAAAATCACAGCTGATGATTATGAAGAGTTAGCAAATGTCTTATGGAAAAAAATATTTATAACAGACTATATCTACATTCACGACGAAGAAGAAAGGATCCTGATTCCTCTATTGGAAACGTTAAAGCAGGGGTTGCCATACGAAGTGATGCAAGGGTTCGTAGAAAATATTCCTGTTGAATTGGAAGGGCAAAAAGGTCAACTAGCAGAAGAAAACTATTGGTACCTATACGCCAACTGCAAGAAATTCCTAAAAAGCTTCTATGTAGAGATTGATAATGATCCTGACTTACTACCGCTCCAAAAAAGCATAGGGGCCTGTCTGTCAGAAATTTAAAGACTCTTTAATGCGGTTTTGGGAACTGATCCTTATACACTCCCGTAAATAGAAGAGTGGAAGGAGGCGATCGTGAATAACAAAACTCATATATTCTTAGTCATTGTCCTAGCGCTCAACACGCTAAGATACGGCACTTATCTAATGGAAGGCGACACACACCTCTATTACATCATTATGTTTTTGGTCAATCTAATAGCTGTGTTATTTGTCATTATCTCTAGATGGAACAGAAAAAAATCGGAAACCGATAGTTCCATGAGTGAGAGCCGGTGAACAATTTGAATAAACCCATCACTATAGCAATCGCTGGTGTTTCAGGGGGCGGTAAAACTGCGCTCACCACTCATTTGGCCACACATACAAATAACGCCAAAGCGCTGTTCTTTGATGATTACGACTTGGACGGGCCGGATGATGTATTGGAATGGATCAATCGCGGCGCCAATTCGCATGAGTGGAACCTCGAGCCGTTTGTTGCGGATTTCATGGAATTGCTGAAGCAACCGTTGGAATACATATTTTTAGACTATCCGTTTGCGTATCAACATACGCAAATGAAAGAATTTATTGATCTGGCTGTCTTCATTGAGACACCGCTCGATCTTGCCTTGGCCAGGCGGGTTAGTAGAGACTTTCAAAATAGTTCCGGAGAAGAAATAGTGGCACAAGTGAATCATTATGCAAGTCACGGAAGGCGCGCTTATCTCAACATGATTGAAACTATTCAGCCGGATTCTGATTTACTTGTAGATGGAACTTTAACTATTGAGAGCCTTGCCGATCACATCATGGAGAAAGGTGGCGAGTACCATAGAGGCCGTACCTAAACTATCGATTAGAAAGATGAATGAAGAAGATTTTTCGATAATGGCTAAGTGGCTTAGCACAAGAGAAGTACTGGAATTTTACGGAGATGTGAATTCACCCTTCACGATACAACAAGTGAAACAGAAATACGGGCCAAGAATCCAAGGGCAAGTAGCTGTCCATCCATATATTGCGGAGCGAAACGGCATACCTTTTGGTTTTATGCAGCATTATCAATTGGCTAAAGAAGTGCAAGTCGACTATGGTTACCCACTTGTGTTAAATGTACAGGGTATCGATCAATTCATCGGAAATCCTGCACTCTTCAATCAGGGAATCGGAACATTGATGGTCAAGTCTTTCCTGGATTATCTTATGGACTTGCCCACAGACACCGTAGTTTTAGACCCCGAGGTTTCCAATCCAAGAGCGATTCGTTGTTATGAAAAATGCGGATTTGTGAAAGTGAGAAAGATAAATGGCGGAAAGAAATGGTTGATGGAATTTAGCAACTCACAGTAAATGCTTTTAGTTAGAAGAATAGCAGTGAATTGAGAATTATTTGACAGATTAGAGCAATTTTTTGTGAACAAAAAGTCAAAATTTACAACAACACAAAAGCAGTTAAATGCAGTTCCCGCCGTTCGGGGGTTAAGGGCAATTGTCGTGTGAAAGTAAGCGTATTCTTATTCCGGATCCACATAAAACAGCCGAGCGGATGTATTCATTCAACAGCCCGAAAGGCGTATAATCCTCCTTGCATAAAATACCGTATTTAAAAAGGAGAAGTAGGATGAATACTCAAAAACAAGGAGAAGTGAACTGGAAGTTGCTCTTGATTTGTGTCGCTATCGGTGCGGCTATCTGGTTCATTCCCGCACCTTCTGGATTGGAAACGGATGCCTGGCATTTGTTCAGTATCTTTGTGGCTACGATTGTGGCATTGGTGATCAAACCGATACCGATGGGAAGCACGGCGATTCTCGCGCTGACAATTATTGCGCTAACCCAAATTCTTACCTTGGAACAATCGTTAAGCGGATTTCAAAACACGACCATTTGGTTGATTGTCATCGCTTTTTTCATTTCACGCGGATTTATCAAAACCGGTTTGGGGACACGTGTTTCTTACCTGTTTGTCCGGCTGTTCGGCAAGAAAACGCTCGGCTTGTCGTATTCGATGCTGCTGAGTGATTTGATTTTGGCACCAGCCATGCCATCGAATACCGCGCGAGCTGGCGGTATCATATTCCCGATCATTCGCTCGCTTTCAGAAACATACGAATCGAGAGTCGGAGACGGCACGGAGCGGCGCATCGGGGCATTTTTGGTCAAAGTCTCGTTCCAAGGAGATATGATTACTTCGGCGATGTTCGTCACGGCCATGGCCGCGAACCCGCTCGCTGTTCAGATTACTCAGGAAATTACCGGGGAAACAATCACCTGGGGCGGTTGGGCGCTCGCCGCATTAGTGCCTGGCTTGATCAGTTTGGCGCTCATTCCTTTTGTGATTTACAAATTGTACCCGCCGGAATTAAAGGAAACACCGGAAGCCTCTGCCATTGCGGTAGAGAAATTGAAGGAAATGGGGCCGATGAAAAAAGAAGAACGCTATATGATCGGCGTCTTCGTCCTGCTGTTATCACTCTGGATTTTTGGCGGAAACTTCGGCATCAGCGCGACGACCAGTGCGTTCGTCGGGCTTTGTGTGCTGCTGCTCAGCGGGGTGTTGACCTGGTCGGATATCAAAAAAGAACAAGGTGCTTGGGATACGCTCGTCTGGTTCTCTGTGCTTGTCATGATGGCGACGTATTTGAACGAATTGGGCATGATTCCTTGGTTTAGCGATTTGATGGGGAATGCTGTTGGACAACTGTCGTGGATGATGACCTTGGTTATTTTGGCGATCGTCTATTTTTACTCTCATTACTTCTTTGCCAGCAACACGGCTCACGTCAGCGCGATGTATGCGGCGTTCTTGTCGGTCATCGTCGCTTCAGGCGCACCACCGCTATTGTCAGCACTGATTCTCGCGTTCTTCTCGAACTTGTTCAGCTGCTTGACGCATTACGGCGCAGGTCCGGCTCCGGTCTTTTTCGGAAGCGGCTATGTCAGCCAACAGAAATGGTGGAGCCTTGGGTTCATCATTTCCCTGATCCACATTGTGGTCTGGTTTGGCGCAGGCGGCCTATGGTGGAAAGCGCTTGGCCTTTGGTAATAAAGAATAAATTTCTCAAACTTTTTTCTCTGACAATAAACAATGACTTTGGAGGATAGCGATGGAGCACAAAATGAAACTTTACGAAGAACCTTTCCGGGCAATCCAGTCCGGAAAGAAAACGGTGGAAATCAGGCTTCATGATCCAAAGAGAAGAAAATTAAAAGAGAACGACACGATAGAATTCACGAAACTGCCCAGCGAAGACGAAAAACTACTAGTGAAAATCACAAAGTTATGCACATATCCGACGTTTCGAGAAATGTTCGAAGACATTCCCGCTGAGAAATTCGGAATTGTGGATAACAATATTGAAAAACGCGTTGAATCCATCCACACCCTCTATTCACCAGCGCGTGAACAAGAATGGGGCAGCTTGGCAATCGAAATCGAGCTGCTTTTCCCCTGAAACGGTGGATAAACTGTTGAAGGAGCTGTAAAAATGACAAAAAGCATAATTATGTTTTCCACAGGCTTACTAATGTTTATGGCTGGTATGTATATATCCACATACTTATCCACTTTTGCGGTGGCTGTTGGTACTGCGCTTGCTGTAGCAGGTGGGTGGTTTATGGGGAGCAGCTCCTTTTTCTTACTAAAACCTACGAAGAAATCAAATTAGGATGTTCAATTTAATTAGAGGTGAGTTATGCACATATTGAAAAATATTATTTTGAGCTTCCTTGGTTTGTTTTTGCTGACGGGTGGATTCGGGGTTTTGCTGCTGTATTTGGATGTAGGGCAAAGCTTGATTGCCTGGCTTGGTGTAAGTGTCTTCGTAATCGCGGGCATTGTGTTGGCGATTGTCTGGATTGCAAAAGCGGGGGATAGCAAGAAAAAAATAACGAATGCTGTCTTTCTGATAGCTTCTTCTATTTTGTTCTGGATTTTTACGCTCTTTTTATTCGCCACAAACTTTCTGCTCTATGATGTCGAATACGACATGACAGAAGCAACGGAGCTGACGCCTGAAGAGAAGGTAACTTATTACCGCCGAATGATCACAGGAGAGGACGATTCCATTGATTTAGCTACACTGGATTCAAAAGAAATCAATGGAATCACATTCTATTTTGCGCCGGGAAGCGAGCCATTAGAAGAAATGGAACTATTGGTAGGCCTTGTAGAAACCAATCGTCCACAACTGCAGCATGAGCTGGGCGGTGAAACCGACGCCCCAGTGTCTTTCGTTCTCTATGGAGAGAATCTCGACATGCCGATTCGGGAAACGATTGAGGCGGAGTACAGCGGGTTTTACAAAGAACACGATCAGACGATTCATTTGCCTCTGCCGATCGACAAAGTATCGGCTATGCATGAATATACACACCATCTGTTCTTCGGAATCGCCGAAGAGCGGGGGATGTATAGTACTGAAATTCCTGTTTGGTTTATAGAGGGTGTGGCTACTTATTTGTCGGAAAAAGAGCAGGGACTGCCATTCAATGCACATGACCCATATGAACATGTGGCTTTTGAAAACTTGGAGAACCCAGGTGGTTGGGAAAATCATTTGTCTGATCCCTTTAATCCGTATATTCAAAGCCGTGCCTTTTTAGAATTCGTGCTAGAAGAGGAGGGAGAAAGCGTTCTTCCAGGAATTTTCGCAGAGATGGAACATTCTTCGTTCGAATCGAGTTTTAAAAAAGCGACCGGAAAAACTCTAGAAAGTTACGAGGCTAAGTTTTTTGTGAGTTTTGAACAGCTGAGTGATTTATGGAAAAGAGCAGATTTATTAGCGCAGCAACAAGGGAAGTCAGAAGAAGCATTGGAGATTTTTCTGGAAATTGCAGAATCTGCACCTAATTTAGAAACGCTTAACCATCAGATTGCAAGCCAGTATAGGGAGTTAGGCGACTACGAAAATACAAACCTTTATCGACAGAATGAGCTGAGGCTCGTCAATCCAGAGAGCATAACAGGAGTATCAAGTGCTTATAATTACATTACTCAGGATTTGTTATTTACGGACGTTTCCGAAGCATTAAAGTATGCGGAAATGGGCGTTGATTCAGCGGGGGAATGGGAGCGTGCTTGGAGTGAAAAGCTCTTTGCCGAAGTATCGGAGTTGGCAAACGACATTGAAAGTGGCCAGCCACTCGAAGGTTATCGTGGTGTGTTAGAAGGAGAAGATACTGTAACTGCATTATTTTCTACAAACGAAAAAGCGAACTTGATCGATGTCGTTTTAGCAAGATACCCCGAAGATCTCTCAGCAAACAGAACCGCATTGATCGAGTTGAAAGAACAGTTTGAAGCTGAGCTGGCAGCTCAACAATAATAAATAAAAAACGGAGCCGATCGACAAGATCAGCTCCGTTTTTTGTATTGCTTTTTATTTTGAAACCAGTTGTGCGAGGGCATCGTTGATCGGTGTTAGCGGGCGGCCGAGCACTTGTTCAAAATCGCTGTTTGCGACTTCGAGCGAACCGTTGCGGATGCTTTCCTGGATGCCGACGACAATCGGGATGGCGAAGTCTGGAACGCCTGCACCCTTCATGACCTCTGCGTATTCTTCGTCGCTTACTTGTTGGACCGAAACTTGGTTTTTCAGCACTTCACCAAGTGCCGAAGCCAGCTGTTCCTGTGTTAACAAGGGACCAGAAAGTTCGTAAGTTTTGTTTTCATGGCCGCTGCCAGTCAATACGGAAACAGCTGCGTCGGCATAATCCTGCTGCAGAGCCCAGCCGACTTTTCCTTCTCCAGCCGAAGTGACCCAAGGCGCGCCTGCTTCTACAGCTTGAATGCTGCCCAGTTCATTTTCCAAATACCAATTATTGCGAAGGAATGCATAAGGGATGCCCGTTTTGATGATGGCCGCTTCTGTCGCTACATGCGGCGGGGCCATCAGGTTTTGGCTTTCTGTCGCATTGGCGAGGCTCGTATAGGCGATAAATTTAACGCCTGCGCGCTCAGCGGCGTGAACCGCATTCTCGTGCTGGCGGATTCTTGTCTCGTTGTCGCCGTCAGTTGAGATGATCAATAAGCGGTCGATTTCTTGAAAAGCTTGATCCAATGTTTCCGGAGCATCGAAATCACCGTGGCGAACGTCTACGCCTTGAGCGCGCAACTCTTCAGCCTTTTCGGGATTGCGGACACTTACAGCAAGATCGCTAGCAGGTACTTGTTTCAATAAAGATGCCACTACTTTTGAGCCCAGTTTTCCTGTAGCCCCTGTTACCAAAATTTTCATCAATAATTCCTCCTGTTCATTCTGTTCATTTGTTGTAACTGCATTGATTACATGTTTAGTTTATTCACTTGTAACCATCTTGTCAGCAGGTTGGATTTAATATATTTTCAGCTCGAAATTTGATACAATTACTTGTAACCGGAACAATTACATCATGTGAAATTCAACATAAATAAGCAATGGAGGGCTCAACATGTCAATCAGCAGCCGATTCGCCGTCGGAATCCACATACTGGCGTTAATTGATTTGAATAAAGAAACCGCCTCCTCTTCCGAATTTATCGCGGGCAGTGTCAATACCAATGCAGCGGTCATCCGAAAGATTATGGGAATGCTGAAAAAAGCGGGGTTGATCGACGTGCAGCCAGGGGTGGCGGGCGCTAAACTTTCGAGAGAATTGTCGGAGATTACGCTATTCGATATATACAAGGCAGTGAACGTGGTTGAGGAGAACGAATTATTCAGCATCCACGATAAGCCGCATCCCGATTGCGTAGTCGGTAAAAACATCCAAAGCACCATCGAACCAATCTTCATGGCCGCCCAGTCGGCAATGGAAAAAGTGTTTCAGAACCTGACGCTTGAAGACATCGTGAAAGATATTGAAGCAAAAGAACATACTCAGTGAAAAGACATTCCATGCGAATGTCTTTTTTTATTGGAGAATATCTTAAGAAATTTTGGGAAGACACAACATTCAATTATTTTAAATAATTTGTGGGAATTATTGGTGTAATAAATGAAAGAGACAACTTCAGAAAAGAACCGAAAATCGAGAAAAAATTTTAAAAGACCAAGATATGGAGTTGGAGAAAATGAGTAGAGCGGGCGTTTATGCGGTGGATATCACTCCGCCGATCGGAATGGAGTTTATCGGTTACCATCGAGAAAACGGAATTCGAAATATCAACGAACGAATATATGCAACGGCGATTGTTTTTGAGTCGGCACAGGATAAAACAGTGTTGATTAGCATCGATAATATCGGCATGCTAATCGAAGATACAGATGAAATTCGTAAGCAAACTGCAGATGCATTGAAGGTTGCAACTGACAATATCATGGTGGCTTTTACCCACACACACTCTGGCCCTGCAACTGCCGGGAATAATCCCGCCATCAAAGCATACAGAGACCAACTAATCTCTAATGCTGTGAAAGCTGCAGTTCTGGCAGACAAAGAGAAGTTCACTTCAGAGATTGGATGGAAGGTTAACCAGGCGGACTTGGGAGTAAATCGAAGAGAAAGAACGGCAAACGGCAAAGTGAAAATGGGTGTAAATGATGCGGGCGCAGTGGACTCGCGAATTGGATTAATGGCCATAAAGAATAGGCAGACTGAACAAATCGGGGGACTTGTCATTTTTTGTACAGCCCATCCGAATGTGCTGAAAGGCGAAAGTGAAATTTTATCCGCTGATTATCCAGGACGCGCTAGACAGCTCTTGCAAAAATCATTGGATTGTCCAGTCGTGGTGATCCAAGGGGCTGCAGGGAATGTGAATGCAAAATACCGCGGATCTGTTGAAGCATTGAATAAGATGGGGACTATTTTGAGTGAATGTGTCTTAAAGATGCTTCCAGAAGTCCAGTTTAAGCCGATTTTTTCATTAGAATGTGCAACTGCCAAATTGCCGATGAGGCTAAAAGACATACCGGTCCCGGAAAAAATACACGAAATCGCAGATGTAACGGAAGTCGAGTGGGGAGTAAAGACGGAGAAATGGCGAAATGTTTTAACCGACATGCATAACCAAAGTATTAACGAGTTGGAAATCGATTTAGAACTGCAACTTTTTCAAATTAATGAAGGAGCGTTTTCAGGAATTCCAATGGAGCCGTTTGTGGAGACGGCTATTGAATTGAAAAACGAAGTGAAAAATGAATTATTCTTTTTTGGCGGCTATACCAACGGTTATCTCGGCTATTTGCCTATAAAGGAAGCCTATCCAGAAGGTGGATACGAGGTTGAATTAAATCCGGTTGTGTACGGGCCAATTACAAACTTGTGGATGCCGCCGGAGGAATCGACTTCTGAACATGTGATTAATAAAGTTAAAGAGCTATACAAATCGGTTCAACCCAAATAGCAAGTTGAATACGCTAATTGAATGAATAGCAGAGGTGACTCATGAAAGACAAAATCGAAGAAACCTTCAACAGTCTCGCTAACGCATACGAACATTCAGTAGACGCAGAAAACCTATACAATAGCGAATACGAAAGGCCGGCCATGCTGGCTCAGCTGCCAAAGGATTTAAGGGAACAAAGAATATTGGATGCCGGATGTGCAGCCGGGTGGTACACAAAGCAATTGATGGATAGAGGAGCGCAGGTGACCGCTGTGGATATGAGCACGGAAATGGTCGAAGCTACAAAGAGACGTGTGGGCGATAAAGCGGATGTCATCTGTTTGGATTTGGCATGTGAATTGCCCTTTGAAGACGGGGGTTTCGACTGTATCGTCAGTTCGTTGACGCTCCATTACATAGAAGGCTGGGATTTCACATTCAAAGAGTTTCAGCGCATATTAAAACCTGGAGGAACTCTGCTGTTCTCGGTCCATCATCCATTCACCGATATCAAGCTATCACGGGAAATGAATTATTTTTCAACTGAATTGATCGTGGACAAATGGAAAAAGGAAGGAAAAGTCTATAAAGTCCCGTTTTTCAGAAGGCCGCTTGGCGACATTTTAGCGAAAACGCTTCAATATTTCTCACTGGAAGATATCATCGAACCGAAGCCGACAGAAAAATTCAAAGAGCTGGACACGGAGCGTTATGAACGCTTGATGAAAGCGCCGAACTTTCTGGTTGTAAAAGCACGAAAAGGAGAATAGAAAATGACGCACATAAAGACAGATAGATTGATGCTTATCACTTTTACTGCAGAAATGATGCAAGCTGCGATGTTAAACGAGCGTGAGTTAGAACAAGCTGCCGGTTATCAAGCCGTCGATGGCTATCCTTCTGATGACTATAAAGAAATCCTCCCTTTCAAAATTCAGCGCTACAGCCAGTATCCTGAAGAAAATGAATGGGAAGGCTTGATTGTGCATCAACAAGATCAAATCATTATGGGAGACATGGGCTTTAGGCGAAGCACGGACAATCCGGAAGAGCTGGAGCTGGGCTATAGTATTGTGCCTGCTTACCAAGGGCATGGATACGCAACGGAAATGGCGCAGGCGATTATCTCTTGGGGATTGACACAAGACGGCATTAAAAGGATTATCGCGAGCTGCGACAATGATAACCAGGCTTCTATCCGTGTATTGGAAAAAGCAGGACTGAAAAATCTTGGCGAGCAGGACCATAAGATACACTGGTCGACATAAAACAATCGATTTTGTGCAAAGAGGTGAAGAAAAATGGAATACAGATTCCAAAAAATGACGCAAGAGCAAGCGCAGGACATTGCGGAAAACTGGCGTTATGAAGGAGACTATTCCTTCTACGATATGGACGCAGATCCGGAAGACTTGGCTGAGTTTCTGGATTCTGAGAAACGTGAGGACAGTTATTTCATGGTTTTTCGGGGTAATGAAGCCGTGGGTTTCTACAGTTTCGGGCAAATGGACCAAGAGACGGTGGATATCGGGCTCGGCATGAAGCCGGATTTGACCGGTCGCGGACAAGGTTCTGCGTTTTTGAGGGCAGGGTTAGACTTTGCCAAAAGCAATTACCATCCGCAAGAAATCACTTTGTCAGTAGCGGCTTTCAATAAGCGGGCCATCAAGCTATACGAAAACCTTGGATTCAAGGAAGTCGAAACGTTCGTGCAGGCGACGAATGGCGGGCATTTCGATTTTGTGAAAATGGAATTGGATGGTTGACGAAAAACTGAAAAGTGGGAGGTGAGGATGTGAGAGAAATTGATTCGGACAAAATGCATCCTTCCGTAAACAAGCTATTGTCTTATGCCACTTCTGCTGAAAAAGTAGAGCGGGAGTATGAGAAATACATGGCTTCTCCAAACCTCAAACTATACGGCGAAGCGGCTGCAGATGAATTTTTTGCTTGCATCGGAATCGCATTGTTAGAAGAAGGCAACTGCGAAATCCGGCATATCGCCGTGTTACCTGAGCAGCGCGAGGAAAATATCGCGAGTGGAATGATCGATGCAATCTGCCGGCTGTATCACCCGGATCAAATCTTTGCTGAAACCGATCGGCAAACAGTGGGGTTTTACAGAAACTATGGATTTTCTATTGCCAGTTTAGGGGAGAAGTATCCAGGAGTTGAACGATTCCGCTGTGTATATAAGGTGGAATTTTAAGAATGTCTCTATAAAAGGAAGCGAGTCGAATGAGTTATGATTGGAATAATTGCCCGCAGGAGTTAAAAAATTTTATAGCTGATTTGATGGACGGGATAAACGATATGATTGAACAACCGCCAGTGGGCATGTATTTGCACGGCTCCCTGGCAATGGGCGGATTCAATCCGAACAGAAGCGATATTGATCTGCTGTTGGTGACGAAGCGGCCCTTATCTATGCATCATAAGCAGGAATTGGCGCATTTCTTTCTGGAGAAATCCAGCAAGCCTTTCCCAATTGAGATCAGTTCATTGACTCTCGAGCAATTAGAAAGCTGGAGTCATCCAACGCCGTATGATTTTCATTTCAGCGAGTATTGGCGTGAGCGCTATGAGACTGAGTTAAACAAGTACATAAATAATAAAGAAAAGACCGATGGCGATTTGGCTGCGCATTTCGTAATCTTAAAGCATCGCGGCATTTGCCTGGCGGGTCGTCCGATTGAAGAAATTTTTCCGAGTATCCCTCAGCAGGACTACTTGGCTTCCATTTTGGAAGACTATGAAGAATGCTTGGAAAAGATACACGAAAAACCAGTGTATTGCACATTGAATTTAGTTCGTGTGTATCGGTATGTAAAAGAAGGCAAAATTTGCTCAAAACAAGAAGCGGGCAAGTGGGGGCAGTTGAATTTACCGAAACCATTCACGGCGGTTATTCGACAAGCAGCAGAAGCTTATGAGTTGGATTGTCCGGAAGCTGCTTTTGTGCAAAACGATTTATCGGCAGTGCGAGACTATTTGCGAGATGAAGTCGAGTTGCTGCTCAACACTCCAGATTAAATAGCCTTTTTGAAATCCTTCCTTAAAATTGGAGGGATTTTTCATTGCCGGAGATGAAACAGCTGTTCAATGGTGCATATTAATACAAATGTACATTGACAAACGGCCGATATATTATTATATTTACTTAAGTGAAATTGAGAATCATTATCAGTAATTGAAATTAGAGAGGAATACATTAACCATGAAAATACATAACAGCAAAAAGAACTTGTTTTTAGCACTGGCCGCTTGTGCCGCGCTTGCATTGTCCGCTTGCTCGGATGACAATGCTGCGGGTTCGGCTGATGCAGAAAGCGATAACCCGAATTCCATTACGATGTCTTGGCCGCGTGATATCGGTCCGATGAATCCACATGTCTATAATCCGTCACAATTGATCACGCAATCGATGATTTACGAGCCGCTTGTCAGCTACGAAGAAGGCGGAGAGGTAAAACCCCATTTGGCCGAGTCGTGGACCGTGTCGGAAGACGGCCGTGAATATACGTTCAAGCTGCGCGAAGGCGTCAAGTTTACGGATGGTTCTTCGCTCACTTCCCAAGTTGTCAAAAAGAATTTTGATGCAGTCCTGGCCAATAAAAATTCCCACAGCTGGCTTGGCGTCATCAATGTGCTCGACAAGATCGAAGTCGTGGATGAACTGACATTCAAAATGGTGCTGACACAAGCTTATTATCCGGCTTTGCAGGATTTAGCGGTCGTGCGCCCGGTGCGGATGCTTGGTGAAGCAGGCTTCCCGGAAGATGGCGATACATCCAAAGGAATCACAGAACCAGTAGGGACCGGCCCTTGGGTATTGGACGAATACAAAACAGATGAATATGCGGTTTTCAAACGCAATCCTGATTACTGGGGAGAAAGCCCGGAATTAGAAGAAGTGACCATCAAAATCATTCCGGATGCGGAAACGCGCGTCCTTGCTTTTGAAAAAGGCGAGCTTGACTTGATTTACGGTGAAGGCGTCGTCAGCATGGATTCGTTTAATTATTTGAAAGAAACCGGTGAATACACGACTGATCTATCTGATCCGGTGGCGACGAGAACGATGCTTGTGAATTCAACGAGCGAAAAATTGTCTGATTTGAATGTGCGCCTGGCGCTCCATCATGGATTCGATAAACAAGCGATGGTCGAAGGCATCACGCTTGGCCTTGAGGAAAAAGCGGATTCGATTCTGTCATCCAACTTCCCATATGCGCAAGAAGATATCGAAGCAATCGAGTATGACGTGGAAAAAGCGGCTTCTTATTTGGACGAAGCTGGTTGGAAACTGGAGTCCGGCGGCGCTATCCGTGAAAAAGACGGACAGCCGCTCGAACTGGAATTGATCTACGATAAGACCGACCCGATCCAAAAAGCGATGGCCGAAACGCTTCAGGCGGAATGGTCAGCAATCGGCGTCAAATTGAACATTGCAGGATTGGAATTGACCGAGCAAATCGAGCGCCGCAAAGCGGGCAACTTCGATTTGGATTTCTGGTACAATTACGGGGCGCCTTATGATCCGCATTCCATGATCAATGTCGTCGCTGAAGACGGCTGGGGTGTGGCAGAAGCGCATTCCAATCTGCCAATGAAAACGGAATTGGACGAGCAGGTGCGTGAAGCGCTGGCCTCTACCGATGAAACAAAACGCCAAGAATTATATGGCACTATTTTAACGACTTTACAGGAACAATCGGTCTTCATTCCGATTTCTTATATGAAAAAGACGGTGGCCTATCAAAACAATATCGAATCCTTTGAATTCCCGGCAAACCGCGACGAACATCCATTCAACGATATTTCAGTAAGCAAGTGATAACAGGAGGGCAATCCAATGGTCATCTATCTCATAAAACGGCTTTTTGCGGTTGTTCCAATTATTCTTTTTGCGATTTTCTTGATGTTTGTGTTGGTGCGCTTGTCGCCGGTAGATCCCGCACAAGCGTATCTGGCAGCTTCCAATATTCATCCGACAGAAGAATTGCTGGCTGAAAAGCGCCAGGAATTCGGCTTGGACCGTCCGCTGATTGTCCAATATTTCCAGACAGTCGCAGATATTGTGCGGTTTGATTTCGGCAACTCTTACGTAACGAACACGCCAGTATGGCAAGAAATCACAACGCGTTTGCCGGCAACGCTTCAACTGGCCTTAAGCAGCATTTTAGTCGCCATCATTGTAAGTGTGCCACTCGGATTTTTATCAGCGGTCTATAAGAACAGCTGGCTGGATCATTTCAGCCGGCTGCTTTCCTATTTAGGCGCATCGATTCCACAGTTCTGGCTTGGCTATGTATTGATTTTCTTCTTTGCCGTCAAACTGGACTTGTTTCCAGTGGAGGGCAGGGGAACGTGGCAGCATTTCGTGTTGCCAAGCATCACGCTGTCGCTTGCCTTGATCGCCATTTATACGCGTCTGTTGCGCGCCAGTGTGCTGGAGGAACTGGAAGAAGCCTACGTGTTATACGGCAGAACGCGCGGTTTAAAAGAAAAAGGCATCATGGCCAAACACGTATTGAGAATTTCCATTTCGCCGATGCTGACAGGTCTTGGGATGAACTTGGGGAAATTGCTCACGGGGACGATTATCGTCGAGCAAGTCTTTTCCTGGCCGGGCTTCGGGCGATTTTTCATCGAAGCCATTTTTAACCGGGACATTCCGGTGATCCAAAGCTATGTTGTACTTGCCGCATGCTTGTTTATCGTCTGCAATTTGATCGTGGATATCATCCAGCTGTATTTGGATCCGCGCATTTCACGGGAAGGAAGGGCGCAATTTTGATGACACGTATACGAACTGCATTAAAAGGCAAATGGCCATTCGCGATTTGCTCAGGCATTTTGGTGGTGTTCTTCCTCGTAAGCATCCTGGCGCCGTGGATTGCCCCGAATGATCCGATACAAGTAAACTTGGCACTTAAGCTCATGCCGCCATCCCTCGAATATCCGCTCGGCACGGATCAGCTCGGACGCTGCAATTTGTCCCGGTTGTTGTTCGGAGCCCGTGTTTCGCTCGGGTTTGCGACTTTAATTTTTGTGGCTTCGCTCGGCATCGGGCTGGTCATTGGAACTTTATCAGGCTATCGCGGCGGCTGGATCGATACTTTATTGATGCGCTTTTGCGACGGCGTCATGGCTTTTCCAAATTTAGTATTGGTGTTAGGGATCGTTGGCCTTCTTGGGCCGGGGCTATGGCAAGTGGTCGTGGCGTTGATGATGGTGCAATGGGTGTATTACGCACGCATGATCCGCGGCATGGTCGTCTCGATGAAAGAACAGAACTTCATTACGGCGGCGCGCATCAGCGGGTCGTCCAATTGGAAAATCATCAGGCGCCATCTCGTACCGAATGTGCTGCCGCCGATCATGGTCATGGGCACACTTGAGATGGGTTGGGCCATCATGGACATTTCAGCGCTATCGTTTCTTGGGCTCGGCATCCAGCCGCCTACACCGGAATGGGGCGCGATGATTCACGAAGGCACCAGCTTTATGAGAAGCAATCCAGAACTGATGCTGTATCCGGGATTGATGATTTTGTTCGTGGTCATTTCGTTCAATGTTATTGGTGAATCGTTATCAGAGCAGTTCGGCGTCAAACGGCGCTACTGAAAGGAGAAGACGTATGCATACACAACCAAATGTCCTGCAAGTCGACAACTTGAATATCGCTGCCAAATCCAGCCGAGGGGCTCTTCCTTTGGTGCGGAACGTAAATTTGGAATTAACGCCGGGCAAGGTGCTCGGGCTGATCGGGGAAAGCGGAAGCGGCAAGACGGTCACTTCCATGGCTTTAATGCAGTTATTGGATCAGCGGGCAATGCAAGTCCAAGGAAACATCCAACTGCATGGTCAGGAGCTGAATGGCATGCCGACGAAAGCGATGCGTGCGATTCGCGGCAAGGAAATCGGCTTTATCATGCAGAACCCCATGAACGCCTTTACGCCGGTCTACACAATCGGCAATCAATTCGTCGAAACGATTCGTACACATACAGGGCTTGGAAAAAAACAAGCAGTCGAATTGGCAATCGCTTCACTGGAGAGCATGAATTTAGAAGAACCGGCTAAACTGATGAAAAAATATCCGTTTCAATTGAGCGGCGGCATGCTTCAACGTGTCATGATCGCGATCTCCATGTCTTTGCGCCCGGCTGTCGTTATTGCCGATGAACCGACCACCGCACTCGACGTAACCAATCAGCTGCAAGTATTGAAGGAGCTGGACCGGTTGCGGACAGAATGCGGAACAGCGATTCTGCTGATTTCCCACGATTTAGGCGTGATTTCACAGCTGGCAGATGAAGTGGCGGTCATGCGCCGCGGAGAAATTGTCGAACAAGCGGAAGTGTGCGATTTGTTTGATCGCCCGCAACATGAATACACCAAGAAATTGCTGCAGGCAAGGCCTGTAATGCCATTTACCGACAGCTTAAACCGGCTCGTTATATAAAAGCCGCCAAGGAGGAGCAAGCCATGAGTTTATTGGAAGTGAAAGAGATTACCCATTCATATGGCGCCTCCCGTTCTTTCTGGCGTAAAAAAGAAGTGAAGCCGGTGCTTTCGGGCGTTTCCTTGGCGATAGAAGAAGGAACGTGCCTGGGGCTTCTTGGATCGAGCGGAGCTGGAAAAAGCACGCTCGGAAAAGTCATTCTAGGGCTTGAGAAGCCGCAACAAGGACAGGTGATTTTTCAAGGGCAGGACGTATACGCCATGGATGCCAAAAGCCGCCAGCAAATGCGCAGGAATTTACAAGTCGTGTTCCAGGATAGCTATTCTTCCGTAAACCCGCGCCTGACGGCTGAGAAAATCATTGCAGAACCCTTGGAGAATTACGAAAAGTTGTCCGCCGGCGAGCAGAACCGGGCCATTGCAAGTTTACTGGAGCAGGTCGGGCTTAGCAGCAGCGACATGAAAAAATACCCGCGCGAATTCAGCGGCGGGCAATTGCAGCGCATCAATATTGCAAGGGCGCTTGCGTTAAAACCAAAAATGATCGTGTTGGACGAATCCGTCAGCAGTTTGGATATGGTGACCCAAACGACCATTTTAGAATTATTGCAGGACTTGAAAACGAGGTATGGCCTTTCGTATTTATTCATCACGCACGATATCCGCGCTGCTTATGCCATTTCAGATGCGATGGCGATCATGCACAAGGGGCAAATAGCTGAAGTGTTCCAGGACAAGGACGCTGTGTTTACTTCACAGCAGCCTGCCGTGAAGAACCTGGTGGACGCCATGCTGCCTGAGCATCCGCGCTACCGCAATGCGGCTGCGCCAACAGAAGCCAAGAAACTTTTCTCAAGATAAACTCGTAGAAGGATTGTGGAGAAGGTTTGAACAAGTGGAGGCGATGAATATGAAGAAAGTGAAATTGGTTGCGCATAAAGAAGAATTTTGCGAAGAAATTTTCCGCTTGTCTTCGATGCCGGCGATAAAAGACGCTCTAGGGTTGCCGGACGGCACACTGGACGATACGATCCATTTCAGCCGCCTGGTGAGGGAAGAGGAAAAAGCGGGAACACGAATAGCGCGCGTCATTTTAAACGAGCACAACCAATTGGTCGGCCTGACGGATTTGATGTTCATCGACCACGCTAAAAGGTCTTGCCATATCGGGACATGGATCGGGCAGGAATATTGGGGGCAAGGGTTTAACGAAGCATCCAAAGTCGAGATATTGAAAATCGCTTTTGAAGATCTGGGATTATCGCGTGTTTTTGCAGGAGCAAGAACGGTGAACATCCGCTCTCAAAAAGCGCAGGAAAAACTGCCTTTTATCAGTCTGCATGTAGAAGGTGAATTTCCGGAAGAGCATCAAGCACTCGAGAACAAGGAAAAACAGCCATGCGTTTTACATGTTTTTCGGAAAGAGGATTTTCAAGCGTATCTCGCGAGCATAGATATACAGGAAGAATGACAAAAACACCAGCGGCTGCTGGTGTTTTTAATTTGGCTCCACATGCACATGGACTGCCGAGATATCATAGCGTTTCATGAGTTTGACTTCCACTTTGGTCGAGATATCGTGTGCAACGGCAATGTCTAAATCGCCCGGCACTAAGACGGTGACATCGACGACGGCCCGGTTGCCGTAGTTTCTGGCGCGGATTTCGCGGACTTCGGTGACGCCATCTGTATTAAGCGCAGTTTCTTTGAACGACTTGATGAGCTCTTCATCAAAGCCGTCCGTCAGTTCGTGTGTCGCTTCCCAGAAGATGCCCCAGCCCGTTTTGACGATCAACACGCCGACAAGAAGCGCTGCAAGCGGATCGAGCCATGGCAGATAAAACTGCGCACCGACGATTCCGACGACCGCGGCGATGCTGACCCAGGCATCGGATAAATTGTCTTTAGCGGCTGCTGCAACGGCTTTGCTATTGATGCGCTCGGCTAGTTTTTTGTTATATCGATATACCAAATACATCACGATAGCCGAAAATCCTGCGGTCCAGGCCGAAAGCAGCCCAGGCGTTTCGCTGGTCCCTTGGAAAACCGACACGACGGCTGAGTAGGTGACCTGTAGCCCGACTGCGACAATGATGAACGACGCCACCAAGGAAGCCACCGTTTCTGCCCGCCAATGCCCATAAGGATGGTTGGCATCCGCTGGCTTTTGGGATAATTTCAAGCCGATCAAAACCGCCGTTGACGCAACTATATCGGTGACGTTGTTCAAGCCGTCCGCTTTTAACGCTTCCGACCCAGCCAGGTAGCCAACCCATAATTTAATGATGGATAAAATAATATATGTAGCAATGCTGAGCATCGCGCCCCGCTCGCCTAATTTCAGATTGTCGAATCGTTCCTGTTCCACCTTTAATTCCCCCGTCCTGCAAGTACTTGAGTAGGATACCACCCCGAAATCGAGTGTGTCTATGGCAAAGTTTTTTCAGTATAGCAACTGAAAAGGAGAGAGGAAAAAAAGTTTCGGAAGGGAAAACGAATGAATAGTTAGTCAATGGAACTTTGGGTATAAAGAGAGTAGCGAACAATGCCACAAACTAGAAAGCGGGGCGGACAGTTATGTGCACAGCGATCAGTTTCGAAACGAAAGACCATTATTTTGGCCGAAATCTCGATTTAGATATTTCCTATAACGAAATGGTGACCATCACGCCGCGGAATTTTCATTTTCGTTTTCGTAAAGCCCAGGACACGAGCAATCATTACGCCTTGATTGGCATGGCAGCGGTTATCGACCATTATCCGTTATACTACGACGCCACCAATGAAAAGGGCTTGAGCATGGCGGGGTTGAATTTCCCGGGAAATGCTCATTTCCATCGGGAGGACCCGGACAAAGACAATATCGCGCCTTTTGAATTCATTCCATGGATTTTAGGGCAATGCGAAACGGTCGAGGAAGCAAGAATGTTGTTGTCGAAACTGAATTTGGCTGACATTCCTTTCAGTGAACAGCTCCCAATCGCACCGCTTCACTGGATGATTTCCGACCAGCAGCAGTCGATCGTCGTGGAGTCTGTAAAAGAAGGGCTGAAAGTTTATGATAATCTGCCCGGCGTGCTGGCGAATAATCCCGAATTCGGCTACCATTTGTTCAATTTGAACCAGTATTTATCTGTGACAGCTTCCGCTCCTGAAAATCGCTTTTCAAAACTATTAGACCTCCAGCCATACAGTCTTGGGATGGGCGGCATCGGCTTGCCGGGGGATTTGTCCTCGACTTCGCGTTTTGTAAGGGCCACATTCGCCAAATTCAACTCGGCATCCGGCAGCAGCGAAGCTGACAGTGTTGGGCAGTTCTTTCATATCCTGAATTCGGTGGCGCAGCCGAAAGGGCTCAATGCGCTAGAGGACGGGAAATTCGAATACACTTTGTACTCTTCCTGCTGCAATATGGACAAAGGGATTTACTATTACACAACGTACGACAATAGCCAGATTACGGCGGTGGATATGCACGCCGAAGATCTGGACAGCGCACAACTCGTCTCTTACCCGCTCATTTCGAGCCAGCAGTTCCGTTTCGTCAATTGAAAACAGCGCCCGGAAGAATGCGTTCTTCCAGGCGCTTTGTTTTTTTGACAAAAACGCTTTTGAATTCATCACTGTGGATTTTAAAAGTTTCCGCTTTTGTAATAGGAATATAAAAGAAATCCAAATTGATGGGAATTAATGTTAATATCAATTAAAGAAATCTACGTGCATCCATAGTGATTTGCAAAAGGGGAAAAGGCAATGCAGTATTTTATCGGAATTTCACCACCGAGAAATTTTGCGAACTAAGTGAGTCGGTTCAGAAAGAAATGGCCGGATAACCAAATTGATGAAGCAGTTGAACCGCATATTACCTTAAAGGCACAAGGGGGCTTAACAACCGATGAGAGCTGGATTGAAGATGTGCGAAAAGCCAGTAAGGAAACTGAGCGTTTTGAAGTGATTATTGGAAGAACGGCATTTTTTGGGGAAGAAATTCTGTATTTACAGGTTGAATCGCAGGGGCTGAAGAAATTGCACGAACGGCTTGTTGCGGTAGTTGAACCAACAGATGAAATGATTGCACAGTACTTCGAACTTGATCGATTCGTTCCCCATCTGACTCTGGCAAAAACGAGTTACGGATTGTCGGTACGACAGTTAAAAGAGATGGCGCAACTTGCTAACGAAGAGCTGGAAATTTGCCGCTTTAAGGTTGAGTCTATTCGGATTTATCAGGAAAACGGTAGTGGCGCCTATCGGAAATACATGGACATCCCACTAGGCATACAACAGAACTAAGATAAAAAAATGACAGGAGAATGAGGCAAACATGTTCAAATCATATATGGCCGCAACCGAAAAATACCGAAGCTTCATCATTGCCTTCAACTGTTTGATCGTCCTCATCATTTCATGGGGGAATAATTGGGTGCTGACATGGATTATGGTGGCAGGCCTCATTATTTGCCCATTGATCGGCATCTCGGATTTAAAGCAAGCTCGCATGGAACAAAATTCGGCTCGTTCTACCAAATGATGAAGAAAGGCCCCGCTGCAAATAAGCAGCGGGGCCGTTTTTGAGATTTATTCTTTATTTGCGGCTTCGCGGTATTTAGGGAAATACCCCAAGATAAATGCGAAAGCCGAGAAAATCGCTGCCAACACAATCGTCGGTTGTTTCAACGTTTCACCGACTTTGATGACAAATTCTCCGTTGCCGATCGCAAGGCCCACTAATTGGCTTAATACCATGATGAGCCCCAATGAAATCGACAGCAATAAGCAAATCGTGAAAAGGCGTTCAAATAAATTTTGCATTGTTATTCATCCTCCTTATATTGGTAGAATGCCCATGCCGATGAGCCAACCAATCAACACCACAGGGCAAGCATAATACACAATTAGCATGACGAAGGTTTTTTCAGGCCGTGCCCCGACAATTCCGGAAGCGATGTAGATGGATCCTGAAGCCGGCGGCATTTGTGCTGAAGTAGAAGCGAACGTCATGACAGCTACAGCGGAAATAAGTGGCGAGAAGCCGGATGCGGCCAATATTTCGTAAGAGACTAGCCCCACTGCGGTCAATGTGCCCGTTGAGGTCAATGGGCCGGCAATGGCGGTGACGCCGATTCCGATCAACAGAAGCGTCAACCAAGCGGGCGTGTCAACAGAGCTCATCATGTAGACAATATTGTCGGATAGGCCAAGTGAAGTAAGAACTTCACTGGACGCCACGGCAAAAAATATCAGTGCTCCAATCACGGTAAAACGTGGAATTGATTTTTGTATGAAGGCAGATACCTCCGAAAAAGAACGTGGCGCTGATTTGCCAGCCAACAAGAAAGCAATTGCGATCATCAAGGTTGGAATCCAGATGACGATGTCAATGCTGTCGAGTGCTTCTTCACCGAGTGTAGGGACATTCATGATGAATTCACTGATTGGCCCGATCGTTAACACTAACGGGATGATAGCGCCTAAATAAATCAAAATCGATGTCCAGCCATCTTTTAATGAAACGCTTAATGGGTTAAGCGAATCCGGCGGAAATGCTTTAATGTTTTGTTTCTTGACGAAATACCCAATCATGATCAAGCGGTGTAAAAATTGATAAGCACCGGCAATCAATAAAGCGATGAAAAATTCACCGGTTGTAATGGCGGCAGCGACGGGAGCAAACCCCAAAATGATGAACATGGAAGAAGTGGGAGGGAGGGCAGACGCCATTCCGCCATTTCCGACCATGACCGATGCGGCGATTTCTTTGTTCCAATTATTGCGCATCATCCAAGGGCCTGTGATGGAGCCTGTGGCAGCCGTATTGCCGGAGTCTCCCCCAGATAAAGTGCCCATCACGGAAGAACCCACGGCATCCATGAGAGCAGGAGCGCCGGGCAAACGGCCGACCAGCGAGTTCAAAATAGCCAATAAACGCTCGACGATACCGAATTTGTCGATCACATAAGCCATAAACACGAAAGCGATAGCTGCGTAGAGCACTGAAAATGTAGAAGCGAATTCGATGCCTTGCATGAACAGCGCAAAGGCTTGAGATCCTCCGAGGGGGACAATGGCCAAAAACCCAATCAGGGCCGCTTCTCCCAAGTTTCTTTTCAGTTTCACGCTCCAGAAAACTAAAACGCTTACAAAAATAACGAGTGCAATAATTCCCATTATGCGGTCTCCCTTCTATGTCTCAATCGGAATGATTGATTTTCTCCATGACCTGCTTCCAAGTTTGAGGCGCTTCTCCACTGAATCGTTCTTTGAGTTTTGAATCGGTAAGCAACTGCAATTTATCGCGTGTGGCTTTAGTCATTAAGGTGTCCACTTTATTTTCGTTCAGAAATTCAAGCACATTGTCCATTTCTTTGACGCGCCGCTCTGCGTGGAGCACGTTGCCGGTGATTAAGCGATTGATCACATTTTCGAACGGTTCCTTGTCGATGGTGTCAGTAATCGACGCGGTAATCGTCTCATCAAGGTCCAATTTCTCTGCCACTTCCATCACTTCGTGGAGGAGGGTCGATAGGCCTTTAGTGAAGATGCTGCGGATGAATTTAATATTGGTAGCGTCACCTGCGGCTTCGCTGACATACTCCAAGTTCATCTCCAGATTCTTTCCCTGGCTTATGAAGGCTTCCGCTGCAGTGCCGCTGACAATCATCGGCACTTTATGCTGGTTGCCTTTTAAAGGCCCCATAATGGCCGCGTCTACGAACAGGCTTTGCGTGGCCGCCAATCTATCGCTGATGCCTTGTTTAATATTAGCGGAAGCGGTCGTTAAATCTACGTACAGTGTAGAGTTATTTAACGCCGGCAGAATAGATTCCCACGCGCTTTCTGCATACTGGGCGGGAACTGCGACAAAAAGGATCGCTAAGTTTTGCTCTGCCACTTTCAAAGGGCTGTCGAGCAAGGACACATTCGCTTCCTCAGCTCGCTGAATCATTCTGGGGTCTGTGTGCTGTTGATCGAAGGCGAAAAGTTGAAGGCCGCTCTCGAGATGATGAAACCCTTTTGACATCTCGAATCCAACTTCACCGAAGCCGATAAATCCTATTTTCATAAACTCAAACCCTTTCTGGTATGCCGTGTTTTTTTAATTTATCTTCCAGCCAATTCGGGGCGATCGCGGATTTTTGCTTTGTCCCGGATTGCTGTTTGTATTGGCGAATGACGTCCAGGCGGTTTTGTTCATAGGCCAATTTCTGTTCAGCTTTTTTTATAGTTTCGGAAGCAAGTGCACGTGGAATAACGACGACGCCATCCTCATCCCCCACAATATAATCGCCCGAAGAGACAAATACCCCTGCGCATGTGATGTCTGTATCGAACGAACCGGGGCCTTCTTTTTTGGGGCCTGTCGACAAGAATCCCTTTGCGTAAATTTGAATATCCAGTTGCTCGAGCTCTTTTTTATCACGCACCAAGCCATCGATCACGATTCCCTGGATTCCTAATGCTTCTGCAGCCCCAGCCATTAACTCCCCTAAGTAAGCAGAGTCTTTATGATCTTGCCCGTCCACCACGATGATGTCGCCCGGCTCCACTTCATAAATAGCGTGGTGCAAAAACAAATTATCGCCTTTTGGCAGGGAGACCGTCCGTGCCCGACCAACTAGCGGCTTTTTGTAATTCATCGGCTTTAAACGGTAATCCATTGCATTGTTCATATCCATTACATCCGCGAAGATGGAAGAGCTTATATTGGCCATCTGTTCAATCAACTGTGAATCCTGTTCCAGTGAAGGCTTAGTCATATGAAAAACCACCTTTGTAATATTTATTACTTAAAATTAATTTAAAGTAATTTTTATTACTATACCAATTGATTTTTCTTGTGTAAACCCTTTCATTGAGAAAATCACAAAATAAAAAAACTTTTCAGAAGACGGCTGAGGTCTGCTGAAAAGTTTAGATGCCTGCACAAAGTCAGTGTTATGAATCTTTCGAGGAATTATTGTAGTGGTAATCCATGCCGGTTAGTACGTCGTTAATAAGGTCCAATCGTTCTTTTGTTTGTTCGGATTGTGTAATGGCTGTCGCATTGATCAAGTAGTCTGCGACAACCATCGCCGAGATAGGTGAATTATGAAAAGCGAGGCTATCCGATTCGCAGATGAGAGTGAGATCGGCGAACTCAACAATAGGCGAAGAAAAGCTATCGGTGATGGCCACAATTTGGACCTTCCGTGATTTTGCCGCTTTTACAAAGTCAATAATGCGCTTGGCATAGCGCGGGAAACTGGTGGCAATGATCAAGTCACCTTCATTCATGGTGATGACTTCATCCACCCAATCGCTCGTATCGGCGATGACAAGCTTTGCGTTTCCGGATGTTCGGTTCAAGCCGTTGCTTAAGTATTGGCCAACCGGCAGTCCGCTGCGAACGCTGGTGCAGTAAATGTGGCGTGCAGATATAATCTTTTGGACAGCTGCATCAAGTTGGGCCTTCGGCAGCTGCTCTGCTAAGTTGCGGATATGATGCAAGTGATGAGCGATGGTATTTTCCCACAGGTCGCCTTCAGTAGGACTTTCAAGGTTTAATTTCAGGCGGTTCTGCGGAGCGGTTTGATCCCGCAAAATTTGCTGTAAGCCTTTTTGAAATTCGCTGTAGCCGCTATACCCGAGGTTTGCGGTCAGCCGCATAATGGTTGTAGTGCTGGTATTTACACGCTGCGCCAATTCATACACTGTTAAAAAAGCGACTTCTGAGGAATTTTTCATAATGTAATCTGCAATAGCACGTTGGCCAGTCGTCAGTTTCGACAAATTTTCTTTGATCGATGTTAAAGGATCCATCCCTAATCCGCTCCTTTTCAAGCACAGCTGATTCGTTTTTATTTTTATCTAGTGTACTATACATTTTTGCTATAAAGTGGTCGTGATCGTTATATCTATAACGCCTACTCAGGAGAATCCAAGGTATAAATAAGGTGCTGAACCCAGTGCCTATAATTCAATCCGATCCTTCTTCTAAAAAGAAGATGTTCTCGACGGGGGTAGTGAAAATTCGGCCCATCTGCAGGGCAAGAGGCAAGGAAGGATTATAGCGCCCTTTTTCGATTGAAATGATCGTCTGTCTCGAGACGCCTAGTTTTTGGGCGAGTTGGTCTTGTGAATAACCGTGTGCCTCCCGCAATTCCTTCAATTTATTATCCACTCAATCACGTCCTCGTAGTTATGGCTCTATTTTATGTGTAAAGTTTGCTTTACGTCAAGTTAACTTTACAGAGAATTGCCAGAAGTTCTACACACAAAAAAAGGCGAAGCCTATTCCAGGGCTTCGTCTTGTTGGGGTAGATCAGGCTCGCGGCGGCTCATTCGAACCGTTTCCTGCAAGGCAGCGAGTTCCTGCTCGATTTCGGGGAATCCCGGAATTTCAGGAATCACATGCTCCGCAAACGGCCATTTGCCTTCCATCGTATTGGCCATCATTTCAAAGAACAGGTAGAGCTGTCCGAGTTGCACGGGAGACAAGGCGAGCCTGTCTTTTTGCGCCGCGTTCTCGAGCAGGAAGCCCAGTTGTTCGGCTGCAAAGAATACTTGCTGCAAGAGCTCGAGATTTTCCGGCCGCTGTGGCAATTCGCCTTGTGTCGTATCGAGCACCAGTTTCAAGTTGGTTAAATTGGTGCGCATTTTCTTCAATTCAATCGGCTGCGCTTCAAGGTCCGGGCTGTAAGGTGAAAACAGCAAGCTCATGAAGCGCTGCTGGCTTCGCAATGTCTTCGCCGAATGCTGGGGAATCAAACTGGAAGCACGTCGCCGGCCGATCAATAAGACCCCGAGGAGCCCAATCGCTGAACCGATCAAGACATCGACAATGCGCGCAGAAGCAAAATAGGAAAGGTCTCCGATCTGTGAAGTGCTCTCCGCAATCATCAAAGCATTTGGCGTGATGAAGAATGCCGCAACGGCATAGTTTAAAACGATGGCGAGCTCCGTCAGTGTCGTCAATGCGAAAATGATCAATGCGATAGACAGCCCATCCGGTTGGAAAGACAGGATGATCGCCGCCACTACAATGCCGACAATGGTGCCGGCTGAACGCTGGATGGAGCGGTTGAATGTCGACAGGATGGTAGCGCCGGACATCACTGCTGCGGCCGATAACGGAACCCAATAAGACGGATTGATCGGGAGAAAATAGGCGATCAATGCGGCAAATGCCAAGACAATGCCAAAACGAATGGCTGCAAAAAATACCATTGAATGTTTATTGAAGGAACCCGTAAAGACAGCTTTGAATGGCTCTGCGGTAAGCTCCGTATCGCGCGTTCGTTTATCGCGCTGGCCGCTGAGGATATCGTAGGCTTTCCGTGTGCTTTCAGTTAAAGCATCGCCGGTTTCAGTCTGCAGTCGCGGTGCGGCAGCAAAGGATTTTTTGCCGGACGCTTCAACCGAGGAAGCGATGAGCCGCAAATTATCAGCAGTTTCTTTCGAGACAGCGGAATAGCGGTCGCCGAGTTTAATGATTTCGGCATAGACCGCTTTTGCCTGCAGATGCAGCAAGTTCAGCTGCACGAGCCGGTTCGAGCGTGTCCATTTGGCAGAGGCGTAGCCGAGGTCCGTTTCGGCAGATTTCAAAGCGGACCAGGTGCGCTGGCGCATGGCGTAGAATTCAGCGGAGCCGGCAGATTCAGCGAGCGCCGCCAATTCAGCATACTCTTGTTTCACTGCCTTCGTTTCGGCGGCGTGAGGCTTGAAAGGATAAGCCCACATTGCCATCAGCCAGGACAGCATGCCGCCCAGAAAGACCAGGAATGCGTTCAGTAAGAACAAGGCCGGGTTGTCGGCCATATTATTATTGATCAAAAATACCAACACGAAGAAAATGGCGGAGGGCCCTGTGAATTGATAGGCGCCGAAGATGAAGACCGCCAAAGCGCCGATGACACCGACTGCTGCGGCCGCGAGAAACGGCTGCTGTGACAGCAGGACGCCAAGGCCCGCTGAAAACGCTAAGCCAAGGGCGGCGAAAAATATTTTTTTCGATCGCAGCGCGTAAGGTTCATTGAACATATAAAGAAATGCCAAGCCGCCGAGCCCTGCAATCAGCCCGTATTGCAACTGCCCCAACCAGACGCCGATCAGCACGGGAAGCCCTGAGCTGACGCCTGCGGCCAAAGCTTTAGCCCATGGCAGCGGGCGTTGGTTGATGGCAAAAGCCTGCTTGAGGAGCTGGCGGAATTCACTATTATTTGCGGTTCGGTTTCGTTTCATTCCAGCGCCTCCTGACGAATAAGTTCTCATATGGCTATTATTCCACAGATTGTTTTTGAAGGGCGACTCCCAGCCGTCCGCTTACCCAAAATTCGAGGGTCTTTGGCCGCGCAAAACACCCTCCCGCGTAGAAGCGGAAGGGTGTCGGTTTCAAGATTATTTGTTTACAGTGCGTTCTTTGCGGACAAAGCTAGATCCGAAAATTCCTGCGAGGGAAGTGACGACCATTGTCAACAATAGAGCGACAAATCCCCAGATGGAGATAGTTGAAGCGGTTTGAGTCGCTTCCTCTGTAGACTGGCGTACATCAGCGATGGTGCTTTCCAATTCTTGAGATGCGTCTTCCAAGGCAACTTGTGCATCTTCAATCTGTTGGCTGGCTTCAGTCGTCGCTTGGTTTAAGCCATCGACAATATTATTGGTTGCTTCTTCTGCTTCTGCGTCACTTAATTCAGTGTTGGCAGCAACAGCTTCCGCAACGGCATCTTCATCGACAGACTCTTGGATTTCTTCGGCTCTGGCCGTCAAGGAATCACCTAGGTCTTGAAGAATGGCATCTGAGTTTTCAGGGTTTACAGCTAACTCTTTCCCTGCATCAAGCACTTCATTGCGGCTTTCTTCCAATTCGCCTTCCAAATAGCCAGGCTGCAATTCAGGAATATCCGTATCAGCGAGGATTTCGTTCACATTGCCTTCCAATTCAGCCGTATCAACGCCAGAGAAGTTTTCCGTAACGTTGTCGAATGTACTTTGAATTGCGTCACCGGCAGTAGATGCGACAGATCCAGCCCCTTGGCCGACTGCGCTTCCGACGCTGCCGAAAATCGAACCGACTGTCTGGAATGTGTTGATGGTCGTGAATGTTAATAGTACAAACAGGATGATCACGCTAGTCGCCCAAGTTAAGAATCCGTGGACCAAACCAGCGCGCGCCGCCGTGATCCCAGTGACAAATCCGGCTGCCAATAACGAAATCAGCAGTGTCAAAACGCCCCAAATGGCTAATCCGGTTCCTACACCGGCAAATGGATCATTTGAAGTAGCGTCTGTTACCCCAAGGCCAATAGCAGTACCGATCAAACTAAACATAATTAAGAATGCGATAAACGTCACGACTCCAGCGAAAATGGAGCTCCAGGAAATGTTGCGGCCTGCATCGTCCGTTTCAGGGGCGAGATACGATTTAAAATTTCTGCGAGTTTTCATAGTTCATCTCCAAGTCTATTTTTTAATCTTACAGTAAATTCCTTTTGCCAGTTTTCTCCTTTCTGCTATTTACTATTCACGATTTAATATTATTTAAAACCTCTCGAAACTAGTATGTTACTTACATGTTTATAATGGTCGGTAATGTCACGCTAAAAAGGCTGTCATGACAGGGGGGTTACCTGCCAATTGAGGTGTTCTTTTTACCTATTTCTTGTGAGTCTTATGGATTGGAATAAAGATATAAATACTATACAAGTAAAAGTATTTGTGCATTCATTTAAATTATTGGTACCTAATACTAATGTTAGGTGCTAAAATGAGGTGAGTAAGCTAAAGGGGTGTATGAATGAGCAGATCAGCAGCACGAATCACAGCCATCGGATCGTATGTACCCGAAAAGAGGCTGACGAATTTAGACCTGGAACAATTGGTTGAAACAAATGACGAGTGGATTCTCCAGCGCACCGGCATCAGAGAGCGCCGCATTGCGGGAGAACACGAATTTACGAGTGATATAAGTGTGAGTGCAGTACAGGATTTGGCGGAGCGCTATGGAAAATCGTTCGACGATGTCGATTTGATCATTGCTTGCACGATGACGCCTGACTTCAAAACGCCGAGCGTAGCCGCGATGGTTCAAGCCAAACTGAACATACCGAACGCCGGCGCAATCGATTTGAACGCGGCTTGCGCAGGCTTTTCCTACGGCTTGCAGATGGCAAACGGCTTGATCACTTCCGGATTGCATAAGAAAATCCTGGTGATCGGGGCAGAGACTTTCTCGAAGATCCTCGATTACGGCGACCGTTCGACGTGCATCTTGTTCGGGGATGGCGGCGGGGCAGTGCTGGTCGAGCACGACGCTGACAATCCAAGCTTTGTCGAGTCGCATATGGGAACCAACGGCGCATTAGCGAACAACCTGTACTGTACAGACCTGGCGGGCGAAATGTTCGGAGAAGATTTGGCTGCCCGCAATGTCGTTTGGCAAAATGGCCGCGAAGTATACAAATGGGCGGTCAATACAGTGCCAAAAGGCGTCAACGCCTTGATGGAAAAAGCAGGCGTAGCACCATCCGACGTAGATTGGTTCGTGCCTCACAGCGCCAATTTGCGAATCATCGAATCGATTTGCACGAGAAGCGGGCTATCGCTCGACAAGACGGTGTATTCACTTGAGTATTACGGCAACACTTCTGCCGGTTCAATTCCGCTATCGCTTGCTGAAGGCGTGAAAGACGGCCGCATCAAAGCAGGCGATCAATTGCTGCTGTACGGATTCGGCGGCGGCTTGACCCATGCCGGGATGCTAGTGAAATGGTCGATTTAATAATGGAATTTTTAAACTCCTGCCAAGATGCAGGAGTTTTTCTTTATGGGAAAAATAATAGTGGATTAATAGGAACGTTTGTTCTATAATGAGATAAAAAGAGTGAATATTCCGCCAATGGGTTTATAATGAAAGCCATAATCACGTGAATGTATCCTGCAAAGAAAAAGGTGAGGAGCATGGAAACAAGAAATGTGGAGCGGCAAGCGAACGGATTGGCTGTAGAAGCAGCGGGACTGGTGAAAGTATACGGGAAAGAACGGGCAGTAGACGGCGTGGATTTAGCGATTCCAAGAGGCACAGTGTACGGATTTTTAGGGCCGAACGGGGCAGGAAAAACGACGACGATCCGCATGCTCGCCACGTTGATCCAGCCGGACAGCGGCAGCGCGACCATTTTCGGGCATGATTTGAAGACCGAAAGCGCCGCCATCAAAAGCCGCATCAGTTTAACGGGCCAGTATGCATCGATCGACGAAGACCTGACCGGGATTGAGAACTTGGTGCTGATCTCTAGGCTCATGGGCTACACGACCAAGGAAGCGAAGCAGCGTGCAGCGGAATTGCTGTCGGCATTCGGATTGGAACAGGCAGCGAAACGGCAAGTGAAAAAGTATTCAGGCGGCATGAGACGGCGCATCGACATCGCCGCAAGCATTGTCGTGACGCCGGACTTATTGTTTCTCGATGAGCCAACGACCGGCCTTGACCCGCGCAGTCGCAACCAAGTATGGGAGATTGTGCGCGCACTCGTTCAGGCAGGAACGACCGTGCTGTTGACCACACAGAACTTGGAGGAAGCGGACCAGCTGGCAGACCGTATTGCGGTCATCAATCAAGGCAAAATCATCGCAGAAGGCACAAGCAGTGAATTGAAAGCCTCTGTCGGGACCGGCACATTGAATGTGCAATTGCTCGATGCAGCCGATCAGGCGCAAGCAGCGGCCATTCTTGAACAGAAGCTCAGTGTCCCGGTTCACGTATCGACAGACGGCGTGACGTTGAGTGCACAGGCGAAAGACTCTTCCATCGTTGCAGAAGCACTCGGCGAACTGGGCAAAGAAAAAATCGGCATCAGCGATTTTTCGCTCGGGCGGCCGAGCTTGGATGAAGTGTTTTTGACATTGACCGGACAATCCGCCAGCGATCAACCGACTGAGGAGGAGAACTCATGAGCGTGCAGATCGAACACGACAAAACAGCGTACGAGGAAGTGCATCCGTCGAACGCCATCGCGGGGGGCAGACGGCCGGATCCGCCGAATGCCTTGGCCTCGACGATGGCGTTTGCTCACCGCGCATTGCTGCGAATCAAGCATGTCCCAGAGCAAATGTTTGATGTGACAGTATTTCCGATAATTTTTCTATTGATGTTTACCTATTTGTTCGGCGGGGCGATCGCTGGTTCGACAGGCGAATACCTGCAGTTTCTGTTGCCTGGCATTTTGGTTATGACGGTATCGCAGATTACGATGTACACCGGCATCGACTTGAACAATGATATCCGAAAAGGTATTTTTGACCGTTTCCGTACCTTGCCGATCTGGCTGCCCTCTGCTTTAGTCGGGGCATTGCTCGTCGACGTCATCCGCTACTCGCTGGCTTCGGCAATTATGATCGGCCTCGGGCTAGCACTCGGATTTCGCCCGGAAGGCGGTGCCATGGGCGTATTGGGTGCAGTATTGGTCATCTTATTGTTCTCGTTCAGCTTTTCGTGGATCTGGACGGCTGCCGGCATCATCATGCGTTCCGAAAAATCCTTAATGATGGTCAGCTTTTTGGTGGTGTTCCCGCTCACTTTTGTCAGCAACGTCTTCGTCGACCCGTCGACTTTGCCGTCCTGGCTGCAAGGATTTGTCAACATCAATCCGATTTCCATACTCGCCACAGCGGTGCGCGGCTTGATGCATGGCAACGGCACGTGGGAACAAATCGGCTGGGTGGTGGTCGTATCCGCGATTTTCGTGGTGATTTTTGCGCCGCTGACCATGTATCTGTACCGGAGAAAAGAATAGCGCGTCATGTTAAACGAAGGGTCTGCACAAGCAGACTCTTCTTTTTTTATGCAGACAAAGGGGAGCTTCACGTATACTGGACAAATAATATGAGTCGTTTCAATAAGTAACAGGAGGCAAATACATATGAAAAATAGCAAAGAGCAAATGTCGTTCAGCTGGATCGGAAGCGAGCAGTCTTTTGTCGACCAGCTGGACATTCAGCAAATCGGTCCTGTGACGCTAGGGCGGTTTGGCGGCAATTCAGCGGCCGGGCAAACGAAAAACGAAGATGGCTGTATGATTTGGGCGAACGCAGAGGAAGACTGGGAATTCACTGTCTTGCTCGACGCCCATCAAACAGCCGAAAGCGCGGAGCTCGTCGTTGCGGAAATTGGCGGTTTGGAACCTTCGATCAATGAAGCTTTAAAGCTGCCGGTAAAACAAGCATTCAGTCAGCTATCGGAAATTTTGTTGGCAAGCTTTGACAGCGAACGCTTTAAAGCAGCGTGCAGCGAAGTGCAAGGCGAGACGGCCGTCTTATGTACCGCAAGAAAAGGCAAGTTTCTTTGGTGGTTCTCTGTCGGCGACTGCCTATTGTACTTGTTTCATCCTGAACTCAAAGCGCTTGGGGAGATGCAGCAAAATCATCGCAGTTTCTATGAATGGATCGGCAAAGTGAATACCTTCGATTTGCCGGTGCCTTGCTTTAGCACAGGCGCCAAAGAATTAAGAAAAGGCATAAATCACATCCTGCTGACGACCGATGGGCTTGTGGAATGCCCGAATACCGATTTTTCGGATCCGCTGAAAGTGGCAAAACGCTTTGATGCGGTGTCAAACGCTGAAGGCGTGACGACTTTATTGGAAGAAGTCAAAGAAAAAAATGTCCGGGACAGCACCACGATTTTGTCCTGGATGATAGAAGTGGAAAGCGAAGCCACACGTCCAGGCAATGAGCCGCAATAGTTTTGTTTGTCTTATATTCATTTACAAAAGGGATTTTCAGGAAAAAGAAGAATGAGTATAAAGATGCGCAAATAAGGCAGTAGGATGCTGCCGCAGATAAAAAGGGGATTATTCGTGGAACAGACAACTGCACAAACGTGGAACCTAACTTCTTTATATGCCGGAACGAGCCGATCAGAAGAACTGAAAGCGTTCATGAAAGACTTGCAAAATACGCTCGAGCAGGCAGCTGGGCAATTGCAAAACTACCGTGAGATGGACGTGCGCGATAACGATGCCTTGTTGGAAATCATCGATCAATTTCAGTATGCTCTGCTAGCCTGGGAGCAGCTCGATGATTTCGCCATCTGTGCATACGCAGAAAATGTGGCGGATCAGGCGGCGATCGCTTTGATGGATGAAAGCGCCGTGCTAAAAGCAAAACTCGCTTCCTTGCAGATCGAGTTGGACCAAGTATTTGCTGAATTTACCGAGGCAGAGTGGCAAACGTTCACTGCTTCCGGCCGCGTTGAAGCTTCGTCGTTTTATTTGAATGAAAGAAGACGGATGGTCAAAGACCGTTTGCCGGCTGAACTGGAGCGGATGATTAGCGCACTGTCCGTCAATGGCTTGTCGGGCTGGGAACAGCAGCACGAATTGGTTTTGACTAAATTGAGAGTTCCGATTGAAGTAGACGGGGAACTGCAGCACGTATCGATCGGCCAGGCATTGAATGAAACGATAAACGGCAAAGACCGTGCCAGCCGAAAGCGGGCAGCTGAAGCCGTTGACGAAACGTGCGTAGCACACGCGGATACAGTGGCAGCGATTTTGAACCGTGTGGCGGGATCTCGTTTGGCGATTTACGAACAGCGTGGCTGGGACAATAAATTGAAAGAGATGCTCGAGCACAATCGGATCCAGGAAGCCTCAATCGATGCGATGCTCACAGCCATCGACTGCAATAAGGATTTGTACAGAGCGTATATCGAACGGAAGTTGAAAGTGGCGGGCCAAGATTCAGCCAGTTGGTTTGATCTGGAATCTCCGGCGTTCTCGCTTTCGGACAAAGTGGATTTTGCTTCGGCGAAAACCGTCATCAGCAAGCAATTCCACCACTTCAGCGACAAGCTCGGGCATTTTGCTGACCGTGCATTTGAACAGGATTGGATCGAAGCCGAGAACCGGCCGGGCAAAGCAGAAGGCGGCTTTTGTGCTTCGATGCCACTGGCCAAGGAAAGCCGGATCTTTGTGACCTATCGCGACACGTATCAGGATTTGGTGACCTTGGCGCATGAACTGGGCCACGCCTATCATAACCACATCATTCACGACGAACCGGCGCTGGCGCAGCAAAAAGGCACGAGTGTTGCGGAAACGGCCTCTACGTTCATGGAGAATCTGGTGTTGGATGCAGTGATCGAACAGACGACAGACGAAAACGAACGGCTCGCCATGCTCGGAATGAAGATCCGTGACGGCTTGAAGTACGTCGTGAGCGTGCCGAATATGTTCCGCTTCGAACGGAAATTTTACGATCAACGGGCACAGGGCATGATTTCTGCGGACGATATCAAAACGATGATCGCCGATGTGGAAAATGATATTTACGGCGGATTGGTTGAGGAACTGGCGCTTCACAAATGGATGTTCATCGGCCATTTCTACGATGCCGAAAAAGCGTTCTACAACATTCCGTACACGATCGGCTATTTATTCAGCAACGGCGTATATGAACAAGCCAAACAGCAGCCGGATGGATTCCCGGAGAGATACGATGCGTTATTGCGCGATTCCGGAAAAATGACCGTCGAACAATTGGGCGAACGTTATCTGGGGGCAGACATCACGCAAGTGGCATTTTGGCAGGATGCACAGAAATCATTGAGTTCTGCCATTGAAGAGTATTTGGAGCTGACTGAGAAGTATATTGCAGCGGCGGATAAAAATAAGCAATGAAGAAACTGGAAACCGACCGATTGGAAATCATTCCTTGCACCGCAAAAGTGACTCAGCTGCTTCAAACCCAGCAGTACGACAACGGCCCCGAAATTGCCCACCACTTACAAGAGTTGCGGAAAGACCCCAGCCTGTTTACATGGGGGAGCTGGTTGATTATCCGCAAATCAGATGGCCAGGTAATTGGTGATGCCGGATTTAAAGGTAAACCTGATGACCAGAAGCAAGTGGAGATCGGATATGGGTTGCTCGAACGGTACTGGAATAACGGCTATGCGACTGAAGCGATGAACGCCTTGATGCAATGGGCGCTGGCACAAGAAGAGGTAGAAAAAGTGCATGCGGAAACCGATCGCGACAATCAGGCATCCATTCGCGTGCTTGAAAAAATAAAGATGAAAAGAACAAAAGAAATAGGCTCATCGATGTATTGGGAGATTCAATAATGCTGGATAATTTTATAAGATATTCTGTCTTTCTTTTTCTGTAAGAAATCAGTAGCAGAGTATGAAAAATAGAATATAGAAAATTGGGGTGCGCGAGTGAAGAAACTTCACTGGAGTTTACTGCTGAGTTTTTTATTGGCTAGTTGTTTTTGTATATTCGGCCAAGGTATGGCTTATTTTTTGAGTGAGTATGCGGTATCGGTTGCTCCTATCTATTATCTGACGGGATTGACGGTGGCGGGAATATTTTTATACGTCGTGTCAGGGCTCTTATTGCTTTTGTTGATTAAACGGCAGGAAAAAGTCCGCACTCATCGGGAATTATATGCAATCGTTTTATTCACTGTGGCACCAGCTGCTTCATTATGGGCTTTTTTTGTCACAGCGATGTGGTGGGGGTAAGCATTGTGGAAAACCGCTTCAGCACTTTCAGCTGAAGCGGTTTTTCTGTCGTGAATCAGTTAATTGATGTCTCTCTAAAGAAAAGATAGGAAAGTCAGCACGCATGTCGAATACAAGGAGGAATAGAAACTGCCGACGCTTATGGATTTGAAATCCAGAGGAGGAAAATAAAATGGACGTGATCAAGCATTCCGAATGGGCCGATACGAAGTTCACTTTGCATTTGCTGTCACAGATCCTCGGCAAGATCAAGCTCGAAACCGCCGAGCAGGAGCCACAATGGGCACATGTGACGCTCGCCATCACGCCGAACGGATTCACAACGGGTTTGTTGTTCCATCAGGATCAGGCGTTTCAAGTCGACTTGGACATTTACGAAAGCCGCATTCTTATCAATGTCGAGGGCAATATGCAAGCTGTGCTGATCGAAACGGCCAAGTCGATCAAAACCTATTTCGAAGAGATCTTCGAAGCGCTGGCATCGAAAGGCGTCGAGTTGAAAATCAACCCGAGGCCGCAGGAGATGGCGTATAAGAACAATCTCAACGAAGACGCCACGCCGCTGACCTTCAATTGGGAACAGGCGATACGCGGGCTCAAACTCTTTCATTTTGCGGCCGCAGCACAGCTGAAGTTTATCGGCCCGTTGCGCTCCCGAAAAATGAAGCCCGCGTTGTTTTGGGGAACCTTTGACGTTTCCTCGCTCGTTTTGCCCGGCATCCACCAGCCGTATCCGGAAGACAAAGTCATCGAAAAAGCGGCGTTCGATGAACATTTTATCGAGTACGGGTTCTGGCTCGGCGACGGCCATGTCGATGTACCCGCATTTTTCGTGCTGCCGTATCCGTTCGTCAACAAAGAACTCGACAGCGAGCGATTAAAGCCTGCCGATGCGTATTTTGAAGCGTCGCTGAGCGAGTATTTCCTGATGCTCGACAAAGTCGCAGGTTCACCGCAGCCTACGCGGGCGATGCAGGAATTTTTCCGTTCGACTTTTGACATCCTTAGCGAAGAATTGGGCTGGCCGGACTGTTCGTATTATTTTACGCCGCTTGATATGCCTGAACAACGCGCCAAAAAATAAAGTAATAAACGAGGGGAAGACATGCCGATTCGGGTATGATTTTCCCTCTTTTTTGTGATCGAGACACCAAATTTTAAGCACATCAATAGTCCCGGAAAAATATTTTTAAAACCATCTATTTTTATGTCTTCCGATGTGCTTTAATGGATTTAAAGTAAATGTAAAAAAATTGAAATGGGGATGGTAGGATGGACCGCGCGTTCAAGATTGCGACGAGTTTTTTGATGGGTGTATCACTTTTTGGCGTTTTACCGGCTACACAAACGGCGCAAGCCGAAGATTTAGTGGATGCAGACGTATTGGTGCAAGGAGATGACGTAAGCGATACGTTTTCTGCAGAGGACAATGAACATTGGTACAAGATCGATGTCGATCCTGCACAAGTCGCAGCGCATACGCATTTCGAAGTTTCTCTTCAGTCAGAAGATGAATTGACCTTTACCGTCTACCCGGACGCAGAACGCGCGACCGCCGACCAGCCATTTGACCCATTTAGCAACTACAGTTTTGCAGAAATGAAATCGACTGTTAAATTCCCGATCGCTTGGGAAGGCCCTTATTACATAAAGGTATCTTCATACGCTGAAGAATTGCCGGTGGATTTGCCTGAAGGCGAAGAAGCCGAAGAAGCAAGCTACACAATCGGCTTTGACGGCGTCACTGTAAAAGCATCAAAACCGACAAACGACGAGCAATGCCCGGCAGAACTTGTCATGGGCGACGCAGCTGGAGACCAGGCGCTGCTTGACCAATTGCGCGTGATCCGCGGCGAAGTGCTTTCGCAAACAGAAAGCGGCAAAGAATTGACGAAGCTTTACTATAAACTGGCGCCGTTTATCGGTTATCAGGCCGTGACGGAAGCATCTGTCCGTGATTCATTGAAGAAAAACCTCAATCAGCTCGACGGCTTGATCACGAGCATTGCGGAAAATGGCTTCCAAAGTTCGAAAACGATCACCGTAGCTGACCAGAAAGCGATCAGCGAATTGTACACGCTCGCGTTGAAAACAGCGCCTGCGAATTTGAAAGACGATGTGGAAGCGGCAGGACAAGCAATCAACATTAACAAACTGGCTGGAAAATCAGTCATGTCGGCAATGCTTCCGACTCCATACGTCGTAAAAGATGCTTCCATGAACAAAGTCATTGTAAAAGTAAAAGAAGGCGAAACGCTGACAAAAGCGGAAGCTGGAACGGCTGGCATCCAGTCGGTTTCTGGGTTTGACGCCGAAGCGCCGAAATTCGACCAGTTCTTCGTGGTGGATTTGAAGTCAGGCATGTCAGCTGCTTCAACGAATAAAACTTTGCAGTCGCTTGAAGACTTGCCGGAAGTTGAATTCATCGAACCGGTACAGCAATACAAGCTTCATTCAGAAGATATCTATTATGACGAGCAATGGTCGCTTGAAAACAAAGGCGGCGGCTTTGGCATCGAAGACGCTGACATCGATTTCGAGGAAATGACGAAGCTGGCAGCTCCTCAAAAGCATGCAGAAATCGTCACCGCGGTCATCGATACCGGCGTTGATTACACGCTGGCTGACTTGAAGAACCAAATGATCAGCACTGGCTACGATTTCATCAATGATGACAATGAGGCATTCGATGACCAAGGACACGGCACGCACGTTTCCGGCATCATTGCAGCGGAAGCGGACAACGATTATTCGATGACGGGCATTAACCAGTCGACGAAAATCCTGCCGGTGAAAGTGCTTGATGCGTCAGGTTACGGCGATACAGAACAAATTGCATACGGCATCCTGTACGCAACAGACCAAGGAGCCGATGTTATCAACATGAGCCTTGGCGGCGGCTATAGCCGTGTCTTGGAATACGCTATGAGATACGCAAACGAGCGTGGCGTTACAATCGTCGCAGCTTCAGGAAATGACGGATGGGAAGAAGTTTCTTACCCGGCGTCATCGAAATACGCGATCGCAGTCGGCGCAACGAACAAACTTGACCTGGTATCGGATTACTCGAGCTATGGCAAAGATCTTGACCTCGTCGCACCGGGTACAGACATCCCGAGCTTGCTGCCGGACGGCAATGTTACGTTGATGTCTGGAACATCGATGGCAGCTCCTCACGTCGCGGCCGTTGCAGGTGTCTTGAAATCGATCAATCCGTTTCTTTCACCAGCCCAGTTGGAAAATTTACTGACGGCCTCAGCGGATGACGTTGAGTTTATCGCAGAAGATGCTCCTCCTGGTTTCGAGGAAGATTGGGGCTTTGAAGAAGATTTCCCGTATGAAATGGAAGAATTGGCACCTGGCTTTGACCTTGTCTCAGGATGGGGCCGATTGAACGGGGCACAAGCGATTCTTGTACTGAAAGATAAATGGAATCTCGCCGAGCGCCTCAGTGGGGAAAGCCGCTACGATACAGCGGTAGAAGTTTCGAAAAAAGGCTGGAGCACATCCGGCAAAGCCGTTATTGCAACAGGCGGCGATTTCCCGGATGCCTTGAGTGCAGTTCCGCTTGCAGCGTATCAAAACGCACCGCTGCTACTCACGAAAACCGATTCACTTCCACAATCGGTAAAAGATGAATTGAAACGATTGAAAGTAACAGAAGTGACATTAATTGGCGGACAGGGTGCTATCAGCCCGATGGTCGAAATGGAACTGAACGAACTCGGCATTAAAGCAACAAACATCAAACGCATCAGCGGCAAAAACCGCTACGAAACATCGGTCAACATCGCGAAGCAAATGAAAACTTCGACACAAGCTGTCGTGGCAACCGGTTCAACATTTGCGGACGCTTTGTCGATTGCACCGGTCGCAGGCAGCCAGAAAATGCCGATCTTGCTGACGAAACCGAACGGCTTGCCGGCGGAAGTGAAAGCACATTTCGCAGCAAAAGCTTATAGCAAAACTTTCATCATTGGCGGTAAAGGCGCTGTTTCTGACAGCACAGCAAAAGAAGTGAAAAACCCAGTACGTCTTTCGGGCGCATCGCGCTATGAAACGAACAGCGCGGTCATCAATCATTTCAAAGGATCATTCGGCGGCGAGTATATGTACTTGTCGACTGGCGCAAATTATCCGGATGCACTCGCAGGCTCTGTACTGGCATCTAAATCAAAAGCACCACTCGTCTTGACGGCACCGAACGGACCGAATGCAGCGACCGTGAAAACCGTCCAAGAGCAGCTGAAATACGTCACAGGAATCTACATCCTCGGCGGTGAAGGCGCTTTGCCGACGCAAAGCATCCAGCAATTGTTCGAGTAAGACAGGAAAAACAGGCGGTTCGGATTCCGGACGCCTGTTTTTTTATAACTCAATTAGGAGGCAAATCGATGAAGCAGTTGATTGGTGGGGGAATTGGTGTCATCTCAGGCATTCTATTGTTCGGGTTTACTTTGGTCGCAGCGGCGGTGTATTCGCCGCAGGTAAGAGAAACCGGTTATTCGAGAGAGTTCGGATTGTTTTTATCGGCATTGTGGGAAGTGGGGGTTGTCCCGATTGTCTTGAGTGTGTTCTTTTTCATTATCGGGCTGGTGCTTTTATTCAAAGCGACAGACAATGAATGGAAAGCGAAATACTTTTTAGCGGCAGAAGAAACAAAGCCAAAGGAAAAAGAATTGTGAAAGGAAGATTAGATGGAGAACGATTATCTATTCGAATCCGAACGGCTTGGATTCAGGCGGTGGAAAGCATCTGACCGTGAACCGTTTGCGGCCTTGAATGCAAACCCTGACGTAATGGAGTTCTTTCCGAAACCCTTGAGCCGCACCGAATCGGACGCATTGGTCGACCGTATCGAAGCGCATTTTGAGGAGAAAGGCTACGGGCTTTGGGCGGTCGAACGAAAAGAGGACGGCGCGTTTATCGGCTTTATTGGCTTATTGGATGTTAATTTTGATATCGGAATTGAAGGCGCAACTGAAATCGGCTGGCGCTTGGACCGAGTATTTTGGAAAAAGGGCTACGCGACAGAAGGGGCGAAAGCTTGCCTGGCGTATGCGTTTGATAAGCTGGGCAAAAGAGAAATCTACTCGTTTACTTCAACAATTAACACACCGTCTGAAATCGTCATGAAGCGGATCGGCATGGAGAAAGCAGGGGAGTTCGAGCATCCACGCGTTCCGGAAGGCAGCCCATTAAGAAAGCATGTTTTGTATAAAATACAGAATCCATAAAAAAGAGGCCGGACTGGGGTATTCCAGTCCGGCCTCTTTTGCGCTTTATCAATCAGCCAATTGCTTCACTACAGCCATTTCTTTGCCAAAGCGATGCCCTTGATCTTCAAAGCCTAAGCTTTTATACAGTTGATGGGCTCCGGCGTTTTCAGGATGATAGCCAACCACCACTTTTTTGGCACCGAAAGAATCAGCCATTTCCGTGAGCATTAATTTCGTAGCAGCTTTTCCAATTCCTTGCCCTTGGTATGCTTGGTCGACCATGATGCGGTAGATCCAATGGCCGTCTAATTCTTCAGGAGCCGAGTTGAACATGAGAAACCCAACAGTTTGCCCATCTGCACAAATTGCATAAGGGCGCAGGCTCGGTTCGAACTTCGATTGTGCGATGGACACCGCATTCGGTTCCATATAAGTTTGTTGTTCTTGTGCGACTTTCAGCTCGCAGCAGGCGTACCAGTTATCAGCGTTCACTTCAGTAATGCTTACATTTGTCAGTTTCATAGTTTTCCCCTTTCGAATTTCGGGGAACGCGAACGAGTCAGGTCAATTCGGCGCTATCCCCTTGCAGTCATAGATGGTGAAGATAGGTGTGTTTGTCATAATGAACGCCTCCTAAACTCGTAATGGGTGTCCGTATTTTGCACTGGACCTTTTGACTATAACATGTTCCTGCACTTTGATATTGATAATTTTGGAAAAGACAGAAACTCGAAAATAGACAGTAGAGGTCTTTCGGCAAGTTACAGATTGGCTACTATAAAACGCTTCATGGATGCTAGGGAGCAACCGACACATAATGGTCGCTTATGTAGGTTGAAAAAAATGGTATTATTGGAATAAATATTCGAACGATATTATTCGATTTGGAGGAATGTCTATATGTCTACAGAAGCGTTGGTTTCGTTAAGCAGTTCATTCTTGTTCTTCTCATTTATTGTATTTTTAATCGCAATCATCCCATTTGGAGTGGCTGTAAAATCGAAAAAGCAATCGGCAGTGAAAATTGCGATCGGCTTGACCGTCGTCGGGTTTGCCGCGCAGCTTGGTTATTTTATTTTGCGCTGGGTAGCAGCAGGTCATGCGCCGGTTAGCAATTTAAATGAATTTCTGACATTCTTCGGCATTATGCTGATTGGGAGCTTTTTAGGATTTTTCTATATTTACCGCCAACCGGTTATGGGCTTGTTCTTGCTGCCGGTCGCGATATTGATCATTGCTTATGCCAGCATGTTTGCCAATGAAGTATCGCCGCTTATTCCAGCGCTTCAAAGCCACTGGCTCACGATCCATGTCATTACGGTGGCTACCGCAAGCGCTGTGTTATCGGTATCGTTTGTAACAGGATTAATCTATTTATTGAAGAAGGTAGATACAACGAACAAGAGCAAAAGTGCATTCTTTTTGGAATTAGTGCTGTATTTCATGGTAGTAGTTGTTGGCTTCATTCTTGTGACATCCGCGTTCGGAATTGCTGGATACAGCGCCAGTTATCAATTTGAAAATCAAGAAGGCCAGAGCCAGGTATATGAGTATGCCCTGCCAGCCATTGTGGTGCCGGATGAGGCGCAAGCCGTTTCTGGAACTGCCGAAAACTATGAACCGGCCGCTCACTATGCGGGGCTTGTAGAAATTCCCAATAACATTGAGACAGCCAAGCTCAATTCGGTACTGTGGTCCTTTGTGGTCGGTTCAATCTTGTATTTGGTGATTCGTTTGATTGCGCGGAAGAAAATTTCACAATTGCTTCAGCCTTTCACGAATAAAGTCGATTTAACTTTGATGGACGAGATCTCCTATCGATCGGTCGTTATCGGTTTTCCGTTATTTGCGCTAGGCGGCTTGTTTTTCGCCATGATTTGGGCACAAATTGCGTGGAGCCGGTTTTGGGGATGGGACCCGAAAGAAGTCTGGGCGCTCATTACTTTCCTCTTCTATGCCGCTTTTCTTCACCTGCGAATCGGCAAAGAGTGGACGGGTGAAAAGACGGCGTGGCTTGCAATTATCGGCTTTGGCACCATTATTTTTAATCAAGTCTTCGTCAATTTAGTTATTTCAGGCTTGCATTCATATGCATGATTATTTAATTCCAATCGGGGAGGGGAATATATGAAAGACCGAATCATTCTCGTCATCGTCCTAGCAAGTGTACTGGGATCGTCGGCAGTCAGCGCATCGTCTCTTAGCCAAACAATTAAGTCGGGTTATCACGCGGCAGCGGCGAGCATTCTTTTGGCGGTCGGCATCAGCAGTTTCTATACTTACATGAAGAAAAGAAAAGCTGAAAAAGTAGGATAGAAAATGAAGGAAGAGGATAGAATGAAGCGCACATTTTTAGTCGCCATCATACTGTCAGCCCTTGTTACTTGGGGGCACATCTTCTTTGACCTGAAGACCTTTATTCCGGATTTGGCGGCCAATTTGGCTATCGCGGTGTCAAACTTCATCTTGTTGTTAGGCGTAATTTATTGGATCGGGCGAAAAGGCCAGGAAGAGGAGCTGGACTCCTGAAATGGCTGGGAGAGGAAAAGTCGCAGCGGTTCGGTATATAATACGGTTAAAGCAGAATAACGGGCACGTCGTTGTATGAATCGTGGGTAATGGACGAAGCACTGAAGAAAGGGGATGCGCTGAACGATGGCGCATCCCTCTTCTTGTTGGAGCGGCATTCCATAAGTTTTGCTGGGCTTTAATCTAAAACCGGATTTTAGACGTTTACTGAATAGAGTCGAAGATTACATAAAACAGGATACATAAGAAAGAGGCGGAACAGATGGAGAACGGAAAAAGAGAGAATCCGGCAGCTGAAAAAACGAAACAGGCAAAAGGCGGGCAGTTTTATAAATCTGTCTGGCGCTGGCACCTGTACGCAGGGGTTTTGTTCGCGCCGCTGTTGGTACTGCTTGCGATCACCGGGTCGGTGTATTTGTTTAAAGCGGAAATTGAGAATGTGCTGTATGCGGACTATTACGAAGTCCAAGCGCAAGAAGAACGGGTGGCGGTTTCGGAACAGCTTTCGGAAGTGAACCGGCTCTATCCCGGCGGCATCGTTACGGCCTACCGCCCGGGTGAAAATGAGTCGCGTTCGAGTGAAGTGACGGTCGAAGCGGATGGCATGTCGATGACAGTGTTCATCGATCCGTACACCGGCGAATCGCTCGGTGAATTGAACAACGATGACCGCATTATGGACAAAATTGAAGAAATCCACGGCGAGCTGATGGCCGGGACGCTCGGCGACCGCATCGTTGAACTGGCAGCGAGCTGGGCGGTCGTGCTCATCGTTACCGGTTTGTTCCTATGGTTCCCGAAAAAGATGAACGGAGCGGGCGGGGTATTGTTCCCGCGCCTCCGCCAAGGGCCGAAGATTCGCAGAAGGGACCTTCACGCAGTGCCGGCATTTTGGCTGTCTGCCGGATTATTGTTTTTGATCATGACCGGGCTTCCGTGGTCAGGGTTTTGGGGAACCAATTTCCAGGCGATGGTGACCAATACCGGAGAAGGCTATCCGCCGTCTGTCTGGATCGGCGACGCGCCGAAATCGGACGTCGAAACGCAGGACATTGCAGAAGTGCCATGGGCGGCAGAGACTTTGGACGTGCCACTGTCATCGGTGCAGGGACTGGTTCCGCTGCCGCTCGATAAAGTAGTCGAGATCGCTGACCAGGAAGGCATTCACCCATCCTATTCGGTGTTCATCCCACAGGAACCGGAGGGCGTCTACACGCTGTCCGTATTCCCGCCAAAAGCGCAGGATGAGGCAACGATGCACATCGATCAATATTCAGGCGCCGTGCTGGCCGATTACCGCTACGACAATTACGGCGTCATCGGCAAAGTCGTTGCGTGGGGCATTACGCTTCACAAAGGTTCGCAATTCGGCCTCATCAATCAATTGATCAGCTTATTCATCTGCCTCGGTATTGTATTTGTGGGCGTGAGCGGGGTCTACCTGTGGTGGAAGCGCAAGCCGAAAAAAGGCATGGGTGCTCCAAAAGCGCCGCCGCTGTTCAAAACAAAATCGTTTTTGCTACTGATGATTGTGCTCGGCTTGTTGTTCCCGCTGGCGGGGCTATCGATGGTTATCGTTTGGCTGTTCGATAAGCTCGTGATTCAACGCCTGCCGGCTGTGAAGAAATGGCTGAACGCATGAAAGGGGGAACGGAAATGAAGAAACTTTATGGGCCGCTTGTGGCCGCTGTGGCCATTTTGCTGTTAAGCGCTTGTTCGGTGCGCGGCGATGCGGCAGATTTGTATAAGCAAGAAGCGCCGCTGCAGATCGTGGCGGAATTGCCCGAAGAAATTACGCCTGGTGAAACCGTGCGTTTTCAAGCGGAATTGACGCAAAACGGTGAACCGGTGAACGAAGCGAATTTTGTTCATTTTGAAGTGCGCAAGCAGAATGGCTCGATTCCGTATCCGATGAAAGAAGCGCAAGCGCTGGGAGACGGCGTTTATGAAATGGAAGCCAGTTTTAAGAGCAATGGTCTTTATTTCCTTGAAGTGCACGCCGGAAGCGGAGAATCGATCAGCAATCCCCATTACCAATTCATTGTCGGGGACCTTTCCGAAAGCGAACTCGACAGTTTGAAAGAAGGCCCGGAACCGGATTCGGGAAGTTCGGGACACCATCATTAAAAGCGGTTTTTTTGCCAAAACTTTCTTCTTGAACCGCACATAAAGTCCTGATTAACTAAAATTGTTAAAAAGACATAAGCAAAAGGCTTAGAAAAAATTTTCAATGTATGGGAAAAAAGCAATAATTTCGGGTATAGAGCATTATGTAAGAATTTTTGGAGCCGCGGAACAGGACGAAAGGACGGTATAAGTGAACGAAGAGTTATTGATTGCTGATGAAGTACAAAGAACCTTGAAGGCACGCTGCGAATACCGTGAAGGAAAGTTCCATTTTACGAAAACCAAGAAACTGGACATTTTCCTCGGCTCCAGTCTTTTCGTTTTCAAACTGGATATGGAAATCAGCTTCGGGCATTTCCAGCAAGACGGGGCGGCTGTCAATAAAGCCCGCGTATACATCTTGCCGGAAGAAATGCTGGCTTTTGAAGACACCTTGCGCAAATTCCCGATTCCGCTGCCAATTGCATTTCGCCAGTGCATCCACATGAATCAGAACCTTGTTGAAATCACGATGGAATCGCTCGAGCCGCCGCGGAATTTTGCCTTGCGGCTGGCCGCAGCGCTGAAAGAAATCGAACCATGATCCATCTCCGATCCAACTCAAGCAATGTTGACTTCGCATATGACAGAAACCAACCCTTATAGATCGGAGAGAATGAACATGAACCACTTAAAAACAGAAATCAAAAGCGAGTTGCTAGAAGCCATGCTGAACGGCAGCCAAGTAGCGGCCGTCGTTACAGACCCCGAACAACAAGACAATCCGATCATCTACTATAATGAAACCTTCGCACAACTGACAGGGTACGCAGAACACGAGATCATCGGGCGAAACTGCCGCTTTTTGCAAGGCGACAACACCGACCGTTTCACCATCGGAAAGATCCGGCAGGCCATCCAAGAGCGCGAGAAAATCACCGTTACGCTGGAAAATTACCGAAAAGACGGCACGACGTTTTGGAACCGGCTAAATATTGAACCCGTCACCATGGACGGCCACTTGTATTTCATCGGCACACAAACGGACATCACCCAAGAAGTCGACCAGCAAGTCGAGTTGAACGAAAAAGAACAGGAAATTAACGAGCAGATGCTGCCGATTTTGCCGATCGACGACAATATCGGAGCAGTGGCCTTGGTCGGGAAAATGAACAATTTGCGTTTTGACGTCCTGACCTCGAAATTGAGCCATTTCGTCCGCGATACTCGCACGCGGCACATCATCATAGATGTCACGGGTGTGCTGTGGGAGAAGAATTTCCTCTATACCAACCTCTTGATGATCCAGGATGTGCTGAGGCTGATGGGCAGTAAATTGTATATTTCCGGCATCAGTCCCAAAACTGCCATGGAGATCGTCAATATCAAAGATGACGATCAAACTTTATTGACCTTTGCGACGGTACAGCAAGTCATTCAGCGTTTGCAGGCGAAATAGAAAATGCTTGGTAAGCAAGGATGAAATATGCTGCTGTGATAAACTGGAAATGTTAATCAGATGATAGAGCATTGAAGGGGAGAAGACAGTGGCAGAAGCTGAAACGTTCGAAGCAACATCAGAAACAAAGAGGTTAACTATCCGGCCGCTGGAACGAGCGGATTATGCTGAGTGGCTGGCAGGCTTTAACGGCCGTTCGCCCTCGAAGCATGTCTACGATCCGGGCAGACTGGATATGAGTGCGTGTACCGAACACTGGTTTCAGGAGCTGGTCGACAAGCACCAGCAACTGGCGCATGACGACACGGCCCACGTGTTCGCCGTATTCCGAAAAGAAGACGGGCGCCATATCGGCATGGTCGATTTTTCGACATTGGCGCGCGATGATTTTCAATGGGGACGCATCGGTTACACCATCCATAACCAATATTGGAACCAAGGCTTCGGAAAAGAAGCGGTCACAGGAGCGCTGGATATTGCTTTCACCGAGCTTGGCTTCCACCGGATTGAAGCACATATCAATCTCGACAACGAAGCTTCTGTTCGGCTGGCTGAAAGTGCGGGCATGAAGTTTGAATGCGTGCGGGAAGCTTTTCTGTATGAAGGCGGGGCGTGGGTCGATCACTTGATCTACTCAATCAATCATAAATAGACAAAGAAAATCCCCTTGTTCCACATCGGAACAAGGGGATTTCTGCGTTCTACTGCTGTGACTTTGTGTAATCGTGATAGCCTTGCTTGAAAAACCCGTACCATTCATCGATTTCCGCTTGCGGTGCGGCATTCAGCGCTTCGAGCACTTCTTTCCCGAATTCGAGGAAGGCGGAGCCGTTGGCGGTAATGAGCTGTCCGCTGCGGACGGCTTGCTGTTGGAGATAGTGCGCTTCGTTCGTGTAGCGGTCGCCTGAAGTTTCCTGCAAATCTTCCAAGTGATTGCTCGTATGCGGCACATCGTTTAACAAGCCGTTCTTTCCGAGAAATACCGAGGCGTCGCAAATAGCGCCAAGCACGGCTTGCTGGCTGATTGCTTTGTCGACCAGCTCCATAACGCGTTCGCTGCCGTCTTTGCGCCAGGAATTACCGCCGATGAGGATCAATCCCGCGAATTCCTCCGGTGCATCGTCAATACTATAATCGGGCATTACGGTAAAGCCGCCGATTGATCGAACCGGCTCTTTTGTCAGCGATACGGTCTTCACGTCGAATCTGCGGCCGTCGCCTTCCGGTTCTTCGTTCAATGCCGCCGCCAAAGACGCTGCTTCCCAGTCCGCATACTCGTCCAATAGCACAAAAAGGACATACTCGTTCATGCTGCTCATTCCTTTCGTGTGAATATTCGCTTATTCGTTAAGCGAATTATAGCACAGTCGTAAGCGTTCACTGCCGGGAAGTGGCTATGTGTCAGTGGCCGCCGGTGATTTCCAGGTAGAAAATCATAAACAGACTGATGAGGCCGATGACTGCCATGATGCCGTAAGCGATTTTTCGGAATATGCCTTTTTTGAAATAAGCGAACAAGACGAAAAAGTACAGCACCGCTGCCGGCACGAGGAAGGTCAAAAAGCCGCTGATGTCTTCGATGTGATGGGCGAAAATCGAAATCGCGAGACCCAGGAACAGGGCGGCACCATAGAGTGTCATGATTTTCTTTAAGCTTTTTTCAGGATCGTTGTTTTGTGAAGCAGCCATAATATCCAAACTCCTTGTCGTTTTTATCAGTCCCAATGATTGAATATCAATTGGCCTGTCGTATTCGGTTGCCAATCAGCCGCTTGTTTCAATTCGGCTTTGTTTAACTGTAGCGCGTTTAGCTGTTCGCTATCAAGCGGCACGTCGCAACCGGATTCATTTTCTGCTAACCGGCAGCCTTCACGGTGAGAACTTCATTGCCCGGGAAATAAAAACGAAGCGTTTCTCGTTGACGGGAACATTTGTAAATGGTAAATTAAATTACAGACAACAAGAGTCTTTAATGTCTGCGAAAGAAGTTGAGGAGGATGTGCGATGAAATATTCAAATGCTACGAACTACGCCTTGCATACGATGGTGCAGCTGATCCGGTTGCCTCGGGATGCGTCGATCGGCGTGCAGGAACTGGCGAAAGCCCAGCAGTTATCGCCGACTTATTTGTCGAAAATCTTGACCAAGCTGACAAAAGCCGGCTTGATCGAGTCGACGCCGGGCGCAAAAGGCGGCTACCGGCTGGCGCGCGGCGAGCGGGACATCTCGTTTTTCGATGTGATCCAGGCGATTGAAGGCGAGAGCCATCTATTCGACTGCACGCTCCATCGCCACGAAGGCTGCCTGATCCAGAAAGTCATGCGGGACGCTGAAGCCAATATGAAACAAGAACTCCAGGAACAGCTGTTAGTGGATATTGCCGAACAGGCAGGACAACACCAAGGAGGCGATGGGAAATGAACGATTCACTTGTAAACCAGGAAGCGCTGCTCGATTGTGCGATTATCGGCGGCGGGCCGGCGGGGCTCAACGCAGCGCTCGTGCTCGGCCGCTCACTGAAAAAGACCATGCTGTTCGATGACAACCAGCCGAGAAACCGCGTGACGCATGAATCGCACGGCTTTTTGACACGCGACGGCATCGATCCCCAGGAACTAAAACGATTGGCGCAACAAGAACTCACGCATTATCCAGATGTGCAAGTTAATACGAGCCGCGTCGCAACGGTCACGAAAGAACCAAAAGCTTTCCGCATCGAAACAGAAGGCGGGGAAGTATTCCAAGCGAGAAGAGTGATCCTCGCGACCGGATTCACGGAAACTTTGCCGGACATTCCGCGCGTCCAGGAGTTTTATGGCACAAGCCTGTTCAGCTGCCCGTTCTGCGACGGCTATGAAATGCGCGGCGAGCCCTTGGTCATCGTTTCGGAAAATGAAGCAGCGGGGCATCTCGCAAAAGTCGTCTCCAACTGGACGAACAATTTGATCATCGCGACAAATGGCAAAAAACACATCACGCCGACGGAGCAGAAAACGCTTGAGCATCACGGTGTCCTCGTCTACGAAGAACCGATCCGCTCACTGGACGGCGAAAACGGCAAGCTGCGCGCCATCACGTTTGAAGACGGCACGACGATCGAGCGCTCCGGCGGATTCGTTACAGCCGAGTGGCACCAGTCCACATCGATCGCGAAAGATTTGGGCTGCTACATCAACGAGCGCGGCGGCGTGGAGACCGACCCGATGCAGCGCACCAATGTTGAAGGGGTCTTTGCCTGCGGCGATATTTCCATGGGGCCCGCGCAATTGATCATCGCAGCGGGACAGGGAAGTCTGGCTGCCACCAGTGTTGTCGCTGCCTTCACGGAAGAACGATTCGGCGAATGAACCATGCAGAAAAGAGGGAGCCTATGCACAAGCACCATAACAAAATCGCCTATTTGGACGATCCGCAACGAAACGGCGGCCTGACAGCGGAAGCCTTGCTCGATCAGCTGCACATCCAAAAAAGCGACCGCATCCTTGATTTCGGGGCGGGCACCGGCCATTTCACCTTGCCGCTCGCACAGCGAATCGACGACACCGTCTATGCGCTCGACACCGATCCGGCGATGCTTGAGCTGATCAGCGCAAAAGCGCAAGGGGCGTCTATTGAAAATATCGAACTCGTAACCGGCGAATTAACAGACGCAGCGCTCGCTAAAGATTCACTCGACATCATCCTCGCATCGCTCGTCTTGCACGAAATCACGCCGCTCGGTCCGGTGCTCGACAATATGCACAGCGTATTGAAGACAGGCGGGCGCTTGATCGCCATCGAACTCGAACCGAAAACCGGCGGGCCCAAAGCGCCGCGCCTAACGTCTAGTGGCTTGGAACAGCAGCTCTCGGCAGCGGGATTTGAAGTGGTGGAGAAATTCTTCCCGGCACAATCCTTGTATGTGCTGGTGGCACAGAAATAAATCAAAAAAGGCTCTTCCTCAGCGGGAGAGCCTTTTTTCAATCGAAGGTTATCCTTGTTGCGCTTCCTCTTCCTGCGCTTTCCGGTAGGTTCGGCGGAACACGGCAAGCGTCACGATCACACCGATCCATAAAATCGGGCTCGTGAGCGACAAGCCGCTCGCGGATTCGCCGCCAAGAGCCGTCAGGACAAACAGCAACAGGAGCGGATAAATGACCGAAACGACCGGGAAGATGATCAAGAAATGCTTTTCTTTGTCCGGCTTCAAGCGCAGCGCGGACAACACGATCATGGCCGCCATAATCGCAAACAACAGCCACACCGGGATGCCGATTGCTTCGAGTGTACCCGGGAAATAATCGTTGATCAAAAGCAGCGACAGGTTGAGCAGGAGGACAACCGAGATGAGCCAATAGGTTTTCATGAAAAAAATCCTTTCTGTGATGCGCAGGTAAGTCCTTTCAGTGTAACAAAATATCCACTTTGGCAGGCATCTTTCATTTGCAGCGACTGTCCCAAAAATGATGGTGGATGTTTTATAATAAAGAAAACGACGGGGAGCGATGAACATGCCTGCTGAAAAGACATTGCGCATTTGCGATCACGGCCACCGGTATTACAAAAGCAGCGACTGTCCGACATGCCCGGTATGCAACGAGGAAAACAAGCCGCAACGCGGATTTCTCCGGGAGCTCAGTGCGCCGGCGAGAAACGCGCTGCTGGGGGAACAAATCGATACGCTTGAAAAACTGTCCAGTTATAGTGAAAAGGACATTCTGGCGCTTCACGGCGTCGGGCCCGCATCTTTGCCGGTTTTGAGGCGGCACCTGGCGCAAGCGGGATTGTCGTTCAAAAACTGATAGCGCATGAAAAAAGGCTCTCCCTGGTGGAAGAGCCTTTTTTCATCCAAACTTTAAGTATTCTCTGCTTTTTTCTCAGATGCCCGCATGTACTCGAGCCAGGAAATCCACAACGCCGCAGCGGCACCGATCCATAAGACCGGGCTCGTCAGCGAAATGCTGTTCTGGGATTCGCCGCCGAGCGCTGTCAAAACGACCATGACCAACAGCGGCACGCCGATCATCAATGCTGGAAAGATGATCATATAGCGCTTTTTTTCGCGGCGAGGTTTGACGGTGGCCCAGCTGCAGATAGCCATCAACACGATGACTACAAACAAGATCCACGTCGGAATCCCGAGTTCAGCGAGAGTACCTGGGAAATAATCGTTGATCAATAACAGAGACAAGTTCAGCAATAATACAGCAATAATAAGCCAATAGGTTTTCATCGTAAAAATCCTCTCCTAGCTGGCATATATTCGCCTTCCTTTCAGTCTAACAAAGATAGCTCGAGATAAAAGTAATTGAACTGAATCACTTGTCCGCTGTGAAGATTCAGTGACACCATAAGCTGGAAATGTAAAAAGCCCTCCGGTTAAAGAGAGCTCTTTTAGCGGAATCAGGAGGGTTCATCAGCTTGCTTGGATTCCTTTATATGCTGGCGCCAGTTAGACCATAAGAAAAGCAGTATGTAAAACCAGAGAAACGGGCTTGTCAGTGAAATTCCAGTCGAGGATTCCCCACCGATTGCCGGAAGCAGGACTACCAGGAAAACGGGAAAGATAATCAATAAACCGGTAGAGAAGATACGGAAGCGTTTCTCGATTTCCTGATTGTAAGTCATCAGATTGGTGAAGGCGACAATAGCCAGAACAATAAAAAGCGTCCACAGCGGAATGCCGAGCGCATCTAGCGTTCCTGGAAAAAAGTCGTTGACGAGCAGTAACGAAATATCGATCAGTAGGACGATTCCAGTCAACCAGTATATGATCACACGAACTCCCCTTTTCATGCATATGTTGTTCTGGAAGATACGCATGGCCATCAGGAAAGTTTCAGTATACACCAAATAAAATTCGCTTATTCAACTGCTGCGTTCCCGCGCATCCGCCAAATTCGCTGTCCAATCGGCGAAAATGATTTTCATCAGCTTGTCTGACGCTTCTTGCGGCGCCATCGCAAAGCCACCTTTGACCCAGGATGCCAAATAGCCGATCGTGCCCCAGCCCGCAAAGACGGCGAGGTCCTCATCGCCAAAGACGTGTTCAAGCTGGCCGGCAAAGCGGCTGGTGAGTTCATGGATGCGCCCGGCATCGGAAAATTCCTGGCGGTAGAACGAACGGTAGCGGAAGACATGCCGGCAGATCTTTAAGTTGATCGTCTCTGCATCGGACGGTTCGGCATAGATCTGCAAGAGCCGTCCATTCAATTGGCTGCGCACCGCGTCCATCAATTCGTATTTATCGGTAAAATGCAGGTAGAACGTGGAGCGGGAAATGCCGGCATAGGCGACGATGTCTTTGACTGACACTTCCTCGAAATCCTGTTCAGCAAGCAAGTGGATGAAGGTTTCGGTAATGGTTTGTTTCGCTGTTATCATTTATGTCACTCCATTAGACAATATCGTAGGAAATGTCTCGTGTTATTTACGGAAATTACGCTTACGCTAATTATAGTAGATAACAGGGGGAATTGCTCATGACGAAGGATGTTTATGTGATCACAGGCGGTTCAGAAGATCTGGCCATCGCATTGGCCCAGCACATCGGCCAAAAAGGTACGCTGCTGTTGGTGGATTCATGCGAAAAATGCCTCGAACTAGTAAAGCAGCAGCTTTTCCAACAAGGCATCACCGATGTCCACTGCGAAACGTCCGACCTGACATCGAAACGAGCGGTCGGAACGTTAGCGGAAAAAGCGTCAGAACTCGGAAGTTTGAGAGGGCTGGTGCATGCAGCTGGCTTATCGAACGCGAGCGATTCCAAGCGCAAGATGGCGGATAACGTCATCGGCATGAGCCACGTGCTCGAAGCGTTTTTGCCGCTTGCGAATGAAACGACGTCCGCCGTCATGGTGTCCTCGATGACCGCCTATATGGTGCCGCAAAACGGCCAGTATATGGACGCTTTAAAACAACAGCTCTCAGCCAACTTGGTTGAAACGCTCGACCAGTTCACGCAAGGAGATGCGGGAGCGGCCAACAGCATGTCGAAGCTCGCCGTCCAATTGATCGTCGAAGATCAGGCCTGGGTGTGGGGAGAAAAAGGCGCGCGGCTCAACTCGGTATCGCCCGGCATGATGAACGTGCCGGATGCTTACGAAGACATTCAGGCCATGCTTGACCACACGCCGCTGCGCCGGACGGCCGAACCGGGAGAAATCGCCTCTGCGATCGAGTTCCTGTTGAGCGATTCGGCTTCCTACATCACCGGCATCGACTTGCGCATCGACGGCGGCACCGTCGCTAATTATCCGCGAATGAAAACAGCGATGTCTCAAGAGAAGATGAAACGCTTTTAATACATAAACAACCGAACCCCGCTGACCAACAGCGGGGTTTTTGTATGAAGATTTTTTGGGATTATTAATAACAATTTTTCCAATAAATGTTACCATCAATGGAAAGCCTATTAATGTAAATGAAGGAGGAAACTAAATGACGCTTTTAGACGGCCTTGCCTATTCTCTGGAGGGAATTTTTTATTACCTTTCAGTGTTTGGAGAGTTGCTTCTCATAACAAGCTGCCTGGCGACAATCGTTTACATCACAACAAAAAACCAGTACATTTCCTATTTGGCAGCAGGTCCAATCTATTTTGCACTCTCCCATATCTTCTACCAAAGTTCGCAATTGTTCCTCGTCATTATCGCCATGTCGATTCAAGCGCTGGTCATCTTGTTTATTCAAAAAAAGGGCTTGCTTGGGAAATTGGCATCGAAAGCTGAAGCTCGGGAAGCAGATTAAACCATAAGAAATTCAGGGCGAGATATTTAGTCTTTAAGAACTTCAGATAAGCTTCACGAAATAAATGGGGAATTCGAAGAGAGGGATTAGATGAGTACAACGATCGCAGTTATCGCGGATGTCCACGGAAATAGCCGCGCTTTACTTTCAGTATTGGCAGAAATCGATCAGCAGCCTGAAGTGAAGCACATCTACTGTATAGGAGATATGGTCGGAATAGGGTACGAGACCAACGAAGTGCTGGAGATTTTGTTTTCCAGAAAAGACATTTCATTTGTTATCGGGAATCACGAAGAAGAATTGATTGCGATTTTGGAAGGAGAAGATGGCGAAAGCCAAGGCGGTGAAAAGCTTCATCACGAATGGTTGGCAAAACGATTCGATCACCGCCTGCTGCCTAAATTGAAAGCCATTCCGAAAGAAATAGTGGCTGAGCATGAGGGTCACAAGATATTGTTTACTCATTATCACATCGACGCCGAGCAGCGATTTCTTCCCATCGACGCTGAGCCGACTGCTGAAAAGCTGGATCAGCTTTATAAAGAATCACCGTTCGATTTGGTCTGTTTCGGGCATCATCATCCGGTGCATCACTTTTCTTCAGCACAACGAACTTACTTGAATCCGGGATCGCTTGGCTGTTATGACAAGCCGTCAGCCAGATATGCCATCATTGAATTAACGGCCAAAGAAATCAATGTCGCATTAAAGCAAGCTCCTTACGATAATCAAGATTTCCTCTTGGGATATGAACAATTGAATGTTCCTGAAAAAGAGTTCATATTAAAGGTTTTTCATGGAAAACAATCGCTAAATAAATTAAGTTGAGCGGCCCCGGGTTGTAAAAAAATCCAAGTGTAGGAAAGGCTTTTTTATCGACTATCACTCTTGCAAAAAGGAGGTGTGCCCATGTTTTGGCTGGAAATCGGATTGGTTATTCTAGGGATTGTCGTACTTAACACCCTAATGAATTTTGTGCTCAGAAAAATATTGAAAATCGAAAAAGAAAAGAAAGATTTTTTTTCGTCCTATTACGTCAATGAACGACATGAAAAAATCGACAAGTGGCTCAAAAGGCTATGGCTGCTCTTGAGTGTAATTATCATTTATTTAGTATTTATTCAGGAGTTCCCGATTCTTCTTTACCTCATGTTATTTATTGTTTTGATGGTATTGGACTCACTAGTCAGAGCCTATTTCCAATGGAAGCACTCCGACCAGCCGAAACAGGCCGTTTTGATACTGAGTGAGATGGCGGTTTGGATATCGGCAGTCACCTTGGTGATCTATTTCGACGTCTTTAACTTTTTAGCTTAAATTTCAGGCTTTTTGAAAGGAATGGAAAGATGATAGAAGAAAAGAAAGTGCAGTATTTCAACATAATTTTATGCAAAACTGGCATGTTATTGATTGGCTTAGGACTCATCCGAGCTTTCTCCATTTATCAGGACAAGTCCAGCTTCTTTCTAGGATTCTTTGGATACATATTGGTTTCCATTCATATTCAGTCACTTGAAAAAAGATGGGGAATCCCGAAAAAGCATACCTGGATCAGCACCGGCATCTTTTTGTTGCTCTTTGTACCTTTAGCGTATTGGCTCGCTTTTCCTAACTAAGCACCCATGAAATCAGGGGGGATATGGTCGATAGCAAAACGGTTGTGTTTCTAGCGCTTGGCTTCGCAGCGGGCATTTGCAGGGTCTATCTACTGCATACTGAAGTTTCTCGTCAAACAGTCCCGTTGTAATCAAAAGAATCGGTAGATAGATCCTCTAATTTAACACAGCGATTATTTTTATACGCAAAGAAAAGGAGAATATTATGAAATTAGTTTCGATGCTATATATATTCGGTAGCTTGATGATGCTCGCGGGCGCTTTTACGATCGGCATGTCAATGGCGTCTGATGGGATAGAGGAGCAAACTGTTCTATACGCAGTGTTTGCTGCATTGAACGGGTTGATAGCGATGGGAGTTGCTGAAATTTTAAAGACTGTCCGGCGCATAAACCTCAAATAAGTGGAGTCTAGACTGGGGTTTCTCGAGATAGAGAAATGCACACATATATTTGAACAGAAAGAGGCAAGCTTATGAACATCCACTATCAAAAATTCAGTTCTGAACCGCCCTATGGAATAGCAGAAGAAATCACCGCGCTGCACCGGCTGATTTTTGATGGGCCGGGACACTGGCTGGAGAAGCTCAACCGCCAGGAAACTGTATTGGTCTATGTGGCTTTAGTAGACAAATGCGTCGTAGGCTATAAAATCGGCTATGCCCTGGACGATCAGATTTTTTACAGTTGGCTTGGCGGCGTCCGTCCCGATTGCCGAAAGCTTGGAATCGCCTCCGAACTGATGCGCAGGCAGCACGAAGACTTAAAAGACATGGGCTACGAAATCGTCCGCACCAAGACGATGAACAAATGGCGCGGCATGCTGCTGCTGAATATCCAGACGGGTTTTGACGTCTTGAAGACGGAAGTCGATCCACGCAGCCAGTTGAAGATTGTGCTGGAGAAGAAGCTGCTTTCTTGAAGCGGTCGATCTAACGTATCCCCGTGCCCAAAGTAATAGGGGATATTTGACATGTGGTATCATAAGGAAAATCCGCAAAGCTTAGAGGCGGGAGTCTTGTCGCAAGTAGTAGTTGTGGATTGATAAGGCAACTATGCCTCAAATACCAGTTCTGAAATAAAACGCACATTTTCAATCTTACGGAGAATGGATATAATGAAGTCATTCTATCGAATCAGAGGTGTAAAACATGAAGTTGGATAATACCGATAAAAAAATTCTAGAGTTGTTGACGGTGAATGGCCGCACTTCATATGTGGATATCGGAAAAGAATTGAATCTGTCCCGTGTCGCCGTCCGGGAAAGAGTTCAAAACCTGATCGAGGCAGGCGTCATCGAGAAGTTTACCGTTGTGATCAACAGCGAAAAGGTTGGCAAGAAAGTTTCCGGATTCTTTGAAGTGGATTGCGAGCCGGGATCACTCGTCGAAGTGGCACAAGCCTTGGCAGACAACCCGCAAGTCGCCAGCTGCTATCAGATGACAGGGCCTTCCACCTTGCACATGCACGTTTTGGTGGATGACTTCATCGATCTGGAAAAGTTCATCAACGAAGAATTATATGCACTCGAAGGCATTACGCGAGTCGAAAGCCATATCCTGCTGCGAAGATTCAAAAGTAGAAATGGACTTAAACTGTAATAGCCACGAAAAATTAAAAAACCAGCACCCAATTTATTCTGCATCGCCCTCGTCTATTAGAAATTCGACGAGCGTGGAGCAGTTTATTTTTTTAGGGTGCTGGTTTTTATTTTGTGTACCGTAATGAAATGTCGCGATTTTCCAAATGAAAGAACAAAATGGATAAGAAATTACAATTAATCCGACATTGAGTAACTAAAAGTTTAATTTTTAGTGCTTAAAGAACCAAAATAACGATTTTTTATGTATTAATTGAAAATTCATATAGAATTTAATATTCGATTACTTTATACTGTAGAACATCAATATTTATTCTTTTGTTAATCAAAAAAGGATAAATGCTTTACTAATGTCTAGGAGGTGGGGGTTTGGTTTCACTTATTATCCAGCGAACATTGCAATTGGTGTTCTTATTGTTCGGCATATCGTTTCTTGTTTTTTCGTCCATGCATATAGCGCCCGGGAATCCGGCTGCTGTCATTGGCGGACCGACAGCCACTGCTTCCGATATTGAAGCGATTGAAGAAAATCTCGGGTTGAACGATCCGTTTCTGACGCAGTACGCCCGTTATGTAGGAAATGCCGTCCAAGGCGATTTCGGTTATTCCTATCAGACGACGCAGCCCGTGGCAGACGCGATCATGGTGCGCTTTCCCAATACATTGAAATTGGCTGTCGCGAGCATGATCGTCGCCGTGATTATCGGAATCATCACAGGCCTCATCTCAGCCTTGAGGCAAAATTCCTGGCTGGACGTTTCAGCGACCACGTTCGCACTGGCCGGCATCTCCATCCCGAACTTCTGGCTCGGGGCGTTATTGATCCTCGTATTTGCTGTGAATCTCCAATGGTTGCCGGTAGGGGGCATGTCGAGCCCTTGGTACACACTCGATGGCATCAAGGAATTGATCCTGCCGGCGATCACGTTAGGGACAGGATCGGCTGCGATGATTGCGCGCATGGCGAGGTCTTCGATGCTTGAAGTCATCCGCGCCGATTACGTCAGAACGGCACGTGCCAAAGGCGTGAAAGAAAAGAACGTTATTTGGATCCACACATTGAAAAACGCAATGATCCCGATTATTACGATCATCGGGTTGAACTTCGGCTTCTTGCTCGGCGGAACGATTATCACCGAAAAGGTATTCGCCATCAACGGCGTCGGGCGGCTGATGATCGATGCCATTGCAGCCCGCGATTTCCCGATGGTGCAAGGCTCAGTTCTGTTGGTCGCGACATTGTTCGTACTCGTCAATTTGCTGGTCGATATCATCTACACCTATATCGACCCGAGAATCAAATATGACTAAGAAAGGAGGAGGATCATGGCAACTGTCGAGTCGGTAAAAACGAAAGACAAAAAGCGCGAAAAATACATTGTCACCACAATGAAGCGCTTGTTTAAAAATAAATTGGCGATTGTTGGCTTAGTCATCGTCATCTTGCAGATCATCTTAGCGCTATTTGCGCCGTTTATGACAGCGCATGACCCAGCAGCCCAAAACTTGGCGAACCGTGAACTGCCGGTGTTCAGTGACGGGCATTGGCTCGGGACCGACAATTACGGACGCGACGTGTGGAGCCGGATCGTCTTCGGCGCCAGAATCTCATTGGTGGTCGGCATCACCGCCGTATCGCTCGGATTGATTGGCGGAACAATCCTTGGACTCTTGGCAGGCTATTACCGGAAACTGGATGCGATCATCATGAGATTCGTCGACTTGTTGTTCTCATTCCCGGGAATCTTGCTGGCGATGCTGATCATTGCAATTCTTGGCACAAGCCTTGTGAATGTCGCGATCGCCATCAGCATCTGGTCGATTCCGACTTGTGCGCGTATCGTCCGCGGCTCGGTTCTTTCCATTAAAGAGAAAGAATACATCATGGCGATGCGCTCGATGGGAGCGTCGGATCTGCGCATCATGATCCGCCATATTTTGCCGAATGCTTCAGCACCCATCATCGTGTTTGCGACGATGCGTATGGCCACAGCCATTCTTTCCACGGCAGCACTTAGTTATTTAGGGCTCGGCGCACAGCCTCCGACACCGGAATGGGGCGCCATGATTTCGCAGGGGCAGGATTTTATGTGGTCAGCGCCTCATTTGACCATCGTGCCCGGCATTGCGATCATGCTGACGGTTTTTGCTTTTAATGTACTCGGTGATGGGTTGCGCGATGCGCTCGATCCGAACATGGATTTACAAGAATAACAAAATAGGGGGAATCATTTATGAAAAAATACTGGCTCGTACTACTGGCGTTCTTCGGCATCCTGGTGTTAAGCGCTTGTTCAGAAAGCACCATTCCTGAAGGCGCAGAAGGATCAGGCGGCGATTCATCAGGAGGATCAAGTGATGTCGACCAAGAAATCATCTACGCTTCCACAACTGATGCGGTAGGGCTTTCGCCGATTATGACCAATGATTCGGTCTCTTCAAGTGTTACAGAACAAGTATATGAAAAACTATTCGTCAGAAATCCTGAAACGATGGAAATCGAGCCGATGCTCGCAGAATCCTACGAAACACCAGACGATCTGACATGGGTTATTACCTTGAAAGAAGGCATTGAGTTCCAAGACGGCACACCGTTCAATGCGGAAGCCGTGAAATACACATTCGATAAGCTGCGCGACCCAGAAACAGCTGCGCCGCGGGCTTCCCTGTTGGAGCCGGTCGATGAAATTACAGTAGTCGATGAAAACACTGTGGAAATCAAAACGAAATATCCATACGGCCCGCTATTGGCCGCTTTATCCCACTCAAATGCAGCGATCGTCAGCCCGACTGCTGACCAGGAGCAAGATTTGATGCAAGAACCAGTGGGCACAGGCCCATTCAAATTCTCAAGCTGGGCAACTGGTGACCAAGTCGTGCTTGAGAAAAACGAAGATTATTGGGGCGGTGCACCGGAACTCGACCGCGTCGTCTTCAAAGTAGTCCCTGAAACGTCAACCGCGATCTCTATGTTGCAGACAGGCGAAGTCAACTTCCTCGATGCGTTGCCGACAGAACAGATTTCACGTATCGAATCGATTGATAATGTAGAAGTAACGAAACAAGACGGCACACCAGTTTATTATTTGACGTTCAATCATTCAAAAGACCGCAACCAAGATCCGGACTTCCGTAAAGCGGTAGCAAGTGCGATCGACCGTGATGCGTTCGTTGCCAACTTAAACGATTTGGGTGTCAGAAGCGACAGCATCCTCGGGCCGCAAGTATTCGGCTACGATGAATCTGCGGATGACGCAGGAACACCTTATGATCCTGAAATGGCGAAGCAATTGGTGGAAGAAAACGGCTATGGCGACGAGCCGATCAAATTGCTTTCCGCCAACCGCGACAACTTCATCTTGATGGCAGAAATCGTCCAGTCCCAATTGACGGAAGCTGGATTCACTGTCGAAATTGAAACGATGGAATGGGCGACTTTCCTGGATACTGCACGCAGTGGAGAGTATGACCTGACATTCTTGAGCTGGTCGAATGTAACAGGCGACGGTTCTGAAATGTTGTACCCGAACTTCCATTCAGATAACATCGGCGCTTCCAACCGTGCGCAATACAACAATCCGGAATTCGACGAATTGGTCGAAGCCTCCCGCACGACGATCGACCAGGAAGAACGCCAATCGATTTTGAACGAAGCGAACCAATTGATGCTCGCTGAAGATGCAGCGATTGTCATGTATCACGGGGTCGTGACATCAGCGACAGATCAATCGATCCAAGGTTTGCAAATGGATCCGAACGGACAATGGAGCTTGTATAACGTAACGAGAGAGTAGGGGAAATATGACACACGCATTGCTTGAAGTGAAAAACTTGGTGACATCGTTCCGCACTTCCGGCGGGACCGTGCAAGCCGTCAAAGACGTTTCATTTCATGTCCATAAAGGAGAAACGCTGTGCATCGTCGGGGAATCGGGCTGCGGAAAAAGCATCACCTCGTTATCGGTCATGCGCTTGCTTCCTTCTAATGGCGAAATCGAAAGCGGCGAAATCCTGTTGGACAACGAACCGCTTCAACAGCTGTCGGCAGACCAAATGCGCAAGCTTCGCGGCAACCGGATGTCGATGATTTTCCAAGAGCCGATGACAGCGCTGAATCCGGTATTGACCATCGGCTATCAGTTGCGTGAACCGTTGATGCTGCATAAAGGCGTTTCGAAAAAAGATGCATCGCAGCAGGGCATCGAATTATTGAGACAGGTGGGGATCCCGAATCCTGAAAAACGGCTGAACCAGTACCCGCATGAATTGAGCGGCGGCATGCGCCAGCGCGTGATGATCGCGATGTCGCTCGCCTGCAACCCGAGCCTATTGATTGCGGATGAGCCGACGACGGCGCTTGATGTCACGATACAGGCGCAGATTTTAGATTTGATCAATGACTTGAAAAAGGATTTCGATATGGGCGTTATGATGATCACCCATGACATGGGCGTCGTCGCTGAAGTCGCCGACCGCGTCATGGTCATGTATGCCGGCAAGAAAATCGAAGAAGGGCCGGTCGAAGAGATTTTCGAGAATCCGCAGCACCCGTATACACGCGGCTTGCTGAACTCGGTCCCGAACGTGGACGATCCGGATTTCGAACTCGAACCGATTCCTGGCAATATGCCGGGATTGGATGAACAGATTACAGGATGCCGCTTCCATCCGCGTTGCCCGTTCGCGACCGACAAGTGCAGAGCGGAAGTGCCGCCGGAAATCACGGTGTCAGACGGCCACTTTGCCAGTTGCTGGTATGCCGAGAAAAAGGGGGTGGAACTAGATGAACACAGCAGAGACCTTGCCGCCAAAACCTGAAATCCTGTTGGAGCTGCACAATGTGAAGAAATACTTTCCGATCAAAAGCGGCGTCTTGAAGCGAGTCACCGGGAACGTCAAAGCGGTGGAATCGGTGTCGCTAAAATTGTATAAAGGCGAAAGCCTCGGCGTTGTCGGCGAGTCCGGCTGCGGAAAGTCTACACTCGGGCGCACGATCCTCGGCCTGGAAGACCTGACCGACGGCAAAATCCAGTTTGATCAGCAAGAAATACAGGACCTGAAAAAGAAAGAAAAAAAGAAGTTCGTCAAGGAAATGCAGATGATCTTCCAGGATCCTTACGCTTCACTGAATCCGCGTCAGCGCGTCGGGCACGCGTTGGACGAAGTATTCCGCATGCATACCGATATGTCAGCGCAGGAACGCAAAACCGCCGTCATGGATTTGCTGACGGAAGTCGGCTTGAAAGCAGAACATTACGACCGCTACCCGCACGAATTCAGCGGCGGGCAGCGCCAGCGTATCGGCATCGCGAGAGCCATCGCACTCAACCCGCAGTTCATCATCTGTGACGAAGCGGTATCAGCGTTGGATGTATCGGTACAAGCGCAAGTGCTTAAGCTGTTGAAAACACTGCAGGATAAATACAATCTGTCTTACCTGTTCATCTCGCACGACCTCGGAGTGGTCCGCTATTTCTGCGACCGCGTGCTAGTTATGTACCTAGGGAACACAGTGGAAATGGGCGATGTTTCGAGCATCTTCAAAAACCCCTTGCACCCATACACGCAAGCCTTGTTGTCTGCGATTCCAAGGCCAACCGTCAAAGCGAAAAAAGAACGTGTCCGCTTGGTCGGGGAAATGCCCAACCCGGCAAATCCGCCGACAGGCTGCCCGTTCCATACACGCTGCCCGATCGCACAGGAGGTGTGCAAAGTCGACAAGCCTGAATTTATCGAACACCGGGAAAATCATTTTGCAGCATGTCATTTTCCGGGATAAACGAAAAGCCGATTGCAGGGAATTCCCCGCAATCGGCTTTTCTAATGCTCTTATTTAATAGATCAATACACTTTATCGCCGTTAAAAATCGAATTCTTGACGATGACATAATCCACTTGGCGGATGGCGAGCAAGTGGTTGCCGCCCGCGTAGGAAATCGCCGACTGCAGATCCTGTTCCATCTCGGTCAAAGTATCTTTCATCGAGCCTTTGAATTCCACATACATTTTCTTGCCTTCAACGTTTTTCTTTTCGCCTTTTTGGAACTCAGACGCTGAACCGAAGTATTCCTTCAAGAGCTTGCCGTCCTGTTCGACGGTTTGCCCCGGGGATTCTTCGTGACCTGCGAACAATGAGCCAATCATCACCATCGACGCGCCGAAACGCACTGATTTCGCGATATCGCCATGAGTCCGGATGCCGCCGTCTGCGATGATCGGTTTACTGGCAGCTTTCGCGCATAAACGCAGCGCGGCCAATTGCCAGCCGCCTGTACCGAAACCGGTCTTGATCTTCGTGATGCATACCTTGCCTGGCCCGATGCCCACTTTCGTCGCATCTGCGCCTGCATTTTCCAGCTCGCGCACCGCTTCCGGTGTCCCGACGTTTCCGGCGATGACGAAGCTTTCTGGAAGAGATTTTTTGATGTGGCCGATCATGTCGATCACTGCATTCGAATGGCCATGCGCCACATCGATCGTGATGTATTCCGGCGTCACGCCAGCATCCACTAGCTGCTGGACGAACTCGTATTCTTCCGGTTTGACCCCGACGCTGATCGAGGCATAAAGGCCTTGCTCTTGCATGTCTTTCGCGAACGCCAAGCGTTTTTCCGGCTCGAAACGGTGCATGATGTAGAAGTAATTATTTTCAGCCAGAAATTTGGCGATCTTTTCATCGACGATTGTCTGCATATTGGCCGGCACGACCGGTAGTTTAAACGTGCGCCCGCCAAACTCTATGGATGTGTCACATTCTGAACGGCTATTTACCACTGCTTTTGCAGGAACTAACTGTATGTCTTCGTAATCAAATACATTTTCCATTAATTACACCCCTAAACACGAATATTATTAGATAGAACGAATATGATTGTTCGTCCATGTGATAATTTACTCCATTTAATGGGGAATGTCAAAAGTTCTTTGCTTGGAGCGCAAAACTTTCTATCAGCTTTCTTTTTCTGCTATCACACTACTTCGCGTGGGATGTTGTAATGAACTTTTCACTCGCTTCAGCTGGGCGACAATAATCACCGAGATGATGACGAGCAAAAACCACGAGCTAATTTTGCCGATATGGACGAGCGACCAGGCCGCTTCCTGGTTCGGGTATTGCCACGCGCCAAAGAAGGTTGTGATGTTTTCCGCGATCCAGATGAAGAATCCGATCAACAGGAACGACAAGATCAGCGGCATCTTAAAGATTTTCTCATCGATGCGAAACGTCACGATTGTGCGGAAGAAAATCAGTACCAATAATAGCTTCAGCCCCCAGCGGATGTCGTAGGTGAAATGATGCGTGAAAAAGTTCGCGTAGATTAAGACGCTGATGGCGATGCTGTAGAAAGACTTCGGCCATCCATACATCTGCAAGTCGAAGCGCCGCCACGCCTGGCAAATATAGCTCGCGACGCTGGCGTACATGAATCCGCTATAGAGTGGCACGCCGAAAAACTTGCTACAGGCTTCTTCAGGATACGCCCACGAGCCCATATGGACCTTGTACAATTCCAGGCCAAGCCCGATTGCGTGGAACACCAAAATGACTTTAAACTCATCCCAAGTCTCCAGTTTGGACGTAAGCATGAACACTTGCGCGAGTATGCACACCAGCAAAATAAAATCATAACGGGGCAGATAAGGAATCTCGATGTATTTCGACAAAGCGAGTGCCGCGAATATGATGACGGGAAAAATGCAGCAAAGTGCTTGCCTGTATCCGAACAGCCAAAACGTTTTCATTACACAGCGCCTCCTGGAAGTAGAGTTTTAAAAATGGACGTTGTGGGTGGGTGGAAGTTGCCGAGGGGAAGGTAGAGGAGGAAAATCGACAAAATCATGAAGATGCTAAAAAACCTTAGTTCCGGGAACTAAAGTTTTTTGGTTTTGATTCAACTATTCGATTAGTTAAGTGCTTGTATTAGAATGTTAGTATATGAACTTAAGTAATGTATTTGATTGAGGAGGGGTTTGTTGAAATCAATAAAATTAATGTTACTAGGCATCTCATTTATGATTCTTGGCGGAATTCTTGTGTTGGATACGGCTACTAGCATCGGAGGAATTGAATACATAATCGTGCTGTTAGGTCTTATAGTTTCTATTATAGGATTCCTTAAAGACGATGCTGTATCTTAACTCATTTTCTTTAACTTAGTGAAATTAAGAAGCAAATGACTGATAGCTGCCGATTGGGAAAAGATAGGGAAGAACCTTGAAAATTGAGAAGTCTCAAAAACCCCTTGGTCTGGGAACCGAGGGGTTTTTTCCGTTTAGCCCAACGGATCAATCAGTAATATTATCCAAGTTTGATGCGAAACATCACTTTTAACTGATAAAACACGATGTTTGACCATTAAAAATCACGTGATGTAAAAGCAGGTGAGTAAAAATAGTTCTTTAATGAATATGGAATAATTTTCTAATAAATGGTAATATAAGAAAAATCTCAGCTGGAGCTTGTTAAAATGCAAAGTGTTCTTATTTTTTATAATGATAGATGTAATTATTATCGATAATGGGCTTTTTAAATTGATGCTTTGCTTGAACGAGAAGTGGGGCCATTTCTTTCTTCAACTAACATAACGATTGGAGTTGTACGATGGACTGTATCATTTGCGGGGAACAAGTAGTAAATGAAAATAACCGGTTGCAAAAGAAAGTGAAAGATTATTTAAGAACCACCAGCGAATTAGATGTAAAGCATCTGTGGATTAAACAATGGAAAATTTGTTATGGCTGTAGTGAATCGTATACGAATGACTATCTTGTAAATAACTCTGGAGTTCTACAAAAAATCGAAGAGCAAAAACAGCGCAAGAAACAACTAGTAAAAGCTAAAAGAAAACAAGGGCCATCTGGAGTAGCACGAGCTCATTACATTGAGAGATATATGGATTATGCTACGTGTAAAGCGGAAGAAAATGGTCGATATATAGCTAAACCAGCTCGCTTAATAAATAGTCAACAATACGATGAGGCGTATATTACCTATGTGAAAAGCAGCGCATCTACCGCTGTGTTGATTGTGCGAGACATGGCAGAGGATATAGACACAAAAGGGAAATGGATTGATGTAAGACATTTGGAGAAACGATTTTTGTCTCATGATGAGGGGGATTTTTCTTTTATCATTGCAGAATTGTTTTCTAGAAAACAAAAGCCAATTTATCCGAAGAAAATGGCAGTAGAGACCGATTCGGAGTACAAAAATCGGATAGCGTACATCACCTGGCAAACCGCAACAGCTGATATAGATCAACAACGAACTCAAGGGATAAAAGGTGATGTGTATATTGTGTTGCCTAGTTTGAGAAACGAACATGAGGGCATGTATGATAAGCATTATATCGCATGGGATGATAAGCGCCGTCACTTCAAGCGCATTAGAGAAAGTGATCAATATGTAAGTATTATAAAGCCAGCGAGATGGAGATATGACATCGTTGCTGCCAAAAAAATAAATCATCAACAGCTGCGTTATATTGAGAAAAACCTGAGTAAAATTATTAGTAAAACCCATAAGAAAAGGGCTGTTACTCTTGCCGCATTCAGCCCGCAAAACCCGCAAAAGAAAAAAGAGTCTACACCAAAAGAAAAAGGGGGCTAAAGGAGAAAGGAAAAACGAAAACTGATCCGCGTCTCGTTTCATAGACAGTTTATAAAAAGGTGCACCACAGTTAGGCTGGGCGCCTCTTGTTTAAACTCGACCGCATCTTTAAAATGGCCAAAAATGAGGTCAATTTCATTTTCTTCACGCGTTGTGGATATTTAGGACGGAAATAGTAAAAGCCATGATCGGAATGCATCATGGCTTTTCGAGGGACATTTTCATTTAACGTTTCCTTCAGTTAAATAAGAGCAGCTAGCTATTCGCTGGCTGCTCTTTTAAGGCTGCTATTCTCATGATTTCACCTAAGTTATAACCTATCCAAGCCCCCGCAAACGGGAAGGCGAAGTCAGACAAATTCCGATGGGAGGAATCCAAATCCGTATTAAAGGCCAACGCGGTTATGCCGATACCCAAAACTGTGTATAGAACAATTTCAATTATTTTATTGCGCTTCCATTTCTTCTCTCCCCAGCACTTTCGATCGAATGCCCGAACGCGCCTCGTATTCTTTGTCCCGATGATCGTTCCTGTTACCAAGGTATATAAGCTGAGAATGGTCAATATTAAGAGAAATATGACGAGTACCCAGGTTACGAATAAAATTTTTCCGTTCCCCAATAAATAACTAAGCAACAAGAAAGTCACCAGCATTAAGAGGTTACCCCAGAGCAATTGCATCTTCTTTAACTTTTTTATTTCTTTTATCTCCTGTTGTGCTTCCTCCACTGTATCCGCCCTTTCCATTTAAATACCAAGACTACCTATCATTTTGTATAAAAACGTTTATTCCAGCGTTTGCTCATCCTGCTCTTTTTCCTTTTTATAATCACGCCACCCCAGCCACAAAATGATTCCCCAGAAGACCCAAAGGAAGGGGCTTGTGACAGAGAGGCCGCTCTCTGAGTCGCCGCCAAGTATCGTCAATAAAATCATTACAAGCATAGGATAGACAGCCAACAATATTAATTCATGGAGCCTAAAGCGTTTCTCCAGTTCAGGGTTATGCGTTAGTAAGCTCACAAGAAACAAAACCCCAAGCAGCGCATACAATGACCATACCGGAATTCCTAAAGAATTGAGTGCGCCCGGAAAGTAATCGTCCACCAACAGCAAAGTTATATCGACAAGCAAAACGATGCCGAGCAACCAGTAAGTTTTCATGCATTATTCTCCTTTCCTGGAATATAACCCTCTTTCTTCCAGTATAACAGAGGATAGATTGGAATATTACGGAAGGTGGGTGCTTTGCACGTGGTAAATATGGGTTTCTCAATCGGCCACTGAGTATTCTTCAATTGGATAAAGGATAAAACTTTTTTATATGTATAGTCAGTTCCCTCGAGTAACTGAGTTCTAGTTCTCACGGAAATCATTTGATGTTAAAAATCCAAATACACTCGGGACCCTTTCTTTAAAATACGAATAATTATGTTCCGCATCATCAATGATTTCGAATTGAGTATTAGGGATTTTTTCTTTTAGTAGTTCATAGACCATTTGATTGGAAGCTAGAAATTTCTGGCTCACTTCCGTGTCAACTCCCGCTTCCTTGGATCCGCAATCCATATACACACTTTCAACCAGCGACAGATCCGTCTGCTCGATCAACTTCATGATTTCTTCTTGATTGCGGTAAAAGGCAGAAGACAGGACAGCTATGTGGTTAAAAATGTGAGGGTAGCGGCACATAGCGTAAACAGAGATAAGGCCGCCTAAAGAAATACCGGCCATCGCGCTCTGATTTCGGATTGTGCGGTATTTGCTGTCTATCAGCGGCTTTAGTTCGCTGACAATAAAATCCACGTAGTGCATGCCCTTTCCGCCTTTTGTGCTCTCTTTGCCTAATATGCTTTTGCTGTATTCACCGCTTACCCAAGGACAATACTCATCAATTCTTGCCTGCGGATTTTGATCGACTGCAACCACGATAAGGTCCAATTCATGTGCATCCAAATAATTTTCAAGATCCAAAGATTTCCCACCAATCGCCTCCAAGTCTTGGAACACATTCTGCCCATCGTGCATATACAACACGGGATAGTTCTTCTTTTCTGTCGAATAGCTTTTTGGCAGATATACCCGGATTAATCTTTCTTGCTTGAATGAAGAGATATATGTATGAAATGTTTCTAACAAAGCCGCACCTCCTTTATAACTGCTTAGAATGACTGGCTGTATAGATATCTATTATTAGATATTGTACGCCATTTCAAATGGCTGTCGATTATCTTTCCTTTCCATAGCGAAAAAAAGTCGAGTTTAGATATTAGAAGTATTTCATAATAATGGGGCAGATCGGTTTAAACAAAATGAAAACAGAAACAGCAAAAGACGCCTCCATAAATGCGGCAAGCATTTAACAAGAAGGCGTCTTTGCCTTTGGTTTAGGGTGAGCAAGTTTGTTGAAGAAATCAAAGCAGTAAATCTAAAAAATTTTAACTCAGAGTGTTTTAATCACCAGAATAACGGTTCACCGTAATCGAATAGTGATAGATCTCAATATCTGGAGCGATAAAGCCTCTCCGCTGGGCACCTTTCAAAGTATGGTACATATTCTCCCGACCGGCCCCATTGTCCGTGTGAATGTAAATCCTATCGGCATGATAACCTCGCTCGCAAAACAATTTGACCAAATCATATCCAGTTGGCAGCAGTTGGCCGTCTGCATCTTCCCCAAGGTCATGGTCTAAAGACAGGATTTTCACCTTATAGTTTTCGAGGTAATCAATCGCCTCGTCTATATTCCTCGCTACTACATAACCTTCTGGGCAATCCCTCAAATCGTCGACATACAAATTGATTTCTTTTTTCATGGACTTCATCCTCCTCGATTTTAACGTTTTTGGGTAGTTTTTAGTGAGTTTCATTATACAGAACAAATGTTCTTTTTGATAGAAGGAATGAAAATTTAACGTTAAATTTAGTTGGATTTCAAATTTAAAATAGGGGATATTTTACATATGTTATGATAGGTGAAAATGATCAGTGAAGGGAAGAAAGAAACTAATGAAAAAAGACATTCATGTCGTAGGAGCGGTCATTATCGACAATGGCCGGATTCTTTGCGCGAAGCGTGGAATGGAGAAAAGTCTTCCCGGTTTATGGGAGTTTCCAGGAGGCAAAATCGAACAAGGCGAGACTCCACAGGAGAGCTTAAGGCGCGAAATTCAAGAAGAAATGCATTGCGAAGTCGAGATTGGTGAGCAAGTTGAACATACGAGCTATGAATACGATTTTGGAATCGTTCATTTGCAAACCTACTATTGTAAACTCACTAAAGGCACACCGGTATTGACGGAGCACACTGAGATTAAATGGTTGGCGGCACACGAACTACCGAGCTTAGACTGGGCGCCGGCGGATATTCCAGCAATTGAGAAACTGGCGGCAACGTTCGTCAATTAAATCTTCACAAGGATAAGGGGAATGGGCATGGATATTGCAAAAGAATTGAGTGCATCCTTACAAAGAGGCTTTATCGACCGTGATTACCAAACGACGGATCGCTTTAAGCCGAAATTGCTGATTAACAACACAGCTTCTAATCATTACGTACTCAATACCTTATTAGAAGAGCTGGACCAATGTACGTCCTTTTTGTTTTCCGTAGCATTTGTTACAGAAAGTGGCCTCGCGACATTGAAATCGCATTTAGCGGATTTAGACCGAAAAGGAATCAAAGGTCGTATTTTAACATCGACTTTTCTAAGTTTTAATCACCCGAAAATCTTTAAAGAGCTTTTGAAAATTACCAATGTCGAAGTTCGTTTATCGAATAAAAAAGGCTTCCACTCAAAAGGTTATATTTTCACACATGATACCCATCAAACTTTGATCGTCGGCAGCTCCAATTTAACGGCTCAAGCTTTAAAAGTGAACTATGAATGGAATATCAAACTTACCTCCCATAGTAATGGAGAACTCATTCATCATTTCAACGAGCAGTTTGAAGTGGTATGGAACGAAGCGGAAGTGCTAACAGAAACGTGGATCCATAACTACGAAAAACAGTACGTTCCGATTGAATACCGTAAGGATGCCAAACAAGTTGCGGAGTTTCCAGAAGTCTACACACCCAATCCAGTAGAAGATGCCATACATATTGAGCCAAATAAAATGCAAGTAAGCGCATTGCATCAAATCGAAAGTGTACGCGAAGCAGGCCATCAAAAAGGCTTGGTCGTTTCTGCGACCGGAACAGGAAAAACTTATTTATCCGCCTTTGATGTCCGCAGCTTTGCGCCAAAGCGTATGCTATTTATCGTTCACCGTGAACAAATTTTGCAAAAAGCCAAACAAGATTATATGAAGATCTTAGGTGGAGTAGAAGAAGAGTTTGGCTTTTTATCCGGTAGTCGCCGGGATCTACATGCACGCTATGTGTTCGCAACCATTCAAACGCTATCGAGAGAAGAAACTTTGCGCCAGTTGGATCCGAAAAGCTTTGATTATATTCTGATCGACGAAGTCCATAAAGCAGGTGCTCATTCGTATCAGCGTGTGATCGATCATTTCGAGCCGCAATTTTTACTTGGCATGACCGCAACGCCTGAACGGACTGATGATTTTAATATTTTTGAGCTGTTTGATTACAATATCGCGTATGAGATTCGACTACAGGAAGCATTGGAAGAAGATATGCTCTGTCCGTTTCATTATTTCGGCGTGACAGAGCTCGAATACGATGAAGGCGTTATTGATGAAGCGACTGCCTTTTCCAAGCTTGTGGCAGAAGAACGCGTCGATCATATTCTGCAAAAGATCGATTACTACGGACATTCAGGCGAAAAATTGAGAGGCTTGATGTTTTGCAGTCGCAAAGATGAAGCGCATCAATTGTCTCAGGCGTTTAATGAAAGAGGACTGAAAACCGTCGCCTTAACGGGGGATACTTCTCAAGAAGAACGTCTTCGCCAAGTCGAACGGCTCGAAAATGGTCTTCTTGATTACATCCTGACCGTTGATATCTTTAATGAAGGAATCGATATTCCAAGTGTTAACCAAGTGGTCATGCTGCGGCAAACGCAATCGAGCATTATCTTTATCCAGCAATTGGGCCGTGGACTGCGTAAGCATGACTCAAAAGAATTCGTGACGATCATCGATTTCATTGGTAACTATAAAAATAACTACCTGATTCCGATGGCTTTATCTGACGATCGCTCTCAAAATAAAGACAATATCCGTCGTTCATTAAAAGATACCAATTACATCACGGGCGTTTCCACGGTGAATTTTGAAATGATCGCCAAAAATCGTATATTCCAAGCGATTTCCAATAGTAAGCTGACGGATCTCAAGGTATTAAGAGAAGCGTATATCGCGCTGAAAAACCGCATCGGTCACATTCCTTCGATGCATGATTTTACCTTGCACAACTCGATCGATCCGCTCGTCATCGTTCAAAAATACAATACTTATCATCAGTTTCTGTTAAAGCTGAAAGAAGTGGATCCGTTATGGGGAGCGTACGAAGAACAAGTGATGACGATGCTGTCGCTGGAGATTTTAAACGGCAAGCGCGTGCATGAAATCGTACTTGCGGAAATGCTTTTGCAAAAAGGAGACGTTTCGATAGAAGAGTACCAGCAGCAATTGAATGCTGAAGGGATTTCCTGGAACGACCAAACCTTCCGTTCGGTCATGCGCGTATTTACTTTAGAGTTTTTCAATCAAAGTGGAAAGACCAAGTATGGAAAAAAACCACTCATTGAACGACAAGGGAACTTGCTTGGATGGAACGAAAAAATCCAAAACAGTTTACGAGAAAACAGTTCCTTTAGAAATGCAGTAGGAGACTTGCTCGCTACCGCAAGACAGCATAGTGTGCGATATAATCAACAGCAAGCACTCACCCTGCATAAAAAATACACCCGCAAGGATGTCTGTCGCTTGTTGAACTGGGACAATGACGAGAGTTCCACTATTTATGGATATAAAACCAAGCACGGCACCTGTCCGATCTTTGTGACCTATCACAAAAGTGAAAAAGTTGAATCGAGTGTCGCGTACGGAGATGAACTGATCAATCAAGAGACGATGCACTGGTTTACGCGCAGTAATCGAAGCCTAGCCTCAGACGAAGTCAAAAAGATCCTTGAAGCTAGCGAAAACGGGACGGACATCCACATTTTCGTCAAAAAAGACGACGATGAGGGTGGTGACTTCTACTATTTAGGTAGAGCGTTGCCTGATACAAATTCCGTCCAAGAATCCCTTATGAAAGACAAAAACCACCGGGATATCCCAGTGGTTCAGATGGATATGAAGTTGGAGAATTCGGTAGAGCAGAAGCTTTATCGGTATTTGGTGGAGTCTTAATAAATTATTTGAAAAGGAGAATAGTTATGCCTACCTACAATAAATTAGTCAGAGACAAAATCCCACAAGTAATCGAAAACAGCGGTCTTCAATTTAAAACCCGCATTTTATCAGAAGAAGAATACAGAACAGAAGTAACGAAGAAACTCACTGAGGAGCTCCGTGAATTTGAAGAAACTGATAATCCAAAAGACGCGGTCGAAGAGCTCGCAGACATCCTTGAACTAATTCATGCTGCTGCTGAACTCAATGGATCTTCATTCGAAGAAGTTGAAGAAGTCCGTGTGAAAAAAGCCGAGAAGCGCGGCGGATTTAAAGAAAGAATCTTTTTAATCGAGGTTGAAGATGAGTAAACTGCAGTTGGTGACCTCGCAACTCATAGGCCACTTGGGTCGGTTATCAAAAGAGGCTGTAGAAATCAACTGGATCACCGCGTTTGCAATGAAGTCGGGTGTGAGAATCGTGACACCATTTTTGAAAGAAGCAGCGGACCGAGGTGTGCCAATCAAGCTATTGATTGGTGACTACCTCTTCGTAACCCAACCGGAAGCACTTGGGATCTTGCTCGAAGAATTACCTTCTGCTGAAATTCGCCTATGGAAAAGTGGAGGTGCTTCCTTTCATCCAAAGTCATATTTATTCCGCGGTGAGGAAACGTCGCATCTGATCGTTGGATCGTCCAATCTATCCCGCTCCGCATTGACCGAAGGGGTGGAATGGAATTTGATCGCTCCGACCTCAGTAGATGAGACGGTATTTGATGAAGCGGCCGAGCAGTTTTTAGCGCATTTCTATGCGGATGAGACGATTCCTCTCAACAAAGAAACACTTCAGGAATATAAAGCGCTTCATGAGAAAGCGAATCTCAAACGGCCTATCAGCCCTGTGTGGTCAGAAGCGGAAGAAACCGGTCTTATGCTTGGTTCATCACAGCCCCAGGAAATTATTGAAACAGAAGCACCTTACATAACCGAGTTAGAGCCTCGACCTGCCCAGCAGGAAGCGCTCGATGCACTTGATACTGTTATAGAAGAAGAGTACACTCGCGCGATGGCTGTACTTGCGACAGGGCTCGGGAAAACCTATCTCGCGGCATTTTTTGCGAAAAAATTCAAGCGAGTGTTGTTCGTCGCCCATCGCCAGGAGATTCTCTTGCAGGCAAAAGAGTCTTTCCAGAAAATTCATCCCAATAAAAAATCTGCTTTCTACCATGCAACTGAAAAAGACACATCCGCGGATTTTCTGTTTGCTTCCATCTATACATTGGGAAGTGAGTATCACTTGGATCAATTTGAGCGGGATGCGTTCGATTTAATTGTGGTGGATGAATTCCACCATGCAGCTTCTCCGACTTACAGAAGGTTGCTGGAGCATTTCGACCCGCAGTTTTTGCTCGGAATTACGGCAACGCCCGACCGGATGGACAATCAGGATGTATACGCGTTATGCGATGGCAACGTCGCGATTTCCATTCATTTCCTCGATGCCATCGAACGCAATTGGCTGGCGCCGTTTCTTTATTTTGGCGTATACGACAATACCGATTACTCGAAGATTCGCTGGATCGGGAACCGCTATGATGAAGAGGAACTGCTTCAGGTGCAGTTGAGGGAAGACTATGCTGAAGCGGTATTTGAAGCGTGGAAAAAGCATAAACAGACGCGCACGATTGTCTTTTGTTCGACGGTCCGGCAGACACAGTTTATGGATCAATTTTTTCGGGAGCGCGGCATTCGTTCGATGAGTTTATCGGGTGGCACGCCTGCAGAAGAGCGAAAAGCGGCGAGAGCTAAGTTGGATTCAGGAGACTTGGAAATTATCTTCACGGTCGACTTGTTCAATGAAGGCGTCGATATTCCGAAAGTCGATACCTTGCTGTTCATCCGACCGACCGAGTCGCTTACGGTTTACACTCAACAAATCGGCCGGGGACTGCGCATTGCGGACGAAAAGGATCATTGCGTGATTATTGACTTTATCGGTAATTACCGCAACGCGGATTTGAAGCTATCCGTATTCGATACAGCGCCGCAGACTAAAGGAAAAGCTCAAGGCGTCGAGCCTTTGGTCCCTGCGAATTGCGATTTCAATTTAGAATTGGCAGTCGTCAATTTATTGGAAGAACTGCGGAAAAAACGCGCACCTAGAAAAGAAGCAATGGTTCTTGCTTACCGTGAATTAAAACGGGAGCTCGGCAGGCGTCCCACTTATTTGGAATTTCATCTCCAAGGGACTGCGGATTCGAAAACGATTAGGCAGGAATTTGGCAGCTGGTTCGGCCTGCTCGCTTATGCGGCGGAGCTGAATGCAGATGAGATTGAAGTATGGACAAAGCACCAGAATTGGTTTTTAGAAGTCGAGAAGACTGGCATGAACAAAAGCTATAAGATGGTCGTCTTGAGCTATATGCTGTCAAAAGGCGTGGAGAGCTGGCTTGAACCAATCACGCCAGTAGAAGCCGCTCCATACTTTCATGAGTTCTTGACGGCTAAACAATACCGTTTGAATGCTGATTTCAATGATGTACAGAGCAGAAAGCTCAGAGACTACGATGAAAAGAAAATTGCAGATCTGATTGAGCGCATGCCGATGACGAAATGGAGCGGCAGTGCGAAAGATGGCTTGGTGACATTCAATGATAATTTGTTTTCATTGAATCTATCGCCAAGTAATGAACATCGGAGAATTCTTTATGATTGGACAAAGGCAATTGCGGAATATCGGCTGCATGCTTATTTTGCACGTGATAACACGAATAAAACCTAAGAAGGCACAAATAAAGCAACGGAGTTGGGGCTTCATTTGTGTATTTCCTGGTTTTTTTTGAGAGCATGCGATAAACAAAAATTACGAGAAAATTTGAACTCACAGAAGTAGACTACTAATGAAGGGGAATTAATTTTTAATTACACTAATTAAAGTTGGACTATTATAGTTTTACGAAAAAATATAATTTAATAAAATCCAGCGCTAATAGAATTTTTTTGAAAATGGATTGATAGGCTGAAAAACAATGAGTTTAAAGTTTTTATCGCATTGTCAACGATTTCTATCTTTGTAGTGAAAAGTATTTGCTAAAATCCTAGTGAATTTTCATATGCTTCAATATCATCCATAGAATCGATACTGTGACGGTTCCCCATCTTTAGGTTTTCTTCAAATTTGGTTGTTTGGCGAATACCGTTGTCACCAAGTTCTGAAATAATAGCTCGACAGTAACTGATACGCCGATCAATCGCCAGTAAAGAGTTTTCTTGAAAAGATTTTAGATGCGATAAATTTCCGGTCAGACCTTCCATAGGAAGCTCTTCCACAGTTTTTTTCATTTCTTCATGCTTATCGATGAAAAGTATCATGCAATTATACATTTCTTCTCGGTCATACGCATCGATTTCAAAGCATTGGTTTATCATTTCATCGTGTGTTTCATCGTATTCTGTCCATACTTGTGTAACCACGGGTCTAGTGTATTCTAAATAATATTCTTCTGGACTTAGTACTGTTTCAGTTTTTTCAGTATCTGCTGTATTCACTACTTCTTGAACATCTTCTTGAGAGTCGGCAACACAACCACTCAATCCAAATAAGATGAGCCCAAAAAACATGATAAATATCCAGACACTTCTCATTATCATCCCTCTTTTCAGTAGTAATATTATCTTTAATTTTATCATAATATTCAGATTTTAATAAGTTTTTATCCAGTTAAATTGAACATCTAGTCTTATAACACACCAATAATATTCAAACGAAGCTGCTGATGATTTAAATTTCAAAAGTAACAACAAAATTTTTAAAAAAACTTTCACAATCCTGTCTCCTTTTTCGCAGTTTCCATCTATCTAAGAGATGAAAGGCATTTTTCTTAGAATAGGAGGAAGGCTGATGGAAAAGGAGTTTTTTGTTGCGGCGATTGAGCATCCGGAGTTTGGGGAAGTGTACCGCTTTTTTGAGGTGGATCCGGCGACGGGGGAAGAGCAGGCGGTCGATCCGTTTGATAGCGGCATGGTGAAGCTTTATCATGAGACGCCGCCGGAATTGTTCTACATCACGTCGAAACGTGGGGCGGATGCGAGCGGGTTTTACCAAGGGGAGCAGTTTGTCGTGCAGCGCGGCTCGAAGTTTGCGGGATCGACCACGCCGAAATGCCCGAAGCGTTATTTGAAGCTGCGGGAAGAGCTATTGTTGTCGGGCAAATTGATGCCGCTCGGCCACCAGTATTTGGTGATGGAAGATGTGGAATTTGCATCCCCTTTAATTGCGATGGGGGTGGCGATCGGCGGATGGGCGAAAGGCGCGCATGATTGGAAGAAGATTTAAGTGCCGGATTATATGAAGATGATTCCCAGTGCACAACTGAATAGGAGACGGCAAAAGCATCGCCTGGAGCGGTGCTTTTTTGCGTTTTTCCACAAAGAAAAAACACTGAAAAGATCTCAGTGTTTTCTTAGGCTAATTTTGAGGTGCACTTACTGTACCTAACTTTATTCCCCAACCATCCCGTCTCCATCTCTATCGTCCATATGCGGATATAGCCAATGGTCGCTCATGATCGGCATGGTGAAGCCGGCGTCTTTCGCTTCTTGAATCGTCACTTGGCCGTTGCCGTTGGCGTCGACGCTCGAGACGTCACCGCTTGCCGCTGGACTGCTCGTTTCCGGAGCGCTTGCTTCCGCTTCTGCGGGCTCGCTGTCGGTCAAGCCGAGAGAGGCGTTGACTTCATCGGGGTTGACGTTATCAAATGTGTCGACCACTTCGTTGCCTCTGACGGTATAGCTGTATTGGTAGCTGGAAGGCACTTGCGTTTCGGTATCGGGATAGGTGATGATGGCTTCAAAATCCGTGGCGCCGCCCGCATCACGAATGACGTCTTCCATATACGCCTGGTCGCCGTGGCGGTTGAGCGTGCTTTCTTGCGGCGTGATGTTATAGGCGTTCGAGACCCCGCCGAGTGAATCGGCGATGACGTGCCCTTCGTCCAAGATGTCACTTTCGACGCCTGGCACTTTGGCTTCGTCGGAATAGTAGCGGCCGGAATCTAATACATCTTCGCTCGTGTCATCTTGCAAAATAATTTCGTCCGCCGTGACGCGTTCTAATTGGCCGTGTTCATTCGTAAACGCCCAGTATTCGCGGTCGCCGTAGCCGACGGACACGACGGTTTTCGCTTCGCGGTGTCCGGACAGATCGCCGCCGTCGACTTCAACGAGTTCGTATCCTTCGAATTGTTCATCCACAGGTTCCACGGCTGGTGCCTCTGCTTCGGCTTCTTCTTCAACCGTCGTGTCGGCTTGTTCCGTGTCACTTGCGGCAGTTTCTTCCTCGTTGCTTGCTTCTGTCGCTTCGGTCTCGGCTTCCACTTCTTCCGTTGCTTCCGTTTCACCGGCCGCTTCTTGCTGCACCTCGGTTTCAGGTGTTGCGGCATTTTCTGTTTCCGTGCAGCCGGCCATAAAGATGGCCAATAGCAGGACAATCCAATAATTCAGTTGCTTTTTCAATTGGAGACACTCCTCTAGTTGTATGGTATTCGTTAAGGTTTTATCCGTTTCAATTGATACGTAGCGGTGAATGAAAGAAGAAATATCCTCCATTTTTATTTATTGTACCAATAATTTACATTGCGTGTGGAGTGAATTCCGATATCCCGATTCTCTAACAGATGTCGAACTTGATTTGTGGCAGTACCAGACAGCGCCTTTCTATAGAAAAATTCTCATAAAAAACAGCACGGACACTGGGGATCCTAGTGTCCGTGCTGTTTTGTGTAAAAGAGTTTTATTCAAACGCGACATTGTGCTGCACTTGGTCCTGGTTGGTCCATTCAATGGTCGTGCCCGGTGCGACGGTGATCGTTTCTTCGCCAAATTCATAATCGGCGATGTCGACGGAAACTTTATCCATAGCTTCTGCGCCTTCTTCGACGATGACCGTCATCTGCATGACTGGATGCGGTTCGCAGTAGATCGCGTATTCTCCGGCTTCATTGAACACAAAGCTGGTCATTTCGCCGTTCGACAACAAGTCGGAAGCTTCGCCGCTCATCGCTTCAGGGGCGCTTGCCTGTTCGCTGCTTTCGGCGTCTTCTGCAGGTTCTTCCTCCGCAGGCTCTTCAGCAGGCTCTTCTTCTGTAGAATCTTCTTCCGTTTCCGTTTCTTCTTCCATGTCTTCCATCGGTTCTTCTTCCGGCATTTCTTCTGTATCCGTGCTTTCCTCTTGTGCAGGAGCTTGCGTTTCTTCTTCAATGGCAGCGTCGTCTTGACCGCACGCGGCGAGTGACAGCATTCCGGCAGCGAGCAGTAAAGTGAATTTTTTGTTGGCCATGTTATTTCATCCTCCTCCTTGTAGTTGCTTCTTGCTTATAGAACGCAGCGGCAAGCGAAATAGATCAACTTTTATGGAAGGGGTTCGATTTTTTTGGGCGCACCGGGAAATGAATTCTCTCTTATGGTACAGCGTTTTCAAGAGTAGATGAGAATCTGTAAAAAGCCGTTTGAGCAGACATCCAATGAGGGAAAATAAAGCTATGGTGAAAACCAGAGAATCCTGCTTGCTGCAGTGAAATACATTTCGACATTGGAGGAGCCATGAAAAAATTGATATTGTATTCAGTTGCCGGCGCTGCGGCCGTCTCCGTTCTGTCGGGCGCTTTTTTAAAGCTCTACGCGCCGCTCGGGTCGACCCCCGATAAGCGCCAGCGGGACCGCTTTATGGGACTGGGCAATTACCGGGAAGGGAAATTCGCCAATGCGGATTCCACAGAGCCCGTCATTCGCATGTCAGAAGGCCTGTCGATGCTGAAGGATTCCATGCTCGCCGGTGACGTCCAGCGCAATCCTTTGGGGAAGTTGCCGGTAGCGGACATTGACTGGCAAGCCATCGACAATGTGCAAGATAGCGTGACTTGGTTCGGCCATTCGACCTTTTTATTGAGCATCGACGGGCTCAAACTGTTCGTCGATCCGATGCTCGGAAAACGGGCGTCTCCTTTGGCGTTTGTGGGAAGCGCGCGCTATAGCATGGACTGGCTGGAAATCGTCGAGCGGCTGCCGGAAATCGACGCGGTACTGCTGACGCATGACCATTACGACCACTTGGATTACGGATCGATCCGTGCGCTGGAAAGTAAAGTGGGGCATTTCTTCGTGCCGCTCGGTGTCGGGGCGCATCTTGAGCGCTGGGGAGTGGAAGCGGGACGTATCACCGAACTGGATTGGTGGGACGAAGCGGCGTTTAATGGCTTGACGCTCGTGTTGACACCGTCACAGCATTTCTCGGGGCGCGGCTTGTTCAACCGCAATTCGACTTTGTGGGGAGGCTGGGCCGTGCTTGGCAGCGAGACCCGTTTCTACACGAGCGGAGATGGCGGCTATGGCAGCCATTTCAAAGAAATTGGCGAACGTTACGGCCCGTTCGACCTCGTGTTGATGGAAGGCGGCCAGTACGACCCGCGCTGGGAAACTTCGCATATGGCGCCGGAGCAGTCGGTGCAGGCGGCGCTCGACGTTCATGGAGATAAGATGATGCTCGTTCACTGGGCGGCGTTCACTTTGGCGTTTCATAGCTGGACAGATCCAGTGGAGCGCGCCTCAAAAGAAGCGCAGCGTGCGGGTATGGATTTGTTGACGCCAAGAATCGGCGAGACGCTTTCTTTGGCCGGGCTTGATTCGTACACAACGGCGCGCTGGTGGGAACAGCAATAGCTGAACTTGTTCGCTTGAGCCGGTTTCCAAGATTTGAGATTCATGCGCCATTCTTCTAAAATGGGTGCATCACTAGAAATTCGGAAAGAGGGATAGTATGACATTGACCAAAATTTCCATGCCGGATGCGATCCGCATCGAAAAGGTTCGCCGGGAAGGCGTAGAAATCGGCGACCTTCTGAAAAACGATAATTTCGCATCGCTTGGAAGTGAGCTTGAGGCGGTATTCCGCGACGGCTACCAAGTGAAATTTTTGACGATCAACGGCGCGAAGAATCTGTTGCGCATCAAATTCGACCAGGAAGCGGATCTTGATTACACAGAGACCGAACACGGGCTGTCGGGCATTTCCATGGATGAAGCGCAAGTGGAAGCGTTCCGGCCGATCCTGTCCGATAATTGCCGCTTGGAACAAGAACCGAGCGGCTCGTACCAGATTCTTTGGGCCGAATAAGTTTTTAAACACACGAAAAAGCGGACGAGGCATAGGCTTCGTCCGCTTTTTTCTATAGTTTGCGGAATTTCTTCAAGGCTTGCGTGTTGATGACATACAGCACGAGCGCATAAATCGTGAGTCCGGCGAGATAGCTCCAGATGTCCGAGAACCCGTCGCCGTAGACCATGATACCTTTGATGGCGGCGGCTCCGTAATAAATCGGCATGATATAGGATAAGTGGCCGAGATGGTACGGGATCAAGTCCAACGGGATGAGCCCTGAGAAGAACACTTGCGGGATGATGGTGAACGGAATCAGTTGGACGACCTGCAGTTCGGAGCCCGCAAAAATGGATATGGTGGCGCCGAACGATACGGCGGTGACGGCGAGCAGCACCATCGTCAGCAGTACCCAGCCGATATTCCCTTCGTTGCTCAGCTGCAGCACGAACACTGCGTACAAGACGATAATGATCGCTTGGATGACGGCAAAGACACTATAGCCGAGTGTGTAGCCCGCAATGACTTCACCGCGCCGGATCGGCGTCATCATCAGGCGTTCGAGCGTCCCGCGGCTGCGCTCCCGCACGAGTGCCATCGCGGAAATGATGAACACGAAAAAGAACGAGAACAAGGCGAGAAAGACGTAGCCGAGCGAATCGAATAAACTCTGGTCTTGGGTGCCGTAAACATAGCTGACCTCTGCTTCAGCTGTTGGGTTGATGGTCGCCATCGCTTCTTGGATTTCGCTTATCGCCGTGGCGCCTTTTGTCGACGGTTCGTACAGCGTGATGTCCATTCCGGAATTTTCCGGGAAGCGCAGGACGGCGTCGATGTCTTCGTGCTGCTGCAAATAATCGAGTGCTTGATCGGCTTCGTCGGCGGTGATGTCGACCAGCTCGAGTTCCTGCTGTTCCAATGCATCGATGACGGGAGCGGGAACAGCGTCCGGGTCGATGGCGACCGTTGCGACGTAATCCGAATCGCCGAGCAGGAAGTAGACCAAGGTCAGGATCAACAGCGGGGCGACGAGGATGAGCATGACGCTGCGCTTGTCGTTGACGGTCTGGCGGATGACGCGTTTCGCTAGCTGGATCATGGGCGCGCCTCGCTTTCTGAAGCGGCGAAGAACAATTCTTCGATGCGGCCGCTTCCGGTTTTTTCGAGCAAACGGTCGACGCTGTCGTATTCGATGAGCTTGCCGTTGTACAATAGCGCCCCTTTATCGCATTCGATCACTTCGTCCATGACATGCGTCGAGACGATGATTGTCGTGCCCTGTGCTTTAAGTGCTTGGAACTGCGCCCAGATCTTGCGGCGCAGGACCGGGTCGATGCCGGCGGTCGGTTCGTCAAGGAACAGGATATCCGGCTCGTGCAAAATCGCGATGGCGAGCGACAAGCGTTTCTTCATGCCGCCGGAAAAATTCTTCACCAGTTTGCGTTTGTGATCGGTCAGTTCGACCATGTCGAGCACTTCGGCGATGCGCGCCTCACGTGTGCGTTTCGGGAGATGGTACAATCCGCCGAAAAACGCCAGATTGCCTTGTGCGGATAAATCCTCATACAAAGCGTCATTTTGCGGCATGAAGCCGAGCCGTTTGAGAATCGCCATATTCGGCATTTCGGTGTCGCCGAAACGGATCGTGCCGCTGTCTGCCGGCAATGCGCCGATCATCAAGCGGATCAAGGTCGTCTTGCCGGAACCGGACGGGCCGAGCAAGCAGCAGATTTCCCCCGCTGCAACGGTGAAGCTCACATCTTTGATGACGCACGCGTCGCCAAAACGTTTGTTGACATGCGAAAGCTGGATGTCCATAGGGTTTCCTCCTTTGTTTATTCGAGCACTGTTAGGTCTTGCATGGCGCTGTGCTGTTATTTGGGTTCAGTTGCGGCTAAGATAATAAACAAGCTGTCGTTTTAGTTCTTGGCTTCAGTATAATTCCTTGGCAATGGCGGAACAATAATCAAAAACAGGCAATGTGTTGCTTAAGCGACAGTGTGGGGAAAAGTGTCGGAAAACACACGGGGGAGGAATGGAAATGGACGGGAAACCAGCCGATTTACGCGTCATCCGGACGCAGCGGGCGATTCGGTCCGCTTTGATTGCATTGATTGAAGAAAAAGGCTTTGAGGCGATGAGCGTCAAGGACATTACTGAGCGCGCCAATATCAACCGCGGCACGTTTTACAGCCATTACGAGGACAAATACGATTTGATGGAGAAATGCCAGCAGCACTTGATCGAGGAGATGGAAATCAAGATCATCCGCAACATCCCGCAGCTCATCGAAGGCATGAAGCACATCCAGGATTTCGCGGTGCCGGTGCCGCTCTTTGAATTTCTCCATGACAATAAAAGTTTGATGAAGGCGTTATTGGGGCCAAAAGGCGATGCCGGCTTCCAGGTCAAAATGAAGGAATTCCTCAGTAAAGCACTGTTTGAGCGCAATCAAGACGTCCTATTCGGTGCCGGCGATTCACTCGTGCCGCCGCAATACTTGTCTGCCTATATCGCCTCGGCCCATATCGGCGTCATCCAGCAATGGCTAAACGGCGACACCGGCGAACCGCCGGAAGAAATCGCGCGCATCATTTCGACGATGACCATCAAGGGCCCGTTCTTTGCGGCCGGATTGACAGGCGGCAAGCCTGAAAAACCGCCGTACTAAGCCCGCGGTAATTTTTGTTTGTCGAGGGGGGCTAAGCGGGTAGAGAATGACTGACAGAAAAAACAGTTCGTTACTAGGAGGACCTTCATAATGGATTATATTAATCTAGGCAAATCGGGGCTGCGCGTCCCGAAATACATTCTCGGCACCGTCCCGTTCAGCGGCACGAACGGCTTTGAAGCGGCGGGCAATATCCAGGAAAACGAAGCGAGCCGCATGGTCGACATGTCGCTCGATGCGGGCATCAATATGTTCGATACCGCCAACTTGTATTCGCAAGGAAATGCCGAAAAAGTACTCGGCGCGGCAATTCGCGGCAAGCGCGATAAAGTATTGCTGACGTCGAAGACCGGATTTCCGTTTGACGAGCACCAAAATTCACGCGGCGCTTCGCGCATGAATCTATTGAAATCAATCGATGAATCGCTGATGCGCCTCGGCACCGATTACTTGGATTTGTATTTCGTCCATTTATGGGACGGCCAGACACCGGTCGAAGAGACGGTCGAGACGATGAACGACTTGATCAAAGCCGGCAAGATCCGCCATTGGGGTGTGTCGAACTACAGTGGATGGGCGCTTGCGAAGACGCACACATTCGCTGAACAAAACGGCAAGATTCCGCCTGCAACGCAGCAGATCTACTACACGCCGGAAGCGCGCGAAGCAGAATACGAATTGCTTCCGGCCGGTGCAGAACTTGGCGTCAGCTCGATGATCTGGAGCCCGCTCGGTGAAGGCTTATTGAACGGCAAGATCGGCCGCGGCAAGGAAGCGCCGAAAGATACGCGCCAAGGCGGCGGCTGGCCTGAGCCTTGGATACAAGACGAAGAGCGCTTGTACCAAGTGATCGATGCGCTTGAGGAAGTGGCCGCAAACCATAACGCAAGTGTTCCGCAAATCGCCTATGCGTGGGTGCGCGACCGCCCGAACGTCGGCCCGATCGTCATCGCCGCGCGCAACGAAGCGCAATTGCAGGAAAACATCGCGTCCTATAAAATCAAGCTGAAGCAAGACGAGCATAGCCTGATTGAAAAAGCGGCGCGTCCGGTCCCGATCTACCCGAACTGGCACCGTGCGATGAGCGCGCCCGAAATGGCGAGCCCATCCGAGATTGGCTATTTGAAAGGCTATAAGGATTCCATGGGAATTAAATAATTCCACATCCACAGAGACTCATGCAGAAAGGGAAGAAGCTATTCATGCTTCTTCCCTTTTTTTCATCGTGATGCAGGATATGGATTGAGCACAAACGGAAAGCAGTCATGAACTGCTTTCCGTTTTTTCGATTATATCGTCTCAGAAAAGATGGAATTGACGGCCATCTTGGCGATAGTGCCGTTGGACATGATGAATTTATCGACTTTGACATGAGAAAAGTTCGGAAGATGTTCTTCGCGCTCGACTTCGACAGTCGTATAGACGCCGGGTGACATCCGTTCGACGGCCGTGGCGATCAGTAATGATTTTCCGTCTGTCAGCATTTGGTCCTCGATGCGGTCATCCGCAAAAATTAAAACCGCTTTCGCCTGCTGGACGTTCGCTTGCCTCAATACTTCTTCGTGGGTGGCATTTCCCCTGACGTAATGAACCCTTGAATTGAGCTCTTTTGCCTTTTCCAACCGGTCGATGACTACGATCTCAGTTTGCGTATCTTGTTTCAAAATTTCATTGATCGCATTTTCCGCTTTGTATGACCAGTCAATGATGACGATATGGTTGCGTCCTTTATACATTAACTCACCTCTTTCTTTCATTCTTCTATGTAAGGATAGGCTTTCGATCGCTTTTCCGATAAACGTTGCAAACAAGCCGATGCCGACGATGTACAAAAAAACGATAGTGAAAATTCGTCCGCCGAACGTCACGGGATAGAGGTCGCCGTAGCCGACGGTCAAAATCGTCGTCATGGTGAACCATAAGGCGTCCGTGTAACTGGCGAACGTTGACGGTTCGATTGCCGTCATCATGAATGTGCTGAAGGCAATTAAAATAATTGTGCTCATGGTGAGCAGCAACCAGGACAGGCTGGTCACTTGCAGGTAGAGCCGACGAAGGATAATCAAGTGTTTCCCTCCTTTTTTCTTCAGTATACATGGAGTATGCAACGCAGTGGACATCTATTTCGTTATACAAGGAATAACGAAGATGGGGGAGAGTCAATGAAAGCAATCATTTTTGATATGGACGGCACCTTGTTCCAGACCGGCACGATTTTGGAGCAGTCGTTGGAAGAAGCATTCGCGGTTCTTCGCGAACGAGGCGAGTGGCAAGGCGCGGCGCCAATCGAAGCGTACCGAAACATCATGGGTGTGCCGCTGCCGGCAGTATGGGAAGCGCTGTTGTCGGAAAAGTCCGACGAGACGAAGCGCGAGATGGATGCGTATTTCCTTGAACGATTGATCGCAAATATCACTGAAGGCAAAGGGGAGGTTTACCCTGACGCTAGGAGAGTGTTAGCTGAACTAGCTGCAGAAGGCTACCGCATTTTCATTGCCAGCAATGGACTGGTGCGCTATTTGGCGGCGATTGTTGAGCATTACGGCTTGAATGAGTGGGTGACGGAGACGTTCAGCATCGAACAAGCCATTTCGTCTGACAAGGCTGAACTCGTGCGCATGATCAAAGTGAAATACGGCGTGACAGAAGGGGCAGTTGTCGGAGACCGCTTGTCCGACATCCGCGCGGCAAAAGCGAACGATTTGTTGGCGGTCGGCTGCCGCTTTGATTTTGCGCAGGAACAGGAACTGAAAGAAGCAGACGCGGTGATTGATGGCTTGGCGGAACTTACAGCTGTGTTGAGCCACGCACAGGTCAAGGGATAATCAACGAATTGACAGAAATAGCGCATTTGGATATTCCTTTCCATGAAGAGATGTGGTAATATTGAGACAATTAAACGAAACGGAGGTGAAAAGATGGAGAAATGTGCTGCGGTGATGGGTGTGAAAATGGAGGAAGCTTTGTATTTCACACGTGTCATTACGTTTGATTTGACGCCGACGGGAGAAGTCTGTCCTTTTTTAGTCAATTTCAAAATCACGCGCAGCTGATATCTGACATTCTTTTCACTATTAGAGAAGACTGCCCGGTATGGGGCGGTCTTTTTTTGTACCGATTTTCAGCTGCGTCCTGGAGGCGTAAACGATGCAAATCACAGCACAACAACTGACGAAATCTATCGGCGGCAATGAAATCTTCACCAATCTATCGCTCGAGATCAATGAAAAAGACCGGATCGCCGTCGTCGGCCGCAACGGCTCGGGCAAAACGACTTTATTCCAGCTGCTGGCGGGACTGGAAGAACCGGACGACGGAACGATCATCCGGACGAAAAACACCCAGATCGGCTATCTGCACCAAATTCCGAACTACCCGGGATATAGCGTGTACGAAGTCTTGAACGAAAGCTTCAGCGAATTGCACGGAATCGAGAGGCGGCTTAGCGAACTGGAAACCCAGCTGGCAAACGGTGCGGACGAACGGGTACTCCGGCAATACGGCGAGCTGCAGGAGCAGTTTATGGAAGCCGGCGGTTATGAAACCGAATCCAAGATTGCAGCCGTGGCGAACGGCCTTGGCGTCGCGCATCTGACGGGGCAGCGGTTTGATTCGCTGAGCGGCGGCGAGAAGACGAAAGTGATGCTCGCGCAGCTCATTTTGCGCAAGCCTTCCGTTCTGCTTCTTGATGAACCGACGAACCATTTGGATCTGTCGGCGATCGAATGGCTCGAACATTACTTGGAATACTACAGCGGCACGGTCGTCGTCATTTCGCATGACCGTCAGTTCCTCAATAACGTCGTGCACAAAGTCTATGAAATCGAAGACGGCGAGATATGGGAAAGCAAAGGCGATTACGATGCCTATTTGCGCAACAAGCAGGCGAAGATGGAGCAGCAATTTGCGGCGTATAAAGAACAGCAGAAGAAGATCCAGAAGATCAAGGAATCCATACGCCGCCTGCGCCAATGGGCGAACGAAGCCTCGCCGCCGAATCCGGATTTGTTCCGCAAAGCGAAAATGATGGAGAAGATGCTCGAGCGCATGGAAAAAGTGAAGCGCCCGGCAGCGGAAAAGGCGATGAAGTTGAAGCTGCAAGCCAACGACCGCAGCGGCAAAAGGGTATTTGAGCTGCAGGATGTGTTCCACGGCTTCGGCGATGAAGTGCTGTTTGCCGATGTCGAGCTGTCCGTCTACTGGCAGGACCGCTTAGCGATCGTCGGCGACAACGGCACCGGCAAATCGACTTTGCTGAAGATTTTACTGGGTGAGGTCGAACCGGTCGGCGGGGAAGTGCGCCGCGGCAGCAATGTCAAAATTGGCTATCTCGCCCAGCAGTTTGAGGCGTTCGACGGAGAGGCGCGCGTTATCGAAGCGTTCCGTGACAAGTTGTCGATAACAGAAGGCGACGCCCGCCATTTGCTCGCACAATTCCTGTTCTATGGCCACGACGTCTTCAAGCGCGTCAAGGATCTGAGTGGCGGCGAAAAAATGCGTTTGCGTCTCGCGCAGCTCATGCAAGAAGACTGCAATGTGCTGATATTGGATGAACCGACCAACCACCTCGACATCGAATCGCGTGAAGTGCTCGAGGAAACCTTGAAGGAGTTCAACGGCACGATCATCGCCATCAGCCACGACCGTTATTTCCTGCAGAAGCTGTTCACGAAAGTTGCTTGGATTGAAGACCAAACCCTCACCTTGCATGAAGGTTCGTATGAATGGGCATCGGAAAAGCAGAAAAACGCTGACGGCATCCTGCAATGATCAAGTGAAGTAACGAACAAAAAACGTTCCCGGCATTATGCCAGGAACGTTTTTTATTGTGTTTTATTTGAATTACGGTTAAACAATAATACCAGTATCGGCCCGACTACCGGCAATAAAGCCAATTGCTTGAAGTTCGCGTCTGGCAAGAATCGGTAGGTGGCGTAGACCGACAATCCCCACAGCACGAACCAGTCGATGGTCATGACGGATACCAAACTCGAAGTCTGGAACGCTTCCGCGTAAGCTTGTGGCGAAAAGCCGCGGAAGACGGTGAGGAAATTGATGATGCTGATGGCGGCGACAAAGATCAGCCATGCTTTCGAGCGCAGGATTCGGTGCAGCCAATTCGGCCCGCGGCGCTTTTTCTCTGGCGGCTTGTCGCCGAATGCGAAATACGGCAATAGCGAGAACGCCCCGACGCCGAACGACACGAGCGCAAACGGCCACGCCGGCCAGCGGAAGCGGTCATTCGGCACAAGAAGCGTCAAAAAGACGAGCGGGAAGATGCCGAGCGAGTTGAAGATAGCGAGTATGAGCGGGTCGACCCCTTCCCAATCGCCCATGAGAAGCGGGCCGAACTCGATGCCGCCGGAACCCGAAGGCGCGAAAAAGACAGCGTATGCAATCATCATCAGCCAAATCACTAGAAATGCCATGCGTGTCACCCCGTTTTCCTTGGTTTTTCCTTATCATAACGCATCCAGCTCCGGCTGTCTTTACGGAGTCCATTCAGTATAATGGAAAGAGACGGAAAATCAGGGAGGAATGGGAATGGATAAGCTATTGAAAAAACGCGGCAAGGCACTTGCCATCGACGTGATGGTTTCTGCAGCAGTAACCGCGGCAGTGGAGCCGCTACTGCGGAAAAAGTTCAAACAAGAGTGGGTCCATGCGCTCGTGACCCCAACTGCAGTATTCTGGGGGCTTGAATATGCGCAGCTGAAGACGTGTGGGCAGACAGTCGGCCACAAAGCAGCCGGCATCAAAATCGAAAATGCAGAAGGCGGCGAACTGACGGGCGAACAGATCCTGAAGCGCGTGGCACACCGCGATTCGGTGATGACGCTGCAGTGGTTCAACCAACGCGGGCAGGACATGGGGGCGCAAATGCCGCATGACCGATACGCCCACACCTTAGTGCGTGAACTCGATAACTAACCAATGAGGCGGCATCCAATGGGGTGCCGTCTTTTGTATGGTATAAAAAACACAATTTCTGAAAATGAAACTGTCTCTAGCGGCAAAAGAAAGGTTACAATAATTGTAAGAATCTTTTCGTGAGGTAGGAGGAGACTATGAACATTCGAGAAATGAGCCTAAACGGACAGAAAATCATCCCGTCGCTGGAATTGAACATGGAGAAAGGCAAAGTACTGGGCATCCAGACCAATGTCCAGCGCAAGAAAATCCTCCTGGCCCAATTTGCTGAGCGGGGAGATGCCTATTTGTCATTTGCGGAACAAGGCGAATACACCCGTTTGACCGTCGAGGAATTGCTGCGCTTTATGAAGTCGCTCAGCGGCCACGACACACCGGTCCGCTCAATGCTTCAGCTGTTTCAATTAGGCGAATACCAGAAAGTGAGAATTGCCGATTTGCCGGCCTCGAAGAAAATCTATTTGTCCTTGCTGCGCGTTTATTACGCACAGCAGCCGATTATCGTCCTGGAGGAGCCGTATTTTCAGCTCGAGGAACCCGATCAATTGGCATTTAAGCGGCTGTTGGAAGAATTGTCGGAAGAAAAACAGATCCTGATTCTCACTGCCAATTTGGAAGATGCGCTGATCAGCTGCGATGCTATTTACCGTTTGGATGAAGCGGGGTTGCATCTATTGGATATAACGGATGCTGAAGATGAAGCGGAAAATGCTCACGAAACCGGCGAAGCGGAGTTCAAGATCCAAAAAATCCCGACGAAAAAGAACGATAAAACCATTCTGTTCAACCCACCGGAAATCGATTATATCGAAAGCATCAATAGCTCGGCCGTGGTGCATGTGGCAGGGGAGACCTATACGTGCGCACTCACCTTGGCGGAATTGGAAGACAAACTCCAGCATTACGGATTTTTCCGCTGCCACCGCTCGTATATCGTCAATCTACAAAAAGTGCGGGAATTGATCACGTGGACGAAAAACAGCTATAGTCTGCGTTTGACGACCGGAAAAGATTCCGTCGTGCCGCTGTCGAGGACGAAATTAGCCGAATTAAAAGAGCTGCTGAACATTTAATTTCCCGGGAAATAATCACCGAATCACGGATTTTACGGTACAGTTCGGCCGGGAAATGGTACATATTAGCGGAATCACAAAGCGTCTGCTCCTTTTTCTTACTATGCTGGTGTTATCAACGAAAAGGAGTGGCACACATGAATGCAATTTCCGTACAGAATATCCAAAAAGCATTTGGCGGCAATATGGCTTTAAAAGATGTATCTTTCGAAATTCCGAAGGGAGAGATTTTCGGCTTTCTTGGGCCGAGCGGTTCCGGAAAAACGACCTTGCTCAAGATTTTGACTGCCCAATTAGAAGCGACGGACGGGCATGCTGCTGTCATGGAGATGCCGTCCAGAATGATGCAAAAAACAGCTCAGAAACGGCGCTTCGGCATTTTAACTGACAATAGCGGCTTGTATGAACGGTTATCTATTGAAGAGAATCTGGATGTGTTTCGGCGTTTATATGGTTTACCCAAATCGTCCATTGACCAAGTGCTCCATTTCGTCAATTTGAATGCCGACCGCAAAAAGCGGGTCAGTGTGCTGTCGAAAGGGATGCGCCAGCGCGTCACGTTGGCGTGCGCAATTATCCACGAGCCGGAATTGCTGTTTTTGGATGAGCCGACGTCCGCGCTCGACCCGGTCAACACGGCGCATATCCATAAAGGCTTGCGCTATTTGAATGAACGGGGGACGACGATCTTTTTGACGACCCATGATATGACGGAAGCGGAAACGCTGTGCGAACGCGTAGCGATTTTACACAAGGGAGAGATTCGTGCAATCGGGGCCCCTGATGAATTGAAAAGAACGCATCGCGACGGCACACTCACTGTGGAATTGACATCGGGAGAAAAAGAGCGCCTGTCGATGGACGAAGATTCAGCAGCGGCCATCGCCGGATGGATGAGCCGCGGGCAAATCGACCGCATGTATACGAATGAGCTGAGCCTGGGCGATATTTTCATCAAACTGACAGGGAGTGAATTGGTATGAACGTATCACTAAAACGCATCCAAGCCATTTTTATCAAAGACTACAAAGAATTCTCGAGAAACTATGCGGTGTCGATCATGATCGTGTTCCCCATCGCCTTTGCGCTCCTGTACCGGACAGAAGCGGGCGAGCAGGCGGCGATTTACGCGTTCATCCTGAATTTTTCGCTGGCGATGCTCACCAGTTTCGTGCAGGCGTGTTTGATCGCGGAGGAGAAAGAGCGCAATACGCTGCGTTCGCTCATGATGACCCCGGCTTCAATGCTCGATGTGCTGATTGGCAAAAGTGCGCTCGTCTTCCTGATTTCAGCGGCTGTATTGGCGTTCACCACCTATTTATTCGGCTACGAGACCTCCAATGTGATGCTGCTCGCGGCAGCGCTTGGGATTTCCATCCTGCTTTATACAGCTATCGGGACGATTTGTGGCTTGTACTCAAAGACGTTGCTGGAAGCCTCGCTATCGGTTTTTCCGGTATTGATCATCTTTACGGCCGGGCCATTTGCGTTGGCGTTTGAAGAACAGTATCCGTTTTTGGAAGTGCTACGCTATTTGCCGAGCAGCCAATTGAGCGAGTTACTGGTGGCGATGGAAGTTGGAGCGGCTGCTGGGGAACTCGCGAGACCGTTTATCATTATCTCGGTATGGACAGTGGTACTGACCATTATTTCGTTTGTCCTTTATAAAAAGCGCTTGATGGACCAATAAAAAATCCGGCTGAACCGAAAAGTTCAGCCGGATTTTTTATTGGTTATTTTTAAGGCAAGGTCCGTTGCGTAGGATCAGTTTTTCAAAAACTCCGCAATTCGATCGACCAAACCATCTACAAGCGGCAATTCGGGGTCGGAGTAAGCCGCCATATTCGCATCTTGGTCATCCGGTACGGATTTCAATACGTGGTTCATGCCGTCGACAATCAATAGTTCGGAACCGGATTTCGCTTCGTGCAGCAGTTCCGCATCCCGTGCCGGCACTTGCAAATCGCGTGTGCCGCCAACAAACATTGCCTGTGCATCGAGTTTTTCGACTTGTTCGATCGGGTCATACGCCATCCACGACTGCAGGTACGGCTGAACGGATGGCCGGAAGATTTGCTGCAGTTCCGGGCCTACGTCGTCCACCGTTTCGCCTTGTGCGAGTTGTTCGAGAATCGCATCCGCTTCCTCCCGTTGTGCGGCCGGCAAAGTGCTGAGCTGCTCTCTTAACAGTTCATCCGCTGTTCTCCCGACGCCGGTCAGCGATACATAGGAATCGACGCCTTCTTGATTGGCGGCAACAAGGCCGACGAGCGCGCCTTCGCTATGGCCGATGACCGCGACATTCGTAAAGCGCTCATCTTCTTTGGCTAAGCGAACCCAAGCCGCGGCATCTTCTACATAATCGTCAAAGCGCAGTTCGGACTCATTTTTTGCGAGTGCCGCATTGTCGCCGACACCCCGTTTGTCGTAGCGGATCACGGCGATGCCCTTGGCTTTCAATTCTTCAGCGAGCATCTTCAAGCTATTGTTTTTGCCGGTGAGCGTCAGTGAGTTGCCGTCTTTATCGGTCGGTCCGGAACCGGCGATCAATATCGCTGCGGGGTGGGGCCCGTCCGTTTCCGGAATTTCTTCGAGCGCTTGCATCATGCCGCCCTCGACTGCCGTTTCGATGATTTTCTCGGGATCGGCGGCTTGTTCTTTTTCGCCGCGCTCGAGTTCAAACGGGAAGTTTTGGTTTTGCTGCGTCATCTGGCCGGTGATTTTTTCTGCGTTCAATTTACCTTCGAACACTAACCGTTCGCCTTGTATGGTGGCGTCAAAAGCCACTTCCGGCTCATTAAACTTAACTGTCGACAAGGGATAATTTTCAATGCCTTGCAGCGGAATGCTCAAACTGCCTTCGTCTCCAGCGAATTCAATTGAAAACGGGATCGGCTGTCCTGGAATTTCAATCGCGCCTTGCCAAAATCCATCGATTTTCGAATCCGTTTCGCTTTCTGCCGTGTCTTCGTTGTCAGTGCCGGAACATCCGGCAGCGAGCAGGATTCCTGCAAACACCAATGCGGCGGCTGTCCATTTTTTCATCTGTTGGCCTCCTAATGCTATAACTTTGAGTTTGTTTTACAACGAATAGAATATTAGAGATTAAAGAGTGGAGGGCGGCGACTCCTAAGGGAGCAGTGACGGAGCACAGCGAAGGAGCGACATGAGTCTGGAGACCCCGCAGGAAATAAATGGACGAAGCAAAGCTGAGCACATTTATTTGCGTCGCATCTGCTGTGCAGATGTGAAAGCACACGGTTTTCGTAGCGACCGAGGAGGCTCCAGCCATGCCCGCGGAAAGCGTCCGCCCAGAACGAGTTTAAGTTTTTCACTAATATACACTTCACTAGAAGAACCCTATTTTCCTCCCTCTTTTCAGCCGAATGAATGATTTCCACACCGTCGTGCGTACCGTTATACTGAAAAGGATTGGGAAAACGCAAGGCGAAAGGACGGAGAACATGGAACAATACCGCATCAATCCGAACAACGGCCTCGAGTTCGGCATCTATACACTCGGCGATCATCTGCCAGACCCACATACAGGAAAACGGCAATCGGAAGGGGAGCGGGTCCGCGAAATCATCCGCTTCGCGCAGCTTGCCGAACAGGCAGGCGTCGACTTTTTCAGTGTTGGTGAAAGCCATCAGGAATATTTCGCTACGCAAGCGCATTCGGTTGTCCTATCGGCGATTGCACAGGCAACTAAAAAAATCAAAATCTCAAGTTCTTCAACGATTATTTCCACCTCGGACCCAGTGCGTGTCTTCGAGGATTTTGCGACGATCGATTTGATCTCGGAAGGGCGCGCGGAAATCATTGCGGGACGTGCATCGCGTGTCGGGCTGTTCGATTTGCTTGGCTACGACATCCGCTATTACGAAGAATTGTATGAAGAAAAATTTAAGCTGCTGCTTGAAATCAATGAGCAGGAAACCGTCAACTGGAATGGCCGCTTCCGCGCATCGCTAAAAGATGCCCAGATTTTACCGCGGCCGGAACATGGGCGGCTGCCGATTTGGCGCGCTGTCGGAGGACATCCGTCAAGCGCCGTCAAAGCGGGACATGCCGGTGTGCCGATGATGCTCGCAACGCTCGGCGGACCTGCGGAAACGTTCAAAATGACCATCGATGCTTACCGAAATGCCGCGACGGAAGCTGGGCACGACGCTTCTCAATTGCCGGTTGCGACGGCTGGATTCTTCAACGCCGCCGAGACGACGCAGCAAGCGCTCGCGGAATATTATCCACATGTGGATAAAGGGATGGTCAAAACCAACGGCCGCGGTTATCCACAAGAAGCGTTCCAACACGGCGCGACGAAAGAAAGCGTCATGAATATCGGGAGCCCCCAGCAAATCATTGAGAAGATTCTTTACCAGCACGAACTTTACGGCCATCAGCGCTATATCGCACAAATGGATTTTGGCGGCGTGCCGATGGAGCGCCTTGAGCGCAATTTGGAGTTATTGTCGACGGAAATCTTGCCGGCAGTGCGCAAATACACGCGCAACGATTAACAGGACACATAAAAAGGCGCGCAGCCGTATAAGCTGCGCGCCTTTTGGTTATTCCAAGAGCTTCGCCGGGGTGCTTGCCCCCACATACTCCGACTCGTTGAGAAACGCATCGAGCTTTTCTGGCGGCAGCGGCCGGCTGAACAGATAGCCTTGCCCAAGTATGCCGAAGGGCTGCAAGAGTTCTGCCTGTTCTTCGAGTTCGATGCCTTCGATGACGATGCGGGCATCGAGATTTTTTCCGACTTCGATGATGGCGGCAAGGATAAACAAATTGCGCCGGTTGATGAGCACTTCATCAATTAAGGACTTGTCGATTTTCAAGGTGTCGATTTCGATATTTTTTACGACGTTGAGCGAAGAATAACCAGCGCCGAAATCGTCGATGGCAATGCGCAGCCCGAGTTCTTTTAGCTCGCAGATGATGCGTGCGGACTGTTCGATATCGAGCATGACGCTTTCGGTGATTTCGATTTCAAAGCGGCCCGGGTCGACCTGTTCCTGTTCGAAAATGGCGCGCACTTTTTCACTGAAGTCCGGATCCTTGAATTGTCGAGCTGAGACATTGACCGAGATTTTTTCCGCAGCGTGCCCGAGTGCACAAAATTCTTTGCTGTCGCGGCAGGCTTGGCGGAGGGTCCATTCGCCGATCGGCACGATAAGTCCGGTTTCTTCAGCGATCGGGATGAATTCCGACGGCGGTACATTGCCGAATGGCGATTGCCAGCGTAAAAGAGCCTCGTAGCCGATCACTTTACTGTTCGCTAAATTTACTTGCGGCTGGTAATGAAGTGAGAATTGTTGTTCGTCGAGCGCTTTTTTCAGCGCCTGCTCCATTTGACTTTTGCGCATCATCTGGCTGTCAAGTTCATGGGTAAAGAATTGTACGTTGTTTTTGCCGTTTTGCTTGGCGGAATACATCGCAAAATCGGCTTCTTTGATCAGTTCTTCGCCGTCGCTTTCGCAGCCGGTCTGCACGGCGATGCCGATGCTCAAGGTTACGGAAAATTCCTGCCCAAGCAATTGCACTGGCTCACGCATCATTTGCAGAATTGTCTCGGCCAGCGCATGGGCTTGTGGTTCGGTCGTGTTTTCCGAGACGATGATGAACTCATCGCCTCCGAACCGTGAAATCGCGTCATTCGGCCCTAGGCAGGAATGGATGCGGTTGGCGACAATTTTCAGGAATTGGTCGCCGCCGAAATGCCCTAGCAAGTCATTGACGCTTTTGAAATCGTCGAAATCGACTAGCAAGACAGCGATTTTTTGCTGTTGTTCTTCTGTTCTCGACAGCACTTCGCGAATGTTTTGGTAGAACCAGTGGCGATTTGGAAGCCCAGTGAGCTGATCCGTGAACGCCAAGCTGTTGATTTTCTGTTCGGTCGATTTTTTCTCGGTAATGTCCCGAACGATTGCGAAGACGCCATCGATTTCACCGTTTCTGCGTTTCGGCACCGCGTTGATATCGACTTCGATGATATCGGCATCTTTGCGTATGATGCGCTGTTCGAAATTGACCGCCTCGCCAGAAAGCGCCAGTGCGAAATAGCTTTGCACGCGCTCGAGGTTCTCCGCGATGAGCGGCGTGAAATCGATGCCAATCAATTCCTCGCGGGTATAATCGCTTAACTCTTCGGTCATCCCATTGGCGTTGACAAAACGTCCGTTGATGTCCATTTCAAAAACGGCATCAAGGTTGTAATCGAACAATGAACGGTATTTCTCTTCACTTTCCGCTAACAGCGCCAAGGCTCTTTTTTCCGCTGAGATATCTTTGACGATTCCATAAACCCCTGTAACCACTCCATCAGTCAGGATTGGCATATGAGTCACACGCAAGGAAATGCGGCGTCCGGATTTTTGAATGCCGATTATTTCATAATGTTGAGTAATGCCTTCAAGCGCAAGCCAGAATTTCACTCTAGTTGCATCAAGTTGTGCTTCTTCAATCAGTTCACGCAATGGAACTGAAATGAGCTCGTCGCTGCTATAGCCAAGCAAACGTTCAAAGGAGTCATTCATATCAATGAATTTGCCTTCGATATCCATGGAGAATATCCCATCCGGATTGTTATGGAAGAGCGATTCATAGCGTTGGCGATTGTATTCAAGTTCGCGTGTCACTTTCTTTTGTTCCGTAATATCCCGAATCAATAGCTGGACGGCTGCAGCACCTTCAAACTCGATTCCCATGCCAGTCACTTCAACTTCATGCCGCACGCCCTTTGGAGTTACCCATAATTGTTCGGCAGGCGGAGTGCTGAGCCCCTGATTCATGGAAGCGATGCGCAATTTCGCTATTTCATGATATTCGGGATGGACATAGTCGAGCACGGCGGTTCCAATCAATTTATCTGCGTCGGGCTCATCAAACATTTTCAGGCAAGCTTCGTTCACATACAGTAGCTTGCCGCCGCTATGAATGGCAATCGCCTCAGGAGACATTTCCGCAAGCCTGCGGAATCGTCGTTCACTTTCACGGATTTTACTTAAATAGCGCTGTTCGTTGATCAATTGTTTACGGTCGAGGTAAGCCAAATAACCAGCAATCGCCAGCAGCAGCAAAATCAGTGATGGCACTACAAAAGCGATACTGAGGCTCGTGAAGGAAGCTGCATTCGTTGGGAAAGTCGAGTAGCGAATCGCCAGCAATCCGCAGTAATGGACGGTGGAGATCATGACGCCGAGAATGAGGGCGCTGGCCATTTTTCTGCCGGCCGTAACATAACGTGCACGATTGCGCGCGAATGTCCAAGTGGCGGCGATGGAAAGGCCGAATGCCAATAGAATGGACAAGATAAACGGCCATAGATGGAATTCAAGGTCGCCCGGAACTTGTGCAGCTGCATTTCCGATATAATGCATGAACAATACACCGGCCCCTATAGACATACCGCTGAAAGATAATTGAATCTTGGTCGGCTGAGAAGTGCATAATACATAAAAGGCTGGATAGACGGCACCGACCACACCAATTAGAGAAATTCCTAATAAGACCGGGTCGTACTGCACAGGAGAAGTGGATTGATAAGCCACGATGCCGATAAAGTGCATCGAAAAAACGCCTATGCTGAAGACGAGTGAGCCCCCTGCGACCCACCACAACGGATGGGTGCGGCTGCGGTCGGCGATGCGGCCGATCAGCAGAAGGGCGATATAGGAAGCGGCGATGGCTGTCAAGACGGAAAATGCTATAAACACCAAGCGCGCAAATTCGAGAGGCATAGGGGAACAGTCCTTTCGCGATCAGATTATGGGGCTATTATACCCCAGCTAAGCAGTACGAAAGTACAGAAAAAATACCCATAAAGCTTATATTTAAAAGAAATTTATGGCAATAAATAAAAATAAAGCGTCTATGAAATAGTAAAAGATGGCTAATCAATTATCGCCGCGGTTGCGCATATAATCGATGGCATTGGTGATTTCTTTGACCACTTCCATTTTCGTACCGGTTCCTTGGATGCGGCGGCACCAGATGAACGCAGAAACAGCTGTGGCAGGGGGATGTTCAATGACGAGGATGTCGTAAGGCGGGCCGTCAGTTCCTCTCGTAGGAACAAAATAAGCCGAGTATAGCGTCGTCTCCACAACTACGCGGCGCACGGGATAGTCCTCACCGAGTGTATCGGGATTTACTTCTTTGATGCGCGACAGGTCGGGCTGGTTCAATGTAGACATTTACTAACACCTGGCTTTCTCTGGAATTTCGAATGGGTCTTTGTCCATACCCGAAACCGGAAATTTATAAGCGAAGCGATGCGGGTTTCGGGTTTTTATTCGAACAATGCTATTTTTGGATCTTTGCCGAGGCTGTGGACGATCATCGAATGCAGTTGGCCGCGGTGGTGAGTGAGGTGGACGAGCGTTTCGAGCAGCCATTCGAAGCGGCTGTAACTGACACCCCAATAGGCGGTATGGATTTCTTGGAGTTGGCTTTCATCTAATGGAAGGTAACTGTTTTTGAGCTGTTCGAAGCTGTGTGCCAATTCGGTAATGGCTTGTTCTTTCGACTTTGGCGTATTGGAACTGTAAAATGCGCTCATCTCGGTTTCGGAGGCCCCGTTTGCAATGCGCAGGTCTGCTTCACAGATGAGCGCGATATGGCCGATGAGTTCGCCGATCGAAAATTTTCCGTCAGTCGGCCGCATTTCCCAAACGCTTTCTTCTATAGAAGAGATCAATTCGCTGGTCGATGTGACGATCAGTTCCAATTGATGAAATACCTGTTCGCAATAAATCTGCATGCGCGTCGCCCCTGTCCGTTCATTTTCATCTAGCATAGCATTAATGACTTCTGTGAAATTAATGGATTCTGGCAATTTAAAAAGTTTTTTTAAAAAAAGTGATCTAAACTGATCTCCCTTCCGTTGAGCAAGTAGAACACTAAAAAACAACTGAGGAGTGATGGATGATGAAAATGAATAAATTGTTGGTGGCACTGCCACTAAGCTTATCCCTACTTGTACCGACAGCAGCACTTGCAGACAGCCACGGAGGAGGACACGGTGAATCGACTCAGCAGATGGAGGCGCCGACAGCAACGAAAGCGGCAGAACTTCGCATCGCGCTTGATACGGTATTAACTGAGCATGCTTTCCTCGCAGTTGAAGCAATGCGTAAAGGTGTGGACGGAGCAGAAGATTTCGACCAGGCGTCCGGCGCATTATTGGCAAACGCTGAAGACTTGAAAGCGGCAGTCGCTTCAGTCTATGGTGATGAAGGCGCAGAACAATTCGATGCTATCTGGCAATCACACATTGGCTATTTCGTTGATTATGTAACAGCAACGGCAGAAGGCAATGAAGAAGGCAAAGAACAAGCACTGGCTGAATTGGAAGAATACAAAGTTGAGCAAGCAAAATTCTTTGATACTGCTACTGAAGGACGTTTGTCTGAAGAAGCAGTCGTAGAAGGACTTGATGTCCACGTCGATCAATTGATCGGTGCATTTGATGCATATGTAGAAGGTGACTTCGAAACAGCTTATGAGTGGGAGCGCGAATCCATCCACCACATGAGCATGTTCGCTGAAACTTTGTCGATTGCAATCACGGACCAGTTCCCTGAGAAATTCGATAACACAAACCCGGATACGCCGGCAGTTGATCTACGTGCAAGCTTGAACACAACGTTCACAGAGCATGCTGGGCTTGCGGCAATGGCTATGCAAGACGGCGCTGATGGAGCGGAGAGCTTCGACCAGGCAGCTGGCGCACTTTTGGCCAACGCAGATGACCTTTCTGCAGCAGTCGGTTCAGTTTACGGCGAAGAAGCCGGCGCACAATTTGAAGAAACGTGGAAATCTCACATCGGCTACTTTGTCGACTATGTGACAGCCACTGGTGAAGGCAATGAAGAAGGACAAGAACAAGCACGTGCTGAATTGGATCAATACATCGTGGACCAAGCAGCATTCTTGGAATCAGCAACTGAAGGCCGTATCCCGGCTGATGCACTTGAAGAAGGTTTGACAGCGCACGTTGAACAATTGCTGACAGCATTCGATAGCTACGTTGCTGGAGATTACGAAACAGCTTACGCTTCGATCCGTGAAGCATACGCACACATGACAATGCCAGCAGCTGGATTGTCTGCAGCGATCACTGACCAATTCCCAGAACAGTTCGGTGAAGCGGAAATGCCATCTGAAATGCCTTCAACAGGAATGGGCGGCATGAGCGCGAACTCAACAGCTCCTTACCTATACGTATTGGCTGGACTATTGCTTGCAGCATTGATCACGACAGTTGCTGTACGCACAAGAAAACAATAATAGCGAGATGATTTTGAAAGCCGGAGAGGGTTGAACCTCTCCGGCTTTTTTTGTCGTGAAAAATAGGGTGGGAAATTTTCTGGGTTCTTTTTCAATCAATTTGCCGGCTAGTGGGGGAATCGCTTCCCGAGTCTAGTGTGTAATGAGATAGCGAGGGTTTGCTTGTGGAATTGTTCCGATATTCTATTAAAGTGTCATCTGAGTTGTCGCCGCCCGGCTTTGGGTTAGCCTCTTGCCATAAGCCAAGAAGAGCACTTGTCTTACGGCATCGGCTCACCCTTGGCGCTCGGCGGCTAGGAGATTTGATTGTGTGCAGATCGTTCAATCGGATTTGCTTCTTTAGTCAGTTGCCGGCTAGTGGGGGAATCGCTTCCCGATTCTAGTGTGTAATGAGATAGCGAGGGTTTGCTTGTGGAATTGTTCCGATATTCTATTAAAGTGTCATCTGAGTTGTCGCCGCCCGGCTTTGGGTTAGCCTCTTGCCATAAGCCAAGAAGAGCACTTGTCTTACGGCATCGGCTCACCCTTGGCGCTAGGCGGCTGGGAGATTTCGTTGATTCTGGTGCGTTTAATCTGATCCGCTTCTGCATGGGATTGCCGGCTAGTGGGGGAATCGCTTCCCGAGTCTAGTGTGTAATGAGATAGCGAGGGTTTGCTTGTGGAATTGTTCCGGTATTCTATTAAAGCGTCATCTGAATAGTCGCCGCCCGGCTTTGGGTTGGCCTCTTGCCGTAAGCCAAGAAGAGCGCTTGGCTTACGGCATCGGCTCACCCTTGGCGCTAGGCGGCTGGGAGATTTGATTGTGTGCAGATTGTTTAATCGGATTTGCTTCTGTATGGGATTGCCGGCTAGCGGGGGAATCACTTCCCGAGTCGAGCATATGGGAGGCATGCGAGGGTTGACGGTGAAATTGTTTTTATGTTCTGTTCGAACTTCACTTGAGTAGTCGCCGCCGTGCTTTGGGTTGGCCTTCCGCAATAAGCCAGGAAGAGCGCCTGTCTTATTGCATCGGCTCCCCCTTTTACGCTCGGCGGCTGAGAGATTTCATCGAAAGTGGTGTGATTAGTTGGGGCTATTTCTGTAACTAGTTGCCGGCTAGCGGGGGAATCGCTTCCTGAGATGTTGCGTCTGATAAACCGGTTCTTGGATAGGTTATGCTTGCTTGTTGGTTTGCTTAGTGAGTGGAGACATATGACACTTCATTCTTCGGCCTATTTCAAGTAAGCAACAGAATAGGATGCGTTTTCACAGGATAATTTAAAAGGACTGAAGAAACGATCTTCCACTTTAAAACTAGAGACGGAGTGGAAGGGGGCTGACGCCTGTGGGACCGCGCGGGCTGGCGAGACAAACGTGCCACGCTCTTTGGCACATTGGCCGGGCACCCGCCCCATCCCCGGGCAGCTGAAAGCGCGACGTCCTGTCGCATCAGCTGCATGACTCGCATCCTGCGAGCCCCAAGCAGCCCCCTGCAACGCAGTCGAAAAGCGGAAGCTTTCCAATAGCTTCTCTTTATTTCACAAGTCCTGTCTTACATAAAAATCCCCCTGCCCGGCATGACCGGACAAGGGGATTCGCTATTCTTCAGGTATATAAGCTTTCTTGGATTCTTTTAAGTCGACGTTGACGGCTACGACGTAATAGCGCTTCGATTCGTCAGCTTCAAGCGGAATGCTTTTGCGTTCGAATAGCGAGACTGTCGCCAGCTGTTCGGATTCGCCGCTCTCGAGATCTTCTTCGTAGACGCGGTAGCCGATGACTGCATCGTCGCGTACGGCATGCCATGACAAGCTAGAAGCGGTCAGTTTCAAATTGTCTGGCGCATCGGGTGCCTGTTCTTTCATCGCGGAATCGGAAATGAGTTCGGCTGAGACGACGAGGCGTTCTTCGTGTGAGCCGATGTCGCGGTTAAAGTCACCGGTACAGGTGATCAGGTTGACCATGCGCTGGTCCGAACGGCCGAAGATTTCTTCGACTGGCGCTTCGTCCGTGATGTAACTCGAGGTGCCGCGAACTTCGAACACCATTTCGCGCCCGTCTGCATCCGTTAGCGTGAATTGATCGCCTTTTTCCAGCTGATCCAATTCATAAAACACTGCAGGACCGGTAAGGCTGTCGACATGGCCTGCGAGTACAGCGTTTCCTTCTGCACCAGCCTTAAAGCCTGGTTCAAACCAGCCGACTTGATCGACATCTTCGGGTACGCCCATCTCGCCGTTATCCAAGACGCCGGTTTCTTCAATCGCCGCATCGACTCCTATGGAAGGAATCGAAATGCGAGCGGGCTTCATGCCTTCAAGATTGTCCAGCCGCTCTTGGCGCAGTTCAGACAGCTTTTCTTGCTGTGCCGGACGCACCGGGAATTCGGCGATTTTGTCCTTGTATTGCGTATCGAGCCGTTCGCTCGGTGTTTTCTGTTCAGCCGGTTTGGCTGCGGTCTGTACCGTCTCTTGTTGTTTAGTTTCAGGTTTTTCGGGATTATTTCCATTCAGTGGATCTAAAATGAAAAATAAGGTGATACAAAGCGCTGTGGCCAATCCCATGATTAAATATTGTCTCATCTGCACATCCACCTTTCGTGGTCCGATAATTGATTGCTTTATTCGTAACTAATAGCATGCGAGCGGATAAATAGGGCTTAAAAGTCCCTCTGGAATCCTTAAAGCATATAGTTCATTATTATAGTTCATATATAGTAATAACGGAAAAACCAACAATTTAGATCACTATAAGGGAAAGGGTTTTTTTGAAAAATTGACGAATCGTCAAGTTGCCCTTTTTTAGACACAATAGAGGCAAGAAGAGAAGAATAATGCAGTAAAAGTGAACTATTTCTGTATGTGCTGCGTTGGGTAAGTAATAACGAATTAGAGTCAAGCAACCTAAATGCTGCAGAGTATAGTAAGCTTAGTATACGAAATCTGTAACAAAGGGGACACGGCATGGAAAAAATTTCAGACGCATTGTTATACGAGCGCGTCAGGGGAAAAGATAAGGCTGCGCTCGAGGAATTGTACGACCGCTACGAGAAAATGCTGTTTTCCTATCTATGCAAAATGACGGGTGATCGTGATTTGGCAGAGGAAGCGCTGCAGGAAGTGTTCGTCAAAGTGTGGCGCGGGGTTGGCAGCTATGACGAAAGCAAAGGAAAGTTCGTGGCCTGGCTGGTGACGATGTCGCGCAACGCGGCAGTGGATTTGATCCGCAAACAGAAAAAACCTTCCGTTCCATTGGATGAAATCGCGGAAGTGGAAAGCACCGACTCTTCGGTTGAAGAAACGGCCGAATGGCAAGAGAAGAGCGAACAGATTCATCAAGCCGTCCGGCATTTATCGGAGGAACAGCAAAAAATGGTACATCTATTTTATTTCAAGGGCTACACGCATGAAACCATCGCAGAAAAATGCGGCATTCCGCTCGGAACCGTCAAGAGCAGGATCCGCTTGGCATTAAAGAAATTGAAGACATCCTTGCAAATGGTGCAGGAAGGGGGAGTTCTGGATGACAAACGTGAATTGTGATCAATTGATCGATTATTTGAATGGCACTTTGAATGAAGAAGAGCAAAAACAGTTTGAAGCACATTTAGCGGAGTGTCCGGAATGTCGTGACATCGTTGATGCGACAGGAGAACTCCCTTATCTTGCGGATCCGGTAGTACCGAATGCCGGCATGAAGGCGCGTATTTTGGATGCGGTCTTCGACGAGGAAGCGCAACAAACGCCTTTGGCAGAAGAGCCGAAAAAGCGTGATAGACCGGCCCCGCCTGCTCCTATGGCAAAGCGCGGGTTCAGAACATCAAAGTGGACACCGCTCGTCGCGGCGGCGCTGCTCGTCTCGCTGCTCGGAAACGCCTACGCGTTTTACGAACTAAGCGATCAGCCCGACGCTCCAGCAGCACCTGAAGTCGCTTTCGAAACAGTGGATTTGCAGGCAAGCGAAGCATTTGAGGGAACAGGAACAGCTGCCTTGGTCCATGAAGAAGGGGCATTGAATCTCTTAGTTCAGGCAAATCAATTGGAACCGACGAGCGGAGACCAAGTCTATCAAGTATGGCTATTGAAAGACGGCCAGCCGATTCCGACCGGTGCATTCACGCCGAGCCAGGAAAACGAAGGTGCGGTATTCTTCAGTCTCGATGAAAATACTGAAGGATGGGATACCATCGCAGTTACTTTGGAACCGAATCGCGGAAACGAGACGCCACAGGGCGAAGTCGTCCTGAGCGCAGCGATCGATCCAGAAGCTTAAATTTATCTCTGCGTCCATACAGGATATTGTACAAGAGCGGCACTTCTACAAGTGCCGCTCTTTTTCTATGGGAAAAATCCCGCGGAACCCTACCCTAACGTAGGTGTATAGAAGGGGAGTGAGAACAATAAATAAACCTTTAGAACTGTTCTTATCAACCGGTGTCTTAAAGCGTTTCCCATATGTTTAAAAGGGGTAAATGAATACAAAATTCTGCGCTTTTTTAAGAAGGAGGCGAGCACTGTGGGGGCAAAGCAGTCGAATCGAGGCAAAGTGGTGGTCATTACAGGAGCATCAAGCGGAATCGGCCGCGGACTGGCGGAACGTTTGGCCGGTCAACAAGCGAAATTGGTCATTGCTGCCCGCAGGACACGGCTGATTGAAGAGCTCGCGGATTCGCTCGGGCCATTGGTCATTCCGGTGACAGCCGATGTCAGCAAGGCCAGAGATGTAGAAAGTTTACACAGGGCGGCGATGAATAATTTCGGGCGCATTGATGTGTGGATTAATAATGCAGGGATCGGCGTGTATGGACCGTTTATCGATACCCCGCTGCGCGATTTGAACCGGACGGTGGAAGTGAATATGCTTGGCACGATTTATGGCAGCCATTTTGCGCTGCGCCGCTTCAAAGAGCAACAGTCCGGCATCTTGATCAATGTCTCCTCATTTGCGAGCAAGATTCCGATGCCTTACGGAGCTGCCTATACCGGCAGTAAATTTGGGGTCAGCGGCTTATCGAACGGATTGTACGAAGAGCTTCGGCTGGAAGACTATCCGGATGTCCATATCTGTTCGATCGATCCGTGGGTCACCGATACACCATGGACAGAACACGCGGCCAATTATTCAGGACACGAAATCCTGGTCGGGCCGCCGGACGACCCGGCCAAAGTGATCGATGCCATCCTTGGGTTGATCGATGAACCGAGAAAGACTTTGGAAGTCGGCAACAAGGGAAAAGCAGCAGCCATTTTCGGGCAGTTCCTTCCAGGAGTTGCGAAAGGGCTTGGCGGACAGGAACTCAAAGAGATGATTGAATCAGCGCCGGCTGCGGAATTGACTTCCGGCAGCTTGCACGAGCCGGTTGAAGAAGGGCGTGCGGTTTCAGGAGATTTGCGGGAACGCTTTGAACAACAAGAAGAGCAGTGAAGAAAGGGGGAGGCGGCATGGCACAGGAACAATCACGGCGCGGCAAAACGATCGTCATCACCGGCGCCTCCAGCGGGCTCGGCAAGGAAGTGGCACGGCAATTGGCGAAAGACGGCGCGAATCTGGTATTGGCAGCGCGAAGCACCGGCTTGATCGAAGCGCTTGCGAGCGAACTCGGGCCGAACGCCATTGCAGTGACGATGGATGTCAGCCGTGAAGCGGACGTCGCGTGGCTGTTCGAGGAAGCGCTGACCAGTTTCGGGAAAATCGATGTGTGGATCAATAACGCAGGGGTTGGTGTAATTGGCCCATTCACCGATATTCCGCTTGAAGACCTTGCGCGCATGGTGGAAGTGAATGTCAAAGGAACGGTCAACGGGAGCCATTTTGCGCTGCGCCATTTCAAGGAAATCGGCAGCGGCACCTTGATCAATATCGGCTCGGTGGCGAGCGATGTCGCATTTCCTTATTTCACCGGCTATAGCGCAAGCAAACATGCTGTTCTCGGTTTCAGTTCAGCGCTTAACGAAGAAATGAAACTGGAAGGGCATCAAGATATCCATGTTTGTTCAGTACTCCCTTGGGCGACAGACACGCCGTGGTTCGAACACGCTGGGAATTATTCAGGCAATGTGGTCGACATGAAACCGATGGATGATCCGATGCAGGCAGTCAAAGTCATCATCGATTTGATCGACGAACCGAAAGAAGTCGTCGAAGTCGGGCGGAAGATGAAAACCGTGCGCTTGCTGACGCGAATCGCGCCGAAGATGCTGGAGAAGCGCTCGGCAAGATTCGTCAAAATGAATTTAGAGAAAACGCCGCCTGAAGCACCGCATAGCGGAACGCTCTATGAACCTGGACAGTCAGCGAAAGAACCTGAAGACGGAAATCCGAAAGCTTAGGCAGCAGCTGCCTAAGCTTTTTTTAACGGCATGCAGTCCGTTATCTTTCTTCCAGTCATTTACAAGTATAGGAGAGTGTGATTAGATGGGAATAAAAGGGGGAAATATTCATGAGATATACAGAAAAAGGGAAACGAGGCGGGTTGCTGAATGAATGAGCCGACTGCGTACGCTGAATTGAATCCATTTACCGCCATCTGGACGCGCCCACGTGAGACGGTGCGCTATGTCATCGAAGAAAAAACTACCAGCTTTATCGTCTTACTGTTAGTGCTGGTAGGATTTGCAGGGGCGCTTTCCGGGGCTTCCGGTGGTGAGGAAATGTTTCCGGCCACAGGAGTGATTCTTGGCGCCTTACTGCTCGGGCCACTTTCTGCAGTCGCTGGGATCGCCATCATTTCCGGCATTTATAAGCTGTTGGGAAAATTATTCGGCGGCGTCGGGACGTATTCGGAAATGTTCCGTGCGGTCGTCACATCAAGCATTCCGCAAATTTGGCTATTGCCGATGTGGCTAATTTGGCTGCTCACATCACCGTCAACTTTCTATGCAGAAGTAGACCCCGCCATGTCAGAGCCTGACACGGGTCTCGGTATGGTAATCGGCTTTCTGCTGCTGGCAGCCGTGATTATCGTCGGCATTTGGACGTTTGTAATCCAGTGCAAAGCAGTTGGAGAAGCACAGCGATTTTCAGCTTGGAAAGGATTTTTCGTAATTGTGATCCCGTCCGTGCTGTTGGCAGTTGTCATCATTACCTTGTTAGCGATGTTCTTGTTTGCCGCATTTTAATTAAACACAAAAAAACGACCCCAAAATCTGGGGTCGTTTTTTTGTTTAAGGCTTTTCATAGCGCTGGACATTATTTTCATCAATATCAACTGTCTCACGCTGCACCGTTTCGCTGATATGCTTTGTCTCCTGGACTTTGCGTTTATGGACGATGATCTCCTCGCTGACATATTTCACTTTGCGCACTTCCAGGCGTTCTTCGATGACGGGAATATGCCAAAGGCCGTCTTTTTCGTAAGTCTCAGCGGAGTGGCCGCTCGCTTCATATTCCGATAGCTCCTGATTGACTGGGCGGCGTTCGACTTCGACTTCTTCCCGTTCATACGGAACATCAAGCGTCTGTTGTTCTTCAATGGTGTTCTTCCGGATATCGACACTTCCGGATTCGACCCATTTCTTATCGACCGCCAAGCGTTCTTCGTGAAGTTCCATCCGTTGTTCGTCGCTCAAATCAGGCGTTTCGGTTGTTGGCCGATCTTCTTGGGCACGCCCATTTCCAGATAAGCTGGCAGCGGCGGCATCGAAATTCTGGTAATTCATGCCGTATTCACTGTCTATATATAGAACGATTTTGCCGCTTTGGATTTGCTTATAGTACTCGTCCGCCTCAAAGTCGGAGAGGCCCATTTGCTTGAGCGCATCTTTTGTCGGGTCTTCGCCGGAAATGAACGATTTGAACTTGTCCATGAAATCGCCCTCGTCCGTATTTAAATGGACATCCGTCTGCCCTTGTACCATTTGCAGTTGTTGTCCGTTCAAAGCAACGACGTACATATCTTCTTCCTTATATCCTTGTGCTTTCAATTCACCTATCTCATGGATCACTTCCGCCTGCACATCAAACGTGCCGATCAATTTATGGCCGTGTTTTTGCATAATAGCATCCTCCTGTAAGGTCAATGTTTTGCCGTGTCTGCGTTATGGCTTATGTACCCGGAAAGCGAGAGTTCATAAACCTTGGCACAGCTTAGGAAATTTGAAGAAGAGGATAAGAGTCATGAATGAGAAGTTGAAGAAGAATCTGTGGAGTTATTAAATTATTGTTTAAATTGAAGTGGCGAAGAAGTATTTATGCCTACTAAAAAATATTTTTGTAAACCTATTGTAATGTTCATAAAATATCATATAATTGGAAAAGAAATGAATACATTACAGAATGGGGAAACGAATAACGATGACTTATAGCAAAGTTTTGACGACTGCAGCATTGACTGCAGCTTTGGCTCTTGGAGCAATTTTACCGACTGGTGCAGCATCTGCAGCTGAACTTACTGAAGACAATTCTTACCGTTTTGCTGGAAGCGATCGCTACCAGACGAGCTTGGAAGTCTCTCAGGACTGGCCTGATAACAGTGTTGAAACAGTCGTTGTAGCAACAGGCGGGGATTTCCCGGATGCATTGGCTGCAACACCATTGGCTGGCGCATATTACTCTCCTTTACTTTTGACGAAAAAAGATTCATTGCCTACAGGATTTGCTGCTGAGCTGAAGCGCCTTGGCGCAAAGAAAGTTATCTTGGTAGGTGGAACTGGCGCAATTTCTGAAAAAGTACAAAAAGAAATCTCAGCACTTAAGATCAATGTAGAGCGTATCAACGGAAAAACACGTTATGAGACTGCTGTTAATATCGCAGAAGAAGTGGGCATGGGGGATACTCTTTATGTAGCGACTGGCGCAAACTTTGCTGATTCATTGTCTGTTTCTCCAGCTGCAGGCTATTATGCAGATCCAATCCTTCTAGTACCAGCATCAGGCGCTGTACCAACAGTCGTTGCTGATTACATCAAAGCGAACCAGCCAGAATGGCCAATCATCGTTGGCGGTGAAGGTGCAGTTGGGCCGGCAGTTGAAGACTTGTTCGTAGACCCAATCCGTATCGCTGGAAAAACTCGTTATGAGACAAATAAAGAATTCAATGAATTCGCACTAGAGTTCGGATTCATCGAAAATCAAAGTGAAACCTTTATTGCTACAGGAGCAAACTATCCGGATGCATTGTCGGGGAGTGCTTTAGCAGCTTCATACGGTGGAGCATTAGTTTTGACTGCAAAAACGCCATCTGAAGCATCTAAACAACAAATCCAGAACTTCGAAACACCAGATTCCTTCTACACAATTCTCGGCGGCGAAGGAGCCGTTTCTTCTGAAACATTGAAACAATTATTTGCAAAATAATACCTGAAAATGCCTGCCAACCGGCAGGCATTTTTTTCTCAGTAAAAGCAAAAAGCTATTTCTTGTATAGAAGATTAGGTATAATGAATCCGTTGCAAGAAATAAAGCGAGCAGCAATTGACGGAGGTACCAATGGAAAAAGAAATGGTGTTATTCGGTAAACGAGTGGAAGAAGAAAAATATATGATTGCGGAATTGATTCAGGAAGAGCGGCATGCGGCTTTGCCGAAAGAACTGGTGGAAAGCAACCGGGAGTTTTCGGCACTGGTGTTGGAAGAGCGCGTTCGATTCATTGAATTGCTCGGCAAATCCTTGCAGAACAGCTGCCGCGAAGAAGAAATCATGGCGGATATGTCAAAGTGGGGAACCGCCACCGGGAACTTTTTCTTGGAGCACGGCATGACCTTGGATGTGGCGCTTGCTGAAACGGCATTGTACCGGAAGCACATTGCGACCTTGATTAAAAGTGAAGGCCGCCGTTTGGCTATTTCCCCGGAAATAACGTATGATGCGGCGGAATTATTGCATGCGCTTTTAGATCATGCGACGTATTCCTATACCCATGCGTATACGACTTCTTATCAACGCAATTTAGCGACAGCACGCCAGGAGTTTCTGGAATTGTCGGCACCTGTCGTCCCAATCAGCGATTCGGTCGCCATTTTGCCGCTCGTCGGCAGCATTGAAATCGACCGGGCGCGTTATATTTTGGAGCGCACGCTCTTGTCGGCAAGTGAATTGAAGATCAATACATTGATTGTCGATTTATCAGGAGTGATCCGGGTCGATACGATGGTGGCCGATCAAGTCATTAAGATCATCCAGTCGCTGGAGTTGATCGGTGTCAAAGCGGTGTTGACGGGGATCCGTCCGGAGACTGCGCAATCCTTGACCACACTCGGCGTGGATGTGCGGACATTGAACATTGGGGGCAGTTTGAAGCGCGCCCTGGAAAACGTCTATAATTGAAAAAGCTTCGCAGACCCTGAAACAACGGATCTGCGAAGCTTTTTTTTAATTGGTGACCGCGTCTTGTTTAGCGGACGGCAGGAATTGCTGCAAGGTAGCAGTTTCTTCTTCTGTTAATGCGAGCATCGGCAAGCGTACGCCGCCAACCGGGACGCCCAATAGGTTGAGCGCCGCTTTGACCGGGCTTGGGCTCGGTGCTGCGAACAACGCTTTCATCGTCGGCAGCAATTTGCGGTGAAGCGCGGCGGCTCCAGCTGTATCGCCTGTGCGGAATAATTTGATCATCTCCTGCATGTCATTGCCGATGATGTGCGAAGCCACTGAGACAATGCCCGTTCCGCCGATAGAAAGCATCGGCAAAGTCAGGCTGTCGTCGCCGCTATAGACGGCGAAGTCGCTGCTTGTGCGTTCAATGATTTCTGAAGCAGCATCCAAATCTCCGCTCGCTTCTTTCACGCAGGTGATATTGTCGATAAGCGACAAGCGGACGATGGTATCGACTGATAGATTGACGACGCTGCGGCCCGGAATATTATAGAGCATGACCGGAAGCGCCGTCGCGTTTGCGATCGCTTCAAAATGGCGGTACATGCCTTCCTGTGATGGTTTGTTATAGTAAGGGGTGACGAGCATGATGCCATCGACGCCCGCTTGCTCTGCTTGCTGGGTCAAAGCGACCGAAGCGCGCGTATTGTTCGAGCCGGTGCCCGCGATGATTTTTGCACGCCCGTCTGCGACAGTGACAACATGGACGAACAGTGCCACTTTTTCGTCTGTTGACAAAGTCGGCGATTCGCCGGTTGTCCCGGCGACGACGATGCCGTCCGAACCGTTATTGATTAGATATTCCACGAGATTTGTTGTTGCCTGAAAATCGATTTCACCGTCTGAGTCGAATGGCGTCGCCATCGCAGTGATCACTTGACCGAATTTCATAGAGAACACACCCTTTTCTAAGTTTTTTTCAAAAGTTAGAGGTGGGGGCCGGTCCGGAGTAAACAAAAAGGCAGCAACGGGGGCCCGTTGCTGCCGTTAGAAACAATGTTTACCAATCGTTCCTGTTCGTCAGATAGCCCTCCATATAGTTTCCTATATGACAGTCCGACACTTCTTCAGTGCAGAACCAGCGCACAGGAATATGAGCATCCTGCCGCTTCGGCAAATCCCCCTTTCGGCAATCTTCTTAAGAGCTCATACTCCTCGGATTGCGTACTGATGGTTTTTGCGCCTCTATCCTCGCTCCACTAAGGAAGCAAGAAATTATTGAATTAGCTGTAATATAACAGAAAGAAATGGGAATGGCAAGAGAAAAAGTATTTTTTATTTTGCAAAATGTGGGAATAGAAAGCTGCGGCTTGAACTGCTCTCAATAGATTAAAGGAGGCAAACAGATGGACGATCATCAAATGGATCGGCAATTGAATATCCACACGGGTGGGGAGCAGATGGGCTTTAACGCGTCGATGCATGAACATCGTTTCGAAGTGACGCCCTATGCGTGGCTGGATAGATTGTTCAAGGCACATCCGCTGAAGGGCAATGGCAGGCTGGTCGATTTCGGGAGCGGCAAAGGGCGTTTGAATTTCTTTGCACATCATTTGTTCGGGACGGCGTCTGCAGGAGTGGAAGTCGACCCTTCGCTTCACGAAGCCGCACTGCGGAATTTGCAGCGCTTTAAGGGAAAACCGGATATCGAGTTCATTAACGGCTATGCACAAGATTATGAGATCCATCCGGATGACCGCTGGTTTTATTTTTTCAATCCGTTTTCCGATCCGGTGTTCATGACGGTAGTAGATAAGATTTTGGCATCAGTAGCCGATCATCCCCGGGAAGTCGAAGTGATTTTATTTTATCCGGCAATCGAGTATACCGATTTCCTCGACCGGCGTACTGCTTTTGAATTGATCAGCGATATTGCGCTGCCAGTGGGGGCGGACGATCCACGCGAACGATTTTTGGTCTACCGCTTGCCAAGATGGGATTAAAGTTTCTAATGAAACGGGTATAGCTTTATTAAAATGGATGCGGAAAGAGGGTTTCGGTTATGAAATGGAAAGGGCGAGCGGGCAGCAGGAATGTAGAAGACAGGAGAGGGCGCAGTGTTGGCGGGCCAGTTCTTGCCGGCGGCGGGATTGGCGGCTTGCTGATTGTCCTGTTGATCACGTTTCTCGGGGGAGACCCGGGAGCGATACTCGGCGACAGCGGAGGAACTTCTACTTCGGAACCATATGTGGCAAGTGAGCGGGAAGAAGAACTGGCCGATTTCGTATCGGTCGTCCTCGCAGATACAGAAGAGGTGTGGGCGGAAGTGTTTGCTGAAGAAGGCATGGAATATGTCGAGCCGACTTTGGTGCTGTTTTCCGGAAGCGTCCAGTCAGCATGCGGCATGGCCGGTTCTGCAACGGGGCCGTTTTACTGCCCGGCGGATTCCAAGCTATACATCGATTTAAGCTTTTACGATGAACTCGAGCGTCAGTTCAACGCACCTGGTGATTTTGCAATGGCGTACGTCGTCGCGCATGAAGTCGGCCATCACGTGCAGAACCTGCTTGGCGTGCTTGGGGATGTCCAGCAGGCGCGAAATCAGCTGAGCGAGACCGAATACAATCAATTGCAAGTGCGCTTGGAATTACAGGCGGATTATTTGTCGGGCGTCTGGGCGCATCATGCTCAAGGCTTGGGCTATCTGGAAGAAGGGGATTTGGAAGAAGCCCTGACGGCTGCCAGTGCGGTCGGCGACGATACAATCCAGAAGCGAACGCGTGGCTACGCTGTACCAGAAAGCTTCACTCACGGCACTTCTGAACAGCGTAAGGAATGGTTCTATAAAGGCTTCCGTGCCGGTGATCTGAATGAGGGCAATACGTTTAACGCGCCAGAATTATAAGCTTTCGAAAAGATTGATATTTTGCGCTTGGTGATTCATTATAAAGAATAGACAGTCTTTTTCATCGGCAACCGTAAATGAAGAAGAAATCCTATTCTATGAAGGAAGTACACTCATGACACAAGAAATAATGACCGAAGACAATATCACCCGTCTCGAAGTGGACGGCAAACAATTGATTTTGATCGGCACCGCGCATGTGTCCAAACTGAGCGCAGAGCAGGTAAAGGAAGTCGTCGAACGCGAACGGCCGGATTCCGTGTGCATCGAACTCGACGCACAGCGCTATGAATCGGTCATGCAGGATAAGAAATGGAAAGAAACCGATATCTTTAAAATTATCAAGGACAAGAAGGCAAGCCTGTTATTGATGAACTTGGCCATTTCCTCATTCCAAAACCGTCTAGCTGACCAGTTCGGCATCAAGCCCGGTTCGGAAATGATCCAGGGCATCCGTTCGGCAGAAGAGACCGGAGCAGAGCTGGTCCTTGCCGACCGCAATATCCAAGTGACGTTTTCGCGCATTTGGGGCAATATCGGGCTGATGGGGAAAACCCAGCTGATTTCGTCTGTATTTTTCAGCATCTTCAGCAAGGAATCGATTTCCGAAGAGGAACTGGAGAAGATGAAGCAGCAAGATACATTGAACGCGGTGATGGACGATTTCACGAAAGCCTTCCCGCGCATCAAAAAGCCGCTTATCGATGAACGCGACCAGTATTTGGCGCAAAAAATCAAAGAAGCGCCTGGGAAAAAGGTCGTCGCAGTTCTCGGTGCCGCCCATATTCCCGGCATCACGCGTGAAATCCATCAAGAGCAGGATTTGAAGGCGCTCAACGAAGTGCCAAAAAAATCGAAATGGCCGAAGATTATCGGTTGGGCCATTCCGCTGCTCATCTTGTCGATAATTGCGTATACATTTTATGCAAACCCGGCCGCTGGATTTGACCAGGCGGTTAGCTGGATTCTTTGGAACGGCACGCTTGCCGCGATTGGTGCGGCGGTCGCTTTCGGCCACCCGCTTGCGATCCTCACCGCCTTTGTTGCCGCGCCGATTTCATCGCTCAATCCGCTCGTTGCGGCGGGCTGGTTTTCAGGGCTCACGCAAGCTTTTGTCCGCCGGCCGAATGTTGGGGATTTCGATACCTTGTCGAAAGACGTGTTCACCGTCAAAGGCTTTTGGGACAATAAAGTGACACGTGTATTGCTGGTGATCGTATTGACCAATCTCGGCAGTTCGCTCGGCACATTCATCGGCGGCGCGGACGTGTTGCGCTTGTTTTTCGAAAACTTATAATTAGATGTGGAGAAACCACTGAAAACGTGTTTCCGAAGCTTACCGCTCGCTTTCCGTGGGCTCGCGCCCAAGCCTCCTCAGTCGCTGTGAAACCCTTGTGCTCCCACATCTGCGTGGCAGATGCGTCGCAAATGAATGAGCTCAGTTTAGCTTCGCTCATTCATTCCTTGCGGGGTCTCGGTCGTCTCGCTAATCCACAGGAAAGATAAAGTCGACCTACAGGAGACTTTATCTTTGCGAAAGTAATGCGCAGCATTATTGAGCAGAAGGTTTTACGAGCGGACGCTTCTCCAAACACTTCGAGACTCCACTTATTCTTCTAATAAAAAAGCTTCCCCAAAAATTTAGGGGGAAGCTTTTTTCATTTCTAGATACCCGCATAAAAATGTATAAAAAGTACTCTTAATGAATGATTTTTATCAGAAAAAGGAGTATAACTAAAGTATAAAACCGAACGGAGGCGCATGGAGATGGATTTCCTGTTGATGGGGATCTTATTGTGGTCGCTGGTGATTGCTGCACTGCTGCTCGGATTGTACGGAGTTTGGAAAAGATCGTGGAAAGCGTTGTTTTGGGGAGGGCTTGCATCACTTTTGCCGATGGGCCTCATCTTTATGGGAGATGACAGCTGGGTGTTCAAATTGAGCATCTTGCCGCCGCTTTTGATGTTCATCGGAGCGTATTTCCTGAAACAGCGGCGTCCTGCAAAAGTTTAACCTGGAACCGGCCGAAATTTTTCGGCCGGTTTTTGAGTGTTTAAAGTGGTGCTTTCTGATTAGTAGTTATACAATAGTTATACAACAATCGGAGGGAGATAATCCTTATGCAGTACATACTCGAACGCAGTAAATTATTCATCTTTTTGATTTTGATCCTCATGTTGGTAGGGGTTTACACTTTCCTGACGCTGCCGCAGCGTGAAATTCCTGAAACGCCTCCAGGGCTCGTACTGGTTTCGACGATCTTGCCTGGCGCAGAGCCGGAAGAAGTGGAAACGAGCATCACGAACCCGATTGAAAGACAGCTGCAAAGCATTGATGGCATCGCGTCGATGAATTCCATTTCAGCGAATTCGGCTTCCATCATTACACTCGAAATCGAAGACGGCGTTGAACCTGAGGGCTTGATCAATACGATCCAGCAGCAAACACAGCGCGCCGCCGGCAGTTTCCCGGACCAAGCCCAGGACACCAGCGTTGAAAAGCTGGATCTGACTTTCCCGCTGGTTTCCTATATGTTCTACGGAGACCAAGCGGAACTTGCGGAACTCGAAGAGCCGCTTGCGGACTTGTCGGATGAAGTCGAAGCGGTATCCGGTGTTGCCGGTACACAAATTAAAGGATTGAACGGCGAGCAGGTCGTCATCGAACTCGATGGAGATGCGCTCGCAGAAAATCAATTGCAGCCATTCGAAGTGCTTGAAAGCTTGCAGCAAGCGAATCAGCCGCTGTCTCTTGGCACCCATAGCGACGGCGAGCAGCAATTCGTCTTGACCGTGCAGAAAAGCCAAGGCATCGAAAAACTGCGTGAACTGCAAGTCGGCCAAGCAGCGGTTCCGCTTGCTGATGTAGCAACGGTCGAATTGGCCGAAGTTCCGGCGGAAGACATCGTCACGTTCGAAGGCGAGCCGGCGATTTCCTATACCGTCTTTTTACAGACCGGCCAGGATGTGCCGTCTGTCGATGACCGCGTCAGCGAAGTGATCGAAGCCTTCAATGAAGACTTGCCTGCGGGCATTTCAGCTGAACGCTATGTGTCACAGGCTGAAAACGTCAATGAGATTTTCAGTTCGCTTTATATTTCACTGTTGATCGCGGTGCTCGCTGTATTGGTCGTCACCACTGCAGGGTTGACGCTGTACGGAGCGTTTGCCGTAGCGTTGACGGTGCTTGCTTCGGTGTTGATTGGGCTCATCCCGATCCCGTCGCTCGGCGTCGATTTGAACCAGATTTCCGTCATCGGCTTGATTATTGCGATCGGGATATTGGTCGACGACAGCATCGTTGTCAACGATAATATCCAGCGCCGTTATAAGCTTGGCGACAATGCAATGGCAGGCGCCATCAACGGCGTTCGGGAAGTCTATCCGTCAATTGTGTCGTCCAGTTTGGCGATTGTCGTTACGTTCTCTCCGCTCTTGTTATTATCGGGCGGAAACGGCGCGTTCATCAAAGCGCTGCCGAGTATTTTGATTACCACCATTTTGGCTTCGACGGTACTGTCGATTACACTCGTGCCGATGATGCAGTATTTGCGCACGAAACGTAAAAAACGCAAAATTTCCGATACGCCGGGATTCCTTGGCAAACCGCTTGAAAAGTTAGCACAAGTATATTCCGGAAAAGTGCTGAAAGGCGTCATGAAACGCCCTTGGCTCACAGGAATCGGCGGACTGGTGATTGCGACTGCCCTGCTGTCGCTCGCTTTGTTCACGCCGTTTGAATTCTTCCCTGAAGCGGACCGCGAAGAAGTAACGATGAACGTGCGTCTTGCGGAAGGCACTACCATTGAAGAAACCGATGCGTTCATCCGTGAAGTGACGCAGGAAGTGGCTCAGGAAGACGGCGATGTCAACGAAACGGCCGTCTTTACTGGTGAAGGCCTGCCGAACCTGTTTGCTTCATCCATGGACAATACAGGTGCCAATACGGGCCAAGTGGCATTCCGTATCGACCGGGAAGCGACTTCCGCTTCCGCATTTATCGATAAATGGGAACCGGAACTTCGCGAACGCTACCCGGATGCAGAGATCTTCCTCGATACGATTGTCCAAGGGCCGCCAGTCGGCGCACCGGTGACCGTGACGGCGACAGGTGCAGATATCAATGAACTCGCTGCACTCCGTGACACGCTCGAAGAAGAAATGCTCGCAAACGGTGCGACCGTCGTGACCGATAATCTCGGAGCTGCTGTACCGGCGATTGAATATGTGCCGGAGCAGGAGACGCTTGAAGACAATGGCATTGCCTTGTCGACGGTCACCAATCAATTGCAGCTTCTGACGCAAGGCGTCCCGCTTTACACGTTGTATGAAGGGCAGACGCCTTATGAAGTCGTCTTGAAGCAAGCAGGCATTTCAGAAGGCGAACCGATCGACCTCGCTGACTTCAGTTTGCCGGCATCGAGTTCTGCTGTGAGCGGCGATGAAGCCGGCGGCGAAGCGGGACCTCCCGCTGCTGCGCAGCCAGGGCCGCCTGAATTGATCGGCCTGGACGAGCTGTTGACAGCACAGGAAACAACGGCGCTTGCGCAAGTGCCGCATAAATCAGGAGACCGTGCCATCACGCTCCGTGCGTTCGGTGAAGCGGATGATTTCGAAGCCCAGATGCTCGACGTCGTCGATAATGCACGCGCGGACTTGCCGGCCGGCTACGAACTGTCGACTGGCGGCGAGAACTCCGACCAGGAAGCATTCTTCGCTGAAATCGGCATTTTGTTCCTAGTCGTGCTATTGCTGGTTTACCTAGTCATTGCATTCCAGTTCAAGTCGTTCGGCTTGCCGTTCCTTGTATTGATCGCCGTCTATCTCGGCATCTCGGGCGCAATTCTCGGCTTGTTCTTAACGCAGACGCCGCTCAGCTTCCTTGGCGTCATGGGAATCGTCTCCTTGACGGGGATTGTCGTCCGGAACGCGGTCGTGCTCATCGACTTTGTCGAAGCACGCCGCCTGACGGGAGATTTCAACATCGAAGAAGCGATCATCGAATCCGGATACGCGCGCATCAAGCCGATCGTGCTGACCTCCCTGACATCGATTGTGGCCTTGCTGCCGGTCGCGTTTTCCGGCGATCCTTTGTTTGAACCACTGGCCGTGACCATCATTGCGGGGCTTACGTTCTCCGGGTTGTTCACATTGGTCATGATCCCAGCGCTCTATCTTCTATTCCATCGCATCGTCATTTCGCGCAAGGAGAAGAAACAAGCTGCCTGATGGAAAGCTGCAGAGTCCTCGGACTTTGCGGCTTTTTGTTTTTTTTACAGGGCAGAGTAAAGCTTGCTTGATGGGGTAAGCAGGAGAGAAAGGGCAATTTTTGAGAAAAGGGGGCGATGCGCTTGGGAACATTGGAATTAGAAGCGCGGCATAGAAAGCCGTTGCTCGCGGTATTGATGGCTGGCGTGTTTGTGGCGATACTCAATCAGACGCTGCTCGCCACCGCTTTGCCTCATATTATGGAAGATTTGGACATCACTGCCAATACGGCACAATGGCTGACAACGGTATTCATGCTCGTCAATGGCGTCATGATTCCAATCACGGCTTTTTTAATCAATAAATACACAACACGCCATTTGTTTTTTGTCGCAATGGGCTTATTCGCCACCGGCACGATCATCTGTGCGCTCGCACCCGGCTTTGCAACTTTGATGGTCGGGCGCATAGTACAGGCATCGGGTGCAGGCATCATGATGCCGCTTGCGCAAACGGTGTTGTTCGTCATCTTCCCGATTGAAAAGCGAGGGCAGGCGATGGGCATGTTTGGCTTGATCATTTCCTTCGCACCGGCAATCGGGCCGACCTTATCGGGGTATTTGGTCGGTCAGTATCCGTGGCGATCTTTGTTCTATATCGTCATTCCGATCGCGCTCATCGATTTGGCGCTGGCGTATTTCTTCTTGCGCAATGTGACGGAACGGACTTTCCCGAAAATCGATATTTTGTCGATCATGTTGTCGACCTTAGGATTCGGCGGCTTATTGTACGGCTTTTCGAGTGCCGGGGCAGCCGGCTGGGGCAGCGTATCAGTCATCGCCTCGATTGGTGTCGGGGCTGTCGCTTTATGGTTTTTCATCCGCCGGCAAGGCAGGCTCAAGCAGCCGATTTTGGAATTCCGCGTCTTTAAATACGGCTTGTTCACCTTGTCAACGATTCTCAGCATTATCGTTTTCGTCACGATGATTGGCAGTGCCACGATCTTGCCAATCTACATGCAGGACATGCACGGATTTACCGCTCTGGAATCGGGGCTCATGCTGCTGCCTGGCGCGATCATTATGGGGCTTATGAACCCGATTGCGGGCCGTATTTTCGACAAAGTCGGCGGCAAATGGCTGGCGGTTGCCGGGCTGTCGATCGTTACCGGTTCAACCTTCCAGTTTACGATGTTGACGGCCGAGACGGCTTTTGTCTATTTGACCGTCATGCACGCCATCCGCATGTTTGGCGTCGCACTTGTGATGATGCCTGTCACGACAGCCGGGCTCAACCAATTGCCTGATGACCTCATTCCACACGGCACCGCCATGAGCAATACGATGCGCCAAGTGTCAGGCTCAATCGGCACGGCGCTGCTGGTGACGATCATGACCAGCGCAGCGCTCGACCCGGACCGCTACGGGGTGGAAGGGTTGATTCGCGGGGTTAATATTTCGTTTATGGTAACAGGTGCATTGAGTGCCATTGGTATCGTATTGGCGTTCTTTATGAAAAATCCAAAGGCCCAGGAGCAAAGCGAGGGATGAGTGGAAGATGTCACAATATGTGCATTTACTTATCCTTTTAGATTTGGTAAGATGTCTGACGACAGACAATGAATGATAAAAACTTGTTCAATTTTCTGATAAAACTACTTTTAATGAGGTGAAGTTGTGAATTTATTGTGGGGCATCTTCGGTATCATCGTCGTTCTTGGAATCGCTTTCTTGTTCTCTGATGGGAAAAAATCCATCAAGCCGCGGACGATTCTCGGCGGATTGGCCATACAGATTACGTTTGCGTTCATGGTGCTGGAATGGGAACTTGGCAGACAGGCTTTGCTCGGTTTGTCGCGAGGCGTACAAAACATCATCAACTATGCTGGTGAAGGGATCGCGTTTGTTTTCGGTCCTGCAGCGGATACAGAAGGATTCGGTTTCGTCTTCGCTTTCCAAGTGTTGACGATCATCATTTTCTTCTCATCTTTAATTTCTGTACTTTATTATTTGGGCATCATGCAATTCATTATCCGCATACTCGGCGGAGCGCTCGCGAAATTGCTCGGCACGAGTAAAGCGGAATCGATTTCGGCATCGGCCAATATCTTCGTCGGCCAGACGGAAGCGCCGCTTGTCGTCCGCCCGTTCCTTCCGAACATGACCAAGTCCGAATTGTTCGCGGTCATGACCGGGGGCCTTGCATCGGTTGCAGGTTCTACACTTGCCGGCTATGCGCTCCTCGGTGTTCCACTTGAATACTTGCTTGCTGCCAGCTTCATGGCGGCGCCTGCCGGCTTGATCATGGCGAAAATCATGATTCCGGAACAGGAAGAAATCGAAGAAAAAGAGTTTGTCATGGAAAAAGACGATCGTTCCGTCAACGTCGTCGATGCAGCTGCACGCGGGGCTTCTGACGGCCTTCAGCTGGCATTGAACGTCGGGGCGATGCTTCTTGCGTTTATCGCGCTGATCGCATTGGCAAACGGTGTCCTTGGCGGCATCGGCGGCTGGTTCGGCGCTGAAAATATCACCATCCAAGGCATTCTAGGCTACATCTTCGCACCGCTTGCGTTCGCAATCGGTGTGCCATGGGCAGAAGCCGTACAAGCCGGAAGCTATATTGGGCAGAAGCTCGTCTTGAACGAGTTTGTCGCTTACACGGCATTCGCTCCAGAAATTGCGAACCTGTCTCCTAAAACAGTTATCATTGTCAGCTTCGCGCTTTGCGGATTCGCTAACTTCAGCTCACTCGCCATCCTTCTTGGCGGCCTCGGTGCGATGGCGCCAAGCCGCCGCCCGGATATCGCGCGTCTTGGCATGCGTGCCATTGCAGCGGGTATGCTTGCGTCGCTTTTGAGTGCGGCAATCGCTGGGATGTTCGTTTAAGCAATAGTTCCAAGTTCGAATCAAAAACCGCCCGTTCCCTTGTTCATCCAATGTGATGAGCAGGGAACAGGCGGTTTTTTTCTTCAATGAAAGGTTTAGGCGATTTGTTGAAATTGGGAGATAAATGACTGCATAACCATCCATTTCCTTTCAAGAGAAATGCCTTGACAGCGGCTTTTTTTAAGATTACACTTCTATCTTGGCTCACCTGATTTTTAGGCAGAGCGGGTAGGGAGAGGGCTAATTTCATAGAAGGTATGTCTTATGGCAAATTGGATGGACCGGTTTTTCGGTCTTAACGAAAACGGGACGACCATCAAGCGGGAAATGACAGCCGGCTTGATCGGATTTTTCACCGTTGTGTACATCATCGCCGTCAACTCACTGATTTTATCGGAGTCCGGCATGCCAATCGAGTACGCCATCATCGGCACCATTGCCGCTTCCGTCATCGGGGCGTTGTTGATGGGCTTTTGGGGCAATGCGCCTATTTTGCTCATTCCGGGCATGGGGATCAACGCATTGTTCTCTTATACGCTCGTCCAGTCGATGGGGCTGAGCTGGCAGGAAGCGCTTGCGGTCGTCTTCGTCTCGGGTGTCATTTTCGTCTTTGTCGCGTTTACGCGCTTTTCGAAAATGCTCAGCGAGGCCGTGCCGAATTCGCTGAAAGAAGCGATCACGGTCGGGCTTGGGCTATTTCTGATGTTGTTAGGCCTTGAGAAAGGCGGCATTGTCGGGCCAGGCGACGGGGCGATTCTTTCGCTCGGTTCGCTGTCAGATCCGCTCGTACTGTCGACAGTCGTGACGTTTTTGCTCGCGATCATTTTATTCATCCGCAATGTGCCGGGGAATTTTCTGATCACCATTGTACTGGGAACGGTCATTGCGTATTTCTTCGGCATGATCGATCTCGGCCAATTGAGCGAACCAGGCGTCAATACGGCAGAAGCATTCGCGGTGTTTGGTGCGATGTCGTTCGGCAATTTTTTGTCGACGACGTTCTGGGTTGCGGTATTTTCCTTGACGATGGTGTTGGTGTTTGAAAACATCGGCCTCGTCCACGGACAGGTGAATTTCATCAATCGTCCGGAAAAGTATTCGCGTGCATTCCAGGCGACCTCGGTCTCGACGATGGCTTCAGGATTTCTCGGCACGAGCCCGACGGTGGCCAGTGTAGAAAGTGCGGCAGCGATGGCTGCTGGCGGACGCACCGGTTTGACTTCACTGACGGCAGGTTTTTTGTTTATGGGTGCAGCGTTTTTCATTCCACTGATTAAGATCATTCCCGACAGCGCGATTGCGCCGATTTTAATCATCATCGGCGGGTTGATGCTTCAGAATATCAAGAATCTCGACATGAAGGACATGAGCGAGACTTTCCCGGCATTGTTGATCATCGCGCTGATTCCGTTTACGTACAGTATTGCGGATGGCATTGCGATCGGGTTTATCCTGTATCCGGTGCTGAAAGTGGCGATCGGCAAATGGCGTGAAGTTTCCCCGGCTCTTTATGTGATTGCTTGTCTGTTTTTCGTCAATTACGTGTTCCACGTGGTCGGTTGAAAAAAGCTGATGTTTTTTAAACACTTAGAATAAGTCGCTAAAATTAGAAAGCAACTGATTTTACGCAACAAATAGTCTATAAACTTTCTAAGTGTTTGGAGAAGCGTCCGCCCGACTCCGGTGGATCAGCGAGACGACCGAGACCCCGCAGGGAATGAATGAGCGAGGCAACGCCGAGTTCATTCATTTGCGATGCTTGAGCGCAGCGAAAGTAGCGCAAACCGAGGAGGCTTGGGCGCGAGCCCACGGAAAGCGGGCGGTTTAAGCTTCGGAAAACACGATTCAAGAATCCAGACATGTGAAAAAGCGCATCCGTTTGATGGATGCGCTTTTTCTTTGCTTTGCCGTGTTATAATAAAAGAAAAGGAGCGGATCACGATGCGCTATTTTAAATCGAATATGGAGAAACTGGTCAACCAAGAGCCGGAACTAAAAAAACGGCTGAAGGTATTGATGAAGGAAATGGAGCTTGAGAAAAGCTTTGCGTTAAAGGCGCTTTACCATTCGGAAGTAGCGGACAGCGGGCCGTACATGAAACAATACCAGGAACTCGATAATCAATAAAAAAAGCCATGCGCGAAGGATTCCTTCACGCATGGCTTTTCTTGTGAAATTATGAGATCTGGGCTGTCTTGAATTCGTCGAGCCATTGCTGCCAGGATTCAAGTGTGGTGCCGATGCAATAACGGTTGATTTTTTCGTCATCGCAATCGATGCCTTGGCCCCCGAGCAGAAAGTGAAGGCCAGGGATGGTGTCAGAAAGTTCTTTAATGTATTGTTCGGCAACTGGGCGGCTTTTTGGCGTCATAACAGACATGCACACCAGTTTAAAGTCTTGTTTGGCCACCATTTCTGCAAGTCCCTCAAGCGGTGTATCCGGTCCCGTATAGACGACGTGGAAGCCGTTTTCACGCAAGAACAGCGAGAACAATAACAAGCCGAGCTGATGATGCTCGCCGCTCGGGCTAAGCGCCAGTACTTTCGGCAAATGGGGCGCTACCGGGAAGACACGGAAAAACTGGTTGAAACGCTGCTGGATGATATTGGTGATCATGTGTTCGTGTGCGACGCTGATCTGGCCATTTTCCCATTCCGCACCGATCCTCACCATGAGCGGCGCGATGATATGGAAGAAGACGGTCTGATGGTGGAATAGCGAGAACTTCAAATCGAGTAAATAATTAAAACGGTCAATGTCTATTTCTACAGCGGCCTGGTACAGCTCTTCAATTTGCTTGGCATACTCAATAGGTTCCTGTGAATCGGTGACTTCTGGATGATAGAATTGTTTCCTTGAACTGTGCAGTTTTTTCACAGCTTCACTGATTTTCATGCCGTTTTCCTGAACTTGGATTTTCAGCCATTTCAAATCCTCTAAGTTTTGATCGGAATACAGGCGATGACCCGATTCTGTGCGCGCAGGCGTGATGGCATTATAGCGCGTCTCCCAGGAACGGATGGTCACTTTGGGCATGTCGAGTATTTTGGCTGCAGCTTTGATATTGTACATAGCATGACCTTCATTCCGTAGTTTTTTGTTATACAAATATTATACAACCAACTATGCCTAGCGTAAAGCTATTGGCTTTTTCAATTAGCAGAAAAAGGCAAGAAAAAACAAATCCATAGATAAAACACACTGACCCGTAGTGTAAGGTCTTACAGTAAATCCTTTAAATGGAAAAAAGACAGGGCAGTTTATCGGTTGCTCTGTCTTTTTTCGAATATAAAAGTGATACAAACTTAACTAGCGGCAAGCATTCGATTGAAGTTCCGCGTCATTGTTCGACGGCGCGTGCCTGCTTAGCGGATCTTGAACGCTGCCAGCCTGCTGTGATGACGAGTGTTGCCAATAGCAGCAAGAGGCCGAGAATGAACGGGAAAATGATATTGATGTCGAACAGAATGCCGGCGAGAAGCGGGCCCATAACGTTGCCGATGCTCATATAGGCATTGTTCATGCCCATCGCGAAGCCGACTTCGCCTTCTGCGAGTTTTGAGATCAATGTATTCAATACCGGGCGCAAAATCGAAGTCGCGAGGAAGATAATCAGCGATACCCCGAAGAACATGACATAACTGCTTGCAAATAGCGATGCGAGAAAGCCGCCAGCTGCGACGCCAAGGAAAGCGATTAAGACGCCGATTTCCCCGAAGCGCGAGACGATGCGGTCAACGACGAACAATTGCACGATGACGCTGACCGTACCGGTAGCGGTAATCATGAACGCAATATCTTTCGCAGTGGAATTGAATTGATTGTCGAGATAAAGCCCGAGAACGGATTCATAGGCAAGCAAGCCGAAACTCATGACCAGCGTGATGACCAGCGGCAAAAAGTAAGGAACCGAAGTCGAACGGGCAATTTTTTTGAACATCGATTCGGATTGCGTCATCGTCAAAGCGAGATCTGGATCCGCTTTTTCGGCGTCGCTGTCTTTCAGGACAAAAACGGAAAACAGCACCGCTGCGAGCGACACGAGCGCTGACACGAGAAACGGCAGCTTTAAGCTGTAATCGGCAAGGAAGCCGCCGATTCCCGGCCCGATCACGATGCCGAGTGACATCGCCGCAGATACCAGGCTTGTGCCTTTTGCACGCTGGTCGAAAGTCGTGATGTCAGCGATGTATGCAAAAATGGCCGGTACCAGCATGGCCGCGCCGATTCCCCCGATGACGCGGGAGAAATACAGCACCCAAATAAAATCGGAAGCATAGAAAATGAACATCGATAAAGTGAGCCCCGCAAGGCCCCAGATGATCATGATGCGGCGCCCGTATTGATCGGCCCATTTGCCGGCGATCGGCGAGAAGAGGAACTGGGCAGCGGCGAAGATGGCGATCATCAAGCCGGCTGCCATGCCGCCTTGATTGATGGAAACGAGATATGACGGCAAAATCGGGATGATGATGCCGAAACTGGCGATGGCGATGAACATATTGATCATCAAAATCAGGATCTTTTTGCGTTGGTCTTTGGACATTGGGGTGCCTTCTTTCTTATATATATGTACACATGACGGTTATATTGACTTCCCCATATTATGGATACTTCCAAAGCTTGTCAATCACTTTGCAATCGCCATGCGCATTTTCTTTTCCACGGGGCTGAAAGCTTTTTTTGTCGGCTGAAAATCGAAACGGGTTGAAGGGTGTCTTCAAGGGTATAAAGTAATATCCAAGACCGACAAGGGGGAGGGGATAGCGATGGATCAACGACTCGAACGAATCAAGTTAACAGCTCTGCAAGAACGGATAGTTAGTGCTGAACAGGCAGCCTCCTGGATAAAGGATGGCATGGCGGTCGGGCTCAGCGGATTCACGCGCGCAGGCGATGCCAAGGCCGTGCCAAATGCCTTGGTAAAGCGCGCGCATGAAGAGCCGTTTCAAATCGATGTCTATACCGGCGCATCGCTCGGTTCCGGAATCGATGGCCGCTTCGCACAGGCGGGCATCGTCCGAAAACGTGCGCCGTATCAATCTGATTCTTTGATGCGTTCTGCAATCAATTCGGGAAAGGTTCAGTTTGTCGATCATCATTTATCTCAAACAGCGGAATGGGTCAGGGGGGGAGTTGCGGGCCCGCTTGATTTTGCCATCATCGAAGCGCTTGGCATCACGCAGGACGGCTTGTTGATTCCGACTACTTCCGTCGGCAACTCGATGGTATTCGCCCACCATGCGAAGCAGATCATTATCGAGATCAATACCGCACAACTGCTGGAATTGGAAGGGCTCCACGATTGCTACGAACCGCAAGCGGTCGGATCGAGACAACCGATTCCGCTCGTCTCGCCGCGGGACCGCATCGGCACAAAAGGCATTTCGGTCGATACTTCGAAAGTCAAAGGCATCGTCTGGAACGATCAAGCGGATTCGCCCTCACCGATCGAGCCGCCGGATGCGGAAACGGATATCATGGCAGGCCACTTGCTTGCATTTTTGCGCGGCGAAGTTCAAGCTGGCCGCCTGAACCAAAACCTGCCACCGCTTCAATCAGGTGTCGGGTCCGTTGCGAACGCAGTGTTGCATGGCCTCCTCGATTCGGAATTCGAAGGGCTGGAACTGTATTCTGAAGTGCTGCAAGATGCGGTGTTCGATTTGCTCGATTCCGGCAAAGCGTTATTCGCTTCCGGGTCGGCAATCACTTTATCGCAGCCTTATATGGAAAGAATTTATCAAAACTTCGGCCGCTACCGGGATCGACTGGTGCTGAGGCCGCAGGAAATCTCCAATCACCCAGAAATCATTCGGCGTCTGGGGCTCGTTTCGATCAACACCGCCTTGGAATTCGATTTATACGGCAATGTCAACTCGACCCATGTCTCAGGAACCAAAATGATGAACGGCATCGGCGGTTCGGGGGATTTCGGCCGCAACGCGCAGCTCGCCATTTTCGTCACCAAATCCACCGCCAAGAATGGGCGGATTTCCTGTATCGTGCCGTTCGCTTCACATATCGACCATACGGAACATGATGTAGACGTATTGGTTACGGAACACGGCTTTGCCGATATCCGCAATCTGGCGCCCCGTGAACGGGCGGAGCGGATCCTCGCGAATTGCGTCCACCCGGAGTATCGCCCGCAACTGCAGGATTATTTCAATAGGGCAATTGCTCAAGGCGGGCATACGCCGCATGTCCTCGATGAAGCTTTATCGTGGCACGCAAAATACATGCGCGACGGAACGATGTTAAAGAAATCGCCATAATTGGGAGGAAACTTAAGCGGCGGCCTTGAGCCTAACTTTTCTGTTCATGCAAAGTCAGGTATACTAATACCACTTGAATGTTACTGGAGGCACGTGCGCGATGGAAAAAATTACACCCGGCCCGCTATTGGATGTGATGGGGGAGCTATTCTCCGATGAAGTCTCGATAGCGGTCTCTAATATGGAAGAATATACTTATTATCGCCCGAGCAAACGCATTGATTTGAAGATCAAGGCAGGGGATAAAGTGCGTGAAGGCACCATCGCCCATAAAGCGCTGACAACCGGCCAAAAAGCGTCGGAATTCATCAACCGCGAAGTGTTCGGAGTGCCGTATCACGGCATGGCGGTGCCATTTGAAGAAGATGGCGCACTCGCGGGCTGTGTCATGGCGATCTATCCGGCTTATACAGAAGGGAAATCGGTCGTGACGGTGAAAAGCCCTGATGGCTGGAAGCCGATTCCATTCACCGATGTGCGCTACCTTGAAGTGAAGGACCGAAAAACCCATGTCCACGCTGCAGATTTTTCCGGAACGAATAAAAACTCCTTGCAGGAATTCGAATATTTGCTGCCGAGAGATTCATTCATCCGCTGCCACCGGTCGTTTATTGTCAACGTCCACCATATTGAAGAAATTCATCCCGATACCCATTCCACATTCGTGCTAGCAATGGATAATGGAGACCGTTTGCCCGTCAGCCAATCGTATTCCAGCTATTTTCGTAAATTACTCGGCTTCTGAGAACGCATGAAAATGCTGCCTCGGACAGCCGATTTTCTGTTTGACCCAAGGTATGCACTCTTCCATTCGGATATTCCCTTTTTCGCTTCTTCACCAGTTAATATTAGCTAATAATCAGACAAATAGATTGGGTGTCTTGCATCCTGTCTTCTTTATTGGAAGAACAAATATGCTACCCGTTAATATGAAAACGCTTCAAAAAATAACATATATTAGATAAAACTTACAGAAAGAGAGTGTGGATGGAATGGAAAAGAAACTTGAGCGAATCAAAGCGGCAGAATTGCAGGACCGGGTTGTTACAGCGCAGGAAGCGGCAGCGTGGATTCAAGATGGCATGACACTCGGACTTAGCGGATTTACAAGAGCGGGAGATGTGAAAGCGGTTCCTTACGCGCTGGTTGAACGTGCTGAAACGGAAAGCTTCAAAGTCAATGTCTTTACCGGTGCCTCCCTCGGGTCCGATATCGACCGATTGTTCGCAGAAGCGGGCATCGTCAACAAGCGTTTACCGTTCCAAGCAGAACCGGCGATGCGCAAAGCGATCAATGCCGGCGATATGTATTTCGTGGATCATCATTTGTCCCATACAGCGGAATGGATTCGTTCAGGGGTCATCGAGCCAATCGACTTCGCGATCGTCGAAGCTTTGTCGATCACAGAAGACGGCATGATCATCCCGACGACTTCTGTCGGCAACTCATCCGTTTTCGTCAAACACGCGAAAAACATCATCGTGGAAATCAATGCGGCCCAGCCTGAACTGTTTGAAGGCATCCATGATATTTACGACACCGGCAAACAAGGCGAGCGCGACCCGATCCCGTTGACTTCCGTGGACCAGCGCATCGGAACAAAAGGCATCCCGGTCGACATGGAGCGCGTGCGCGGCATCGTCTTTACGCATCAGGAAGATTCCCCGTCGAACATCGTAGCGCCGGATGAAGACACGAAAATCATGGCTGACCATCTGCTGAACTTTTTCCGCAGTGAAATTGCAGCCGGCCGTTTGACAGAAAAACTGGCTCCGCTTCAATCCGGCATCGGCTCTGTCGCCAATGCCGTGCTTCACGGCATGATCGATTCGGAATTCAAAAACCTGGAAGTCTATTCGGAAGTGCTCCAAGACGCAGTCTTCGATTTGATAGATGCCGGCAAAGTGGATTTCGCTTCTTGCTGTTCAATTACATTGTCTGAGCCGAAAATGAAGCAAGTGTTTAGCGAGTTCGACCAATACCGCGACAAGATCATCATGCGCCCGCAGGAAATCTCGAACCATCCCGAAATCGTGCGCCGGCTCGGCTTGATCTCAATCAATACAGCGCTTGAATTCGATATGTACGGAAACGTCAACTCGACGCATGTCTCCGGTACGAAAATGATGAACGGCATCGGAGGTTCAGGAGACTTTGCCCGCAACGCGCGCCTCGCTATCTTCGTCACGAAATCAACCGCAAAAGACGGCAAGATTTCGAGTGTAGTGCCATTCGCATCACATGTCGACCATACCGAGCACGATGTCGATGTAGTCGTCACCGAGCAAGGCTATGCCGACCTTCGCGGACTGGCGCCGCGCCAGCGCGTGGAAGTCATCATCGAAAACTGCGTCCACCCGGACTACCGCCCGCAAATGCGCGAGTATTACGAAGAAGCGCTGACACGCGGAGGCCAGACGCCGCACGTCTTAGAGAAAGCTTTCTCATGGCACGAATCATTAGCCAAAAACGGCACGATGCTCGTGAAAAAAGAGCAATTGGTCTAAACAAATAAAACCGGACAGCCACATAGGCTGTCCGGTTTTCAGGCCGTCGAGAAACTCAGGAAACCGTATTTTCCGAAGCTTATCGCTCGCTTTCCGTGGGGCGGGAATCGAGCCTCCTCGTCACTAAAAACGTTGCTCAACTCTCACTACGTTCGAGCATCGCAAATGAATGTGCTCAGCACAGCTTCGCTCATTCATTGCCTGGCGGGGTCTCTCAAACCCGCTAGTCCCACAGGAAAGATAAGGTCGACCTAAGGGAGACATTATCTTTGCGAAGTAATGCGCAGCATTATTGAGCAGAAGGTTTTAAGAGCAAACGCTTCTCCAAATACTCAGATAGCACATTGATTTTTGAATGTAGAAATGGTGATTTCCTTTTTCATTCATAGCAGATTATAGACTTCTTCAACACTCTGAAAACCGGACAGCCACCTAGGCTGTCCGGTTTTAAATTGACTTTAATATCTTCAAAATGATATTTCATAAGTTTCTTGAATGAATGTAACTTGAGAAATTGGTTGGGTTATTTCCGATAATCTGTTTGTTAAATGCTCCAGCGGTATTTGCTGATGGGAATGTAGCCGGCGACTCCAGCGGGAGCAGTGACGGAGCAACGCGACGGAGCGACATGAGCCGAAGACCCTGCAGGAGCGTTAGCGACGAAGCGGCTGAGGCCATGCCCGCGGAAAGCGTCCGGCGCAATGGACATCAGCTTTTTTTAACAAGTATTCTCTTTTCTGTTCAACGATTGCCATACATTTCTGATGTGTTGCGTGAATACAATTCAATGATGTTGCCGAACGGATCTTCAGTATAGACGAGATAATGCGGTTTGCCTTTATTGATGTTCCACATTTTGCTGCGTTGGCGCCCGCCGTGCTGGACGACGCGTTCAATCGTTTCGACGATGTCATCGACTACCAAGGCAATATGGAAAAATCCTGCACGCCGCGGCGGCTCTTCAGAAAAAGAAGGGTCCTGAAATTCGAATAATTCGATGCCGAAGCCGTCGGAAGACATAAGATGGACATTGCGCATTTTGCGGATTTCCGGGCCTTGCAGATCGTTCGTCATGGATTCTGGCCCTTCCGTATCGGCATCAAAATCAAATGGCCCCGCCAAAATATGAAAATCGAATACTTTTCGGTACCATGTAATTGCCTTGTCTAAATCGGGGACCGCCAGCCCCACATGCGTAATTGCTGCCATGATGATTCTCCTCCTTTTTGCTGTATTGATTCTGTACCCTTCTCCGTCAGGGAATATGCAGAAATACAGCAGGTGTCAAAGGAATTAGTGGAAAATAGTTGTTGCCAGACTGGATTTTTAGTATTATAATAAGCAATTGTGAAATTCTGAAATGAGGGTCCTAATATGAAAAATTCCATCTATGGATTGACGATAGAACAATTGAAAGATTGGTTTGTAGAAAATGGCCAAAAGAAATACCGCGCGGAACAAGTGTGGGATTGGCTTTACATTAAACGTGTCACTGAATTCTCGGAGATGAAGAACTTATCGAAGGATTGCATCGAGCTTTTGGAAAACAGTTTTGCGATCCGTACATTGGACCAGGCAGTCAAGCAAGAATCGTCTGATGGCACCATTAAATTCCTTTTCCGTTTGCAAGATGGCAACTTGATCGAAACAGTTCTTATGCGCTTTAAATACGGCAACTCGGTCTGTGTAACGACACAAGTCGGCTGCAACATCGGCTGCAGTTTCTGCGCAAGTGGCCTATTGAAGAAGAGCCGTGACTTGAACGCGGGTGAAATCGTCGAGCAGATTATGCAAGTGCAGGCGCATTTCGATGCGGAACAAAAAGAAGAGCGCGTCAGCCACATCGTCGTTATGGGCATCGGCGAACCGTTCGACAACTACACAAACTTGATGGACTTCCTCCACGTTGTGAACTCCCAAAAAGGGTTGGCAATCGGAGCGCGCCACATCACGGTTTCCACAAGCGGCATCGTGCCGAAGATTTACGATTATGCGGATGAAGGCTTGCAAGTCAACTTGGCGATTTCTATCCACGCCCCGACGAACGAATTGCGTTCACGCATCATGAAGATCAACAAAGCTTATCCGGTTGAAAAATTGATGGACTCCATCGATTATTACTTGGAAAAATCGAACCGCCGCATCACGTTCGAATACATCATGCTGCGTGACGTCAACGACCATGTCGAAGAAGCGAACAAGCTGGCGAAATTGCTTGAAAACAAGCGTCACTTATCTTACGTCAACTTGATTCCTTACAACTCGGTTGATGAGCACGACCAATACCAGCAAAGCACGCCTGAAGCCATCAGTGCATTCTATGATGCATTGAAGAAAAAAGGCATCAATTGCGGTGTCCGCCACGAACAAGGCGCAGACATCGATGCTGCTTGCGGACAGCTACGCAGCAAGCAGATCAAAAAAGAGAAAAAACCGGCAACGGTCTAATAGCACGATAGGCAGGAAGCTCCCGAATTTTTCGGGGGCTTTTTGTTTTTAGGCGCAACGATAAAAAGCTTGCAACCAGTGGCTGCAAGCTTTTTATTATTTTCCGCCAGACTGTAAATTGATGCCTTGAATAAAATACTTCTGGAAAAAGAAGAAAATGATAATGACTGGCAGCAAGACGAGCAATGAGCCGGCCATCAGGTAGTTCCATTGGGTATTGAGCTGCCCTTTAAAGACCTGCAAGCCGATTTGCAAGGTATACAGGTTCTCGTCGTTCAAATAGAGCAGCGGGCCAAGAAAGTCGTTCCAAGCACCGTTGAATGAAAAAATAGCAACAGTGGCGATTGCCGGCTTGGTGAGCGGCAAGCCAATCTTGCGCCAAATATAAAAATGGCTGGCGCCTTCCATCTTCGCTGCTTCAATCAATTCATTCGGAATCGTCATGTAGAATTGCCGCAATAGGAAGATGTTGAACGCGCTGCCGAAAAAGGCCGGCACGATCAAAGGATAATAGGTGTTCACCCAGCCGAGCTTGGCGAACAAGACGTACTGCGGAATCAAGGTAACGAATCCCGGGATCATCATCGTCGCCAGCACAATCGCAAACAGCACATTGCGCCCACGGAACGGAATTTTGGCAAAACCATATGCGATAAACGAGTTCGACAAGACATTGCCAATAACGACCAAGGTGGTGATGACGAGCGTATTGATCGTGTACTGGGTAAACGGTGCCGCTTCCCAGGTCCGGATGTAATTGGACCAATTCCAGGATTCCGGAAAGAAAGTGGGCGGGAATGACATCACTTCAGCCATTGTCTTCAGGGAAGTCGAGAACATCCACCATAAGGGCGATAAAATCATCAAGCTTCCTGCTGCAAGCAACACGAAATTAATGAGTTTCAGCATTTTTTTCCGGTTGCCATGATGCTCGAAATAGCTTGGATTTTTGATATCCTTCGTGGTGCCTGCTTCTTCGATGTAGCGGGTATCTTCTTGACGGGAGGTCATCGATTATCGCCTCCCTCGTAATGGACCCAGCGCGGAGCGAGCTTCAAGTTGATCATAGTCAGGATAAATACGATGATGAACAGAATCCAGGACATGGCCATTGCGTAGCCCATATTGAAGTTCTCAAAGGCCTGGCGCCACATATATAGGTTATAGAACAACAAGGAATTCGCCGGGCCGCCTTCGCCGTTGCTCGACATGACGTAAGCTTCCTGGAAAATCTGGAAGCCACCGATCAGGCTGGTCACCACATCGAAGAAAATGACCGGTGTGATCATCGGCAAGGTGATATGGAAAAACTGGCGGAATGTATTGGCGCCATCGATTTCCGCCGCTTCATACAAAGTCTTGGAAACGCCTTGCATGCTGGCGAGATACAAGAGCATCGCACCGCCGACACTCCACAGCTTCATGAAGATTAAAGAAGGTTTGGTCCACTCGGGATCGAATAGCCAGTTGGGCCCGTCGATGCCGAACCATCCGAGTATTAAATTGATCATTCCCGTGCCTGGATCGAGCAATTGCATCCACAATAGGTAAACGCCGACCCCCGACAGCACCGCAGGCAAATAGTACAGTGTGCGGAATACGCGGATGCCCGGAACGTCCTGGTTCAGGAGTGCCGACAGGAAAATCGCGCCCATTGTCGTCAATGGGACGGAAAATAGCACATAGTACAAAGTGTTCCAAAGGGATGTCCAAAACAAACCGTCTTCGGTGAAGAGCCCTTGATAGTTTTCAGCTCCGACAAAGTCCATCTGGGTTGTAATGTTGTAATCGGTAAAACTTGCGAACAGTGAAAAGAGCAGGGGACCTGCCGTAAAAGCAAGAAACCCGATGATCCACGGCATGACGAAAATATAACCGTACATCGTTTCTTTCCGCCGCATAGCCGACTTTGTTTTAGCCAAGCGAAGCCCTCCTTACTCGCGTGTATTTTTTTCGATCAATGATTCGACGTCTGCCTGTGCTTCTTCAAGCGCTTGTTTTGGCGTTTTCGAACCAAGGAATACTTCATCGATTTTCGGATTGACGCTGCCCATGAAGTCAGGGGCAGATACCGGCACCGGTGTAAGGAGAGTATCGCTCATATATTCAGTTGCCATGCTGTAGACCATGGTGCCATCTTCCGTAAATTCTTCGGACTGTGCTGCGTTTTCAGCGGCTTCGATATTGGCGACGCTGTCGAAGTTCTGGACCGCCCAATATTCTTGGGCTTCAGCGCCCGTCAAGTATTTGATGAATTCATAAGAAGCTTCAGGGTTCGAAGCGCCGGCTGGAATCTCGGCGACAAATCCGCCGCCCCAGCTCGTAGGGCCGTTGCCTGGTTCCATTTCCGGCAATTTTGCGACACCGAAGTTCAAGTCATCTGCATAATCGCGAATTTGTGTGTAGAAAGTTGGTGCGCTAACGTACATGCCGAGGCTGCCGTTGAAGAACGGATTGCCTTGCTGGCTGTCAATTTGAGCTTTATAGGAATTAATGACATCGTCGCCGTATTTATCTTTCCAGCCTTTCAGCCATTCGAGCGTTTCAAGATTGGTTTCGGTGTCGATCAAGACGTCATTTTCTTCATTGATGAAGTTGTGGCCATTGGCATTCAGCATCCAGACGTCGTAATTGATGCCCCATAATGGATAAAACCCGATGCGTTCGTAGTCATCGCCGTTTTTTACGTCGAGCTTTGCTGCATATTCTTCAAGTTCCGCCCAAGTAGTTGGGGGCTGTTCAGGGTCTAGCCCAGCCTCTTCAAACGCATCTTTGTTGTAAAACAGCACCCGCGTATCGGTGTTGAACGGTATGCCGTAAGAATCGCCTTCGTAAAGTGTGGCATCCCATAGTTCCGGATAGAACTGGCCTGAAATATCGTCTTCTGATAAGAACTCAGCCAGGTTCATCGCCTGGTTCTGTTCTCCTCGGAGAGCGGTCGTGTTGATGTCATTGATGACTACATCAGGCGGGTCGCCAGCTGCAATCGCTGCGAGTTCTTTCGTCCAAATGTCTCCCCAAGGAAGGTAAGTATGCTGAACTTCGATTTCATCCTGGGATTCGTTGAAATCGGTAATGATTTTTTCGATGACGGGACGGCGGATTTCGGAGCCCCAGAAGGTCCAGAAATCGAGAACGACTTTACCATCTTCGTTTTCCGTAGAGCTATCGTTGCCATTGCCGGTTTGAAATCCCGCGCATCCTGTAAGAAATAATGAGGAGGCTAAAAAGGCAGCGGATACGGTGTACATTTTTTTCATGATATTCCTCTCCTTATGTGTGAATATCTTCGAAAACCATAAATTTTGCCAGGCGAAGTAAATGGTCAGAAAGATGTTAAGGAGCTCGCTATTCATGTCTCTATTAGTACAGAATATTCCAGCTTCATTAGCAACGAGTATACAGTAGAGGATTGCACTTGCCAAATATATATTTGTAATTTACTGCATATTCTCTATAATAGAAGAAAAAGTATTAGAGGAGACTGGGACATGGCAGAAATTAAGATCGATCAATTAGGCAAAAGGTATGATAAAGGGGCGCTGGCCGTCAGCGATTTCAATTTACATATAAAAGATGAAGAGTTCATCGTTTTTGTCGGTCCTTCGGGGTGTGGGAAATCGACAACATTGAGAATGATCGCAGGGTTGGAAGAAATCTCGGAAGGCGAATTCTTCATTGATGGAAAACGCATGAATGATGTCGAGCCAAAAGAACGCGACATCGCCATGGTATTTCAAAACTACGCCTTGTATCCACATATGACAGTCTATGAAAATATGGCGTTCGGCTTAAAGCTGAGAAAGTTCAAAAAGGCGGAAATCAAGCAACGCGTAGACGAAGCTGCTGCGATCCTCGGATTGGAAGACTACCTAAACAGAAAACCGAAAGCGCTCTCAGGCGGTCAGCGTCAACGTGTGGCCCTTGGACGCGCCATTGTCCGCGATGCCAAAGTATTCCTGATGGATGAGCCCTTGTCGAACTTGGACGCGAAATTGCGCGTACAGATGCGCGCAGAAATCTCCAAATTGCATAACCGCCTGAAAACGACAACGATCTACGTCACTCATGACCAAACGGAAGCGATGACGATGGCTTCCCGCATCGTTGTCATGAAAGATGGCTTGATCCAGCAAGTGGGTACGCCGAAAGAAGTCTATGATTTCCCAGAAAATCGCTTTGTTGGCGGCTTCATCGGTTCACCGGCGATGAACTTCTTCGAAGGCAAACTGGTTGATGGCACTTTCGCTGTAGGAAGTAAAAAGATGTCGATTCCTGCAAAGCTATTGGATGTGTTGAAAGGGGAAGGCTATGACAATAAGCCCGTCACGCTCGGCATCCGCCCAGAACATATCCACGTCAACAACGAAGACCTGTCGAAAATTCCGGCCAGTGAATTCGATGCGACGATCACGGTATCCGAACTGACAGGCGCTGAGACAATCCTTCACGCTGTCTACGAGGACCAGGAATTCATCGCCCGCGTCGATGCGGCCACAACGATCGAAGCAGGTCACCAAGCAACACTCGCTTTCGACATGGCGCACGTCCATTTCTTCGATGCAGAAACCGGGACACGCATCAAAGCTGTAGAACGCGCAGCAGTAACCGTATAAAATCCATCGGCCCCGACCGGCTAAAATATGCCGGGCCGGGGTTTTTGTATGCAATCGATCAGCATGAGAATGAATAACAAGCCACTGCTTGTAACTGTTTCAATTGACCACATTCACAAAGTTTCACCATCTGTCCCAATGCAGGGAAGCGATTCCCCCATCTGCAGATGAATAATCGAGAAGTGAAACCACGGATACTCATATATCTCTAAGAAATCTTAAAGCCGACCAACGCCAAGGGTGAGCCGATGCCATAAGACGGGCGTTCTTCCTGACTTATGGCAAGAGGCCAATCCAAAGCAGGGCGGCGATTCCCTATTTAATGCTAAAATTTTTCATTATGAATAAGTGTATTCACAAAGCTATTCAAAGCGTGAAAATTTGAAAAAAATGGAGGAGTTCGCAAAGGATAAGTTTAGAGCCGTGGATTAGGGGAAAACAACTTAACATAGAGTTTTCATAAAAAAGGAGTGGACACAGAATGGTAAAAATTGCAGTTGAACATCCATTTACATCCGTACGCGATGCGTTAGTACAAAAAGGGTATCGTGCAGAAATGCTTGAAAAGAAAACAGATGCACCCGATTACGACGTAGTGGTCGTCCGTGACCAGGAAGATTTGACGGATTTCCACATGAGCGTTTCATTAGTTGAAGCAAGAGGGCGCACATTGTTTGAAATCGTAGAGGAAGTCGAAGAGCGTCTCGTGCGCCAAGGCAAAATCCAGTCGCCTGCACCAATGGCACAGGAATACGGTTCTGAATCAGGCGGAGGCGGCGGAAGCTTTGTTGCCGGCGCTGTGACAGGTGCTTTGATCGGTGCCGCAGCCGGACTTTTGCTTGCGCCTAAGAGCGGCAAGGAATTACAGGAACAAGTGAAAGCGAAAACTTCGGATTCCAGTGAAAAAGTGAACACTTCCATCGAGCAGGCGAAAGTGAAAGCTGACGAACTGAAAGCGAAGCGCGAAGAGAAAAAAGAAGAAAAAGAAGTGAAGAAACAAGAGAAAGCAATTGAAAAAGAAGTGAAGCAGCAAGAAAAAGCTGAAGAAAAAGAAGAGAAAAAAGAAGAAAAAGCCCAAAAAGAGCATGACAAGGCTGAAAAGAAAGTAGAAAAAGAAATCAAGAAAGCTGAGAAAGATGCCGGCGGCGTGGATGTTGTAGAATTTGGTGAATCATCACTCGGCAAAAACTCAGACGGCGAGATCAAAGTCGAGCCAACTGACGCGAAAAAGAATAATTAATCATGAATAAAGGCCTCCCGCTGTTGCGGGAGGCCTTTTTGTTATTCAGCTGCTACTTCATCAACAGGGTCATGAGGCGTGGGTTCCGGGACGAAGATAAGAACGACCAGGCCAATGATGAAAAGCACGACCAAACTCAAAACCCCTAAACTGGAGTTGCCGGTGATCTGGGAAGTGATGCCGACAAGCAAAGGCCCCGTAATCGCGGCAAACTTGCCGAAAATATTGTAGAAGCCGAAAAACTCATTGGCATTTTGCTTAGGCACCAGCTTGCCGAAATAAGAGCGGCTCAATGCTTGGATGCCGCCTTGGCTAGTGGCAACCAGCATCGCAAGAATCCAGAAATCCATGATAGTTTCGATGAAGACTGCGTAGACACAGACGATAATATAGACACAGATGCCGACATACAGCATTTTCTTTCCAGTAAAGCGATCGGCGAGCTTGCCGTAGAGAATTGCAAAAGGTGCAGCCACGACTTGAGTGGCAAACAAGACGATCAACAAACTGGTTGCACTCAATCCAAGGTCGGTTCCGTAGGCAGTGGATAAGGAAATGATTGTGCCGACGCCGTCGATATAGAAAAAGTACGCAATCAGGAACAGAAACAAAGCGCGGTATTGCCGGATTTCCCGGATGGTCTTACTGAGCCGGCGGAAGCTTTGGACGACGGGACTTGCTTCACGTTTGATGAAATGCTTTTGTTTTACATGGCGGAATAAAGGAATCGAGAACAGGATCCACCAAGCGGCGGTGATCAAAAAGGCAAGCCGGCTGGCGTTCGTGACAGATAGCGGAAGGATTTCGTTTTGGGCGAGCAAAATGATCAAGATGGCGAGCGCAAACGGAATGGTCGAACCGATATAGCCGAGCCCATAGCCGAATGCAGACACGCGGTTCATGCGTTTTTCAGTTGTGACATCGACAATGAAAGCATCATAGAACAGATTCGCGCCGGTCGCACCAAGCGCAGCGAACACATAACAGATCAAGAGCCAGAGCCACTGGCCTTCCGGGACAAAAGCGAGCATCGCCGTCGAAACTGTACCCAGAACGAAAAACACGGTGAAAAACTTCTTTTTCATTCCTTCATAATCGGCAATGGTGCCGAGCAACGGGCCGAGCATTGCCAAAATAAACGTGAAGATAGCGATCGTGTAGCTTAAATAAGCAGTGGAATCTGCCAGTCCTACGCCGGCGTCTGTTGCGGCTGCTTTATAGAAAAGCGGAAACACTGCGGTGGTGATGATAATGGAATAAGCGGAGCTGCCCCAATCGTATAACGCCCAGCTTTTTTCCGGTTTCGTGAACTTCGCCATAGCCGAAGGCCTCCTTTTTTATTAAGTCTATTGTACAAGACAGACTCTAAAAAAAGACAGTTTTGACTGAATATTTGCTGAAATTTTACAAGATAAAAAAAGACAATCAACCCTCTGCATTTGAGGCAAAGCCTTTATTCCGCTACACTGATGACAGAAAGTGAGTGAGTGGCATGAAGTTGATATCATGGAATGTAAATGGCCTGCGGGCCGTGATGAAAAAAGGGTTTATGGATTTCTTCGAGACAGTGGAAGCTGATATTTTGTGCGTTCAGGAGATCAAATTGCAGGAAGGCCAGATTGACTTGGAGCTTCCGGGTTATCATACATATTGGAATTATGCACAGAAGAAAGGCTATTCAGGCACAGCGATTTTCACCAAACAGCGCCCACTGAATGTCCATTATGGGGTCGGCCTCGAGGAGCACGATTCAGAAGGCAGGCTGATCACATTGGAGTTCCCTGAATTTTATTTGGTCAATAGCTATACGCCGAACTCCCAGCATGGGTTGCTTCGCCTCTCGTACCGGCTATTATGGGAAGACAAGCTGCTTTCGTATATCCAGCAATTGGACCTCGAAAAGCCTGTTATTTTATGCGGAGACCTGAACGTGGCGCATCAGGAAATCGATTTGAAAAACCCGAAAGCCAATAAAAAGAATTCGGGCTTCACGCCAGAAGAACGCGGAAAGATCAGTGATTTTCTCGACAGCGGTTTTGTGGACACATTCCGCCATTTCCATCCGGATGAAGGCGGCCATTATTCATGGTGGTCGTATCGTTCGAATTGCCGTGAGAAGAATGTCGGCTGGCGCATCGATTACTTCATTGCTTCCAACCGTCTCGTCGACAAACTGAAGAGTGCGTCGATCCACAAAAATGTACACGGCTCAGATCATTGCCCTGTGGAGCTGCAACTGAGCAATTTACCGTCTTAAAGGCTTATTCATTCTATTCATTTGGTAAACTGAAAAAACGGCAAGCCTGAACGATCTCAGGTTTGCCGTTTTTTTTGTCTCATAATAGAGTTCCACGTGAAACATTTAAACGTTCATGACACGTTGTGCCAGTCGTTTGCAGTTGTCCTGGTCGAAATAGTCGATGTATTCATTAGCTTTTCCGTACCATTCGTTGTGCGTAATATTGTTGTCCACCATATAAGTGAGCGTGTTGTAGACATCTTCTACTGTCGGGGATCTATATCCATATAAATCTTTATCGAGGTCGAGGTAGGAACCGCGTTTTTCCGTATACTCCTGTTGGTCGAACATAAAGAAGATGATCGGTTTGTTCAAATACAGGAAGTCCCAGGAAACGCTAGTGATGTCCGTCAGAAGCATATCGTTTTCTTCGATTGAACGCTCAATGGATGCGTGGTTGAAATCCAGGAATTCGATGCCGTAATCCTGGTCGGCAAGCGAAAAGAAGTGCTCTTCAAATCGCTTCATGAACGGATGCAAGGCGATTTGTAGACGGATGCCATTAGACTTCAGGAGATTTCGTATTCCTTCGTGCTCCAATAAGCCGATCGTGCTGCGGAAGTAATTGCTTTCGAGAAATTCTTCCCTTGAGAGGTCAAACAGCCATTCACGCCAAGTCATCATCATGAGGATGCGCTTCATTTCTTTTGGTGGCTGCTGGTTTGGCAAATAGCGGTCAAAACGGGGGAATCCGGTGATGATGAGTTTTTCTTCAGGGATTTTCCATTTGTCGCGTTTCAACTCGTATTCATAGCGCGAGGCACAGTTGAAGTAATCAGTCCGCTTGAGGAGTGGAACATCCTCTTTTTGGATGAGGATTTTCTTGAAGCCTTCGATGCCGTGGCTGACATGCGTAATAACCGTCCGGCGATTCAAATTCAAGAATTTATCGGCGGATGGCACGATGTCATAAAGCAAGGAATGCCCATGAAACGTGTAATCGGCGCGGAAAAACAGCAAGTAATTACGGAAGCTGCCAAGCGCTACGGCATTTGGGATACGACCGTTCTTCGCATAGTCGGTCGCCGGGTCATACATCCAATAAGCCGTGACTTGTTCTGCATGGTTATTCACCACATATTTATGAAATACGGAAGCATTGTCTTCGTATTTTTCTCCGAGGTTTCCTCCCACCAGGGCGATTTTCGGACCTTTTGCATTTCGGTAAAACCGAGAGAGAATATAGGCCACTGATACTTTCAAAAAAACTTTCAAAGGGTCCCATCTCCCTTTTTCTTTCAAGGTAACGCTCATTTCCAGCCCTGCTTTCTGTTAGTCGATTCCATTCTAGTTTTCCATATCCAGCGGGATTTGTCTATTCCAAGGGAGGCGGGTTTAATTTTCAAATGATAAAGGGCACTTCTTGCAAAGGATGAGTCTGCGTCGAAGGGATGATTTGGCAGAAAATAGGTTTATTTAAAAGCGGGTGTGGGAAGAGGGAAATGATGGCATTAAAATGAAGGAGGATTCTCATGAAGGACCATAATGAAGAGCTTAAGAACAAAATGTCTGAAGGCGAAAACGAGGAAACCTTGACGAATCGCCAAGGGCATCCGGTAAAAGACAACCAGAATTTGCGAACTGTCGGAAATCGCGGGCCGGCTACTCTTGAAAACTATAACTTCATCGAAAAAATCTCTCATTTTGACCGTGAAGAAATACCGGAACGCATCGTTCATGCACGTGGTGCTGGAGCATTCGGTTATTTCGAGACTTATGGAACAGTCGGCGACGAGCCGGTTGAAAAATATACGCGCGCCAAAGTATTTTCGGGCAAAGGCAAACAGACGCCATTGCTTGTGCGCTTTTCTACAGTAGCAGGATCCCGCCACTCTCCGGAAACAGCCCGAGACCCACGCGGTTTTGCTGTGAAAATGTATACAGAAGACGGCAACTGGGACCTCGTCGGGAATAACTTGAAAATTTTCTTTATCCGTGATGCGATGAAATTCCCGGATATGATCCACGCCTTTAAAAATGACCCGGTCTCCAATGTGCCGGATCCGGAGCGGATGTTCGACTTTGTCGCCCGTTCCCCGGAAGCGACCCATATGATCACGTTCCTGTTCTCCCCTTGGGGCATTCCAGCAACCTACCGACACATGCAGGGCTCTGGGGTCAATACCTATAAATGGGTCAATGACAAAGGAGAGGCAGTCCTTGTGAAATATCATTGGGAGCCAAAACAAGGCATCCGCAATTTGACTCAGGCAGAAGCCGATGAAATCCAGGCGAAAAACGTTGGGCATGCAACGGAAGATCTTTACGATTCGATTGAAAACGGCGACTATCCGGAATGGGAGTTGTTCGTGCAGATCATGAGCGACGACGAACATGCGGAACTCGACTTTGACCCGCTGGATGACACGAAATTATGGCCGATGGATAAATTCCCATTCCTGCCAGTCGGGAAAATGGTCTTGAACCGCAATCCTGAAAACTACCATGCGGAAATTGAGCAGGCAGCATTCGGAACAGGCGTCCTTGTCGACGGCATGGATTTCTCCGATGATAAAATGTTGATTGGCCGTACGTTCTCGTATTCCGACACACAGCGTTACCGCATCGGGGCAAACTATTTGAAACTGCCGGTCAACGCGCCGAGAAAACGTGTAGCGACCAATCAATACGGAGGGGCAATGGATGTGCCGCGCGGCGAAAACGCGAAAAATCCGCACATCAATTATGAACCGTCTGTACTTGGCGGGTTCAAGGAAGCCGACCGCCCGGATACTCCGGATCATGAGCCGGAATACCAAGGCAAATTGACGAAGGCACCGATCGACCGGACAAATAACTACGGCCAGGCCGGTGAAACCTATCGCAGTTTCGAGGATTGGGAGCGAGAAGAATTGATCAATAATCTCGGCGATGCGCTATCAGCATGCGATCCGCGCATCCAAGAGGAAATGGTGCATCACTTCACGCAGGCCGATGAAGACTATGGCCGCCGCGTCCGTGAGAATATCGATATGAAAGTGAAGGAAATGAACGAAATGAAAGACAGTGACAACGCCGAACCGAAGCTTTACGGCAAGCCGGCAGCGAGCAAAGTAGCTCAAGCTGCCAGCGCTAAAGGGCACGGAGCAGAACGTTATTAAATAGAAAAACCGGTGAGTCCAGGACTCACCGGTTTTTCTTATGGATTCAACGAGGAATGATTGACGCCGAACACGTTTTCCACGTCGATCAAAAATGCGATGCCTTTTCCTGGGGCGTCGAGGTCGACGGCTTGTTCGATGCTCGCGACCACTTTTTCCGCGAATGCAGAAGGCACCAATGTCAGCACGACATCTTTTTCCGGGTCGATCGTAAAGTTCATGAACTTTTTCTGCTCATTGACCCCGGTGCCGCGCCCTTCTAAAATCGTTCCGCCTTCAGCACCGGCTCTTGCGGCTGCCTTGACAACTTGCCCGGAATCTCCGGAATTGACGATGGTTACAATCAATTGAAAATCTTTCGGTTCTGGCATCTTTTCCACTCCTCGCTTCTTTTTGCGGTCGTCTTCGCGTTCGGTGAGATGGGGGACCCCCAGCAACTTGCTGAGGTGGACAGTAAAGCCGAGGCCATAACCTGACTTGCCTAATTTTCCGGCATGGCTGATGGCTTCTGCGACGGCAAATTCGATTTCGCCGTCAACAGCGATAAAGACGACATCTTTTTCGTGTGTAGCGGGAAGCCCGAGAAAAGTGGGCTTTTCGTTTCTCCCGATTCCTTCCGCATACAGCACTGTCGCGCCGTCCGCACCGGCTTCTTTCGCCGCTGCGATGACGTCCCTTGAAGCGCCGCGTTTTACGATGGCAATCATCAGTCTATGATTCAGATTCATGGTTTTGATTCCCTGCCTTTCGGTTAAAGAGTAAGCCGACAACGAGTACGGAAATGATCGGCGTCAATGCCACGAGTGCAATCATCCCGAAGCCATCGACAAGCGGATCCCGCCCTTCGGTGACAGAGGCAATGCCGACTGCCACAGAGACGATGAACGTGACGGTCATCGGCCCGGTAGCCACGCCGCCTGAGTCAAAAGCGATGGCGATGAATGTGCGTGTAGAGAAAAAGATCAGGAAAAGGGCGATAAGATAGCCCGGCAGGATAAAATACCAGATCGACCAGCCCGTCAAAATCCGCAGCATCGACAAAGCGATAGATAAACCGACACCTGTCGACAAGGTATAAAGCATGACTTGCGAGGAAATATATCCGCCCGTTTCGCGGTCGACTTCCTCATTCATGATGCGGACGGCTGGTTCGGCAAAAGTCGCCACAAAGCCAAGCACGAATCCGATCGGGATAATCGCCCAGCGGTATTGCCAATCGCCAAGTTCCGCTCCCATCAATTCACCAAAGGGCATGAAGCCGATATGGACGCCTTGCAGGAAAAAGGCCAATCCAAAAAACGTCAAAACGAATCCGAGTCCGGTTTGCAGCACGCGTTCTTTCGGCAACTTAAGCATGAATAATTGAAATACGCTGAAGAACACCACAAGCGGGAGAAGCGCTGCGCTGACTTCGATCAGCACTTCCCCGAAACCTTGGAAAATATGCAAGTTCACCGGTACAGCACCCCCAGGAGCATGACAGCGATAATGGGGCCGATCGAAGCCAGCCCAATCAAGCCGAAGCCTTCGCCGCTGCTGGGCTTATCGGATCGCAAGACGGAGGCGACGCCGATGCCCAGTGCCAAGATGAAAGGAACTGCCATCGGGCCGGTCGTGACCCCGCCGGCATCGAAGGAAATCGGGATGAATGCTTCAGGAACAAAAAAGGAAAGCAGGAAGACGAAAGTATATCCACCAATCAACATATAATGGATCGGGATGCTGAACAGCGTCCGAACCATCGCTAAGCTGACGAAAATTGCCAAGCCGACCGACACGGATAAGATCAGGACGTTTCTTGAAATATCGCCTCCTGAAACGTCCTCGATCTGATTGGCCAACACGCGGACATCCGGTTCGGCAATCGTGACCGCGAGCCCGAGCACCAGGCCTGTCCCGATGATCAGCCAAGGCTTGCGGGTCAAAGGCAGCTTCTTGCCGATCAATTCACCGATCGGGAGCAGCCCTGCGTTGACCCCCAGCAGGAACAGAAAAAAGCCGGTCCCGACAAAAACGACCCCGATCAAAAACTGCAGCAGTGCTTCAAGCGGCAGGCGGATAACCAGCACTTGAAGCAAGATGACGACAATCGTGACAGGAAGAATGGCAGAGGCGACTTCTTTGAACGTACTTTTGACATTTTCCATGCAGCATCTCCTTTACGACGGATTTGGCTTGATGCAACTCGCGCGGCGTATGGGACAGGGGGCTCTATAATCGGTAAGATGAAATAGAATATATGCGAACCAGGAGGGCTGATGATGAAAAAGAACAAGAAAACTGAGCCGATGCTTCCATCCGAACTAGAAACTTTTTCTTTTATTGAAGCATTAGATGATGAATATGTCCATGACTGCCGGATTGTTTCCGAGGAATTGGCGGCAGGAAAAATCCATTTTGACCGGGTGCTGTTTGAAAATGTCCGATTTTTGGATGGCGAATGGGAACGCAGCGAGTTTGCGGATGTGGTGTTCATCAATTGTGATTTATCGAATGCGGATATGAGCCGTGCGGTATTCCACCGGGTGAAGTTTGAAAATTGCCGGTTGCTCGGGACGGATTTTACAGAAAGTACGATCCGCTATACGCATTTTAAAGAATGCCGCATCGATTACTCAGTTTTTGGGTTTTCCCATATAAGCGATGTGAGGTTTGAGGAAAGCGTTCTGCGGCAAGCGGATTTCTATGAAGTCGATTTGAAAAATGCGCAGTTTCTGGACAGTGATTTAAACGAAGCCAACTTCACGGGAACTTCTCTCAAAAGCACCGATTTCAGTTCAAGCCGCTTTGAAGAGCTGCAATTGACTCCGGAATTGCTGGCGGGGTGCAAAGTATCTACTGATCAAGCCTTGCTGTTTGCCCGAAAGTTGGGATTAATCATCACAAAATAAACTTTTTCGGTTTTTGTATGCTTTATGGCCTGTTTGGTTTCCAATTATTGAATTAAATAGATACTGTTCACTAAATATTCAAGCTATTTTAAAAAATTATCCATAAAATGATTGCTCATTCACTTTAATTGCAGTATATTTAAAATAATTAGAAATCTATTAAAAGGAGCAGGAATCAACTATGAAGCAGTTAAGCAAAAAAATAAAAGACTTAAGAGAAGCGAGAGGCCTTTCCCCTGAAGAGCTTGCGGACCGTCTAGGCTTTGCGAAAAGTACGGTTTGGGCATATGAAAGCGGAAAGAAACAAGTATCAGTAGTGCACCTGGAACGCCTTGCCGATTTCTTTGAGATTTCTGTGGATAGCTTATTGGACCGCAATGACCGGACGATCAATGTCGATCTTCAAAATACGAATTTCCTGAACGAATATACAGTGATGCTCGATGACCAGCCATTGAATGAAGCGGAACTCGCCGAGGCGGCTTCCTTTATCCAAGTGAAGCGCCGCATGGGCAGCTACGGCTTAGCAACTTGATGTCTTCAAAGAATTGTGAGCCTGTTTTCCTGTAATAAGGGAGACAGGCTTTTTTTCGTGTGGCAAGAACCATTGATGAATTGTTTTTAACAGAATTATCTGTCAAAATAAAAAGGAGACTTAAGGAAATGGCGGTGAGGGTTTGAGAAGATACATAATGTACGAAACATACCGGCTGGGCATTCTCATCGACCATCTGAAAGCGGAGGACTTGATCAGGCAAATTGATGAATATATTGAAGAAACGCCGGTCGATCAGATTCCACATATTTTTTACGTCCTGTCGCTGGCGAGCAACCGGCGCATCATGATTGAATTGCTGACAGACTTGGCGCGGGGAGTGGACGAGGAACTGCCGGCATCGATTGTGGCCGGCATCCTCTACAAGGATCGCGAGCGCTATACAGTGGAAGAACTGTACGGGAAAATCGGGATGCTGGCTTCGTTATTATCGGATGAAGACGATGAAATTGCGGCGAGTTTCCGCGAATTGAAAGTTTCCTATGATGAATTGCAGTCCGTCTATGGGCGGCGCTTTAAACGGAAAAAAGCAAGGGAGCGCATGCTGGCCCGGAGCGAAAAAGTGTTGGAGGAAACGCTCTCTGAATACGCCCATTTTGCGGAAGAAATGGACCGCAAAGAATGGTGGCTCAATTAAACCTGTTTATTCTGTTTGCTATGGGGAAGACAAATGATAGCAACCTACAGAATCAGGAGGAGACAATAATGAGTAAAACGATTTTCATTACAGGAGCCGGAAGCGGGCTCGGTAAAGGCACAGCACTGGGCCTAGCGGCAAAAGGGCATAAAGTGATTGCGCCAGTCGAAACAGCTCCGCAGGTAACATCGCTCCGTGAAGCGGCAGCGTCTGCTGGAGTGGAACTGACGACATTTAAGATGGACATAAAAAACCCGCAGGATCTGGCACAGATGCTCGAATACGATTTTGATATCTTCGTAGCGAATGCCGCCGTCAATGAAGGCGGCGCGCTCGGTGAAGTGCCGATGGCGAACTTCCGCGAACTATTCGAAGTGAATGTATTCCAGACACTCGAAACGGCGCAAATTGCGGCACGTAAATTCGTCGAAAAAGGCCGAGGCAAGATTATCTTCCTGTCTTCTATGGCAGGCATTATGTCAACGCCTTATGTCGGCCCCTACACAGCGACAAAGCATGCCATCGAAGCGATTGCGAAAACATTGCGCAAGGAAATGGCAGAGTTCGGCGTGCAAGTGGCAACAATCAATCCGGGCGCATTCGACACAGGCTTTAATGACCGCAGTGCAGAAGCGAAGTGGAAATGGTTTGATGAGAAAATCCACTTCACGCGCCCTGAAGACATGAAAGAAGCTGAAAAAGGCTTGGAAGATCAATTCGATCCGCAGGACATGATCGACAAGATGGTCGAAATCATTCCACAGGATTCGCATAAATTCCGTACAGCTTATCCTGAAGAAACCGAACAGCAAATGAAAGAGGAAGAAGCGAAGCATTGGGAGTTAGAGATTTAAGCGGAAAGGGAGAGAGCCATGAAGCCGGAACGCCCGGTTTGGGAAATTGTGGAGCATGGCGCGCAGAATACCGGTGAAGCTTGCCGTTTGTTCGATGCGCTTGAGCCAGTCGAACCACATGAATTGCTCGGCACGTGGAAAGGGCGCGAATTGTCTTCGGGACATCCAATGGATGGGTGGCTTGAAAAATCGGGCTGGTATGGCAAGGCTTTTCACAGCGCTGAGCATGTCGATCCTTTATTGTTTAAAACTCCTTTTGGAAAACCGTTTCCACTGCATCCATTTCCGCCCGCGCTGATCGCTCAACTATTGGGCGGTGCGAGAGGTGCAGCGCGGCTGCGTAAGATGGAATGGCGCGGAAAAACGAGTGCGGTGATGATTTACGATCAATTGCCAATCCAAGATCATTTCCGCAAAGTGAATGATGACGTGCTGTTGGGCATGATGGATTGGAAAGGCATGAAGCGGCCGTATTTCTTCCTGTTGGCAAGAGTATACGCCTGAGATCATTTTCACCTGCACGATCCAAATAAAAAGGCCTTTTCAGCCACCCCGGAAAATAATCAATTTTCCAGGGTGGCTTTTCGTATGCCAAAAAAGAAATAGCCCTTCAAATATGGTAAGCTACGTTCATAGTAAAACAGTATGGGGAGTGTTCAAAGGTGTTGGAACAAGCAAGAAAATTACTGCAGTCGCATTTCGGGTATGATAGCTTCCGGACCGGCCAAGAGCAGGCGATCACACAAGTTTTCGACGGCCAAAATACGATTTGCGTCATGCCGACAGGCGGCGGGAAATCGATGTGCTACCAGATTCCTGCGCTTGCCATGGAAGGAACGACCATCGTCGTCTCGCCGCTGATCTCCCTGATGAAAGATCAAGTCGACTCTTTACAGGCAGCCGGAATTCCAGCTGCTTCTATTAATAGTTCGCTCGATGTCTATGAAGTCCGTGAAATCCTTCATGAAGTGCAGATGGGCATCATCAAATTATTGTATATTGCGCCAGAGCGCCTCGATTCGGAAATGTTTTTGGATGGCTTGCAAGGCGTCAAAGTGCCACTCATCGCAGTCGATGAAGCGCATTGCATCTCGCAATGGGGCCACGATTTCCGTCCGAGCTACCGGCTGATCAGCCGCATGCTGGAAATTTTCCCAGACAATCCGACTGTTCTAGCCCTGACCGCGACAGCGACGCCTCAAGTGCGGGAAGATATTTGCCGCATCTTGGATATCGAAGAACAAAATACCGTTATCACCGGATTTGAACGGGCGAACTTAAGTTTTTCAGTCATTCAAGGACAGGACCGTGAGCGCTTTATCCGTGACTACGTCCAGAAAAACGATAACGAGGCAGGCATCATTTACGCAGCGACGCGCAAAACGGTGGATTCGGTCTATGAATCGCTAGTCAAACGCGGCGTCAAGGCAGCAAAATACCATGCCGGCATGCCGGATGACGAACGCCGCCTCGGGCAAGAACGCTTCTTGAACGATGAAGTGACCGTGATGGTGGCGACCAATGCATTCGGAATGGGCATCGATAAATCCAATATCCGTTATGTGATCCATTACCAGCTGCCGAAAAACATGGAAAGCTATTATCAGGAAGCTGGGCGCGCAGGACGAGATGGGCTGCCAAGTGAGTGCATCGTCCTGTACGCTTCTCAGGATGTCCAGACGCAGCGCTTTTTGATCGATCAGGCCCAGGACCCTTCACGCATCCCGGGAGAGTTGAAGAAGCTCCAGGGGATGGTCGACTATTGCCATACGGAAAATTGCCTCCAGCAATTTATCGTCCATTATTTCGGTGATGGGAGTGCAGCACCGTGCGGCCATTGCGGAAACTGCGTCGACGAAAGGGAAGGTCAGGACGTCACGGAAGATGTCCAGAAAGTGTTGTCGTGCGTCATCCGCATGGGCCAGAAATTCGGCAAGACGATGACTGCCCAAGTATTGACCGGCTCACGCAATAAAAAAGTGCTCGACTTCCGATTCGATCAATTATCGACATACGGCGTGTTGAAACACATGAATTCAAAAGAAGTATCGAACCTCATCGAATTCATGATTTCACAGGAATTGCTGGCAGTCGAACAAGGCAGCTTTCCGACAATCTTCGTCCCAGATGGCGGGCGCGATGTGCTGCTTGGAAAACGCCGCGTCATGAGAAAAGGCGCGGTTGTCACGAAGCGAATCGCCACCAACGATCCATTGTTCGAGGAATTGCGTACGGTCCGCAAGAAACTGGCGGACGAGGCGGGAGTTCCGCCATTTGTCATCTTCTCGGATAAAAGTTTGCAGGACATGGTGGCGCGCAAACCAAAAGATGACGAAGCCTTCTTGGAAGTCAGCGGTGTCGGCGCCAACAAACTGGAGAAGTACGGGGAATACTTTCTTGAAGCGATCCGGATGTATGAAACTGTGAATAATTCGTAGCAATTCGGTTGCCTTAATAGAGGCATTTGCCTTATGTACCAGTATGAAAAAATGGATAAATCAAGAAATTTCTATAGTTATTCGAAAAGAGTGCGGAAAATGATGTATTTTCCGCGCTCTTTTTATATAGAAATTTCTATCGCGACACAGCCAGAGAATCAGTTTTGCGCGCTAGCTTTTTCCAAATGATCAATCATAAGACTCCAACTAGAATTGTCTAATTACTGGGAAAAACAGCTGCTAAGAGAAGACGCTGAAAAAAATACTGTATCAATATACACAAATAGCGAATAAAGAAGAATCGCTATAGGCCTTTAATTGAAAGCGGTTTCACTTTAAATGCTAGGGTTTGCGATGAATCTTCATGTACTTGATAAATTTTTCACAAAATGCAATTGTATATATATTCAGTTATATGATATACTATCATAATATTATGACAAATTAGCGTGTAAAAGGAGGCGGTTCAATTGAGTAAGAAAGAGTATCCGATCGCACAAGGACTGTATCATCCCGACCAGGAACACGAAGCTTGCGGTATTGGGATGATCGCTAATATAGACGGCAGAAAATCGCACAGCATTGTCCAGAACGCAGTGAACATCCTGTGTAACTTGGAGCATCGCGGCGGCCAATCATCTGATACGAGTACGGGGGACGGCGCCGGTATTTTGACACAGATTCCTCACCGTTTTTTCCTGAAGCAATGTGAAAAAGAAGGAATCGTTCTTCCGGAAGAAGGAAAATACGGCATCGGCATGATTTTCATGCCCCAGGATTATGATCTCCGGATGAAAGCGAAAGACATCATCCAACGCATTGTCAAAGAAGAAGGCCAGGAATCACTCGGCTGGCGCCCTGTACCGGTCAACGATTCGTTTGTCGGTAATGTTGCGGCGAAAACCAAACCGGTCATTCGCCAAATCTTCATCGGCGCATCAGCAGAACTCGAGACACGCATGGACTTGGAGCGCCGTTTATACATTATCCGTAAACGCATTGAGCAGGAAATGGGCGGCGTGGAAGAATTTAAAGACGTCTATTTCAGCAGCTTGTCTGCCGGAACGATCGTCTATAAAGGCATGCTCATCCCAGAACAACTGGATTCATTCTATATCGACCTCAACCATCCCGAATTCAAATCGGCGTTGGCACTCGTCCACTCACGGTTCAGTACGAATACCTTCCCGAGCTGGCAGCGTTCCCACCCGAACCGCTACTCCATCCATAACGGCGAATTCAATACGCTTCGCGGAAACGTCAACTGGATGAGAGCACGCCAACTCGCTTGCAATTCTCCTTATTTCAATGACCAAGACTTGCAAAAAGTCCTGCCGGTCATTGATGAGACAGGGAGCGACTCGTCGATGTTCGACAATTGCTTCGAATTCCTTCATCTATCAGGCCGTTCGCTTGCGCATACGGCGATGATGATGGTCCCGGAGCCATGGGTCAACGACAAATCGATCGATAAGAAAAAACGCGATTTCTACGAATACCACAGCACGCTGATGGAGCCATGGGACGGCCCAGCGGCACTGGTATTTACAGACGGCCGCCAGATCGCAGCTTGCCTCGACCGCAACGGCTTGCGCCCGGCGCGCTATTATATTACGAAAAGCGGCATGATCGTCCTCGGCTCAGAAGTCGGAGCGCTCGATATCTTTTCGGATGACATCATCTATAAAGACCGCCTTCGCCCAGGGAAAATGCTTCTGGTTGACCTCGAAGCCGGCAAGATCATCCCGGATGACGAAATCAAAACGCAGATTGCCTCCGAACTCCCTTATAAAGATTGGGTCGAAAACAATTTGTTCGACTTGAGCGATTTGCCGGAACCGAAAGAAGTGGTTCATCCAAACAGCGAAGGGCTATTGAAACAGCAACTTGCTTTCGGCTATACGCAGGAAGAAGTCCAGAAAATCATTAAACCGCTGGCATCCGACGGGAAAGATCCGGTCGGCTCGATGGGCTACGACTCACCGCTTGCGGTATTGTCGAAAAAACCACAGCTTTTGTATAACTATTTCAAGCAATTGTTTGCACAAGTCACCAACCCGCCGATTGACGCCATCCGTGAACAGATCATCACAGCAGCCCGGACGACGATCGGGGCAGAAGGCAATTTGGTGGATCCGAAACCGGAAAGCGCACGCCATATCCGCCTTGAAACACCGGTATTGCTAAATGCAGAGCTTGAAAGACTGCGCCAGCAGAACTTGCCGGAGTTCAAGGCCGTCACCTTGCCGATCTTGTTTGAAGCAGACGGAGGCGCAGAGGCAATGGAAGCGCGCTTGGAAGCATTATTCACAGAAGCGGACCATGCCATCGAACAAGGCGCCACGCTGGTCATCTTGTCTGACCGCGGCGTCGACAGCACACATGCGGCGATTCCTGCACTGCTTGCGGTATCGGGGCTCCATCACCATCTGATCAGACAAGGTACGCGGACACGCATGAGCATCCTGCTCGAGTCTGCGGAACCGCGCGAAGTCCACCATTTCGCCATGCTGATCGGCTATGGTGCAGAAGGAATCAATCCTTACCTGGCATTCGAGTCAATCGAAGACTTGGTGGCGAAAGACGATATCCACGGCATGAACGTCGAACAAGCCGAAGCGAGCTATGTACAAGCCGTGACAGATGGAATTATCAAAATATTGTCTAAAATGGGTATTTCAACCATTCAAAGTTACCGAGGCGCACAGATTTTTGAAGCGATCGGGATTCATATGGATGTTATCGATAAATACTTCACACGTACATCATCGCGCCTTGGGGGCATTGGGCTCGATATTATCGCCAAAGAAGTGCTGCTTCGCCACGCGTCTGCTTATCCGGACCGCGAAGGAGCGAATCCGGCGCTTGAATCCGGCGATGAATATCAGTACCGTGAAAACGGCGAAGACCATCAATACAACCCAATGACGATCCACACGCTTCAACAAGCGTGCCGGACGAATAATTACGATACATTCCGCAAGTATTCGAAACTCTTGACGGATGAAAAAGCCAACCTTCAATCATTGCGCGGCTTATTGAAATTTAAAGACCGCACGCCGGTCCCGATCGAAGAAGTCGAAACGGTCGAAGAGATTTGTGCACGCTTCAAAACCGGCGCCATGTCTTACGGCTCAATCAGTAAAGAAGCCCACGAAGCCTTAGCGATCGCGATGAATAAAATTGGCGGACGCAGCAACTCAGGAGAAGGCGGCGAAGAAGTGTCGCGCTTTATCCCGGACGATAACGGCGATAGCCGCAGAAGCGCCATCAAGCAAGTTGCATCGGGCCGCTTCGGTGTCACGAGCCATTATTTGGTCAATGCTGACGAAATCCAGATCAAAGTCGCACAAGGGGCGAAACCTGGAGAAGGCGGTCATTTGCCAGGCAAGAAAGTATATCCGTGGATTGCGGAAGTGCGCGGTTCGACGACAGGCGTCGAATTGATTTCACCGCCGCCTCACCACGATATTTATTCGATCGAAGATTTAGCGGAGTTGATCTTCAACTTGAAAAACGCCAATCCGCGTGCACGCATCAGCGTGAAGTTGGTGTCCGCAGTCGGTGTCGGCACCATTGCAGCTGGCGTTGCCAAAGGCCGTGCCGATCTCGTGTTGATCAGCGGTTATGACGGCGGCACAGGCGCGGCACCAAAAACCAGCTTGAAGCATACCGGCTTGCCATGGGAGATCGGTCTTGCGGAAACGCATCAGACGCTTCTATTGAACGGCCTGCGCGACCGCATCGTCGTCGAAACAGACGGCAAGATGATGACCGGCCGCGACGTTGTCACTGCGGCGCTCTTGGGTGCCGAAGAATATGGCTTCTCGACAGCACCGCTCGTCGTGCTCGGATGCGTCATGATGCGCGTTTGCCATTTGGATACATGCCCAGTCGGGATTGCGACGCAAAACCCGGAACTGCGCAAAAAATACACGGGCGAAGCAGATCACGTCGCGAACTTCATGCGCTTTATCGCCATGGAAGCACGCGAATTGATGGCGGAGCTTGGGTTCCGCACCATCAACGAAATGATCGGCCGCACCGATGTACTCGAAACGAATAAAGCGATCAAGCATTGGAAAGCGGAAGGGCTGGATTTGACGCAGCTTCTTTATCAGCCGGATCTGCCGGAAAAAGTCGGCCGCTATGCAACGATCAAGCAAGACCACGGTTTGAAGCATACGCTCGACGTGCAGGAACTCTTGCCTCGCTGCCGCAATGCGATCGAAAATGGCGAACGGGTTGAAGTATCGACAGCCATACGTAATATCCACCGCGCGACCGGTACGATCATCGGCAGTGCCATCTCCCGCAAATACGGTGCAGAAGGCTTGCCGGAAGATACCATTACATTGAACTTCCAAGGTTCAGCCGGGCAAAGCTTCGGTGCTTTCATTCCAAAAGGCATGACACTCAATTTGATCGGAGACTCCAATGACTTTGTCGGAAAAGGCTTATCCGGCGGCAAGATCATCGTCAAGCCGGCAGCGGATTCGACATTCCTTCCCGAGAAGAACATCATCATCGGCAACGTGTCGTTTTACGGTGCATCGGCTGGGGAAGCGTATATCCACGGCATGGCCGGAGAACGTTTTGCCGTCCGGAACTCGGGTGCCAAAATCGTCGTCGAAGGCGTCGGCGACCACGGTTGTGAATACATGACCGGCGGGCGCGTCGTCATTCTTGGAGATACCGGCAAGAACTTCGCAGCCGGCATGTCAGGCGGTGTCGCTTATGTTCTTGATGAAGACGAAACATTCAGCGCGCGCTGCAACCCTGAAATGGTGCATATGCAGCCGCTCGCAGATCCTTCGGAAATCGCGGAACTGAAAGAGATGGTCGAGAACCATGTCCGCTACACAGGAAGCCTGAATGGCAAACGTGTATTGGATCATTGGGAGATTCTTTCGGCGAAATTCGTCCGCGTCATTCCGAAAGCTTATTTGAAGATCAACGAACGCATCAGCAAGCTGCAAGACAGCGGCATGGCGAAATTCGATGCTGAAATGGCCGCATTCGAAGAAAGCAAAATGGCTTCAGCCGGCAAGTAACAGCGCCGGCAATAGCTGCCTTTCATAGAGGAAAGCTTGGAAAATATGCGAACTGGAGGGAAACGATGGGGAAGATAACCGGATTTATGGAATATGACCGTCAGACTGTAAAAGAACGCGACCCGGCACAGCGGACGAAAGACTGGAAAGACTATACGATTCCGCTATCTGAACAGGAAGTACAAAAGCAAGGGGCGCGCTGCATGGATTGCGGCGTCCCGACCTGCCAGACTGGCATGGATCTCGACAATGGCACGACCGGCTGCCCGGTCAATCACTTGATTCCGGAGTGGAATGATCTTGTCTATCGCGGCCAATGGAAAGAAGCGCTTCACCGCGAACATTTGAAGAACAATTTCCCGGAATTCACCGGCGTCGCTTGCCCAGCTCCATGTGAAGGAGCTTGTGTTCTTGGCATCAACGAACCGCCTGTCGCCATCCGCACGGTCGAACGCTCGATCATTGAGCGCGGATTTGCGGAAGGGTGGGTCGTTCCGGAACCGCCGAAACACCGCACCGGCAAAAAAGTAGCTGTAGTCGGTTCAGGTCCTGCCGGGCTTGCTTCAGCAGCCCAGTTGAACAAAGCGGGCCATACCGTAACCGTGTTCGAAAAAAGCGACCGCATCGGCGGCCTGCTGACGTACGGCATACCTGAAATGAAATTGCCGTATGACATGGTCATGCGCCGCGTTAAAATCCTTGAACAGGAAGGCATCACGTTCGTGACAAATGTAGAAGTCGGCAAAAACTATCCTGCAACGAAATTGCGCGATGATTTCGATTCGGTCATCATGGCGACTGGCGCGACTGTGCACCGCAACATCGATGTCGAAGGGCGTGACTTAGAAGGCGTGCATTTCGCAATGGACTTCCTGCATGCCAGCACGAAAAGCTTGCTCGATTCCGATTTGGAAGACGGCAATTATATTTCGGCAAAAGGAAAAAATGTTATCGTCATCGGCGGTGGGGACACGGGCACAGACTGTCTCGCAACTTCCGTACGCCACGGCTGCGAGAGCCTTGTGCAATTCGATGTCTACGATCAAAAAGGCGCGCTCCGTGACGAAAAAGGCAATCCGTGGCCGCAGTATCCGAAAATCCATCGCGTAGAATACGGCCATAAAGAAGCTGCCGCAACGTTCGGTGACGATCCGCGTGCTTATGCGGTCATGACGAAGAAATTTGTCGGCGATGAAAACGGACATGTAAAAGAAGTCCATACCGTTAACGTTAAACTGAAAATCGATGAGCAAGGCAACCGCATCCGCGAAGAAATTCCAGGTACGGAAAAAGTGTGGAAAGCGGACCTCATCCTAATCGCTATCGGTTTCAGCGGGCCGGAACAGCTGCTGATCGACCAATTGAATGTGGAAACGCACGCCAATTCACGCGTTAAAGCTGAATACGGCGATTACCGCACAAATGTCGAAGGCATCTTTGCGGCTGGCGATATGCGCAGAGGCCAGAGCTTGATCGTCTGGGCGATCAACGAAGGCCGTGAAGCTGCACGGGAATGCGACCGGTATTTGATGGGCAGCACCGTATTGCCTTAAAGAAGAATTCAGTAAAAAAGAGTTCGCAATGTAAAGTTGCGAACTCTTTTTTTATAAACGAATAATAATGGGTGATTTTTCAGAAAATACAAATATTTATTTTTTGTTAATTTTTACATTCGTATTGTGCCAAAGTCCTGGTTTATATATACTATTCAGTGTAGGACTATGGTTAAAATCGTAAATAGTCATGACTAGTATTCATAACCTACGAACTCAACTAAATGTCAGGGGGAAATTTAATGTTTAAGAAAAGTATTGCAGCTATCACTTTGTCATTCCTAATGATTTTATCGCTGGCGAACGGAGCATTTGCGGAAGAACTGCTGGTAGTATCAGAAGTCCCATATTATGAAATTGAGGAAGGGATGAGCGAAGAGATTCAGGCAGCGATCAAAGACATCAATAGCGTCAATGCAAAAATCGAGGCTGAAATCGTCAAAAACCAAGAGAAAGCCGCTGAGTTGCATGAGGAATACGTCAATAACTTAGCATCTGAAGAAGACGAAGCGAAACAAGCCGAACTTACGGCGAATTACGAAGAAGAAATCGCGCAATTGATTAAAGCATTGCAGAAAAAAGCTGAAGAGATTACATTAGAAGGAATTGAACGTGCCACTGCATCAGGAGTCGTGGCAGACATCGTCCTAGTGGAAGAAGATTTCGCAGATAAAACTGCTAAGATTGATCCGATTATTGTGGTTGCTTGGTAAGAATATTGTAGATACTTTATAAAAAGAGTAGTATGAGAGTAGAGGAAACTTTACTCTCATTTTTTTATATTTTAAGGGATGTGAATTTGTGAAAGGCTTGGATATATTAAAAGGTAAATATCTGGAAAAAGTTGAAAACGATGCTACCACTCTTTCTTTATTGGGCAGAGGTAGTGGTTTGGAACTAATGAAACAAACTATTTTAAAAGATAAAACTTTTATTTTGATTCCGAGCGAAGCCGCTGAGGCTCATGAATTCTATTACATAATAGATGGGGAAATTCAGGCAGAAATAGAAGGCAATGAAGTCCATCTCATCAAAGATGATTTCTTTTCATGCAAAAAATTAGAAGCACCTGTAAATTTTACAGTTATAGAAGATGTTATTTTGTTATCCGTTTCAAATTTCCCAGTTTTTCAATATGCCAGCAAAATGATCGCAGAGCTGCGGAAAATCGGTGAAAAAGTCGAACATAAAGATCGCTATACCTTTAACCATAGCTCTCGCGTTGCTGGTTATGCGATCAAGACAGCTTCCAAAATGAAAATGACGAGAGAACGGACAGAGTCATTGTTTCTCGCTTCCATCCTCCACGATATCGGCAAAATCAATATTCCTGAAGAAGTATTGAAAAAACCTGCCAAATTGACCGACGAAGAATTCGACCTGGTGAAAAAACATCCAGGAGACGGTGCTGATATGATTCGCGACACCCCATATAAGGATATAGCGAATATTGTCGAGCAGCACCATGAACGCGTGAATGGAAGAGGTTACCCATTTGGCTTAACAGGTGATGAAATCCTGCTTGAGGCGAAGATCATCGGGGTATGCGATACGTTCGACGCGATGACGGAAGACCGCGCCTATCGTTCAGCGTTCACCGCCCAATATGCGATGGATGAGCTCGAGCGGCTAATCGACATCCAATATGATGAGGACGTTGTGAAAGCATTCAAGCAGGTATTATTGGAAGAAGGAAAATTAATAGACACACCGTAAAGGGCGCTCTTTCACAAGAGTGTCCTTTTACTTTTGTATAGGAGCGATGTTTGAAAATAGGCAATTACGTCTATACTTACTACACTAAGTTTTATTAAATGAAGGAGGAGATCATCACATGGCAAGAAGATCAGGTGGATTTTTCAGCAAGCTCGTATTGCTCGGGGTAGGTGCAGCAATCGGAGCGGCAATGACTCAGAAGAAATCGGAAACAGGCAGCACGCAAAATACAGGCAGTTCTTCGACAAGTACAGCTGATATGAAAGAAAATATCAAAAAGAATTTGGACCGCTTCAACGAGCAATCGGGAGGCATGGTTGATAAAGTGAAGCCTCATATCAACAAAGCTGTCGAAACCGTCAAGACGACGATCGAAAAGCAGCAGCAAATGATGGATAAGGAAAAAGATGCGCTCGACGAAGCGAACAAGACTGTCCAAGATGAAGTCGGCAAGACACAAGGCTCGGGTTCTTCAACGAACCAAACTTCATCTACAGCGAATAAAGACACATTCTCGTCTGCTGGTTCCTCTACGGAGTCCGATAAACCGAGCGGCGGCGCATTCGGCGGCAGCACTTCCTACACAGAATCGCTGAAAAAGAATCCAGAAAGCGATACATCTTCTGGCAATTTTTCAAATGATGGCACAACGAAAAAATAACTTCGGTTATAATAGAACAAAGAACAGCTATGCCGAGCATGGGCATGGCTTTTTCTTTCCTTCCAGTAGACAGAAAATTCATATCTTTTAAAAATCAACGGCAATTACTGGAGGTATTCTAACAGAGGGGGTTCGGCCACGTGTTTAAAGACTATAAAACCAGTCCATTTTTTGATGAAATGTTTATGCCCGATGGAAAACCGAAAGCCCATTACGAAACCTTCCATGAAGTAATCAAGCGATTTTCAGAAGATGAACTAAGGGAAAAGCATGAAACGGCGCAGTTATCGTTTCTTCGCCAAGGCATCACTTTCACTGTCTACCATAATAATGTAGGGACGGAGCGGACGATGCCGTTCGACTTTGTGCCGATCATTATTCCGCCGGAAGAGTGGGAAGTGGTCGAAAAAGGAATGACGCAACGTGCAGAAGCGCTGAACCGCTTTTTGGACGATGTCTACCACGACCAAAAGATCATCGAAGCAGGCATCGTACCGCGCCATCTAGTCGAAGACAATCCCTATTATTACGAAAAGCAGATGAAAGGCGTCGATATCCCGCTCAACAACCACATTTTCTTGGCGGGCATCGACTTGATACGAGATGAGCACGGCAAATATCATGTCCTTGAAGACAATTTGCGCAACCCGTCCGGATTGTCTTATGTGTATCAGAACCGCTACGTCATGAGACAAGTGTATCCTGAGTTTTTCGTCAATCATTCGGTAAGGACACTCGAACATCAAATGAGCTTCCTGCATGATTCGATTCTGGACCATGCCCCAAAAGGAAGAAAAGACAAGCCGTTTGCGGTGCTATTGACGCCCGGCATGTACAATTCCGCTTATTACGATCACGTCTTCCTGGCTCAGCAGATGGGCATGGATTTAGTCGAAGGCCGCGACCTGGTCGTCCGCAACAATATCGTCTACATGAAATCAATTCGTGGGCTGAAGCGTGTCGATATCATTTACCGCCGCATCGATGACGATTTTTTAGATCCGGAATCATTCCGTTCAGACTCTGCGCTCGGGGTACGCGGCGTGATGGAAGCTTACCAAAAGGGCAATGTCGCGATTTTGAATTCGGTCGGCAACGGCGTCGCGGATGACAAGGCGATCTATGCGTATGTGCCGGAGATGATCCGCTATTATTTGGACGAAGAACCGATCATCGATAATGTGAAAACTTATTTGCTTGATAAGCCCGAAGATCGGGAATGGGTACTCGAGCATCTTGAAGAGCTCGTCGTCAAAAACGTAGGGGCATCCGGCGGATACGATATGCTCGTCGGCCCACATGCCTCGAAGGAGCTGATCGAAAAGTTCAGGGAGAAAATTATTGAAACGCCTCATCAGTATATAGCGCAGCCGACGATTAAGCTGTCCCGCGCACCGGCTTACCAAGGAGACAAGTTTTACCCTTGCCATGTGGATTTAAGGGTATTCGTCATGAGGGGCGAGACAACCCATGTCCTGCCTGGCGGATTATCCCGTGTCGCGCTGAAAGAAGGATCGCTTGTCGTCAATTCTTCACAAGGCGGCGGCGGAAAAGACACATGGGTGTTCAAAAAGAAAGAAGAAGGGGAGGATGCGTAAATGTTAAGCCGTGTTGCAAATTCACTGTATTGGATGTCCCGGAATGTCGAGCGGGCGGAGAACAATGCGCGCATCCTCGACGTGCAATTGCTTCAGATGATTGAAGCGGCTGATGAAGAACTTGTGCGCGATTCGGATTGGCGGCTGATTTTTGAGATCTGCGATTCGACGGAAACGATGCGCCGGATCAAAGCCAACCCGACGTATGAGGAATCAGAGCTGGTGCAGTATTTGGCGATGGCGCAAGAAAATTCCAATTCAGTCGCCAGCTGCGCCATGGTCGTCCGGGAAAATGCCCGCATCAGCCGCGACCACATCCCGGATGATTACTGGGAAACCTGGAATCGTTCGTATTTGACGCTCAATGACATGGACTTGAAGAACAGCTCGGTCCGTGACATGAGAGCGTTCCTGGAAAACATCAAAACGACTTCGCTTATTTCCCAGGGAATTGTTGAATCCTCGATGTCCCGTGGCGTAGCGTATCAAATGATCAAAATCGCCAAATGGCTTGAACGCGCGGAAAAGACGGCACGCATCTTGAATGTCGTCTGCGAACGGACGCGTGAACGTGTCAGGAAAGAAAAGACCGATGATTATTATTTCTGGCTGGCGGCACTCAGGATGACGAACGGCTATAACGCGTTCTTGAAGAGCAATCCACCGCGCATGGAACCAAGGAAAGTACTGGGCTTTTTGATCTCGGACAAAACCTTCCCGAGATCGATCCGCTATTGCCTTGACCATGTGCGGGCCGCAGTTGAAGAACTTGAAGAAGGCAAAGTGTCGCATTATTCATGGGAGTTATATGCCAAACTCGATGAAGTCCGGACTTCTTTCAGCGAAACGGATATTGAATCTTTGGATTCGGATGAATTGATGCATTTCCTGAACCGCTTCCAGGATGGCTGCAATGAAATCAGCCGAATTTTCTCCAGCACTTATTATTTAACGGATCCCGAAGCCGAGACAGCGATGGCGTTCCAATCCCAAGGGATGGACATGAAAGGAATAACTTCTATGAAATACAAAATCGAGCATACCAATATTTTTGATTATGAAACCATCGTTGACCAAAGCATGAACACCATCCGCCTGAAACCGAGAACGGATGAATGCCAGCGCCTCCTGTCTTACCGTGCGGATATCACGCCGGCGACATTGACGACAAATCATGTGGACATTTTCGGCAATAATGTCGAGACATTTTTTATCGCCGAACACCATCAGCACCTCGAAGTGAAAGCGACGTCCATTGTCAGCATCCAGAAAAGCCCGTTTATCCACCGCATCGATTATTCACCGGAGATGAACGTCATTTTCCATTCCCAATTGTTTGCCGAACACTATATGGCGTATTTGAGCAACACTGCGTATACGTACATATTGCCAGAGCAGATGGAATTGGTTGACCGTGAACTCGGGGACATGAGCAATCCGGTGCAATACTCTATCGATGTAATGGAATATTTATTCGGTCATTTCACTTATGACGGCGATTCGACGACCGTTACGACAACAGCGAGTGAATCGTTTAACTTGAAAAAAGGCGTATGCCAAGACATTACGCACGTCATGCTCGGCATCTTGCGCAGCAAAAACATCCCAGCACGCTATGTCAGCGGTTATCTCTACGTTGGGGAAGATTCCGCACTCGTCGGCGATGCAGCGAGCCATGCCTGGGTTGAAGTCATGGTGCCGGGCATCGGCTGGGTCGGGCTCGATCCGACGAACAACGTCGAAGCGCTGGAAAACCATATCCGTGTCGGTACGGGACGTGATTACAACGATGTTAGCCCAGTCCAGGGCGTTTACAGAGGCGGCAGCCAGTCGCTCGATGTGAAAGTTTCCGTCAGCCTGCTCGACCAATAATGCCAATAATCGTTTAACTGCAAAACTGCCCGATCCGTGCCATAATGAAGAGATAAGACAGATGAACGGAGAAGGAGAACTTATGAACACGAATCAATTTAAAGATTACGGCATCAGTGAGCCGATTGTAAAAGCGCTGGAAGGCCTTGGCTACCAACAACCGACCGAAGTACAGCAGCAAGTCATCCCGGCCGCTCTTGAAAAACACGATTTGACCGTCAAATCGCAAACCGGCAGCGGGAAGACAGCTGCATTCGGCATTCCGCTGTGCGAACTCGTCGATTGGGATGAAAACAAGCCCCAGGCGCTGGTCTTAACACCGACACGAGAACTTGCCGACCAGGTGAAAGAAGACATCACTCATATCGGCCGTTTCAAGCGCATCAAAGCAGCGGCGATCTACGGCAAGCATCCTTTTGCCTATCAGAAGGAAGAATTGAAGCAAAAATGCCATATCGTCGTCGGAACGCCGGGGCGTGTGCTCGACCATATCGAAAAAGGCACGTTGAAGCTCGAAAAAATCGAGTATTTGGTGCTCGATGAAGCAGATGAAATGCTTAATATGGGCTTTATCGAACAAGTCGAATCGATCATCAAACAGCTTCCGAAAGAACGGACGACGATGCTGTTTTCGGCAACCTTCCCGGGACATCTGGAAAAACTGCAGCGTGATTTCATGCGCTCTCCGCGCTATATTGGAATCCAGGCCGCCGATACTTTGGAAGAGCGCATCGAGCATTCACTCGTCATCGTGAAAGAGCAGGATAAATTCCAGTTGCTGCGCGATGTCACGGTAGTCGAAAATCCGGATAGCTGCATCATTTTCTGCCGGACGAAAGACCAGGTCGATGCGGTGTCGGAAGGGCTTGAACGCCTGTTCTACACAAGCGATCAATTGCACGGGGGGATGACCCAGGAAGATCGTTTCGGCGTCATGGATGATTTCCGCCGCGGCGAATTCCGCTATTTGGTCGCAACCGATGTCGCGGCACGAGGAATCGATATCGACGGCATCACCCATGTCATCAATTATGATTTTCCGCTCGAGAAGGAAAGCTATGTCCACCGTGCCGGCCGCACGGGGCGGGCTGGCAAGAGCGGCAAAGCGATTTCATTCGTCACACCATTTGAGGATAAATTCCTAAAAGAGACGGAAGATTACTTAGGATTTGACATCACGCGTGTCGAGCGGCCGTCAAGAGAGCAAGTCGCCTTGGCAAAACCAGCATTCGAAGACAAGATCGAGAGCCGCCAGAAGCCGAAAAAACATAAAGCTGCGGCACTCAACCAAGACATCATGAAGCTGTATTTCAACGGAGGCAAAAAGAAAAAGCTGCGCGCAGTCGATTTTGTCGGCACGCTGACGAGCATACCGGGAATTACGGCGGAAGATATCGGCATCATCAAAATCCAGGATACTGTCACGTATATCGATATCCTGAATGGCAAAGGGCTGCATGTCTTGAAGGCGATGAAAGACAAAACCGTCAAAGGCAAAACCTTGAAAGTCCATAAAGCTAAAAAATAATCTTAGGCCTTTTCCGAGCTTCGTAAGCTTTGGAGGGGGCCTTTTTTCTATTGGGTGATACAGAAATTTAATGGAGTGGGTTCTTTTGTCACGAAAAAAAGCGTAATTGTAATCAAATATGCCTAATGCTGTCACATGATTGTAACCTTGCCGTGCTATTTTAATTTTACTGAAAAGCTTTCAACCGATTTACGCAAGGCACAATCATCCGATACGCAAAGGGGATAGGAACTTGAAAAAATTATTGGCAGCTTTAACAATGGCATTACTTTTATTGCTTGGCACTTCACTTACGACTTCTGCAGCATCAAATGTTTATACAGTCAAAAGCGGTGATACGCTTTATAAAATTTCCCAACAAACAAAAGTCTCCGTCAATAACCTGAAATCCTGGAACGGCTTGAAATCGAATTTGATTTACCCGAAGCAAAAATTGAAGTTGAAAAAAACAACAGCGCAAACTATCTCCAAACCTTCAACGCCATCTTCAAGCAAAGATAAAGTAGTGAAGGAATTCACTGTTTCATCAACAGCCTACACGGCGTATTGCAGAGGATGTTCCGGAATCACCAGAACAGGCATTAACCTGAAAAAGAACCCAGGGATTAAAGTCATCGCGGTCGACCCAAAAGTCATCCCGCTCGGTTCTAAAGTATGGGTGGAAGGCTACGGCACCGCAATCGCTGGAGATACTGGCGGCGCAATCAAAGGCAAGAAAATCGACGTCTTCATCCCAACCCAAAGCCAAGCGCTCAAGTGGGGACGCAAGAACGTAAAAGTTAAAATCCTAAAATAAGCAAAACCCGGCTGATCCATCAGCCGGGTTTTTTTATGACGCTTTTCACGAGAGAAGTATATAAGGCGGGGGAGTCTTTGATATTTCAAGGCATCCATTATCCAACTAGCTTTCACTTGAAGCACTTCATTACAACACACCATTCTTCAAGAAGCGATTCCCCCACTAGCCGGCAACTAACTACAGAAGCAGAACTGACTAAATACACCAGACTCAATGAAATCTTTAAGCCGCCCAGCACCCAGGGTGAGCCGATGCCATAAGACAGGCACTCTTCCTGGCTTATGGCTAAAGGCCAACCCAAAGCAGGGCGGCGAATAGCCACAAGAAGCTTCATTCCAAAAACCGAAATAACTCCACAAACAAACCCTTGCTATCTTCACAAATGCCAGACCCAGGAAGCGATTCTTCTGAAAGCACGGATTTGATGCCCCGTATACGCTGAATAAAAAAACAAGCACCATAAAGAGGTTAAATAATTAGTCTTTTAGGGAAGAGATGTATATACTGTTTGTATAGATATTGTATAACTTTTAAGAGGCGAAACGGGGGCTTACGCAATGGCAAAACGAATGATTATTATAGGAGCGGGGCCAGGAGGCTTGGCAGCAGGAATGCTGTTAGCGAGCAAAGGGTATCAAGTCGACATTTACGAAAAAAATGACCGCATCGGCGGGCGCAATGCTGCATTGACATTAGGTGATTTCACATTCGACACAGGACCGACGTTTTTGAGCATGCTTCATCTGGTGGAGGAATTATTCGAAACGACTGGACGCAATGTCCACGATTATATGGAAGCGATCGAACTGGACCCGATGTACGAACTGCGCTTCGAAGACCAGAATTTGGTGATGACGCGCGACCCTGAAGCCATGCGCAAGCAAATCGATGACAATTTCAAAGGCGATGGGGAAGGCTACGCGCGTTTCATGAAAGACACAGGCAAGAAACTCGAAGCGCTGTCTCCGCTGTTGCAGACGAAAATGGACCGCATGACGGACCTTATGCAGCCGAAAGTGATCAAAGCGATTCCTGAACTTGAAGCAGGCAAGACACTTTACGATGTCTTGTCCCGTTATTTTAAAGACGAGCGCCTGAAGATGGCATTCGCGTTTCAGTCAAAATATCTCGGCATGTCGCCTTGGGAATGTCCGGGCGCGTTCACGATCCTGTCTTATATGGAGCACGCGTATGGCATCTATCATCCAATCGGCGGCGTCAACCAATTGTCGGCGGCGATGGCGAAGGCGGTCAAAGAAATGGGCGGCCGCATCCATCTCAATAAAGGCGTCCAAAAATTATGGATCGAGGACCGTAAAGTAAAAGGCGTCGACTTATATGACGGCAGCCGCGAAGCAGCGGATGAAGTGGTCATCAATGGCGATTTTGCACACGTAATGACCCATTTGGTAGAGCCAGGCATCTTGAAAAAATATACCCCTAAAAAGCTAGACAAGAAAAAATATTCGTGTTCCACATTCATGCTGTACTTAGGGCTCGATAAGAAATACGACTTGTCGCATCACACCATCGTTTTTTCGAAAGACTATCAGAAGAATGTCGAGGAAATGACGAAATCCCGCATCTTGTCAGCGGATCCATCGATCTACATCCAAAATGCCAGCGTCACGGATCCAACTTTGGCTCCGGAAGGCAAGTCGGCGCTGTATATCTTGGCGCCGGTGCCGAATAATTTCAGCGATATCGGCTGGGAGCACGAACAGGAAGCTTTCCGCGAGCTGGTGCTGGATATTATTGAAGAAAAAACCGACTTCAAGAACCTGCGCGACCATATCGAAGTCGAGAAGATGCTGACGCCATTCGGCTGGGAATCGGATTACTCCGTATACCGCGGCGCCACATTCAACTTAGGGCATCAATTATCGCAAATGATGGTGTTCCGACCGCATAATAAGTTTGAAGAGCTCGACAATTGCTGGCTGGTCGGGGGCGGAACGCATCCCGGCAGTGGCTTGCCGACAATTTTGGAATCTGCCCGCATCACCACGAACGGCATCTTGAAAGAAGACGGCAAATCCGGAATTCCGATTGGCCCGCTTCCGAAAGTGGAGGGATATGTATGAAAATAGCCATGATCGGAGGCGGTGTCGGTGGCTTGATGGGCGCGCTGTATTTAACAAAGCTCGGCTATGATGTCACCATTTACGAAAAAGAACACAAGCTCGGCGGCAGGATGGCGTTTGTGGAACGGGAAGGCTTCCGAATTGATGAAGGCCCGACCATCGTCTTGCTGCCGGAAATGTTCCGCGATTTGTTCGCCCAGGCAGGAATTGATCCTGAAAGCATCGAATTATTACTATGCGACCCGCTTTACACAATCCGTTTCACAGACGGCAAAGTGTATACGAAATACCCTGGGCGCGAGCGGCAATTGCAGGAAGTCGAAGAGCAATTTCCGGAAGATAAAGGTGGGTTTATCCGCTTTATGGATGAAGGGCAGAAGCGCTTTGATATCGGCAAGCCTGCTTTTCTCGAACATGATTTTGTCCGCAAAGCGGATTTTTGGACTTTCCGCAATATCCGCAACTTGATGAAATTGAAACCACAGCAATCTGTCCATCAGTTAATGGAAAACTATTTCAAGGATGAACGATTGCAACTGGCGTATTCCCTTCAGGCGCTGTATATCGGTGGGGATCCTTACCGTGCGCCGGCCATGTATTCACTTGTACCGTTCAGTGAGCATGAGCACGGGGTTTACTATGTGAAAGGCGGCTATGCGAGCATTATCCCTGTCATGGAACAGGAATTGCGCAGCCGCGGCACTGAGATCCGGCTGGACACCGCTGTCAAACGCGTCTTGAAAAAAGACGGCCGTGCGACAGCAATCGAAACAGCAGCCGGCATAGAGCAATATGACGCAATCGTCTATAATGGGGATTTCCCCGGAATCAACCAATTAGCGCCGATGAAGAAACAGAAAGAATACACGCCTTCTTCCGCCTGCGTGCTGCTGTACTTTGGGTTGGACAAAGTCTATGAAGACGTAAATGTCCATCAATTCTTCATCGGTGATGATTATAAAGAGCATATGGAAGATGTGTTTGTCAGAGGGCAGAAAACGGAAAACCCGGCATTCTACACATTCCATCCTTCTGTTATTGACGATTCCTTGGCTCCTGAAGGCAAATCGGTGCTTTATGTACTCGTGCCGGTTCCTTCAGGCACAGAAATCGACTGGAAAAATGACGAACAATGGATCGGGCGTATTTTGGACCGGATGGAGACATTGTCGTTTCCAGGCATCCGGGAGTCGATTGAATGGATGGACGTGCGCACGCCGCAAGATGCAGAAGCGTTTGGCTTGTTCAAGGGAGGCAGCTTCGGAATCGGGCCGACATTGCGGCAATCTGGAGTTTTCCGACCGCAGGTCAAACCCGACAACACGGAGAATTTGTATGCAGTGGGGGCCTCTGTCCACCCGGGTGGCGGCATCCCGATCGTCATGCAAGGCGCGAAATTGCTGGCTGACAGAATCCACAGCGATTTGAAAGAAAGGGGCGGTTCATGATGGAATTGAAGCAAGCCTATAGCTATTGCGAACGCATTATTGCCGATAATTCAAAGAGCTTTTATAAAGCATTTTCCCTCTTGCCGAAAGAAAAACGCAAAGCCGTATGGGCGGTGTACGCCTTCTGCCGGAAAGTGGACGATATCGTCGATGAGGGCAGCCATCCTGAACCTGAGCTGAAAGCGTTCCGAAAGGACTTTGACGAATTTCTAGCAGGTTCAATTCAGTGGGACGATCCGATGTGGCTGGCGCTTGAAGACGTTTTTGAAAGCTACGATATGGATGCCAGCGCGTTTTACGGATTGATTAAAGGCCAGGAAATGGATTTGACGATCAACCGCTACCGTACGCTCGATGAACTCTTGGATTATAGCTACCATGTCGCGAGTACGGTCGGCCTGATGCTGTTGCCGATACTCGCGCCTGGGCGCACAGCTTTGTTGAAAGACGGCGCGATTTCGCTCGGCTACGCCATGCAAATCACCAATATTCTTCGTGATATCGGAGAAGACTTGTCGATGGACCGCATCTATTTGCCGCAGGACATCATGCGCAAATACGGCCTTGCCGAGGAAGCGCTAGGAAGCGGCACGGTGTCGGAATCGTTCATCCAAGTGTGGGAAGAACTCGCCAGTATAGCGGAGTTCCATTATGACCGCGCATTTGAAACGATCAATGATTATCCGTTGTCCTCCCGCGTGCCGGTCAAAGGCGCCGCGCTTGTCTACCGGGAAATCCTGTCGACGATCCGCTCGAAAGAATATACGGTATTTCATGAAAAGCATTACGTCACGGACGATTCCAAGCAGTCCATTTTGCAATGCTTATAAAATAGAAAAAAGCTGTTTCCATCCGCCAGTTGTGGCGGATGGAAACAGCTTTTTTTTTGGTTATTTTAAGATGAATAACTTTTGATCAAGCGCCGCGCCACATTCAAGCCGCTCAATGTAACCATTGGGGAGCCGCCGCCAGGGTGAACACTTCCGCCGACAAAGAACAGCCCTTTGATGTCGCGGCTTGCATTCGATGGGCGCAAAAAGGCGTCTTTAGGGTGATTGGATGACGGCCCGTACAAAGCCCCGCGGTGAGAACCGAACGTATCGCGGATGAATTCAGGAGTGAAGATCCGTTCTTCCTGCAGGTGGTTGCGTATTTTTATTCCATAATGTTCCAATAAATCGTAAATTCGTTCTTTGTATTGCTGCGGGTCAATCTGCAAATCACCTTGCGCTGTAAGGGCGGGTGCATTGATGAGAATGAACAAATTGTCCCCGTGCGGCGAAACGGATGGGTCCGAATGGGATGAGTTGCTGATGTAGATGGTCGGCTCGTCGCTGTATTGTTTTTCGGCAAACAATTCCTGAAACTCGCGCGGGTAATCAGCCGAAAAGAAGACATTATGATGCTTCAGTTCGGGCAGGCGTACGTCCAGTCCGGCAGTGATGACAAAAGCAGAAATCGATGGCTCGAACCGGTCGCGCTTTGCATCCCGGAAAGACGGGCGCTCTGCTTCATCCACCAACTCAGGAAATGCCGACAATAAATCTCCGTTTAAGATGACAGCATCGGCGGCAATCCGTTCTCCATCAGCGAGTTCCACGCCGCATGCTTCGCCTTGTTCAGTCAAAATTCGGACGACTGCTGTTTCGGAATGCATTTCCACGCCGCATTCCGCTGCGACCGCTGCAAAGCCCTGTGCAATCGACACGTTTCCGCCTTTTGCGTAAAAGACGCCTTGCGCAAGTTCAAGGTGGGCGATCATCGCAAACGTGGCAGGGGCTTTATAAGGCGATGACCCGATATAAGTAGCGTAGCGCCCGACTGCCTGGCGCAAGCCTTCGTGCTTGAAATAGCGGCTGAAAAAATGGTCCATCGATTCAAGCGGGCGCACCTTCAGCATGGCCACCCCGAGTGATGGGGACAAATAATCCCGAATCGACTGGAAGCTCAGCGGAAAGAAATACTGTTCGGATGAACGATACAGGCGTGCGACTTCAGCCAAAAACGCTTCGTATTTACCGGCGGCAAAAGGGTCCAGCGTTTCAAGCTGTCGGATCATCTGCGCGCGGTCTGCCGTAAAGTCGATGTGGCTGCCGTCTGAGAAATGGTTGCGCGTATGGACAGCGAGTTTTTCAAGTTGGAAATACTCATCAGGGTCGCGACCGGTCTGTTGGACGACCTTGCGAAAAATATGCGGCATGGTGATCGTGTTCGGGCCGAAATCGAAATGATAGCTGCCAAGTGCAACAGGCATCAGCTTGCCGCCGAAATGGCTATTTTTCTCGAATAGGCTGACGCGCAAGCCGGCGTTCGCGAGCGTAATTGCAGCAGACAAGCCGCCAAGCCCGCCGCCGACGATGGCGATATGTGGTCGGTTCATGAATAATGCCTGCCTTTCCATGTATAAGACTCATTTTTTAAGGATTTTTTCATGGCCGTGAGCAGGACTGCGAGCATGGCGGCCGCTTGAAGCGGGATGAGAAACGCCAAATACCAGCGCTGATTGGTCACCATGTCAACATACCAGCGCTGCAAAACGGTCAGCGCGTATGGCACGAGCCAGATCCAGTTGGCCGTTATAAGGCCGGCTGCTGCGAGAAACAAGGGGAAGATGTAAAAGGCGCTGTAGAACAAGGTGAGCACGATGGCGATCAATGGCGAACGCCCGATGCCGGTGTAGCTGTTCTTTAGGAAGCCTTCCCATACTTCCGCTGGCGTTTCATACATCCGGCATTTGACCGAAGCGGTAATATTGGCGAGCAGCACTTTATGGCCAGCTTGTTTCAAGGTGCGTGCAATATGTACATCCTCGACGAGCGACGTTCGCACGGCTTCATGCCCGCCGATCGACTCGTAAGCTTTTCGTTCAAATGCCATCCACATGCCATTTGCCGCGGTAGCTGCAGGGAATTTTGCGTAATTCGCCAGCGCCAGTGGCAAGTGGAATAAAATGACGAAATGAAGCATCGGCACAAGCAATTTACTCAAGAACACCGGCACTTCAAAAGCAGGGAATCCAGACAATAGGGCAGCGTGCCGTTTTTCCATCAAGCCGAGTGTCTGCCGCACCGCTTGCTTGCGGAAACGGACATCTGCATCGACAAAGAATAAGTAATCGCCGGAAGCGTGTTTTTGCAATTGGTGGCAGGCATGGACTTTGCCGATCCACCCGGCAGGCAGTTCGACGCCTTGCAGGACCGTGAAGCGCTTATCGCCCGCAATTTCCCGGTCAAGTGCCGCTTGGGTACCATCAGTCGATTGGTCATTCAAAAGGATGAATTCGGCTTTTTCCCAGTCGGTTTCTTTTAATGAACGCACAATCGTCGGCACGTTGCGTTCTTCGTTGCGCATCGGCACGAGAATGGACACGAGCGGATCTGCTTTCACTAGGGGTTGTTTAGGAAGCGCCGGCAAGAATAGGCGGTTGAAGACAATCCACAAGAAAAAGGCGATATGGATGACGATCAAAGCCGTGATCATGAGGTGCGCCTCCTTTTCAGCATTTCCTGGAATTCTTCGTAGTTTTCTTTGAGCACTTCCTGTTTTAATTGATCGAGCGCGGCGGTTTCCCGCTCCTGCAGCCATAAGGTCCGTTCGTGTCTTGTACCGGCAGGGATGTCACCAAGTGTCAGGCTGTCACCTTGGTCGATCCACACTTCGGGCTGTTTTTCACGGCGCATTGAATAATAAAAGCGTGCCGGGACGAGCGGAATCTCCGGACATTTCTCCATCAAATACAGGACGCCTGTATGAAATTCCAGCGGGCGCGTTTCCAAATGATATTCATCGCCTTGCGGAAACAGGATGACCGTTTTGCCTTGTTTCAATAAATTCTCAGCATAACGCAGCGAAGCCAAAATATCTTTCGGATTGCTGCGGTCGATTGAAAAGGCGCCGAGCCGGCGGAAAAAAGGAAATTCTTTTAGTCCGTGTTCGTGCATCATGATATGGACGTCCAAGTTCCAGACGCGCCGATTTAAAAAGAAGAACAATAGCCCATCCCACCAGGAGCTGTGGTTTGAAATAATCAGCGCCGGCCCTTTAGGCGGGCGGATGTTCCGGCCGTACAAATGAGAAAAAGAACGATGGATCGACGGCATTAAATACAGGGCGAATGCGCGTTCAAAGAGCGCCGATTTTTTCGCCTGGATCATTGCGGCCGCCTCTTCCATGCCAAGACAACAATTGCGGCCGTCAAGATAGAGGTCAGGAAGGCGGCGAGCCATAATCCGTTGATCAACCCGAGCAGCACGAACAAGGCGATCATCAGTACATACAACAGAGCCATGCGCTTTTCGGCCTGGCCAGCTGATACTTCAAGCCTTTGCTTTTTGAAGGCGGCATCGAGTATAAGGTGAAGGATGAACGCTACGATGAACCAGCCGGTGAAATTGGTCCACGGAATATCATAGTAGAAACCTGTATCTTCCCATAACCAATAGCCTTTCACTTTATAGGCGACAGGGTCGATGATCAAGTCAATGATGACCGCTGCAATGCCTCCAGTGACTGCATAAAGAAAGCCGCCGCCTGGCACAATCCAGCGCGCGATGACATGGCTTGTCGCCATGACCATGAGCCAAGCGAACCCGATTGCGATCGGCACGCCGAAGACATTCGGGGCGAAGCGGTCGGTATAATCGTAAGAACCGAACAAGAAACCGCTGTCTGCGCCAGCCCATTCGACGATGAAGGTCGAGAAGAAAATGAGTACGCCGATCGACCCGCCGATTGCAGGGCCAAAGCGCCGCCATAAATAAAGGAAGCCGAGTGTTCCCGCCAGGATGAGGAAGAAGGCGTTTGCCCATTCCAGCCAAGATGGCAATAAATCAAAACCCAGCAAGATAACACCGCAGATATACCAAAAAATGAATAACTTAAAAATCCGATCTTCCCATTTCACGAGCAGCACCTCATCCAAATTAGTTATACAAATAGTGTACAACAATAGCCGGAAAAGGCGAAAGAAAAGGGCAGAGCACTTAATATACGGGATAATGAAATTTTTTTTGCCTTGTGTGTTTTTACCGTGAAGGCTGGTATAACGGTATATTTATGAGAAAAATGTCATAAACGCTAGCAGAATTTTCAGTAAAATATTGAAGGGAATCCTGCAAAAGTATATACTATATTACAAGCAACTACGCGTGTTCTTGCGATGGGGGAATGAATATGCAGGATTTACTGCGAAATGTGTCAGCTTCTTATAATGATTTCAGTTCTGGGCAAAAAAAGATAGCAGACCTCTTTTTCCACGAACCGATTTTCATTGCTTTTTCATCCGCCTTGGAAGTCGGAAGGCGCGTACAGGTCAGCGAATCGACCGTCATCAGGTGGACACAGAAGCTCGGCTATAAGGGTTATACAGAGTTTCAGCATACGCTCCAGCGCAAGCTGGCGGAAGAGCGGCTGGACAATGCGCAGCAGGAACAGCCTGCTGCTGCGGACCAGTCGTTTCTTGAAAACTTGCTCGATGCAGACATCACCAGCATCCTCAAGCTCAAGCAAACGATTAATGAAGAAAGTTTATTGCAAGTGGTCGACCGCATCAGCCAGTCTGATCAGCGCTACGTCACAGGCAATTTCTTCGATTTCGGCTTGGCTGAATGGTTCGGTGGCTGGCTTGGCAGTGCACTCGGAAATACAGCGATGATGCAGCCGGGCACTGCCGCCTATTATGGGCAGATGGCCGAACTTGGACCGCACGATACAATCATTGCGTTCGCATTCCCGCGCTATACGCGCACCTTGATGGATACTTTGGAGCAAGCAAAGCGTAAAGGGGCGAAAGTGATCGTCTTGACCGACAAGGAAGAATCGCCAGCTGCGAAAAGCGCCGACATCGTACTCACCGTTTCCGTCAATGCGAACTTGAATATTGATTCTTATACGGCGGTCCATGCGTTATTGACATCGGTCATGCGCTTTGTCTATGTCAAAGAGCATGCGAAAGTGAAAGAAAAACTGGCACGGCTAGAAACGGCTTACACTGATCAGGACATCTTCATATAACACAACCCATTGCAGGCACGTCCCGAATCGCTTCGGCGTTTTGGTCAAACATATACGAAAAGGGGAGAGCAAGATGAATAAAAAATTTACAACGGCAGGCGTAATTTTAACAGCAGGCATGCTTTTGGCAGCCTGTGGATCGGATGACTCAACCACCGGCTCGGAAGGATCAAGCGAAGGAGCGGCAGGAAGTGATTTGAACCTTCTTGAAGAAGGGCAATTTACAACTGCTTCTAGTGGACTATACAAACCGTTCAGTTTTGAAGAAGGAGGCGAACTTAAAGGGTTTGACATTGATATCGGCAATGCAATTGCAGAAGAGATGGGACTGGAACCCAGTCCGGTGACTACACCATTTGAAACCATCATCCAAGGTTTGAACTCAAACCGCTTTGATGCAATTATCGGTTCAATGTCTAAAACGGCAGAGCGCGCCGAACAAGTCAGCTTCTCTGATCCCTACTATTATTCAGGAGGCGCCATTTTTGTACGTGAAGGAACGACCGATATCCAATCTGTTGATGATCTGGCAGATAAGAAGATTGGGGTAGTCGGCCAGACGACATATGATACGGTGGCTCAAGAACATACCGATGATATCCAATACTATTCCAGTGATGTAGTAGCTTTACAGGATTTAGAAATTGAAGGCCGTCTTGATGCCGTTATTACAGCAGACGTAGTCGGATTCGAAGCCCAGAATGAGGGCTTGGCTGTTGAAATGGTGGGAGAACCGCTATGGGTAGAGCAGCCTTCCATCGCTGTTCGCAAAGATGATGAGGAACTACTTGCTGCAGTTAATGAAGCCTTGGATACAATCATTGAGAACGGCACCTACGAAGAAATTTCACAAAAATGGTTCGGCCGCAATCTCCTCGATATTGACCTTGAAGGCGTAGAAGTTCTTGAATAATGACTTGAAGTAAAGAGGGGGATGTGTATGCCGGAATTACTTGTCACGGTTTATGATGTTTTTATTCGAACGTATCCAGGCTTCCTGGAAGCTACACTCGTCACCTTGCAATTGACGGCTGTTGGTGTCATTCTCGGAACGCTAATCGGCTTAGTGTTTGCGCTGATGAAGATTTCGGGTTCTAAAATTTTACAAGCAATTGCCAACATCTACATTACAATCATTCGCGGTACGCCTTTGATTGTTCAAATTATGTTTTTGTATTTTGGAATTGTTGAATTTTACACGATGTCGAACTTTTGGGCAGGGGCAATTGCGCTTGGTGTTCATAATGGCGCCTACATCGCAGAGATTTTCCGCGGAGCGATCCAAGGAGTGGACCCAGGCCAGCGCGAAGCGAGTATGTCGCTTGGGATGAACCGCAAGCAGACGATGCAGCGGATTGTATTCCCGCAGGCACTGCGCCGATCCATCCCGCCGCTTGGCAACCAGTTCATCATCACGCTGAAAGATTCGTCGCTTGTCTATATTATTGGTGTTGCGGAAATCTTTTCCCTCGGCAATCGGGAAGCTGCGCAGTCCTACCAGCCATTCGAATCATTTCTGGTCGTCGGGGTTTACTACCTCGTGCTCGTCATGATTTTCACGCTGCTCTTGCGCCTGTATGAAAACCGGCTTGATGTGGACAAAACCTAAGGAGGCGCAATTATGATTATTGGAGAGAATATACACAAATCCTTTGGTGATCTCGAGGTGTTGAAAGGCGTGGATCTCCACGTCCAGCCCCAAGAGGTGGTTGTTCTGGTCGGGGTCAGCGGATCCGGCAAAAGTACGCTGCTCAGATGTTTTAACTTCCTAGAGATGATCAACGAAGGATCCATCACGATCGACGGAAAAAAAGTCGATCCGAAAAAAGACAATTTGACGAAGATCCGCGCCGAAGTCGGCATGGTCTTCCAGCATTTCAATCTTTTTCCGCATAAGACGGTGCTTGAGAATGTCATCGAAGCACCCATTACGGTCAAGAAAATGAACAAGGAAAAAGCGAAAAAGCTTGGCCGTGAACTATTGGAGAAAGTCGGCTTGAGCGATAAGGCGGATGTCTATCCGAGTAAATTATCGGGCGGGCAAAAACAGCGCGTCGCGATTGCCCGATCGCTTGCGATGGAACCGAAAGTGATGCTCTTCGATGAGCCGACTTCAGCGCTCGACCCGGAACTTGTCGGGGAAGTGCTGCAGGTTATGAAGCAGCTCGCTGAAGAAGGCATGACGATGGTCGTCGTGACACATGAGATGAAATTCGCCAAGGAAGTGGCAGACCGCATCATCATGATCGATCAAGGGACCATCATCGAATCCGCCGACCCGGAGAATTTCTTTGGGAACCCACAGCACGAACGGACGCGCCAATTCATCCAATTGGTGGAATAAGCGTTTCGCGGCCCAGTAAACCAAGTATCATTTACAGCTAATCAAAAAAACCAGATCCGGTTCATCCGGATCTGGTTTTTTGTATTAAAGATTAATCGTGACGTCTGCTTTTTCACGCAGCTCCGCTACAAGTGTTTGGGTAGCTTCGTTTTCTTTTTGCATTTTGACTTGTTCTTCAAGGTCTGGTTTCAGTTCATCAAAAGCAGGGAGTTCTTCTTCGCTGCCCATTTGTTCTTGCTGGGCTTTGAGTTGCTCATAGGCTGCTTCCAATTCTTCGTTGCTAGGGTCGGTATCTCCGGCGGATTCAGCGATCAGCTGGTCCACTTTCACTTGAGTTTCGATTTGGGACATGACTTCATCTTCCGCCATGCCTTGCTCGTTTAAGGCTGATAGGAATTCATCTTTCGATTCGAGCCCATTTTGCTGTGCCAACTGTTCCAAAGTTTGGTCCACTTCTTCATCGGACGCGGTCAGTTCTTGATTTTCAGCTTCCTGAACGAGCAATTTCTGGCCGACCATGCTTTCAGCTAATTGTTTTTTCAATTGATTCTGGTCGATTTCCTGGCCGGACATTTGTGCTTGCATGGCCGCTTGCTGGAATTGCCCGGTATAGGCTGTTTCAAATTCCTCTTTGCTGACTTCTTCGCCGTTCACTTCTGCCACGACGTCAGGGACGCCTTCCAAATCAGGCTCTGGCATTTCCGGTTGCCCGGCACTTTCCTCGCCGCTAGGGGCTTGTTCTTCAGTTTCAGGTTGCGCGTTTTCGTTTTCTGCGGATTCATCGGCACCGCCGCATGCTGACAATACAATGAGCGATGTACCAAGGGATAGGCCTAAAAACCATTTTTTAATCATTGTCATTCTCCTTCCAACGCATAATGTCCGGTAGTGTAACATAGCCTGGAATTCGATGGGAAGCGAGAACCCTTGAGAGCGTGAGCCGGTGTAAATTAATAAGACGGAAATACCTATTCTTTTTACTAATGACGTTTTCAGCCTTCAAAAGAGGATAAAGACTATTAATAGAGAGAATTCGAGGAGGAGACGGCATGAAAATAGCGGAAATAATGACAACTGATGTAGAAACTTGCCCGCCAACTGTAACGATTCAAGACATTGCCGCCAAGATGCGTGAAATTAATGTCGGGTCGATTCCAATTTGTGAAGAAGGACGGATTGTCGGCATCGTCACGGATCGTGACATTGTCCTGAGAGGCATCGCCGAAGAGCTCGGGGCAGATGCGCTGATTTCAGAAATTTTCTCGGAAACCTTGATCACCGGAACGGAAGAGATGCTGGTTGAGGAGGCGGCTTCGTTGATGGCGAGGCACCAAATCCGCCGGTTGCCGATCGTGCGGCAAGAACAAGTCATCGGCATCGTCTCGCTCGGCGATATCGCAGTAAGAGGCAAAGCGCCGCGTGAAGCGGAGGCCGCGCTCGAAAAAGTTTCAGAACCGGCCAAGCCGCGCCGTTGAGCAAAACAGGAGGCTTGAAATGGAAACGAAAGAAACCCCGAATGTATTGGATGAGAAAGTAAAGAATAGTGCCGCTGTGCTGCAGATGGCCAATGCCAAAGTCATGAACATTCAATTGCGCAAGGGTGAATCCATCCCGGAACATCATGCGGATGCAGAAGTGGTGATCGTGGTGCGGAAAGGGCGTGTGCAGTTCACGTCGGAAGGCGAAACGCTAGAAGCAACGCCGGAAAACGTTCTGCATCTCGCCCCAATGGAAAAGCACCAGCTGTTGGCAGCGGAGGACAGCGACTTATTGGTCTTTCAAATTAAGGCGTAAAAAACCTCTCGAGTTTAGGCTCGAGAGGTTTTTTACCATTCTACTTGCTCGGGGTATTTTGCCTGGATACCGATTTCGTGGATCGGCTGTTTTCCAGGAGCCGCCGCGTCGATGACTTGTTTGCGAAATGCTTGGTATTCAGAATCCTGGAGTGTGAGTTTCATGGCGATGGCAGATAGGCTTTTTTCACGCTGCTGCCTGTTCATGCCAATGTATTTCAAATTCAACAGGTCGACGTATTGCACGGCATACTCATTGACCGAAGGCGATTTGCGGAACGCTTCCAGGATCGCTGCATATTCTTCACCCGGCACATGGCCTTGCAGGCACTCAAGGACAAGCGCCTGGAATTTTGCAATCACCGGGGTGTAGGTGTCAGCCAGCAAGTCGCCGCGCTTGTCGCCGTATAGCCGGACGAAATCACGGAGTGCATAAGCGGCATACAAAAGCTCTGGCCATAGCACCTCCGCCGAGAAATAAATGTTCTTGTCGGGGGCGATAAAGCCGTGCTGTTTTTTCGTGTTCTCATGTAAGCCATTGAAGACGAACTCGACATTGCGGTCGCCTTGTGCGGCGTGGCGGATTTCGTAGGAAACGCCAAGTATCCGCAAACGCGACCCTTCATAGCCGTGGTATTCGCCTTCTTTGCCGATGACTTTGTAGATGGCTTGGTTCAGTTCATCCAAATCGAAATAATCTCCGCTGATCTTGACGCCGGTATGGTTCGGCGTCGTTTTCATGCTTAGCATAAAATGCCTCCTTAGCGTTTCGGTTGGTAATCGAGCTGGCGGAACAGTTCCTGTTTTTCTTCTTCTGTCAGGTCGCGCCATTCGCCGGCCTTCAAATTGCCGAGGCGGATGTTCATGATGCGGATGCGCTGCAGGCGTTTCACATCGTAGCCGAGCGCTGAACACATGCGGCGGATCTGCCGGTTGAGCCCTTGCTGCAAGGTCAGTTTGAATACGTGCTTAGCGATCCGTTCGGCTTTGGCGGGAAGCGTCACCGTGTCGAGAATCTCGACGCCGCTTTCCATCTTCTCCAAAAATTCATCGGTAACCGGTTTATCGACCGTCACGATGTATTCTTTTTCATGTTCGTGCTCGGCCCGCAGGATTTCATTGACGATGTCGCCGTCATTTGTCATAAGGATAAGCCCTTCCGAATCTTTATCGAGCCGCCCGACATGGAAGATGCGTTCCGGGTGGTTGATGAAGTCGACGATATTGCCTTCGATGTGGCGTTCGGTTGTGCTGGTGATGCCGACTGGTTTATTCAGCGCCAAGTAAACGTACGCACGCTTTGGCTGCTGGACCGGTTTGCCATCGACGCGTACTTCGTCTTCCGGGTCGACTTTGCTACCGAGCTCCGCTTTTTGGCCATTGATCTCGACACGTCCCGCTTCGATGAATTTATCCGCCCCGCGACGCGAGGTGATGCCTGTCTCACTGAGAAATTTATTGATTCGCATAAAAAAACCCTTTCGCTTGTATATTTCCACTGTCTGGTCCCATTATACTCCAGATGTCCCTTATAAGAAAAAAATTTGTAGGCTAACAGTTGCAATTTTCCGATTTATTTGACAATATATAGAGGCGAGCCCTGAAATAAATGGTGCGCCAAGCGTGAATTGAAAGCGTATACATAACGGGGCTAAACCAAGCAAAGGGGAGATGTAGAATGGTATATGCAGTTCCAAACACAGATGGTGCAAAAGTAAATTTTAAAGAGCAATATGATAATTATATAAACGGTGGATGGCAGGCGCCGAAAAACGGGCAGTATTTCGAAAACCTATCACCGGTAAACGGCAAAGTGTTCACAAAAGTGGCGCGTTCAAGTGCAGAGGACGTTGAGTCGGCGCTGGACGCTGCACATGCTGCGAAAGAAGCATGGGGGAAAACGTCCACGACAGAACGCGGCAACATCCTCTTAAAGATTGCCGACCGCATGGAAGAGAACTTGGAAATGCTTGCGGTCGCTGAAACTTGGGATAACGGGAAAGCGGTCCGTGAAACCTTGAATGCTGATATGCCGCTCGCTATCGACCATTTCCGTTATTTTGCCGGCGCGATTCGCGCGCAAGAAGGCGGAATCAGCCAAATCGACAACGACACGGTCGCTTATCACTTCCATGAGCCGCTCGGCGTAGTCGGCCAAATCATCCCTTGGAACTTCCCGCTTCTCATGGCGGTATGGAAATTGGCCCCTGCGCTTGCAGCAGGAAACTGCGTCGTCTTGAAGCCGGCTGAACAAACACCGGTCAGCATACTTGTATGGGCTGAATTGGTTGGTGATCTGCTGCCTCCGGGCGTCCTGAACATCGTCAACGGGTTTGGGATCGAAACAGGCAAGCCGCTTGCATCGAGCCCGCGCATCAGCAAAATCGCCTTTACCGGTGAAACGACGACTGGCCGCATGATCATGCAGTATGCGTCTCAAAACCTCATTCCGGTGACGCTCGAGCTGGGCGGAAAATCACCGAACATCTTCTTCAAGGATGTCATGGACCAGGACGATGCATTCCTTGATAAAGCGGTGGAAGGCTTCGTCATGTTCGCCTTGAACCAAGGTGAGGTATGTACATGCCCATCCCGTGCCTTGATCCAGGAAGATATTTACGAGGAATTCATGAAGCGCGCCATTAAACGCGTGGAAGAAATCAAGACCGGCAACCCGCTGGATCCGGCGACGATGATGGGAGCGCAAGCATCCACTGAGCAATTGGAGAAAATCCAATCCTATCTCGAGATCGGCAAGCAGGAAGGCGCAGAAGTGCTGGCAGGAGGAGACCGCAACCGACTGGAAGGCGATCTTTCAGAAGGCTTCTATATCCAGCCGACAGTTTTCAAAGGCGATAACAAAATGCGTATTTTCCAGGAAGAGATTTTTGGTCCTGTCCTCGCAGTCGCTACATTCAAAACAAAAGAAGAGGCGATGGAAATCGCCAACGATACGCTTTACGGCCTTGGGGCTGGCATTTGGACGCGCGACACGAATACGGCTTATCGTTTCGGCCGCGGCATCCAGGCGGGGCGTGTATGGACAAACTGTTACCATCAGTATCCTGCACACGCAGCGTTCGGCGGCTACAAAATGTCCGGGTTCGGGCGTGAAAATCATTTGATGATGCTCAGCCATTACCAAAACACGAAGAACATGCTCGTCAGCTATAGCGAAGACAAGCTTGGGTTCTTCTGATCAGAAAGAAGGGCTAGCCATGACAGAACGGGTAATCGCCACAGACGCCGCCTTGGAGCTGATCAACACGTTAAAGGAAAAGCACGGGCCATTGATGTTTCATCAATCGGGAGGCTGCTGCGACGGCAGTTCTCCGATGTGCTATCCAAAAGGTGATTTGATGGTTGGCGATCAGGACGTATTGATGGGTGTCATCGGCGACAGCGAGTTTTATATGCACAAGAGCCAGTTTGATTATTGGAGCCATACACAATTGATCATTGATGTTGTGCCTGGGCGCGGCGGGATGTTTTCACTTGAAGGAGCAGAAGGAAAGCGATTCTTGACCCGTTCGCGCGTCTTCACGGCAGAAGAAACTGAAGAACTGCAAAAACAATAAGCGGAAATCCCGGATGCCCAGCATCCGGGATTTTTTTCGTGAATCAGCCGAAAGAAAACACAGGATATGAAGGTGGAAAAAGGCGGTCAGGAAGCCATTTTCACCATTTTTGAAGAGAGGGAATCGTGGAAAAAAAGGCGTCAAAATGCTATAATGATAGAATGAAAGGTGGTCATCCATGTGACGAATTTAGCTAACCGGGTATCCCATGAACAAGCAAATCACGCGATTTCCTGCGCCGCACACTCTCTCGTAACGGAAGGGTTTGATGTGACCCATGAAGACCGGAATTTTGTCCGCTCTGTCCTGACCGGAGAACGGACGGAAGCTCAATTCCACCAGGCCATCAAAGCACGCTTCGATGTCTAAATACCAGCACACGTCCATGTATTGCTACCCTGGAACCGATGTGTTGGTGAATGCATTCGATATCCGGGACGAAGACAAGCTGAAGGAATTGGAAACGGTCTACGCGCTTTACCGCTTGTCGGAACTGCAATTAAAAAAGCCGAAAGACCCAACGGATCTCAACGTGTTTCTCGATATCCACCGCTGCCTGTTGCAGGACGTCTATCCGTTTGCCGGAAAGCTGCGAGAGGAAATGACGTCTAAAGGAAGTTCGACATTCGCCCATCCCAAACACTTGGCCAGCCAGCTGAAGCAGCTTTTCGATGAATTGGCTGAAGAGTCTTATTTGAAGAGGATGGGCAAAGACGTTTTTATTCAGCGCCTCGCCCATTATTTGGCGGAATTGAATGCGCTCCATCCTTTCCGTGAAGGCAATGGCAGGGCGGTCCGCGAATTCGCCCGCCAACTCGCATTGAATGCCGGCTACCTGTTGGATTGGGCGAAGATTGAAGAACCTGCCCATATCATTAACGCATTTGTGGACTCTTTTAATAAAGACAATGAACGTTTGGAAGTTTTATTGGGTGAAATCATCAATTGAATGTACCAACTGGGTGCATCTCGACAGAAAAGTAGGCTGAAGCGGCAGGCAACCTGCCGCTTCAGCCTATATTGTTTAATTTTTTTGTTCCTGCTGTTCTTGCGGCGCTGGATTTCGCTGGAGCCAGTCGATAGCAAACTCCACAAGCGGGCGCATCTCAGTGAGCTGGGTTTCGGCCTGTCCGAGAACGCCTTCAGTGATAGTTCCAGGAAAGTCTTTGGCGATTTCCGGGAAGCGGTCTGAATCCATATCGACGCAATCGTAGGTGGCCCATTGACGTTCTCCGTTAACGTACATCGCTGCGCCTTGCGGGGAAGTCGTACGTTCCGGCTGCAGGAATTCTGCATAATGGAGTGCAGTGCATGAATCGAAACCGGTGCCGATGAGCAGGATCTTCACTTGATGCGCCATCATTTTCCCGAGAGGCGAGGCGGGACCGAACGAATCTTCCAGCGGCTGTTCAGCCATCCACTCAGCGGCAAGACGCCCCCAGGCGATAAATGAATGAGTCGGATGGGGGCTTCGGATTGTCGCCGGGTGGCGATGCAGGCATTCCGGTATTTTTCCCATTCCGCGCATATTCGTCAGATCGGGATCATAAGCCGGCATCTGTTCGCGTGTGGGCTGATGCCAATTCTCAGGGATTGGCGGAGCCATCCAATAGACAGGATCGGAATTATCCGCAGACTGGGAAGGCATGACGAGAGTGCCTTCAGGAGTGATGACTTCCATCAAAGCTTCGACAACTGCTTGCGCGCCTCCAGCAATCCAGCCCATCGACTTCAGTGAGGAATGGACCATTAGGTGATCGCCCGCAACAATCCCGAGTTGCTGCAATTGCCGCTTCAGCGAATCCTTGGATTGGAAATCGGGTGTGTTCAGAATTTGAAAAAGATCAGACATGTACTAAATTCCCCCTTTTTTCCACTTTACCATAAGGCGGAATGTCGGTTTTTATTTTTACGTAAGAATAAATGCATCGGGATTGAAAAATTCCGGCAGCGGGAATAGCCTTAAGGAAGAAAGAGGAGGAGAATACATGGAAGCGAAACCTATGCGCGAATCACGGACCATACAGACAAAGCTGGTGCTTCCGCCAGACACCAATCACATGGAATCGATTTTCGGCGGAAAAGTGCTTGCCTATATCGATGAAATTGCCGGGATTTCGGCCATGAAACATGCAAGCCGCCATATCGTCGTGACGGCCTCGATCGACTCGGTGGATTTCCTGTCGTCTGCAAAAGTCGGCGACGTCCTGGAATTGGAAGCGAACGTCACATCAACCGGCAGAACGTCGATGGAAGTGTATGTACGCGTTAAATCGAAGAATCTGGAAACCGGGGAAGAACGCTTGACGACCGAATCATTTTTGACGCTGGTCGCGATTGGTGAGAACGGAAAACCGACACCGGTACCGCCAGTCTTTCCTGAAACAGAAGGCGAGAAGCTATTTTTTGATTCAGCGCCTGCACGCAGGGAACACCGGAAACAACGAGCAAAAACGCCAAGATAAAAAAGGATCCTACAAGGGATCCTTTTTTGATTGCGCTTTTACATTGGCAAGGGCATTGCCTGCTTGAGTGGTGATGACCGACATGCTGCCGTCCGTCTCGAGAATGACAGCTTTAACATTCTGCAAGTCGCCTTCGCCTGAATTGCGCACCGCCTGCATGATTTCTATATCTTTGACGCGTTCGTCGCGCATGGCTTGTTCCAAGAATTTCCCTTCTGAAAACAATAGCCGCGGTTCGGATTTGATGAGTTTATTGAAGCTTTTCGAACGCACTGCCGTAAACGTAATCAGATACTGCAGGACGATCAGGACGGCAAATGCGGTAAGGCCTTCCCATAAGCTCAGTTTGCTGTCGAGCAGGATGGTCGCCAAAGTTGAACCCAAAGCGACAGTTACGACGAGGTCGAAGGCATTAAGCTTCGTCAAGGTTCGTTTTCCGGAAGTTCTTAAGAACACCAATAACCCGATATACGCCAGAACCCCTACTGTGACGATCCGGATGAAACTGTCCCACGTAATTTCAAACATGCGGCTCTTCCTCCTTTTTGAGGTGGGAAAAGATAAGTTGGACTTATCAACATGTGGATAAGTCTATAATTATTAAAAATCGACTGTAAATTTCGACATTTACCCACATAACCCACGGAATTTTGTTAATTAATGTGCATAACTGCTGTTTTTCGCATATATTAAGGGGCTTCCCTAGAAATAGGACAGTGAAACGGCATTTTGTGGATAGCTATAGTGTGGAAAAGAAAAAATTAACAGCCACGAAATCAGCACTGTCTCAAAGCGCTGCGTCTTTTCTGTTCAAGCCCTCTTATTTGGGGAATAGGAGGAGGTAAAGAGCTGGGAGGAGAGGTGAAAAAATGAGAACTGTCCGTAATATTTTCCGCTTTTTGGGTATGGGTATATTTTTCCTGAGCATTGCCCTGTTTCTTTTGACAGTGTTGAACAATTGGCTTGGGTTTGCATCGGCCACTTGGCTGAACGGCCCGTTTTGGCGCGTATACGTATTCTTCGCGGTTTCCGGTATTTTATTGTATATCCTGATCACGTTCAGGCGAAAAAAAGACGAATAAAAAAGCACCGGAGGCATTCCGGTGCTTTTCTCCATTATTTTTTAGCAAGCAGTTCTTCGAAATAAGAACCGAACTCTTTAGAGCGTTTTAAGATCGTGCTGGATGAAACACCGAATTTTTCACTCAAGTCTTTTGCAGAAAGCATCGGTCCTTGAATCAGCTCGTGATCCTGCAGGAAACGCCAGTAGCCGGCAACGAGTGCTTCCGGTTTCTGTACGGTCGGCTGTTGGCTGACCAGGTAGCTGTTGAGGATGCTTGTCACATTCGTCACCGTTTCTTCGTCGAAGTCCGCTGCGTCGATGTGTTTTTTCAATTCGTCCATGACGGATTGGTGCTCCGCGGAAAGCTCGATGCTTTCTTCGACAGCGCCTGTCGAGTATTGGACGATATGCTCGACCACTTCAAGATAATGCTCGCGAAGATAGTCTTCGTTCGCCGATGCGCCTTTTTCTTCAATGCGTTTTTGCAGCTGTTCAAAGAATGGGGCAAATTTGCCGACAATCGTCAAATAGCCGTTCAAGAACAAGATGCCTTGTTCGCCTGCGCGCGCATCCGGCAGAAGAATTGCAAGAAGTCCTTGGTCTTCTTCCATATCCGTCGGCGGCTGGTCTGCCATGACGTAAGTTTCGCCGGTAAAGGCGTCTTTCAATTCCGCTTTTTCTGTATCGCCTGAGACCAATTGGCCGAGGAATACACGGAAGTTTGACCATTGTTCCAACACTTCTTGCGTTGTTGGGCGCTGCGTCTGTTCAATCTGCTTAGACAGGAAGTTTTGCCATAGTTCCGGTTTCTGCATGAACAGGAAATTTTCGATGACAAAAGCTTGTGCATCGTTTTCCGCCATCGATTTCATTAAACGCGGCTGCCATTCCTGCTGGAGCGCACGGAAATCCGTTAGCTGATCACGGTTCGGGTTTTCCGAGAAGAATTGCTGTCTGACTTGGAACAGCTCTTCGTTCACCAGATCATTGATGGAAACTGTCTGTTGTTTCCCGTGACATTTTTTATATTTCTTTCCGCTGCCACATGGACACGGATCATTTCTTCCTACCATTCTAATCACCTACATTTTTTCTTGAGTGTAACATAAAATCTTTCGTCGCTCAAAAGTCTGACGATTCAGACGTCTAAATAGCCCCATATCTCCTTGTAATTTCCATTTTAAGAAAATAAACGGAAACCTAATCCTTCAAGCACATGACGTGGAACAAAGAACCTAGCCGTCACGAGAGGGTCGACCACTTGGCTAATCTGCGTTTCACCGGCTGCGCTCATAAGCATGGTCATGTCGCTGACGGACAGATCGGATTGAGGCAGCAACAGATCAATCATTTCCTCGACGGCAGTGGAAACGGCTTCGTCCAAGGTCATCGCCGAGACAACAAAAGCCAAGCCCTCTTCATTTTCGAGCAAAGGATGTTTTAAATGATTGCCTTTGATAACATCGAATTGGACAGTGGCGCTGCCCGGCACTTCAATGCCGGAAACACTGATTTCGCCGTCACCCATCGCGGCATGGAAATCTCCGAGTGCAAACAGCGCGCCTTCGACTGCCACAGGAAAATAAAGCGTGGCGCCTTTTGTGATCAGTTTCGTATCCATATTCCCCCCGTGTGCACCTGGTGTGCCGCACGAAATGGGTTCGCCTTCCGGTGCAACGCCGATGACGCCAATCATCGGGTTCAATGGAAGCTGCAGTTGTTCGTTAAATACCGCCTTGCCATTTCGGATGGGAATGATTTTCGATTCCATCTTTTCCATCCGGTGGCCCATCACGCCGAGATTTGGGCCAGTGACCATGACGCCTTGCTCACCGATTTCAAGATCTTTGATCTCCACTTTCAACACATCGCCAATCTCGGCTCCTTCAATAAAAATCGGCCCTGTCGCAGGGTTCACTTGATCCCAGTCGATGGCTGCGACTTCCTGGTCGCTCGACTGGAGCTGGTTTTTAAAGCAATCGAAAGTATCGATCTTTACGGTATCGCCGGCCGCTACCCGCAGGCTCGGTTTAAGTGTATTGGAAAAAGCGTAAATGACATCTTGTGCAGGTAATGTTTTCATCAATCCCACTCCTTTAAAATTAAGATAGAAATCAACTGCGTGTCTGATAATTCTTTCAACTCACATGTTCTCATTATCGTGGAAGAAATCTCGGAGTGCAAGGCATGGGGCGCTATAGTAAACTAGAGAAAAAAGCGGGGTGGAGGAGAGCCAGTGTACGAAGATCCGGTCAAAGAAATGCTTGTATGGATGAAAGTGCTGTTGCTAACGGCATTCATTATCTTTGGGGTCCGCCACTTCCTGTTCGAGCCGGTCATCGTCGAAGGCGGATCGATGCAGCCGAGTTATTATGAAAACGATAAATTAGTTCTGAGCAAAGCCACATCAATCGCTAATTTTGATACGATTGTATTTTTTGCACCGGACGGCAGCCGCTTTATTAAACGGGTCATTGGCGTTCCGGGCGACCATATTGAAATGTCGGGCGGGGAGATTATCCTGAATGGACAGCCGCTGGACGAACCTTATTTGGATAAAGGCAGGAATGATGAATTCCTGGCACAGCCCCAATTAGCCAGTGAATTTTCAGTTCCCCCGGATTGCTATTATGTCCTCGGCGACAATCGTGGCAATAGCACAGATTCCCGCGTGTTGGGATTTATCCAGAAACAAGACGTGATCGGTGAAGTGAAATTCCGCTTCGCGCCTTTAAGGGAGTTCGGGTTCGTGGATTGAAAGATAGATTTTTAGTTAAAGCTTTTTCCGTTGGGCATGTGCTCTTCGGGGAAAAGCTTTTTTTGTTGGCTGCGATTTTTTCTATAGAGTGACGCAGTATAACTAAAAGAATTGGAAAGCAGTGCAAAAAGAATTTCTATTCCTTTTAAATAGTTCTAAATATTCACATTTTATTTCTTTTTAGTTCAATTGAATTATGCTAAAATTTAATTACTGAATATTTGAAAAATAATAGATCGGATTGTTTACGAAGGGGTGGGTAATGATGACGATGTGGCGGGGTGCAGGACGATGGATTCTTACGGCGATAATTGCATGCGGTGCGGCTTTTCAGTTGGACGAAGGGCGAGCAGAAGCGGCAGAAGGCGCACTTCAAATCGATGCAGCACAATTAATGGAGGGACAGCGCCAAGCTTTTCAGTCACATCTTTCCAGTTCGCTGTTATTTATGGACAGGGACTTTTTGGATAGCGAATCGAATGATTCATACCCTGCGTCTCATATCGCCTTCGCCCCTGGGAGCGATGAGTCGGAGATGAACTTTTCGTGGTATTCACCAAGTACAACGCGTGCTGGCCAGGTGCAATACGCAAAAGTTTCTTCTAGGACCGAGGATTTTCCGGAAAACGCTGCGGTAACGGTCGATGCATCGTTGAAAAACGCTACTTACGGCTATTCTGCCCATGAAGCGGTGATCACCAAGCTCGAAAATGAAACGGATTATATGTACCGTTTGGGAGACGGCCGTGGCAATTGGACACAAGCTTTCCATTTCAAGACGCAAGATCCATCATCCTATGAATTTGTGATGGTCGCTGATCCTCAAATCGGGGCATCGGGAGATATTGCGGAAGATCGAAGAGGTTGGGAAAGAACATTGCGTCAAGCGATCGACCGCAGCCCAGACTCAAGCTTCATCCTGTCGGCAGGCGATCAGGTCGATGCGCGCTATTCCGAAAAAGAATATGCGGCTTATTTCGCGCCTGAACCGCTGCGCAATTATCCTGCGGCCACCACCATTGGCAACCATGACGATACCTATCATTACGCCTATCATTTCAATGTCCCGAACGAAAACTGGGAACTCGGCAATTACGATAATTCCGGAGGCGATTATTATTTCTCGTACGGGGATACCTTGTTCATGAATTTGAATTCCAATAGCCAGAATCCGGAAGAGCATATTCAGTTCATGGAAGAAACGGCTGAAGCGACTGCCGGAAGGGAATGGAAATGGAAGATCCTTGTTTTCCATCATTCAATCTATAGCGCCGCTGCACATTCGCAAAGTGAAGTGGTGCTGAACTTGCGCGAGCAGCTCGTGCCGACGATCGACAAAATCGGCTTTGATGCAGTGTTGATGGGACATGACCATTCCTATGTGAGAACTTATCAGATGGAAAACTTCCAGCCTTTGAAAAATCACATGATGCAAGGGGACGCACCGGTCAATCCCGAAGGCACTTTGTATATTACCGGCAGTACAGCGAGCGGCAGCAAATACTATTACATGCAGGATGAACGGGAGCCGTATTCAGCTATTCGTGAACAATGGGGCGTGCCAACTTATATGAACATCCAAGTGGAACCGACGCGTTTACGCCTAGAAACTTACCGGACGGATACCGATGAGTTGGTCGACGAATACGAGATCATCAAAGATCCGTCTATCGAAACGGTCGTGCCGGCGCTTGAAAAAGTGGAACTCGAAGCGAACAGCACCGTGCTGGCTACGGAAGAGAATTCTTTCTATCCGGAAGTGGAATTGAAGCTTAAAGGCGAAAACGTCGAAGGCGGGCGATACGATATTTCCCCTGACTCGGTCACGTACCGCACGAGCAGTGATGATATCCAAATAAAAGACGGGAAAGTCCTGGCAGCAGAAGGTGCAAATCCTGGAAAAGTAGAAGTATTTGCGGAAGTAAAAGATGGCGATAAAGTGTGGGAAAGCAATGCGATTGAATTCGAATTGGTGGCACACGAAGAAATCAAGTTGCTCGAAGCAGGCAGCGAGTGGCGTTATCTGGACGATGGCAGCGACCAGAAAACAGACTGGATTGAAGACGATTTCGATGATAGTGATTGGGCGCAAGGCGCTGGCCCGCTAGGTTTTCCGGAAGATGAAGAACGGCCGGAATTTGGTGCTGTGGAAAAGCTTGTCGGCTATGGCGGGGATGAGACCGAGAAAATCGCATTGACGTATTTCAGAGCCGCATTTGAAGTGGAAGATGCGGAAGAAATCGGCGGCCTCGGCTATGTCGAGTTTGGTGTTGATGATGCCGTCATCCTGTATTTAAATGGAGAAGAAATCATGCGCTTCAATATGCCGGAGACTGGCGAGTTCGGCTTTGAGGACTACCAGGAAGCGGTGAGCGATGAAGACGTTGGCAGCGAAGACCGAATCGAGCGCATCTACTTGGATGAAGAGGCCCTGACCCATCTGAAAGACGGCGAGAATGTGCTGGCTGCCCAAGTGCATCAGGATGACCGTTTCAGTTCCGACCTGTATTGGGATATGGAAATGGTGGTTAATAAAAAATAAAAAAAAGAAGGCGCAATGCCTTCTTTTTTTTTGCCTATTTAGTGAAAATCCCCAATTTCTCGATTCGTTGGATTGCTTCGATGATGCGCTGTTCATCGACCAATAGCCCGACGCGTACAAAACCTTCTCCGCCAGGACCAAATCCACTGCCCGGCGCCACGGCAATGTCGACTTTGTCGAGCAGCAGGTCAGAGAACTCGATGCTCGTATAGCCTTCGGGGACAGGCAGCCAGGCAAAAAATGATCCCTTCGGCGCTTCGAATTCCCAGCCGATCCGGCGGCATTCATCCACCAGCGTCTGGCGTCTCTTCTCGTATAATTCATTCAATTCCTCGACGCATTGCTGGCTGCTGTTTAATGCTTCTACAGCGGCCAGTTGGACAGCCGGAAAGATGCCGGCGAACAAATGATCTTGGACGAGGTTGAGTGCTTCGATCATTTTGGCATTGCCCACCGCAAAGCCGATGCGCCATCCGGCCATATTATACGTTTTGGACAAGGTATACATTTCAATGCCGATATCTTTGGCACCTTTTGATTGTAGGAAGCTGACCGGCTTCTTGCCATCAAAGCCAATGCGGCCATAAGCAAAGTCATGTACAACCCCGATGCCGTTTTCTTTGGCAAATTGAATCGTTTCATCGAAAAACGCAATGTCTGCTGTCGCGCCGGTCGGGTTGTTTGGGTAGTTCAAGTACATCAGTTTGGCGCGTGCTTTCGCGGCGGCTGTCACCTCGTTGTAGTCGGGAAGATAGCCGGTTTCCTGTTTCAGTTTCATCAAATCAAATTCGATATCCGCAAGCGGTGCGGCTGACAGGTAATCAGGATAGCCCGGATCCGGCAACAGCAGCGAATCGCCCGGGTTCAGCAACGCAAGCGGCAACTCGATAAAACCGATTTTCGTTCCGGACAAAATAGCGACTTCCAAATCAGGATCGATATCGACATCGTATTCTTTTTTGTAGAAATCCGCAGCGGCTTTCCTTAACGAACTGAGGCCGCGAAACGGCGAGTAGCGATGTGTTTGAGGATCGGCTACCGCTTGTTGCATGGCCTTGACTATATGCGGGGGCGTTGGCTGATCCGGGTTGCCTTGGCCGAAATTGATGACGTCTCGTCCTTCGTCGACTGCTTTTGCCGTTTTTGCAACAAGCAGGGCGAAAAATTGATCCGGAAGATTTTGTAAGCGATTTGAAAAGTCCATGAAATCCTCCTCATTTTCTAAATAATTGCACATCTATCTTAAATCTTATAGAGTTTAAGCTAAACTGTCTACAGGAGGAGAGAATATGAAAATCGCTTGTGTGCAGATGGATATCGCTTTCGGAGAGCCGGAAACGAATTTTCAGCGTGTAAAAAACTATTTGGAAGAAGCGGCAGAAAATGGAGCGGAGCTCATCGTCTTGCCAGAAATGTGGAACACCGGGTATGCGTTAACGCAGCTGGACGAACTCGCTGACAGCAACGGCCGAACGGCAGATTTTTTGAAACAATTCGCCAAAGAGCACAGCGTCCATATCGTCGGAGGCTCGGTCTCCACGAAGAAAGAAGATGGTTTCTATAATACGATGTATGTCGTTGACCGTACAGGTGCGGTCGTTTCTGAATATGATAAAGCGCATCGCTTCGGTTTGATGGACGAGCATATTCACCTCGAGGAAGGACAGTCGCTCGGCACGTTCGAACTGGACGGAGAAACATACGGCGGCGTCATCTGTTACGACATCCGCTTTCCGGAATGGCTTCGGGCGCAAGCGCTGAACGGCGCGAAGGCGATCTTCGTGCCTGCGGAATGGCCGGCAGCGCGCATCGACCACTGGCGCATCCTGTTGCAGGCGCGCGCAATCGAGAATCAATGCTTCATCATCGCGGCAAACCGCATCGGCAGCGACCCGAAAAACGAGTTCGGCGGCCATTCGATGGTCATCGCCCCGTGGGGAGAAGTACGGATGGATATGGGCCAGGAGGAAGGCAGCGGCTACATCGATATCGATCTTTCGGAAGTAGACGAAGTGCGGGGCCGCATTCCGGTATTCGATGACCGACGCGTCCCATTGTACAAAAAGTTTGAAAAATCGCATTGACAAGCTATCGCCCGTGCAGGTAATATTGAAAACAACCAAATACGCATGCTTATCAAGAGAGACCGAGGGTAAGGCCCTATGACGTCCGGCAACCCCCATTTATATGGGAAGGTGCCAAGTCCTGCAGAATGAAATTCATTCTGAAAGATAAGTCGGAATTCTAATTTTCGATGTCTCTTTTTTGATAAAAGAGGCATTTTTTATTTGCCTGGGGGAGTGGACAGCATGATTCAAATCGAACAACTGAGCAAAACCTATCAAACCAAACACGGCACGGTGAAAGGCGTCGATGATGTGACGTTGGAAGTGAAAACCGGTGAGATTTTCGGCATCGTCGGTTATTCGGGTGCCGGAAAAAGTTCCCTCATCCGCTGCATCAATTTGCTTGAACGGCCAACGTCAGGCACCGTCAAAGTCGGCGGCCAGGACTTAACGAAGCTGCGTGGCGACGGCTTGCGGAAAGCGCGCCTCAAAATCGGCATGATCTTCCAGCATTTCTATTTGATCAGCCAAAAGACGGTCGCGGAGAATATTTCATTCGCCCTTCGCGCAGCTGGAACGCCGAGCAAGAAAATCGGCCCACGCGTCGATGAACTGCTCGAAATGGTCGGCTTGTCGGACAAGCGCAATATCTATCCGGCGCAGCTGAGCGGCGGGCAGAAGCAGCGCGTCGGCATCGCCCGTGCACTCGCCAATGAACCGGCCGTGCTGTTATGCGACGAAGCAACCTCCGCTCTCGACCCGAATACGACTTTATCGATCTTGCGTTTATTGAAAGACATTAACCGCAAGCTCAATATTACGATTGTATTGATTACGCACGAAATGAACGTCGTCAAGGAGATTTGCGACCGCATGGCGGTTATGCAAGGCGGGCGTGTCATCGAAGAAGGGCGTGTCTACGATATCTTCGCCGATCCAAAGACCGCTTTGACGAAGGAATTCATCTCGAGCGTCGTGTCGTTCAATGTGCCGGAAGAAATCCTGAAGAAATGCGACGGCACGATTGTCAAAGTCTTGTTCAAAGGCGAAGTCGCTGGAGATGGCGTCATTTCCGATATGCTGCAAAGCTATCCGGTCAAAGGGAATTTCCTGCACGGGGCGATCGAATACATTCAGGAATTGCCCCTCGGCATTTTTGTCATGGAACTAAAAGGCGGCCAAGCAGACGTGAGTCAGGCGATTCACTATCTTGAACAGCGCGAAGCGATTGTGGAGGTGATGGAGCATGGGAATTGAATGGGGACGAATCATCGAATTATGGCCGGAAATCCAAGTGGCGTTTTACCAGACCCTAATCATGATCGGTATCTCGCTTGGCGTGGCGCTTGTCATCGGTTTGCCGCTCGGCATTTTATTGTTCATCACAGACAGCGGCTTGTTCTGGGAAAACCGCCCGGTCAATTCCGTCATCGGATTTGTCGTCAACATCGTCCGGTCGATTCCGTTCATCATATTGCTGGTCGCGCTCATCCCGCTGACGCAATTGATTACCGGTACGACAATCGGCCCGGTCGCAGCGAGTGTTTCCTTGTCGGTAGCGGCGATTCCGTTTTTCGCACGCATTGTGGAAACGGCGCTGCGTGACATCGATAAAGGCGTCATCGAAGCAGCGATTGCGGTCGGTGCGACGCCTTGGATGATCATTAAAGACGTGCTCTTGCCGGAAGCGAAAGCGAGCTTGATCCAAGGCATTACGTTGACGGTCATCAGCCTCATTGCCTACTCCGCGATGGCGGGTGTGGTCGGTGGCGGCGGCATCGGCGATTTGGCGATCCGCTTCGGCTATTACCGCTATGATAATACGATCATGATTGTCACGGTCGTCATTTTGATCGTGCTCGTCCAATTGATTCAACAGGCAGGCGACTTTACAGCCAAAAAACTCGATAAACGATAAGGGGAGAATGACATGAAGAAACTCACATGGATATTGGCAGCGAGCGCGCTTGCACTGGCCGCATGCGGCGGAGAAGAAGCGGATACAGGAACGACAGAAGGCGGCGAAGCGTCGAAAGACATCAAGCTCGGTGCAACAGCCGGCCCTTATAGCGACATGCTGAACGAAGCGATCGTGCCTGCGCTTGAAGAAAAAGGCTATACCGTCGAAACGATTGAATTCAGCGATTATATCCAGCCCAATAATGCGTTGAACAACGGGGAAATCGATGCCAACTTGTTCCAGCATACGGTTTACCTAGAGAACTTCGAAACAGAAAACGATATGGATTTGAGCGCATTGATCACGGTTCCGACTGCGCCGATGGGCATCTACTCCAATGAATTCGATTCGCTGGATGCGGTATCCGACGGGGCGACCATCGCGATTCCAAACGATCCTGTCAACGGTGCCCGTGCATTGTTGATGCTGCAGGACGAAGGATTGGTCGAACTCGATCCGGAAGCGGAAGTGCTTCAAGCGTCTGAACGAGATGTAACGGAAAATCCGAAGAACCTGGTGTTCCAGCCGATTGAAGCGGGGCAATTGCCGCGTGCGGTTGAAGGCACGGACCTTGCCGCCGTTCCAGGAAACTTCGCACTCGCAGCGGACATGGATCTGCTTGACGCTTTGGCGCTCGAAAACATGCCTGACCAGTACCGCAATGTCGTAGCCGTTGCAGCCGAAAATGAAGACAGTGAACTGGCGGCGGATTTGGTCGAGATCGTCGAGTCGGAAGAATTTGAAACGGTCATCGACGAGCAATTCGAAGGCTTCGGAAAACCGGAGTGGATGGCTGAATAATAGGAGAACCCAGCCGGAGAGCTATTTTCTTCGGCTGTTTTTTATGCAAAATACTGTAGCGCCGCGCTTTTCAGGCTTTTTTCCTTGCCCTGCCTGTTTTCTGCTGAAATAATAGGGAAAGTGAATTTTAACAGGCCGCTGCAGGCAGTATCTGTAACGGACAAGGGTTCTTTGGAGAAGGGGAGAAAAGTATGGAAGCTAACAGGCACGTCCTGATTTACGGCGACGCGTTTGTCGACTATATCGCAACGACTAAAAACAACGATTTATTCGATTTGTATCTCGGAGGCGCCACCGTCAACGTCTCGGCAGGCGTCAGCCGTCTCGGAGTCCCGTCGGCATTCATCACGATTACCGGGGATGATGAGATTTCGGACTTTTTCTGCCAGGCACTGCGGGCGGAAGGTGTCGATTTGACGCATTCAATTAAACGTCCGGAAAAGCGCATCAGCGGCGTATATATTCATTTAACGGAAACGAACGACCGGGTTTTCGCTTCCTATGATAATGAAACGCCTGATTTGCAAGTAAAGGCAGACGAGCTGGCGGGAGAAGCGTTCGAATCGGCTAGTCTGTTCCATTTTTGCTCAGGGACGCTGTTTCATCCGGAAGCGCGTGAAACGACGGCGCAGGCTTTGGAATTGGCGAAGTCTCACGGCGTGATTTGTTCATACGATGTTAATATCCGGCCGCTGCGCTGGGAAAGCGAGGAGTTGTGCCGTCAAACCGTCCTGCGCTTTTTGCCGCAGGCGGATATTTTGAAATTGACGGTCGAAGAATTATTGTTCCTCATGGAAGCTGATTCAATGGAAGCGGGCATCGAGCGCCTGAAGGCTTACGGGCTGCCTGTCGTTTTTGTCACGGACGGGGAACATGGCACGCATGCGGTATATAAAGACGAGACGATCCATGTGCCGGTCGTGCCGGTCAAGCCTGTCGATACGACGGGGGCCGGAGATGCGTTCATGGCAGGCATCATCCGCCATGTCCATTTAAACGGCATGCCAAAAAACCAGGAACAATTGATTGCTTGCGCAGGCTTTGGCAATAAGCTGGGGGCTCTTTGTGCAACACGGGCGGGAGCCATCACAGCGATGCCGCGAAGCGAAGATATGGAAGATTGGAAATAGAAGAGGAGGAAACAGCAATGGCTTTGCATAGTTTTCATTTAACAGCAGACTGGCCCGGCAATCGAAACGATGTCGGGACAATCGAATCGGGGAATTTGAAGACGCAAATCTCGATTCCCCCGGAAATGGACGGCCCAGGGGTCGGCACCAATCCGGACGAAATGCTGCTCGGTGCGGCAGCGACCTGCTATATCATCACGCTCGCCGCGATGATGGAGCGCAGCAAACTTGCAAAAGAGTCGCTGACAATGGAGTCGGAAGGAATCGTTGAAGTCGAAAATGGCGTCATCACCTATAAAAAGATTATCCACCGCCCGAAAGTCGTATTGTCGGCGGATGCAGGGGAAAAGGAATTCAAGCTGGCGCACAAACTCGCGGAAAAAGCAGAATCTTCCTGCATGATTACGCGCGCCATTCAAGGAAATGTCGCAGTCGAACTGGAAGCCGATATTACAAGAGCATAAAGCGAAGCCCTGATTTTCCATTTTGGAGAACAGGGCTTTTTAGTGGTAAAATAATGTTTTTAGAGAATTCTAATATTTTTTCTTTCGGCCGTTTCGGGATATGGTAGACTACATTTAATGAAAAACGGTCTATACAGGGGACGGGTGCCATGAAAAAATTATCGCTGCAAACCAAAATCATCCTGCTGACGACTTCGCTCGTGCTGTTGACAACAGTGGTGTTCGGCGGGATTTTGAGCTATCAGGAAATTGCGGAAATCAAAGAGAACATCGGCCAGCGAGCGCAGGAAACGGCGATCGGCATTTCAGCCATGCCGACGATCGTCGAAGCGATGGACGACGAGGAACCGGCGCTGCAAATCCAGCCGATCGCTGAGTATTTGCGCAAGCAAGTGGGCGCAGAGTTCATCGTCATCGGCAATAGGGAGAGCATCCGCTATTCGCATCCCGATCCCGACAAAATCGGAAAACGAATGGTCGGCGGCGATAACGAGCGCGCCCTTCAAGAAGGCAAAGTCTATGTGTCCGAAGCATTCGGCTCGCTCGGCAGAAGCCTGCGCGGCAAAGCGCCGATCTATGACGGTGACGGGCGCGTCATCGGTGTGGTGTCGGTGGGATATATGATTGACGATATCGAAGCAATCATTTTCGGCAATATTATGGACGTGATGGCGCTGGCTCTATTGACACTCGTCATCGGCGTCCTGGGCAGCATCCTGCTGGCGAAGAATATCCGGAAAGATACGCTCGGGCTTGAACCCCGTGAAATCGCCCGTTTGTACCAGGACCGGGAAGCTTTGCTGTCATCGATTATCGAAGGGGTCATCGCCATCGATAAAGACGGCCGCATCACAGAGTTGAACAGCTCCGCAGAAAAAATGCTCGCCATGGACCAAAGTTTTCTCCATACACCGTCCGATGACATATTGCCGGAACTCAGGATGGGCGAAACTTTGACGACAGGGAATTCATGGAAGAACAAAGAAATCCTCATTGGCGGTACCGTTTTTATTGTCAATCAAAAGCCGATTTGGGCAGAAGGGGAAATGGTCGGTGCCGTTTCGACATTCCGTGAAAAAACGGAAGTGCAGGAAGTGCTGGAAACCCTTTCGGAAATCCGCCAATACTCGGAAAGCCTGAGGGCGCAAACGCATGAATACGCCAATAAGCTGTATGCCATATCCGGGCTTCTGCAATTGGAAGAGACCGAGGAAGCGGTCCGGCTGATCCAGCAAGAGACCCATCATCATGAAAAGCAGACGAAGCATACGCTGAATCATATCGAAGATAAAAAAGTCCAGGCGATTCTGCTCGGCAAAATGGGGAAAGCTTCCGAAGCAAAAGTCGAGCTGTCGGTGGATGAAAACAGTTCGCTCGCCAAATTGCCTGCTCATGTTGATATCTCCAAAGTCATTCACATTGTCGGGAATTTGATCGACAATGCCATTGAAGAAGTCGAGTCGAGCGACAGAAAAGAAGTGTCTTTCTTCATTACCGATATCGGCAACGACTTGGTCATTGAAGTGCAGGACAGCGGGCGGGGAATTGAAACCGAAAACCTCGATCAATTTTTCATGCAAGGATTCTCCACGAAACTGGAAAAAGCGGACAGAGGCTACGGCTTGGCGATCGTCAAACAAGCGGTCGAAGACTTGAATGGCTGGATTGAGGTGGATTCAACGCCGCAGCGCGGGACGGTATTCAGCGTCTTTATCCCGAAAAAAACGATGGAGGTGGCATAATGCTGCGGGTAGTGATTGCAGAAGATGATTTTCGTGTCGCGCAAGTGCACGAGAAATTTTTAGCAAAGATCAAACAAGTGGAACTGGCGGCGAAAGCAAAAGACTGCGCTGAGACACTGGCGGCGGTCAAACAAGAGCGGCCGGATTTGGTGCTATTGGATAATTACATGCCGGACGGGCTCGGCATCGAGTTGATCGATGAGTTAAGGAAAGAAAGCCCGGAGACCGACGTCATTCTCGTCTCGGCAGCAAACGAGAGGGAGTATATCGAAACGGCGCTGCGCAAAGGCGTAAAAGGCATCATCTTAAAGCCAGCCGAACTTAGCCAGTTCACTGCAACCATCGAGAAATACCGGAAAGACAGGGAAAAGCTGTCGAACCAAGAAACCATCGACCAGGAGTATTTGGATGAACTGTTTGGCGTCAAGGCAGTCAAAAAAGAAGCGCCAGCAGTCAAAGGCATCGATCCGCTGACGATGCAGAAAGTGCAGAAATTGTTGGAGCAATACGAGGAAGGCGTAACGGCTGAGAAGATGGGCGAAGAGATGGGCGCTTCCCGTACGACCGCCAGGCGCTATCTGGAATATTTGGTGTCGACGGATGATTGCTACGCTGAGCTTGGATACGGGATTGTCGGCAGGCCGGAACGGAAATACTTTGTTAAATGAAGTGAAGGCGAGTGACAAGCTCTGGCAGACACACTTCTCTAGAGTTCCCCAAAAAAGCAACTCCCTGAATTAGGGGAGTTGCTTTTTTGCGTTATCGTTTCGTTGTCGGCAATCAGTCGGTGTGGCATTCGAAATGAGTCATTTGCCAACCGTTTTTCTCGATTTCAGGAAATCCGCCCAACTCGTAACAGCGGTCGGCTGCTTCGGTCACTTCTACATAACGAAAATAGCTTTGTGCCATGATGGCGCTTCCTATGCTGAGAGCTAGTATGATGCTGAGCGCAATGGCCGCCATGCCGGGAGTTGCATCTGGTAGGCGTTTCATAGTGGGCCTCCTTAAAGTTTACTCTTTAAACTCTAGCATAACTCCCTGTAGTTTCCTATTAATGAAATATCAGTAAACCAAGTCATTTAGCATGAACTTTATGAACAAAATGTTCACAAAATCCTTTATACAGCTTATTTTGCAAACGGTTACATTCTGAAAATTCACAGTTATACTTCAACTCATAAGAAAACTACTTGAACTGAGGGGGAAATAAAATGAAGAAAACGATTTTTGCCAGTGTCTTGACTGTAAGCGCTTTAGCATTCGCCGGGTGCGGATCCGAAGATACGGCCAACACAGCAGGAGAAGACGGAACCTTCGAACCGTCGAAAGGGATTGAAATGGTGGCGCCGGCCGGGTCAGGCGGCGGCTGGGATACGACAGCTCGTGAAGTTGCCCGGGTCTTCGGCGAAACGGGAATCATCGATGAAAACATGACCGTCATCAACCGTGAAGGCGGAGGCGGGGCAATCGGATGGGCTTATGTCCACGCAAAAGAAGGCGACGCCCACAGCATGTTCGTCGCTTCACCGCCACTGATGTTCGTGCCGCTCAACGGCCAATCGGAACATGGGCATGAAGACTTTACGCCGCTTGCCAATATGATTGCTGACTACGGCGCGTTCGCGGTTCGTGAAGATAGCGAATTTGAAGATTTGAACGATCTATTCGACCAAATGAAAGACGATCCGGAAAGCATCACCGTTATCGGTACTTCCGCTCCAGGGAGCATGGACCATATGCAATTTGTCCGCATCGCCAAAGCGGCAGGCGTGGACCCGACAAAGATCAAATACGTTTCTGACCAAGAAGGCGGTGCTTTGACAGCGGTTCTGAACGGTTCGGTAGATGTGTTCTCGACAGGTGTCGGTGAAACAATCGAGCAAGTGCGTGCCGGCAATATCAAAGTTCTGGGTGTGACGGCAGAAGAACGCATGGAAGGGGAAGTGCTTTCCGAATTCCCGACAGCGATCGAGCAAGGCATCGATGAGAGCTTCGTCAACTGGCGCGGATTCTTCGGGCCTCCAGGCATGGACGAGGCAGCGGTCGATTATTACGAAGCCAAATTCCAGGAATTGAGTGAATCCGAAGAATTTGCGGAAGTCCGCGAGAAATACGGCTGGAACGAAATGTATATGGGCAGTGAAGAATACAGCGAATTCCTCGAAGGCGAAAAAGAGGAAATTGCCGCATTGCTCGAGGAAATTGGATTAGGCCAATAAAATTTTCTTTGCCACAGAACATATAGCTGCCTAAGCAGCTCAAAAGTAAAAAAGTGAAACCGGATCTTTAGCATTCGGTTTCTCTCTTTTCAGTCAAAAGGAGGCGTTTCGTTTGCTTGCAAGCATAAACCGGAAGTTGGGGCTGCTGATTTTCATTATTGCGGCCGTCTATTTATATTTAAGTTTTCAATTGCCCAATTACGAATATGCCCCGATCGATGCGGATGTCATTCCGAAGGGCTTGGGCATCTTGTTATTGGTGCTGTCCGTCTTCCTGTTCTTTTCCCGTGTAGTGGAAACGGATGCCGAAAAGGAAAAGCGCAATATCCCCAAAAAAGAACTGGGGGTCATTGCCGCGGTATTTGCCATGATTTTTGTCTACATTCTATTGTTTGAAGCGATCGGCTTTATCATCACGACGGCCTTATTCATTTTCTTCTGTTCGTGGTTTTTAGGTTATAGAGCATGGAAGACAAATATATTGGTCTCTCTTCTGTTCCCGATTGTTATGTATGCTATTTTCGTTTTCGCGCTGGGAATTGTCTTGCCGCGCGGCATCTTGCCATTTTAAGGAGGGAGTTTCCATATGGATGCATTTCAAGGTCTATTGACCGGTTTTCAAGTTGCCTTAAGTCTAGAAGGGATCATGTTCGTACTGATCGGCGTTGTCGTCGGTACTTTGATCGGGATGATGCCAGGGCTAGGCCCGATCAGCGCCATTGCGATCATGATTCCGATTACATACGGGATGGACCCGGCACCGGCACTCGTCATGATGGCGGGCGTCTATTACGGGGCTGTATTCGGCGGGTCGACTTCTTCGATCCTGTTGAACGCCCCGGGAATTTCCGGAACGGTCGCTACAGCATTCGACGGCTATCCGATGGCCCAGCAAGGGAAGGCCGGGAAAGCGCTGGCCATTGCGGCGATTTCTTCATTCATCGGAGGGACCGTCTCGGTCGTCCTCTTGATGCTGCTCGCGCCGGCGCTCTCGAGCGTAGCGATTTCTTTCGGGCCGCCAGCGTATTTCGCCTTGATGTTCATGGGCTTGACCGCGATTTCCAGTCTTTCTGAAGGCTCGACGATCAAAGCGATGATCGCAGCCGTCGCAGGCTTCATGGTCGTCACGATCGGCATCGACCCGCAGACAGGGACGCAGCGTTTTACATTCGGGAACGTTAACTTGTTCGACGGATTCGACTTTTTGATCATCGCACTCGGCCTCTTTGCGGTCGCTGAAGTTTGCATGCTGATCCTGAACCGCAAAAACCGCAGCTTGAGCGACGACCAGAAACTGGGCAGCTTGAAGTTGTCCAAGGCAGACTTGAAAGAAATGAGCGGGCCAGTCAGCCGCCAGTCGTTTGTCGGATTTTTGCTCGGCGTCTTGCCAGGTGCAGGAGCGACCATCGCTTCTTTCATCAGTTATATTTTTGAAAAACGAATCGCTAAAAATCCTGAAGAGTTCGGGAAAGGGTCCATCAAAGGGCTCGCAGCACCTGAAAGTTCCAATAACGCCGCGACAAGCGGTGCGTTCGTCCCGCTTTTGAGCTTAGGGATTCCAGGTTCGGGTACGACGGCTGTCATGTTGGGCGCGTTCCTTGTGCTTGGCGTACAGCCAGGACCGCTCTTGATGACCGACCGCCCGGAAATCTTCTGGGGCATCATCGCTTCCATGTATCTCGGGAACGTGTTCCTGTTGATCTTGAACTTGCCATTGATTCCATATTTGGCAAAAATCTTGAGCATTCCACGTCCTTTACTGATCTCCCTCGTCATCATGTTTAGTTTAATCGGCGTCTATTCGATCAGCTTCAACGTCTTTGACCTATACATGCTGCTGGTATTCGGCGCATTAGGATTTGCGATGCGGATCTTTTCATTCCCAGCACCGCCATTCATCTTGGCATTTATCCTTGGAGGCATGATGGAGCAGGCTTTCCGCCAATCCATGACCATCTCCAACGGCAGCTTGAGCATTTTTGTCGATACTCCGCTTCCGCTATCCTTGCTCTTGGTTGCACTCGTTTCACTATTGGTTCCGGCATTCCTGAAATGGAGAAGCAATAGGCTGGCATATAAACAACGTTAAGGGGTGGAAAAGTGAGAAACTCTAAGCTAGTGCCGCGTATTCTTGCTTTTCTGCTGGCCGCCGGTTTTGCTCTTTTATGGGCGTTCGGTTTATTGGATGCTTATACGGATGACCAGAAACTGACGCTGCTATTGCTTGGCATCGCCATTGGTTTGTGGACGGTAAGCGCCATGCCGCTCGGCGCTTCGAGTCTTCTGGTGCTCGGCCTGCTGCTGCTTTTCCGTTTAACGGAAGAGCCGGAGCAGGCTTTTGCCGGTTTTCTGTCGGATGCGCTTTATTTTATCCTGGCACTGACTTTGATTTCCAAAGTGCTGGTGAAAGCGAGAGCCGATCAAGTCTTTGTCGGCGTGTTATTGAAAATGAGCAAAGGGAAAGTCCAGCGGCTATTGGTCGGCTTGCCGCTATTGATCGTCTTTTTGCCGATCCTGCTGCCTTCCGCTGTCGCCAGGTTCCGCATTCTTGAGCCGATCATCGAGCAAGTGAACGACCGTTTTGCACTCGGCAAGAGAAGCGTGTTCCGCCAATTCAGCTTTTATGTCATCGGCATGATGAACCAGAACTCGACGATGATCGTCTTCACCGGCGGCGGATTCCCGATTTTAGCGGCTCAATTGCTGAGTGATTTCGGAGGCATCCAAATTTCATGGCTCGGCTGGTTTGTGCGCATCGCACCTGCGCTTTGGCTGTCACTGCTATTGGTCAGTTTCGGTGTCTGGTTCTTCTTTAAACGCCGCAGTGGTGCCGTGCCTCAGATGGAGCAGATGGAATTTGCACCTGCCGCCCGCTTGCCGGAACGTTTTTGGTGGGTGATCATTCCGTTTTTCGCCATGATCATCAGCTGGATCGTCATCGATCAGGAACAGATTCCGCTTATCGTGGGGCCTTTCCTGTTGCTCGCTTATTATGCATTGCCGGTGAATGGGCTTGTTGATGACCGGCTCGTCCGGGATTACGACTGGGAAACTTTCCTATTGCTCGGCGCCTCATTTTCACTTGGCTATTTAATAGAAGAAAACGGAACGGCCGGTGTCCTGGCGAGCCAATTGATTCAACTGCTGCCAGCAGGAATGGGCCAGGGGGTAAATATTATTTTTATCGCTTGTCTCATTTTCCTATTGCGCTTTTTGTTTGTCGTGCCTTCCACATCGATGATTGTCATTTTTCCAATCATCGTCAGTTTTGCAGAAATGTTGGGCTTGCCGATTTTGCCAATGGCGTTTTTATTGATCATGATCATCGGCGGCGTCACCATCTTGCCGATTCATTCCCCCACAACTTTTTTAGCTTTTCAAAAAGGGGCATTTTCCCAGCGTGAACAATTGCTCATCGGCAGTTTTTCAAGTGCTGTCATCACGGCAATCGCCATCCTTTTTGCGGTTTTCATCTGGTGATGAACAATTATCTTGGCCAGCCTTTCTAGAAGGCTGGCCTTTTTGTTTGAGTATGGGTGATATGTTTAGTTGAAAAAATAGGGGGTAGGGTAATTCTAGAAGCGTTTTAAATAAGAGGAGGCAGAAAAAATGTTTGATTACACCGTTACGACTAGCAAATCTGTAGATGAAGCAGTGGCATCGCTCGAGGAAAACTTGAAAGAAGAGCAGTTCGGCGTCTTATGGAACTTCGATTTGACGGCAAAACTTCAGGAAAAGGGGCAGGACTTCGATACATCTTATAAAATCTTGGAAGTGTGCAATCCGAAAGAAGCGAATACGGTACTCTCTGAAAACTTGATGGTCGGCTATTTCCTGCCATGCAAAATCGTTGTTTATAAAGATGGGGAAGAAACGAAGATTGGCATGCCAAAGCCGACCTCACTGATTGGCATGGCTGAAGATGGCGGCAAATTGACTGAAGTGGCTGCAGATATCGAAAACCGCTTGATCAGCTGCATCGACCGAACCGCATAAATGTAAAACTATATGGAGGGATTTTCACATGACAGTTAAGTTTGCATCTGCTGAAGAAATTGCAGAAAAAGTAATGAACAATGAACCTGTTGCCATTCTCGATGTCCGCAGCAAAGAAGATGTGGAAAATTGGCATGTAGAAGGCAGCCAAGTGGAATTGCATAATATTCCGTTCAATAAAATAGAAGAAAGCAGCGAAGAAATCAACAAGCTGCCGAAGGAAAAGCCGCTCTATACAATGTGTGCAAAAGGCAATACATCGAAGAAAGCGGCGGAGTACCTGCAGGACCAAGGATTTGAAAACATCATTTCCATTGAAGGCGGGATGGCTTCCTGGAGTGAACAATTGGAACCGGTGAAAATTGGGGACTTGAAGACTGGCGGCGCGATCTATCAATTTGTCCGGGTCGGCAAGGGCTGCCTGTCTTATTTGATTGAATCGGATGGCGAAGCGGCAGTGGTCGATGCGGCACGAATGACCGAACCGTATGAAAACTTCGCAAAAGAGCATTCGGCGAAAATCACTCATGTGTTGGATACCCATCTCCATGCCGACCACATTTCAGGCGGCCGAAGATTGGCCGAACAGTTCGGCGCACAGTATCACTTGCCGCCGGAAGACGCAGATGAAGTGGTATTCGGTTATGAACCAGTTGAAGATGGAACAATCGTGGAAGTAGGGAAAGCCAAGGTCAAGGCATTCTATTCGCCTGGCCACACGATCGGCAGTACCTCATTTATCGTCGACGATGAATATTTGCTGACAGGCGATATCCTGTTCATTGAATCGATCGGCCGTCCGGACCTTGCAGGGAAAGCGACGGATTGGGCAGAAGACCTGCATGAAACGCTTTATGAACGCTACGATGACCTGTCGAAAGACTTAATTGTCTTGCCTGCACATTATGCAGACGTCAAAGAAATGAACGAAGACGGCAGCGTCCACAAAAAACTCAGCGAGCTGTACAATCAAAATGAAGGGCTCAATATCGATGATGAAGAACGTTTCATCAAACGTGTGACGGAAAACTTGAAAGAGCAACCGAACGCTTATGAAGATATCCGCAAAACGAATATGGGGAAAATCATCCCATCCGAAGACGAACAAAAAGAAATGGAAACCGGCCCGAACAACTGCGCGGTCTAAGCAGTGCCGGCTATACAAGGGTCCCTGCTGTATTGGCGGGGACTTTACATGTTAAAATAACATCAGACAAAGTGAAAAGAACTTACGATTTTTTCGTTTGACATTATACCCTAAGGGGTATATTATAGGCATAACAACTTCACTTTATATTTTGAACAGGAGGCTTGTCTGATGGAATACGATAAAAAGATTGAAAACCGCCTCAAGCGGATTGAAGGCCAATTGCGCGGAGTCATCAAAATGGTCGAAGCAGACGGTGAATGCCGTGATGTAGTGACCCAGCTGTCAGCAGTAAGAAGCGCAGTGGACCGGACGATCGGAGTCATTGTCAGTGAAAACTTGCAGTCTTGTGTACGCGATAGCTTGGAAAAAGGCGAAAGTACGGAAGACGTCGTAAAAGAAGCGGTCGAGCTTCTCGTAAAAAGCCGTTAAAACGGGATAAAATAAAAAAGAAGTTTCCTGTTGACATAGTAGAATATATGCTTTAATATACCCTATAGGGTATTGAAAAGAAGTGCGGCGCCACTATAAAACGTTCTTTTTTTTGGAATAAAATATACCCATAGGGGTAATTATTGGAGGAATTTACAGAATGGCAGAACAGAAGAAGACAACAATCGTACTTTTCAGCGGAGATTATGACAAAGCAATGGCCGCTTACATTATCGCAAACGGGGCAGCAGCTTACGATCACGAAGTTACCATTTTCCATACATTCTGGGGATTGAATGCACTCCGCAAAGAAAATCCGCCAGCAATCAAAAAAGGCCGTCTCGAAACGATGTTCTCAAAAATGATGCCGCGCGGCGCTGATAAACTTGGCCTTTCCAATATGCAATTCGGGGGCATGGGCCCGAAACTGATCAAGCAAGTGATGAAAAAGCATAACGCAATGCCTTTGCCGGATCTGATCGAGATGGCTCAGGAGCAAGACATTAAATTGGTTGCCTGCACGATGACAATGGATCTTTTAGGTTTACAGAAGGAAGAGTTGCTTGACGATATCGTCTATGCAGGAGTTGCTGCTTACCTTGGCGACGCAGAAGACGGCAACGTCAACTTGTTTATCTAACTCCCAAAAGTGGAAAGGATGAAGTATAGATGGAATGGTTGCTCTGGATTGCAGTCGGGGTTATTGCCTATTTCGCGATCTCCCGCTTTACTGCACCAACTAAAGGAATCAAGACAATGTCCACTGACGAACTGAAACCTGCACTCGGCAAGAAAGATAAGCAGTATATCGATGTCCGGACGCCTGCAGAGTTCAAAGCGAACCATATTAAAGGCTTCAAGAACATTCCATTGAATGATTTGCCGAAGCGTGTAAATGAATTGTCGAAGGACAAAGAAACACTGGTCATCTGCCAAAGCGGCATGCGCAGCAGCAGAGCGAGCCAATTATTGAAGAAAAACGGATTTACCAATATAGTGAATATCAGAGGCGGAATGAGCAGTTACCGCGGATAATTTGAGGAGGAATTTAACATGAAAAGCATGACTACACAAGAAGTTCAGGAATACATCAAAAACAACCCTGAGGCGTCGCTGATCGATGTGCGCGAAACAGAAGAAGTCGCTGCAGGAAAAATTCCAGGAGCCGTCAATATTCCACTTGGCCTGTTGGAGTTCCGCTTGCCGGATATCGATAAATCGAAAGAACATATCATGATTTGCCGTTCTGGCAACCGCAGTGGCATGGCCAGCCGGTTATTGGAAGACCGCGGCTATAACGTTATCAATATGGACGGCGGCATGATGAACTGGGAAGGCGACACCGAGTAATCTTCAGCAACAGGCTCGGATTCATAAAAAGGAGGAGAATGATTAATGGTTCAAACAGATAAAGTATTGGACGCTAAAGGGCTCGCATGCCCAATGCCGATCGTCAAGACGAAAAAGGTAATGAAAGACATGGGTTCTGGTGAAGTATTGGAAGTCCAAGCAACTGATAAAGGGTCCACAGCCGATTTGCAGGCATGGGCGAAAAGCTCGGGCCATGAATACATCGGTACGGAAACAGAAGGGGACGTGTTGCTTCATTACTTGCGCAAAGACGGCGCAAATGAAGTAGAAGAGACGATTGAAATCCCTGAAGTATCGCTCGCTGATTTTCAAGCACGCGTTGAAAACGGTGATTCGTTGAACATTTTGGATGTTCGCGAGCAAGAAGAATACGATGAAGCGCATATCCCTGGCGTCAAGCATATTCCGCTCGGTGAAGTGGAAAATCGCATGAACGAATTGGATCAAAACCAAGAAATTTACATCATCTGCTATTCAGGCCGCAGAAGCGGAGTTGCTGGCGACATGATGGCGAAAAAAGGGTTCAAGACTTTGTATAACGTAGTGCCTGGCATGCGTGATTGGACTGGCAAAACCGAGTAATCGGGCCAGTCCTGGCGCCAAGCCGGAATGTGCTATCCAAGCTTGAGAAATATAGACAGTAATTTTTTTTGATATAAAATATACCCCGGGAGGTAATTTGTGTATGTCAGTAAAAGCAATGACAGCGGCGCAAGTAGCCCGCAAAGTAATTGATAACGAACCATTGTTCATCCTTGATGTCCGCAACGGCGACGCATTCGCTGATTGGAAAATCGAAGGAGGCAACATCCAGTACTTGAACATTCCATATTTTGATTTATTGGACGGCGTTGAAGAAGTCATCGATCAATTGCCGAAAGACCGCGATATTTTGGTCGTCTGCGCCAAAGAAGGATCTTCCATCATGGTGGCAGATATGCTTGCGGATGAAGGCGTGGAAACGGCTTATCTATCAGGCGGCATGAAAGCATGGAGCGAGCACTTGGAGCCGGTGAAAGTCGGCGATTTGAAAGATGGCGGAGAACTTTACCAATTTGTCCGCATCGGCAAAGGCTGCTTGTCTTACATGGCTATTTCAGGCGGGGAAGCGGCAGTCATTGACGCGACTCGCATGACGGATGTCTTCTTGAACTTCGCGCAGGAAAAAGGCGCAGCGATCAAGCACGTATTCGATTCCCACCTTCACGCGGACCATATCTCAGGCGGCCGCCAAATTGCACAAGCGACAGGCGCAACGTATTACTTGCCGCCAGCTGACGCTGAAGAAGTGGTGTTCGATTATACACCGCTTGAAGGCGGCTTTGACGCGGCATTCGGCAACTCGAAAGTTGAAGCGCTCTACTCGCCAGGACACACAATCGGTTCGACTTCATTCATCGTTGATGATCAGTACTTGATGACAGGTGATATCCTGTTCATCGATTCTATCGGACGCCCGGACCTTGCAGGGCTAGCGGAAGACTGGGTTGGCGATTTGCGCGAATCTCTATACAGCCGCTACCAAGCGCTTGCAAACGAATTGGTCGTTTTGCCGGCTCACTTCATGATCATGGATGAATTGAACGAAGACGGCAGCGTGGCGAAAAAATTGGGCGACTTGTTCAAAGAAAATCACGGATTGAATATCGAAGATGAGCAGGAGTTCCGCGATATGGTGACAAAGAATCTGCCACCACAGCCGAATGCTTACCAGGATATCCGCAAGACCAATATGGGCAAGATTACGCCAGAAGACGAAATGCAACGTGAAATGGAAATCGGCCCGAACCGCTGCGCCGTACGTTAAGTTGAATTAATAGCAAGTAACTATAATTAAACATTCTAAAGGAGAGATTTTGATGAACGCAGATAAAGTACTAGACGCAAAAGGCTTGGCTTGCCCAATGCCGATCGTAAAAACAAGAAAAGAAATGAAAGACATGGATTCCGGGCAAGTCTTGGAAATCCAAGCAACAGATAAAGGCGCTTCAGCAGATTTGACTGCTTGGGCGAAATCAGGCGGCCACGAGCTCTTGGAAGAGCAAGTCGATGGCGACGTGCTGAAGTTCTGGATCAAAAAGGGCTGAGCATCAGCCATCTAGATTGCAAAGAAGAGCAGAAATGCTTTTTGGGAAGGTGAGTTTCCATGAGTATTGATTTTATGATTGTTATTTTCTTGATCGGTTTTGTCGGTTCCTTTATTTCGGGGATGGTCGGAATCGGCGGTTCCATCATCAAGTATCCGATGCTGTTATATATCCCGGTCATGCTGGGATACACGGCATTTTCAGCACATGAAGTATCAGGCATCAGTGCCATTCAAGTATTCTTCGCGACAATCGCGGGGGTATGGGCATACCGGGGCAGTGGCTATTTGAATAAGTCCCTCATCGCCTATATGGGCGGCGCCATTTTAGTCGGGAGCTTTATCGGCGGGTACGGCTCGACTCTTTTGTCTGAGTCGGCTATCAACATCGTCTATGCCATCCTGGCAACCATCGCAGTCGTCATGATGTTCATCCCGAAAAAAGGCTTGGATGACATTCCGGCAGATCAAGTGACATTCAATAAGTGGATTGCTGCAAGCCTGGCGTTCATCGTCGGAATTGCGGCAGGAATCGTTGGTGCAGCAGGCGCCTTCATTCTGGTGCCGATCATGCTGGTCGTCTTGCGTATTCCAACTCGCATGACCATTGCGACTTCGTTGGCGATTACATTTATCTCATCCATCGGTTCAACGGTCGGTAAAATCGTCACCGACCAGATCCTGTATGGTCCGGCTGCCGTGATGATCGTGGCCAGTATCCTGGCAGCTCCATTGGGTGCAAAAGTGGGCCAAAAAGCGAACACCAAATTATTGCAGTGGATCTTGTCGCTGTTGATTTTAGGTACAGCGATCAAAATTTGGCTCGATATTCTATAAGAACGAAAAGCTTTCGGCAGCTGCCGGAAGCTTTTTTTGTGTTCTTAAGTACATGCGATTTTGTTTCAGGCTTTGCAGGAAGCGATTTCCCCACTAGCCGGCAACTGAATATAGAAGCAGATCTATCTAATCAATCTTCGTACAATGAAATCTTCAAGCCGCCAAGCGCCAAGGGTGAGCCGACGCCATAAGGCAAGTGCTCTTCTTGGCTTATGGCAAGAGGCCAACCCAAAGCAGGGCGGCGAATACCAAGGTGAAGCTCGAATCCACTTCAGCAACATGTCCACAGGAAAACCCTCATTCTCTATTTCTACGCTAGACTAGGGACGCGATTTCCCCACTAGCCGGCAACTGAATATAGAAGCAGATCTATCTAATCAATCTTCGTACAATGAAATCTTCAAGCCGCCAAGCACCAAGGGTGAGCCGACGCCATAAGACAAGTGCTCTTCTTGGCTTATGGCAAGAGGCCAACCCAAAGCAGGGCGGCGAATACCAAGGCGAAGCTCGACTCAACTTCAGAAATATTGCCACAAGCCCCCCCTATCTTCATTTAAAACCCGTCCAACAAAGCAGTTAACTACTGAAATGCCAATTAGCTTTCATTTGGATTTTTCAGTGGAAAGAGTACAATGAAACAAAGAGCATGGGAAAGGAAGAACAGCATGAAACCAGTAATTGTAGCCGAAAAGCCGAGCCAGGCGAAAGCGTATGGCGATGCGTTCAAGACGGTGAAGCGGGAAGGCTATATGGAAGTGGCGCCGAATCCGATTTTCCCAGAAGGTGCGTTCATTACCTGGGGCATCGGCCATCTCGTCGAACTGAAAGAGCCGAAAGCCTACGACCCGAAATGGGGCAAATGGTCGCTCGCTTCTTTGCCGATTCTGCCGGTCGAATACCAATTCCAAGTAGCGCGCGGCAAATCGAAGCAATTCAATATCATCAAAAAACTCATGAAAGAAACCGATACTGTCATCAATGCCTGCGACGTAGACCGCGAAGGCTCGAATATTTTTTACAGCATCTACCGGCAGACCGGCGTGCGCGGCAAAAAAATTAAACGGCTGTGGATCAATTCACTCGAAGTGGATGAAGTGCGCGAAGGGTTCCGCAATTTGCGCGACAACAAGGAAGACCTGCGCCTGTACGAAGAAGCGCGGGCGCGTCAAATCAGCGACTGGCTGGTCGGCATGAACGGCTCAAGGCTTTACTCACTGCTGCTTCAAGAGCGCGGCATCCACGAAGTATTTGCGATCGGACGCGTCCAGACGCCGACGGTATTTTTGATCTATCAGCGCCAAAAGGAAATCGAGGCGTTCAAGCCGGAGCCGTTCTACGAAATCGAAGGGAAATTCAAAGCCGCGAAAGGCAGCTATAAAGGAAAAGCGAAACTGAAAGCGAAAGAGCGTAAAAAAGCGGAAGAGCTCCTGGCTGCCCATGAGTTGACGGACGGTAAAGCGCAAGGCCACATCAAAGAATTGAAGACGGCGGAGAAGCAGATCCCGCCGCAGCCGCTGCACTCCTTATCCAGCTTGCAGGCAGCCGCGAACCGGAAATGGAAATACAGCCCGCAAAAAGTGCTGTCAGCAATGCAGAAGCTCTATGAGAAGAAGCTGGTGAGCTATCCGCGGACCGATTCGCGCCATATCACATCGGCAGAGTTCGGCTATTTGTCAGCCCAAGTGGAGAGTTACCAAAAGCTTATCGATGCACCGTTTCCGATTGCTTCAAAAACACCGAAAAAGCGTTTCGTCGATAACACAAAAGTGCAGGAGCATTATGCCATCATCCCGACGAAGAGCTTGCCGACAGCCCGTAAAATCGAAGGGTTGCCGCAGGACGAACGGCATTTATACGAAGAAGTGATGCGTACGACGCTCGGCATGTTCCACCGGGATTACCGATATGCCGAAACGAAAGTCGTAACTGATGTCAAAGGGCTTGAGTTCCATACAACGGGCCGGATAGAACTCGACAAAGGCTGGAAATCCTTATTTCCAACAGCCAAAGAAACGAAGCAGGATCCGCCGCTACCTGAATTGGCGGCACACGAGCAAGTGGCGGCAGCGGTTGCCATTATTGAAGGCACGACCACTGCGCCGAAGCCCTATACGGAAGGGCAGCTGATCGCCATGATGAAAACCTGCGGGAAGTTCGCGGAAGACGTAGCCGACAGCGAAATTCTCAAGGAAGTCGAAGGGCTCGGGACAGAAGCGACGCGCAGCGGCATCATTGAAACGATTAAGCGGCATAATTATATTGAGGTTAAGAGAAATATCGTATCAGTCACAGAAAAAGGGCGCATGCTATGCCAAGCGATTGAAGGCAATTTGCTGTCGAGCCCATCGATGACCGCAAAATGGGAAAGCTATTTGAAGAAAATCGGCAAAGGCGAAGGCTCGTCGGAAGTGTTTCTTGCCACTATTGGAAAATTCATCGAGAAGCTGCTGCAAGATGTCCCGGAGCAGTTGCGCAATAATGGCATGCCAGATCAAATGCCAGCCTTGCAAGGAACGGAAATTGCGATATGCCCGCGCTGCCGAAAAGGCTCGATTGTTTCGCGCAGGGGCTCATATGGCTGTACGGAACACGCCAATGGATGCAAGCAGTCGTTTCCATCGGTATTTTTGAAAAAAAGGTTGACCGCCAAACATATCGAATACTTATGCACCAGAGGGAAAACCCCTGTCATTAAAGGATTCGTTTCGAAGAACGGCAAAAAGTTCAATGCCAGCCTGGAATTGGAAGAAGGCAAATTGAAAATGAAGTTTTGATATTTCCCAGGAAATGCACAGGAAGGAGAATCACTGATGAGAAAAATGACGATATTTGTAACGGAAGCGAAATCACAACGCCCCATTCGCGAACTGGAGGATTTACTGCTGAAAGAGCCAGGCGTTGAACGGGCTTTGGTGAACGTAGCAGATGGCGAAGTCAAACTGGAGCTGGACGAAACGGAGATCAAGGAAAGCCAGATTATCCGTCTCATTAAAGAAGCGGGATTTCACGTGGAGTGATTTCTTTGCCACACAGTGGGTGTTCCTGTACAATAGGAATCATTGAAAAGCAATAACTGTATATAACAGGTCAAATGCCGCGGACCATAGCGCCGGAGGCAAAGCCGAAAAGATTCCTTTCATTTTGAGAGGCTCTTTTCGGCTTTTTTTATAGGGGGGAAGCAGTCATGGGTTATTTTGTAGATCATCGAACGAAAAAAATCCATCATAGCCAGTTTGCAGGAGATAGCTGCGGCTTTTTGCAAACGCCTATAGATCAAAGAGAGTTTACCGATAAACTGGAGTATGTGGAGAACTTGGCAGAAAAGGAATACGAACATTGCCCGCATTGCCAAACTGCACAGTCGACTGTCGGTTAAATTGGATAGAGAAAAAAAGCCGCCAATTGGGCGGCTTTTTCATGTTAAGAATGTTTATTCGGCTCAAGCAAGACAAGAATATAACTGATGTCCGTCGAGAATTCCCAATCGAGGAAAATCTCACGGATATCCCGTTTGAGCAGATCAGGGAACGGGGTTTCCTTCAAAAGCAAGCGCTTTTCGAGAGGCCGTTTCACTTGTTTCAGTTCTTCGGCCAACCCATTGCGAATCAATTCACGTTCAATTTCCACTAAGAAGCCCGTCCGTTCAATCAATAAGGTCCGGTCATTCAACCAGAACAACTCGGTGCTTTCAGGTTTTTTTTCGGCTTTTCGGCTGGCTTCCACGACTGAATCGTGAAGGGCTTCTTGCGTTGCATCGGACTGCCAGTCAAATTCAGCGGCAGCTTCCCGGCTAGCCATGACCCCGATAAGCATGCCGGTCTGGTTTTCCAGATGCCAATCGGAATAAATCGATTCGACTTTTTCGCCAGAAGCACGGGAGAAGGCAGCGCAAATATCTGGCTTCAGTTCCTCGATCAGCAAATGGCGGATTTCCATCACGCGCCTAAACTCGTTTTTCTGGAGCAAAATCTTTTCTGTCGGGCTTAGGAAACCTCTGAGGTGGACGATGACAAAAGGTGGTTTCACAATCACGAATACAGATGTCGGGCCTTTCCCGAAGTGTTCACGGATGACGGTTGAAATATAGCCGCCGATTTCACTTTGCATGGTTTTGGAATTCTGCAAATGGGTCGCCTCCTTGAATAATGTAATTGGTGTGCGGGATATGGCATTGTCTATTATGTTGGACGTGCAATGCACTGAACAGCCCAGCGCGATTAAGGGACCGGCAGAGCGGGTATAAATGGAAAACGGATACGGACGGAATTCAAAAGGGGTGGATCGAATGGTTTCGGCAGAACGCAAGACAGATCTTACGACAGCAAGAAACCGGCGCGTCCACACTTCCCGGAACTTTTGGGCAGGCTTATTGTTCGGTGCCGGGATGTTTTCAGTGCTCGAGCAAAGCATTTTCCATTTTTTCTTGCAATGGCATCATTTCTACGAAGGCAATGGTCCCCAAGCGATTTTGACGGGGGAAGGAATTTACCAGGTCATCGGCTGGGCGTTGACGGTTTTGTCTCTATGGATTGCTGCCGATTTGGCTAGGCGCAAAGCCTTTTGGCCAGCGCGTTTTTCAGGGAGTGCCTTGATTGGAGGCGGCGTGCTGCTGATATTCGACAGCTTGGTGTTCCGCCTGCTATTGAATTTGCATACAGTCAGGGACACTGGCGACCCCGTTTTCTATGAATCGCTATGGCTCGGAACAGCCGCTTTCCTGTTTTTGCTCGGCTGGTCGGTCTTGCGCAACGCCTCGAGGGATGGCGATTAATCCCCTTTATTCTACTATACCCTAATTTTCATACTTCCCTTTCAATGGGACAAAGCGGACAGCTTCGAGCGCTGTCTTTTCCAGTTTTCCATCGATGGTTTTATCGATGGCGAGAAGGTCCTGACTGTACCGACTGCCGACAGGGATAATCATGCGTCCGCCGTCAGCTAATTGGTCCACCAATTCTTTTGGAATATCCGAAGCAGCGGCAGTGACGATGATCCGGTCGTACGGTGCGTGTTCAGGCCAGCCGAGGCTGCCATCGCCCAGCAGGAACGAGATGTTTTTAAATTCTTTCGCTTCGAGCCGCTTTTTGGCGCTCTCAGCTAGCTGTGGAATCTTCTCGACTGTGTAGACCTCACGTGAAAAAGCTGCCAGTAGCGCTGTCTGAAAACCCGACCCTGTGCCAATCTCCAGCACTTTGTGATGGTCGTCGAGAGCGAGTGCAACGGTCATTTCCAACACGAGTGAAGGTTGTGAAATCGTCTGTCCATATCCAATTGGCAAAGCTTCGTCTCGCCCTGCATCTTGCTGGTGGCGATCCATGAACGAGCCCCGGTCAAGTGAGCGGAAATAAGCGGTGATGTCCTGTTTACGTACAGTCATGCAGATACACCTGCTTTCGTTCGATTTGTTTGATGGACTCCTTGCTACTATCATAAGGAAAAATGGCCCGAAGCACAAAGGGTGGCTCTTAAGGAGAGGAAACGCATATGGAAAGCACAATAATTTCAGTACTTGAACAGGACTTGCCAGATACAGCGAATCTTGAAACCGCAACCTTTGGGATGGGCTGCTTTTGGAGCCCGGATGCACAGTTCGGTTCATTGCCCGGCGTGATCCGGACACGGACCGGCTATGCAGGCGGCACTTCGGACAATCCTACATACAGGAAGATGGGAGACCATACTGAAACCATCCAAGTAGAATTTGATCCCGGACAGATTTGCTTTGAAGAAATCGTCAAGGAATTTTGGCGCAGCCATTATCCGAACCGTGATGCATACAAAGGTCGCCAATACATTTCCTTGCTATTTTGGCAGTCCGAAGAGCAAAAGCACATCATCGAGAAACTGAAGGCAGAAAAAGAGCAGCAATTGAACGAGCCGGTCGAAACGGAAATCCGGCCGTTCGACGGATTTACGGAAGCGGAGGAGCGCCATCAGAAATATTATTTAAAACGCTATCCGAAAGCGCTTGAACAATTGGCAGAACTTTATCCCGAGCTGGGGCTTCTGACACCGTCGACTTTCGCAGCCCGGCTGAACGGGTTTGTCAAAGGCTTCGGCAGCCGTCAGCAATTGATCGAAGAAATCAACGGATGGCCGATTAACAAAGAGCACAGGGATGCTCTTCGGCAAGTGCTGCTCAAACTGAAATGGTAATGTGATGAGTGCTGGAAAGACCGCTGATTGCGGTCTTTTTTTATGCTGTTGCAGGGAGAGCCGACAGCCATACCGAAATAACAATAGAGAAAAAAGATGCAGGGGGGGAACGTGGACATGTTGGATGAACGTACAATTCTATTGGTGCTGCCCATTTTGGTTTTGCAGATCGCATTGATGATATTCGCATTAGTGGATTTGATCAAAAACCCAAATCCGAACGGTCCGAAGTGGATGTGGGCGGCGATCATTGTCTTGTTGAATATTATCGGGCCGATTCTGTACTTTGTCATAGGGAGGCGGAATTATTGAACGTATTGGAAGTCAGGTCATTAACGAAGCGCTTTGGCACCGAACAAGCAGTTGACGGGTTGGGCTTCGAGCTTGCAGAAGGCAGTGCAACGGCATTGATTGGCCCAAACGGTGCTGGAAAGACCACGACGCTGTCGATGCTCGCTGGGTTGCTGGAAGCGACAGCAGGAGAAATCCAGCGCAAGAAAAACTTATCGATCGGCTTTTTGCCGCAATACCCGCGATTCTTTCCCTGGCTGACGGCTTTGGAATTTACGGAAATGGCCGCTAAGCTGAGCGGCGTCGATTCGAAAAAAGCCCGCCAGCAGGCAGAACGGACATTGGGGTTTGTCGGGCTAGGTCAAGTAGCCAATAAGAAAATCGGCGGCTTTTCAGGAGGCATGAAGCAGCGGCTCGGATTGGCGCAAGCGATGGTGCACCAGCCAAGCTTGCTGTTATTAGACGAACCGATTTCTTCCTTGGACCCGACCGGGCGAAGGGAAGTGATGGAATTATTGAAATCACTGCTTGGCCAAACGACGATTCTTTACTCTACCCATATTTTGAACGATGCTGAAGAAATGACAGACCAGCTATTGTTTCTGCAGAATGGCCGCCTCGTGGAACACGGTTCCCTCAGCCAGGTGCGCAGCCGCTATGCGGACCCGCAAATTCGGATTCGCTTTGAAAACACTAACGCTGCGGAAAGGTTTGTGCGTGAATCGCCGTGGCCATCTGCTGTTCAAGGCACAGCAGTTATTGTGCCTGTAAAAGCGGAGGGGCCGATCATGCAGGATGTGTTCCGTTTCCTGTCAGTGAAAAGCCTGCCTGTGGTTGGAGTCGAACAACAGACCGCCAGCCTGGAAGATATTTTCCTGAAGGTGGTGGCTGGAAAATGAAGCAATTTTCGACACTGCTGTTGAAGGAATGGCGTGAGAACTTGCGCAATTTTAAGATTTTCTGGATTCCCGTCGTCTTTATTCTGTTGGGCATCACAGAACCTTTATCGAATTATTACCTTCCTCAGATTCTCGATGCCACAGGAGGGTTGCCGGATGGTGCTGTTATCGAACTGCCGGATCCGGAACCTGAACAATTGATGGTCGCGGTCATGGGTCAATTCCAGTTGATCGGCATGCTTGTCCTCGTTCTCGCTTATATGGGGAGCATTGCGGGCGAGCGCAGAAACGGAACGGCGACTCTTTTATATGTACGGCCATTATCGTATGTATCCTATTTCCTCAGCAAATGGCTGATGGCTTCCATTGTAGCGTTGATCAGCGTATGGGCAGGTTTTTTGGCTGGTTATTATTACACGGCTGTGCTGTTTGCGGCAGTTCCGTTCGGTGAGTTCCTGGCGTTTGCGACGACGTATAGTTTATGGCTGGTATTGGTGGTCACTTTGGTGCTATTTGCGAGTGCGTCGATGCCGAATGCGGGTTTGGCTGCTGCGTTGACGCTTGCCACGTTGCTTATTTTGCAGCTTATCGACAGCCTGTTCGGCAGCCGCTGGGAATGGTCGCCGCTGAAGCTTCCAAATTATGCAGCGTCTTTCCTGGATATCGGGCCGGATGTGACAGCACTGATCTGGACGCTTGCGCTCTCGCTGGTGTGCTTGATTGGATTGGCGGCACTGGGCATTTGGTTCTCGAAAAGGAACCGCGCGAAAACGAAAGTATAGAAGCAATCAGCGATTAGCTGATTGCTTTTCTTTTGGGCGAATGCTGGTAGAATAAGAACAGGATTTGGCACAGCGCTGGAGAGTTTTTATGCTGCAGCGGATTGGCACTCAAGCAGAACTGCTATGATGCCAAGCCAGGACTCGTGCACAATGGCCGATAAAATGGACGCACGGGCCACACTAACGAATTGAGGAATAAAATATGAAGAAACTGATTGCATTGATTTTTGTCGCATTGCTCCTGCTGGGATTTGCCTGGGTCAATAATAACTGGATTGTCACGACCGAATATTCGGTCCAATCGGAAAACGTGCCGGCTGCATTTGCCGGCAAGCGCATCGTCCAAGTATCGGACCTTCACAACGCTGAATTTGGGAATCAACAGCAATCCTTGTTGGATAAAGTCGAAGCGGCGAATCCGGATGCCATTTTCATTACCGGGGATTTGATTGATAGCGACCGCTACGACCTGGAGAGAAGTTTGGCGGCTGTTGATGGGCTGGTTGAGATGAGTGAAGTGTATTATGTCATCGGCAACCACGAAGTATCGTCGAATCGGCTGGATGATGAAATTGTCCCTGCCTTGGAAGAACGCGGTGTCCAAGTGTTGCGCAATCGCTCGGTCATGTGGGAACAGGATGGGGAAGCGATACAAATTGCGGGTATCGACGATCCGTTAATGGATATCTATCTGCATGAAGAGGAGTTTACGCGCAACAGCATCGCAGAAGCTGGGCTCAACGACGCGTTTACTTTGCTGCTTGCCCATCGGCCTGAACAATTGGAGACTTATGCAAGCGAAGGCATCGATGTCGTTTTCGCCGGGCACGCACACGGCGGCCAGATTCGTATCCCAGGGCTTGGCGGCTTGATCGCCCCAGGGCAAGGCTGGTTTCCAAGCATGACAGAAGGCGTCTTCGAATCAGGGGACACGCAGCTTGTGTTGAGCCGGGGACTTGGGAACAGTGGATTTCCACTGCGTGTTTTCAATTTGCCCGAAATCGTGGTTGTGACGTTGGAGAATGAATAACTAGTGTAGGGGGACCGATTTTTGTGATTAGAAAAAGTGAAGTGACGCTGCATTGCTATACCAAAAGAACAGATGTCTCTTATGATCTCCCAGCGGACCAGCAGGAATTCACCATTATGCCGCAAGAACTCATCAAGCGGGATGCGGGGAATCCGGAAAAGCATTTCATCGTCATCCGCGCGCGCGGCGAAGTGGCCGGATTTTTCGAGCTGGATGAATCGGAGGACCGGAAACGCTATTCCGATAACCCAAAAGCTTTGCTATTGCGCGGCTACTCCGTCAATCCTAAATTTCAAGGGCGCGGCATCGCAACCGGCTCACTTGAAGCGCTGCCTGCTTTTCTGCAAAAAGAATTCGAAGCTTTTGACGAGATCGTACTCGGCGTCAATGCACGCAATACCGCTGCGCAGAACCTCTACAAAAAAGCCGGTTTTGAAGACACCGGCCGAAGAGTCATGGGCAAAAAAGGCGAGCAATTCGCAATGTGCCTGAAAGTGAAATAACTTATCCCAAAATCGCCCGAAACGCTGTGAAAAACGGCTTCTTGGGCGATTTTTTTATTAAGTGGAAGTTAATCCCAATAATCTTAAACTTCGAAATATAAGTGCTTATGTAAATTACAGCCGGGGTTAAAAGCAGCGGCGCAACGCGGGCAGGAAGAAGCGCAATCGAGATAGTCACGGATGGACAGCTCGTTGCCGCATGCTCCGCAAAGAATGGCTTTTTCGTGGAACTGCTCTTTCGGCCAGACAGACGTATCGCCGCAGCCCGCGGCCTCATGGCAAGCAAAGCAAGGAAAATATTTTCCGCAGCAATGGAAGCGAATGGCAATTCGATCGTTTTCCGAATGATAATGGCGGCAACGGGTTTCAGAATCGACATCGAGCCCAATGACGGGAGGGCGTTCACACATGGACAGACACTCCTTTTAAAATCGTCTATTTTTTCATGCTACTATGAATTGGAGCCGGTGGCGAGTGCAGGGGATGGCTGAAAATGGTCGCGAACGCCCCCAGCCTTTATAATAAGGTTAAGTACCTTGAAGGAGGAGACGGGCCAATGGTTAAGGAATTCGAAGATGAAGTCATGCGTGCGATGGATAAAGTGTTTGAAGATGAGATGAAGAAAGTGAGCGATACGCTCGAGCAGGATTTGCTGATCTCATTGATCGGCGAAGTCAATGCCGGGAAATCGACAACGGTGAATAAAATCATCGGTGAAGACATTGCCAGCACCAATCCGATGCCTGGCGAGACGGTCAGCGTAGATCCTTACAACATCCGCGGCCTCGAAAACATCAAGTTCATGGATACGCCCGGGCTTAACGACCCGAATGATGAAAACCCTAAAAAGACATTGGAGTTCGTCCAGCAATCGGATGTCGTGCTATTTTTCCTGAACGCTGCCGGGACAGTCTTTTCAGATAGCGAAAAACAAAAATTCGCCGAGATCGAAAAACACAATAAAGACATCCTCATCGTTTTAAATAAAATCGATGCAGCAGAAGATATCCCCTCGATCATCAGATTCATCAAAGGGCACACAAACAATAAATACAAAGTGATCCCAGTGTCTTCAAAAACAGGGGAGAACTTGGATCTGCTGAAGAAAGAAATTTTGCTGTTGCTGGAAAAGAAGGGGAAAGACCTGCTCTTCGCCAAAAGCATGAAAGAGAAATCGTCGGCTGCCACGCGCTGGATCGTGGGGGCCGGGGTCTCAGCTGGAATCATCGGCGCGTCACCGATTCCAGGATCGGACGTATTGCCATTGACGACGCTGCAGGTCGGACTCATCGTCAAATTGTCGAATCTGTACGATAAGCCTTTAACAAAAAAAGCGGCAAAAGACATGATCGTCATTACTGCTACGCAGACCATTGGCCATACCCTCTACCGCCAGGCGTTGAAATTTATTCCGGGGGCAGGTTCGGTCATCGGGGGAACAGTGGCGAGCTCCATGACACTGGCGCTTGGCTACGGCGTAAAATATGCGTACGAAAACAATATCGCCATCGATTACGAGATGATCGGCAGCCTCTATGATAAGCTGAAAAAGCGAGAAAAGAATGCTTAAACCATGTGGCCGCCCCGTTTCAGGGCGGCTTTTTAGACTTTATGTGCACATGAAAGCGGAACTTGGAGGTGGGAATCATGAAAATTTTGGTGGTGGAAGACAACCCGAGTGTCAGTTCAATGCTGGAATTGTTTTTTTCAAAAGAAGGCCTAGAAGGTGAATTCGCTGGAGATGGGCTGGAAGGCTACCATAAATTCCAGGAAGGGGATTTTGACCTGCTGATCCTGGATTGGATGCTTCCAGGAATGGACGGCATCGCGCTGTGCCGGAAAATCCGCGAAACGGGAAGCGAAGTGCCGATCATCATGCTGACAGCGAAAGACAGTGAATCCGACCAAGTGATCGGCTTTGAAATGGGAGCAGATGATTATGTGACCAAGCCGTTCAGCCCGTTGACCTTGATGGCGCGCATCAAAGCAGTAACCAGAAGGGCGCGAAAAGGCGAAGCGGCTGAGGACGGCATCCGCACATCCCATTTCCATGTCAGGAAAGAAACACGCGAAGTCGTCAAAGACGGCGAAGCGATCGACAATCTAACACCGAAGGAATTTGATCTGCTGGTCTTTTTCCTGCAACATCCGAAGCAAGTGTTCAGCCGGGAGCAATTGCTCGAACAGGTATGGGGCTATCAGTTCTACGGCGATGAACGAACGGTAGACGTCCATATTAAACGGCTGCGCAAAAAAATTCCGGAAGGGGACCAGCTCTTCCATACGGTGTGGGGAGTGGGTTATAAATTTGAAGAACTTGCGGGTTAAGTATTTCTATCAATTGATTGCGAGCCATATGGGCGTCCTCGTGTTTGCGGTGGCCATTTTAAGCACGCTGTTCATTTTCTACGGCGAGCGGGTGGCGTATTCGGACAAGGCGGAGGAGTTGGAGCGCTACGGCGAGCAGATCCTCCAGGAACTGGAACAGGCACGCCCAGGTACAGATCTGCAATCCTATGTAACGGTGCTTGAAGCGCAGAACATCAATTTCATCGTCTTCGACCAGCAAAGCCGGATTCTTTATCCAATCAACGGCAATTTTCCGTCGGTCGAGCTGACTCCTGAAGAATGGAATGTCATCGAACGCGGCGAAACCTTGGTCGTCTACCGGGATGTCGAACGCTTTGAGCGGTCGATGACGTTTGTGGCGCTGCCGTATGTCGAAGGCAGCACGCTCGCTGGCGGCGTGTTATTGGCTTCGCCTGTGAGCGGAATCCGGGAAATGGTGACGGAATTGAATCGGACGCTTGTCGCGGTGATTGCCATTTCCTTGCCATTCGCCTTGCTGCTCAGCCTCTTGCTTGCCAAAATTCACGTGACACGGCTGCAGCGCATGCGAAAAGCGACTTCGATGATCAGCGAAGGACATTACCAAGTCAATTTGCCGGAATCGAATTTTGACGAATTCGGAGATTTGGCGCATGACTTCAACGTCATGGCGGACAAATTGCAGCGCTCCAATGAAGAAATCGAACAGCTCGAAAACCGCAGGCGGCGCTTTATGGCGGATGTCTCTCATGAGATGAGGACGCCGCTTACGACCATTGCCGGCATCATCGAAGGCTTGAAGAGCGGTATGATCGAAGAACAGCAGCGCGAAAAAGGCATCCGTCTTGTAAGTGATGAGACGAAGCGGCTCATGCGCCTCGTCAATGAAAACTTGGATTACGAGAAAATCCGGTCGAATCAAGTGACGTTGATGAAAGAAGAGATCGAAGCAGCCGAGCTGTTGGAAATCATCCAAGAACAGCTGCAATTACAGGCAGCCGAAAAAGGCGACCGCTTGTTAATCGAAGCCGAGCCAGGTGAGATGATTTATGGGGATATGGATCGGTTGATTCAAATCCTGGTGAACATCGTCAAAAACAGCATCCAATTTACCGAAAACGGCGATATTTTCCTGCGCGCCCGCTCGGAAGACGGCGCATCTGTGCTGGAAGTGGAAGATACCGGAGACGGCATCGAGGTCGACGAATTGGAAATGATTTGGCGCCGCTTCTATAAAGCGGATATGTCGCGCGGAAGCGGCCAGTTCGGGCTGGGCCTCTCCATCGTCCGCCAGTTGGTTAATTTGCACGACGGAGAAATCTCAGTGGAAAGCGAAAAAGGCAGCGGAACCAAATTCACGATCCGCCTGCCGCATAAACAATCAAATAAGTAATTGAAACATTGAAAGCCTGCCGGTTGTTGCGGCAGGCTTTTTGGCATCTGGCCTACGCGAAAACTTTACATTTCTGTTGCATGTTTGGTCATAATTTTTTCATATCTGCTTTGTATGATAAGAATATCGAAAGCCATAAGGCAAACGACAACCAATCATTAAAGGGGATGGAAAAATAATGGGCTACTACAATACAACACGGCAAGACAATCAGAAAAATCCGTGGAAACGCTATATGGCTTCCAGTTTCGGAGGCGTATTGGCAGGTGCGTTGCTGGTAGGCACGCTAGTCACTGGAACCGATTTGGGTGAAACGGAATCCGCCACTGCCGGCGTCCAAACGAGTGAACTGCAAAGCGACTCGGCGATTGTCACGACAGACGTGACAGAAACCGTTGACGCGACGGCAGAGGCTGTGGTCGGCGTATCCAATCTGCAAGCAGGCAATAATCCATTTGCCCAAACCTCTACACAAGAAGCAGGAGCAGGATCAGGCGTCATCTATAAAAAACAAGGGGACGATGCATTCGTCGTCACCAACCATCACGTAGTGGAAGGCGCTGAAAAAGTTGTTGTGACTTTGGCGAACGGCGAAGAACTCGAAGCGGAAGTGCTCGGTTCGGATGTATGGACCGACCTTGCTGTTCTGAAAGTCGCGGGAGCGCAAATTGACACAGTTGCAGAGTTTGGCGATTCTTCCGTGCTGAAATCAGGCGAGCCAGTCATTGCAATCGGCAACCCGCTTGGCCTTCAATTTTCTGGGTCGGTGACAACAGGCGTCATTTCTGGGACAGAACGCGCTGTCCCGATTGATATCAATAAAGACGGCCAGGAAGATTGGCAGTCAGAAGTGCTTCAAACCGATGCCGCGATTAATCCCGGCAACAGCGGCGGCGCATTATTGAATGCACAAGGCCAAGTCATTGGCATCAACTCGATGAAAATTGCACAGGATGCAGTGGAAGGCATCGGACTTGCGATTCCGATCAATTCCGCGATCCCAATCATCTCGGAACTTGAAGGAGAAGGGGAAGTGTCCCGTCCGTCTCTAGGCGTCGCATTGCTTGAACTGGAACAGATACCTGCAGAAATTAGAAATGCAGAATTGAACCTTCCGAGTGAAGTGGAAGATGGCATTGTCGTCCAATCGGTACAGGAAGGATCGGGCGCAGCTGAAGCAGGAATCGAAGCGAAAGATACCATCGTTGAATTGAATGGCCAAGCTGTTTCTTCTGTTTTGGAACTTCGCCAATATCTCTATACGGAAGTGGAAGAACAAGGGACTGTGACGATTAAAGCTTACCGGAATGGCGAATTGAAAACTTTCGACGTCCAATTGAGTGAACAAATTTAAGGACATACAAAAAAGCGGCAGACAGGAAATACTGTCTGCCGCTTTTTGCACCGAACGCCATTAATTTCCGAATAGGCCGAACCAGTCAAAACCGATGGCAAATCCGACAATCACCAAAACGGCGATCGCAAAAATGATCAATCCAAGCTGTAACGGCGGATAGCCTGTTTTCTTCGGTTCTTCAAGCCCTTCTTTATGTGCTGACGTCTTGTGGTCAACTTCTTGCTTACTCGTTTTCATGTACTCCTGTTCCCTGTCTTTTTCATTATGGTTATTTTTATTATCCATTCCATTTCCTCCTCCAATAGTCGGTATTATTGTGCAGCTTATTGCTTCAAGCGAGTGCTCAGTCCAGGTGTTTGTCGAGTTGATGCTCTTCCAGTTCGGTCAATTTCTTCGCCAATTCACGGCCGAATGCTCGTGAGGAACCAGGATCGCGGCCAGTCAGGAGGCGGTCGCTGCCCCAAACAAAGTATTCGTCTTGGCCATCGCCCTTGTCGTATTGCGCAATTTTGGCCATTTCATCTTCAAGGCTGAATGGCAAAAGCCCGTCGACTTCTTCAGGCTCCATATCGTTCGGATATCCTGTCACTTTCAAGCCTTGCAATAAGGGCTTGCCGTCTTTCGTTTTCGTGAAAACAAGCGGGGCCGGCCCGTGGCAAACAGCAGAAACGATGCCGTCTGTTTCGTGGACGACGTTGATGACGGCGTGCAGATTTTCATCATGCGCCAAATCGAACATCGCGCCATGGCCGCCGACGATCATAATGGCATCGTAATCACTTGCCCGTACATCGACGACTGGTGTTGTCTTATCTGCGATGCCGGAATCGTATAATTTTTTATATTTGCCTTCGGGGTCATAAGCCTTATCAAGGCTCAAAGGATCGACGACCGGTTTACCGCCGTCGATGGAAGCGAGACCTACTGAATGGCCTGCTTTTTCAAGTTCGGATAAAGGCTCGAATAATTCTTCTGCCCACCAGCCGGTTACGTAATTATGCTCTTCGTTTGAATAGCCGCTTGATAATACTGCCAATACTTTTGCCATTTGCGTATCCTCTCCATTTCTTTAGAAAGCTCTTGTTGTACATTTACCCTTTGACGGATTCCTGAAACTTCCGGAAGTTCCCGGTTTTGGCTGTGCGCCATGCTGTGTTAAAATAATATGAGTAAAAATTTGAGGTGAACTAATTTATATGGAGAAAATGGAAGTGGGTACACAGATTCAGCTGCTTGAAGCCATGCTGGACGGCAGCAAAGTCGGCACCATCGTCACAGATCCCGCAAAAGAAGACAATCCAATCATTTATGCAAACCATACATTTACGGAAATGACTGGCTATGCCAAAGAAGAACTCCTCGGCCAGAACTGCCGTTTCCTGCAAGGCCCGAAAACGGCTCCTGATGCCATTGACCAAATTCGGCAAGGCATCAAAAACCAGGAAAAAACGACCGTGATTTTACGCAATTACCGAAAAGACGGAACACCGTTTTGGAACCGCCTGGCGATTGCCCCGGTAACTGTCGAAGAAAAGCTCTATTTTATCGGTACCCAGACAGATATTACCGTTGAAAAAATGCAGCAAGAAGCGCTCAGTGAAAATGAAAGCGAAATCGAGAAACTGATGTTGCCGATTTTATCGATACAGCCGAACGTTGCTACGGTAGCACTCGTGGGGACGATGAGCTTGCAGCGTTTTGAAGCATTGAAAGTGAAATTATGCGAATACGTCAGCGAGCATCGGATTGAGCATGCGCTTCTCGATATTACCGGATTGACATGGAACGAGGAATCTCCACTCCATTGGTTCACACAGATTTGCGAAGCGCTCCGCATTATGGGAAGCCATCTGTACATTACCGGTGTCACTCCCCAAGCGGCAACCGAATTGGTGCGTGACTTGGACCGGGACAATATGCTGAAAACCTACTCGAGCATCGAGAAGGCATTAGCTGATATTAATGAATAGACGAATAATTGATAAGCCTCATTCAGGTAGAATGAGGTTTTTTTATGTGTTTATTTTTACAATAAAAGGAATTTTAATATTGCTTTTTGATCTATTGTCTAAACAATACTATTACTATTTGGTTAATAAACTGAAAAAATAGTTTATTCGGTTTTAGTCTTTTAAGGCTGGGTAGATTATTAGGGAACAGAAATTCCAGATTTTCCAAGGAGGCGTAACGATGGGAACAGACCATAACCAGCGTGAAGAACCTGAAAATCATGAGATCCCGGATAAAGAAGATAAGAAATTCAATGCAGGGGGCAATAGCTCGGATTACGATGGCGGGCAGCCCCAGGACAGCATTCCCGGCAGTGAAGGCAGAGTCGGCGAGACAAAAGAAAGCGCACAGAAAGAACTACAAAAGAAAGAGTTTAATGCAGGGGGCAACGATTCCGATTATGACGGCGGGCATCCGAAAGACGCCAAGGAAAATAGCGAAGGACGGATAGGTGGAGACAAATAATCGAAAAATAAGGTGAAGACAAGTTGAAAGGATAAACGTATGAAACGGGACGGAGAATTTTTCTTTGTCCTGTTTCATTATGAATATTTTTAAAAGGGAGATGGATAGATGAAAAAGCCATGGATCATGGCGCAGACCTGGCGGGATCTGGTGTTTTTGCATTGGCCGATTTCGCCCGATGCACTGCGTCCATTTGTGCCGGAAGAACTAGAAATTGATTTATTCGAAGGCCGAGCGTGGGTCGGCGTCGTTCCGTTTATTGCCGATCACACGCGTCTGCGCTTTTCTTTGCCATTTCCCATTGTGGGAACCTACCGCGAATTGAATGTAAGGACCTATGTAACGTGTAACGGCCGGTCTGGAGTCTATTTTTTTAGCCTGGATGCCGATAGCCTGCCAGCGGTAAAAGCGGCGAGTGCAGGGAGATTTCTTCCATACCGATATGCCCGCATGAAAGTTGTGAAAAAAGACAGGCGTTATGCATTTACGAGCCGCCTCGCTAAACCAGTTATTGGCGAGAGTTTCCGGATGGGCTTCACGCCAAGCGCCGGAATGCTGGAGGCATCAGAGCTCGAGCGATGGCTGACGGAACGTTATTGTTTATGGACAAAGCCGAAAACGGTCCTGTACCGTGTGGATATTGATCACGTCCCGTGGCAATTGCAAAAAATTCATATAGAAATAGCCGAGAATTCGCTTGCTGGATTTCTTCCTGCTGGATGGAATAGGCAAGAGCCGCTAGCCCATTTCTCAGCGCTGCAAAAAACACGGTTTTATCCACCTGTGAAGGAAACGATTTGAAAAGCCGGCCACATGGAGTGGCCGGCTTGTTGTTTAACTGGAATATTATGAAGTGATGAAGTCTCCGCCGTTTACATGGATTGCCTGGCCTGTCACATATGTGGAATCGGTGGAGGCGAGATAAACGTATGCCGGGGCGAGTTCAGCCGGCTGTCCGCGCCGTTCTAACGGCGTGTCTTCGCCTTGCTTGCCGGATTTTTCAGCGTCGAATGTGGCAGGGATCAACGGCGTCCAAATCGGGCCTGGTGCGACTGAATTGACACGGATGCCCTGTTCGCTGACATTCGCAGCCAATGAACGCGTGAAACTGGTGATGGCTCCTTTAGTGGATGAATAATCAATGAGTGCCGGCGAGCCGCGATAAGCCGTCACGGATGATGTATTGATGATGCTGTCTCCTTTAGAGAGATGGGGCAAGGCGGCTTGGGATAGATAAAACATGCTGTAAATATTCGTCTCAAAGGTTTCATGTAATTGTTCCGGGCTGATGTCGAGGAAATCCTCTGTCGGGAATTGCTTGCCCGCATTATTGACGAGAACGTTCAATTGCCCGAATTCGGCAATGACATCGACAACTAATTGGTGGCAGTTTTCCACTTGACTCACGTCCGTGGCAAATTTCTGCGCTTCTGCACCGTAAGCTTTTACGGCTTCAATGGTTTTATCCGCATCTTCGTGTTCATCCAAGTAAGCAATCGCAATGTGCGCGCCTTCCTTGGCATAAGCGATCGCAACGGCGCGGCCGATTCCGCTGTCGCCTCCTGTGATCAATGCGACTTTTCCTTCCAGCTTGCCTGCTCCCTTATAATTCTCGTCATCGTATATCGGTTGTGGGGACATTTCGCTTTCTACCCCTGGCTGGTGGTCTTGTTCCTGCGGGTCGATTTGATCATGGATTTTTTCGTATTTATCTTTTGACATGTAAGCGTCCTCCTCGATCTGAATATATGGTAGTTATTCCCGTTCCGATTCCGGCTAAACGCGAAGAAAACCTTTATCCTTACACGGGTTTTTGTTGGACAATAAAAAACCAGCCCGAGAAGATTCCCTGGCTGGTTTAGTGTTTAGTTTTCGGCTGTTACTACGCCGCAAGCGACGCGTTCACCGGAATCACCGGAAGGATCGGTTTGGCCGTCATCTTCTGAAGCGTGGATGACGAGCGCTGTGCCGCCTTCTTTCAACAATGAATTATCTTCCCCGATTTGCAAAGTGACCTCTTCGGCTGTCAGTTCGTCCGTTGACGTGCCATCATCGGCAACTTCGATATTCGGAAGGTCGCCGGCATGAGGACCCTCGGGATTATCAATTCCGTGGCTTGCGCCGGTCGGGTTGAAATGCCCGCCTGCTGATTCAAAATCAGGCGCTTCGCACATTCCTTCTTCATGGAAATGGATGCCGTGCATGCCAGGCTCCAATCCTTCCACATTCAATGTGACCATGACCCCGTTATCCTCTTGTGTCAATTCAGCAGTACCGGTAGCATCACCGTCTGCATTCAGGAATTCAACCGTCAGCAATTGAACATCAGCATCACCTTCTGATTCGCCTCCTGACCCATCCTGTGGCTCACCTTCTTGTTCTTCCACTTCCTCCTCTTGCGGTTCGGCTCCATCCGTTTCCGTTGGAGGTTCTGTTGTGTCGTCACCGCATGCCGCCAGCAGCAATAAAAGGCCTAAAAGCATAAGCATCAACCATGATCTCATCGTATTTACTCCCTCCTCCTAAAAATTGTTATTACCATACCTTACACATGTAGGAGGGGAGCTAAACCCGTCAATTCGTCATGGTGTCTTTTGGCTTATATTCACGGGCTTCGCTGCTTTTTCGCCGGCGCAGCCAAAACAGGCCGATGACGAGCGATAATATACTGATGAACAGGGAAGGCAAAAAGAATGGCGGGCGATAACGGAGCTCAATTTTGTTCATTCCGTCCTCGAGCGGAACGGCTAAAAACGCATAATTGGCTTTTAGTACATCAACCGGTTCATCATTGATGGTCGCCTGCCAACCTCTTTCGTAAGGAATCGATAAATTGAGGTAAGGGGCACCGTCTTGATTATCGTAAGTGACATCAACTTGGCTGCCGTCAATTTTCAAATTGGTCGTGCGGTCTGCCAAAGCATTTTGCTCTCTTAAAAGGGCATAAGGTTCTTTCACAATTTCAATATCCGTCAGTTTATATGTTCCTTCAGGCATGCGGATTTTGATTTTTTGAGCAGCCTCGACACGGATTGTCAAATCGTCGACGAAGGTCTTGTAAATCGACTGATTGGACTTGCGTGTCGTCTGATATTCATTGATTTCGAGCGGGAAGCCCTGGTCTGCTGCTGTATTTTCCAGATGGAAAGAGATATACAAATCGCCTTCTTCCGGAGCTTCATCGAGCAGCAAATCAATTCCGCCGGTTTCCTCGGAAATATCAAGCACGCCGTCTTCATAATTCGCGCCCATTTCTTCGATTTCGTACTCAGCTTCTCCCGGGAAGCGGTCGGGAAGCGGTTCGGTTTCAGCCGTTTCATCCAAAACGATTCCACTGAGCATGGCGTGTTCACGCAGCAACGGCGGCTCATCCGCTAGCTGGGACTCTTGATAGACCTGGAAAGCCGGCCGTGCGAAAGGCAGTGGGTAGCGATTTTGATAAGCGATGAAATTATCGGTAGCGGCAAATTTGCGGAAACCGTATGGCACATTCGGATCGTCCCGTTCCCGTATCGCATAATTGCCTTGCAAGAGACTGTGGAGATTGCTGCGGTTGCCGAGTGTCGCATAGCGGCTGACGCTTTCCCGCTGCATGTCGATCTCCAAATCGTATAAATAGAAGTACAGCAAGTTTTTGTTCAAGATGCTGGAATAGGCGCTGAGCCCTTGGAAGCCTTGGACGATCGGCGTATTGTTGCGGACGCCTTCCATCCAGTCGATGCGGTACATTTCGCTCGTTTCGCGTCCTTGGATTTCGTCGATCAACGCACGAACTTCCGCGTTGTCGTAATCTTCTCCGGTAATTAAAGCCTCATCGACATCCGCGATATCGGCGTTATCCAGCAATTTTTCGATTTGGTAGACATTGGCGGTTGCCAACACCAAAGCCAGCAGCACAGCAGCCAGCAGCGGTTTTTGCGATCGCTGCCGAATGGCCGTAGCTGCCAAAGCGGCTGCCAAGGTCAGTACGAGACCGGCCAGTGCCAAGCGGGGATACAGCGTGGTGAATTCAAGTGCTTCATCCCGCCAAGCGAACCATCCATAAAGAAGAGCAGTCAAAATCGCAGCCGGGGCAACATCTTTCAAGCGCAGCTTATGAAAATGATCCAAGCCGCTGGCAATGGCGCCTGCAGCCACAAATGACATAAAGTATTCCCAGCGGTGCTGGGGTGCAGAAAACCCGTTGAAAATACTGCCAACCATCGGACTGTGATACAAGACGATCGTCAGGATGCCGATCAATGCAAAAAGACGGAAACGCTGAAGCTTATACAGCGCTGGAATGAAGAGGAATAGCATGAACATGGCCGGCAATAAGATATAACGGCTCATGAAAAGGAGATTCTCCGTTTCCTCGAACCACAGAATGTCCTGCTGGAACGCTGGTCGATGGTTGTTCAAGAACGCATAGACAGAAGGGATAAACGACACCATGGACATGCCCGCGCCGATCAACCCGGCAATCAAGAACAATGCAATGGCCTTTTTCCATTTCGTTTCCGTTTTTTCAAGCGGGATGAACAAGCGGAATAAAATATAGATGCCTGCCAAGAGGAAGTTAATATAAGCGAAATAGAAATTGTCAATCATCGAAATCGCGATCGCAAACATAAACCAGCCCGGCTTTTGTTCGCGGAAGATTTTTTCCGTGCCGAAAATCAGCAAGGGCAGCCAGATGAACGCATCCGCAAAAAACTCCCAAAAAGCCGCGTGGCGGAAGTACATTCCCGAGATGCCATAGATGCTTGCCCCGACTAATGCCGATAAGCGTGAAATGCGCATATAGCGGAACAATGTATAAGTGACGATCAGTACGATCGTCAACCGGGCGATGCTGATGAACACGGAAGCATTGGCCCAAAACAGGACATCCGGATCACCAATCAATTGGAGGGAGTCGAGTAAATAGACAATCACGAGTGTCGAGATATACACGAAAGACGTGGAAAAATAATACGACAGCTCGCTGAAAATACCAGCCCCAAGCCCAAAATCAAAGGAATAGAAGAATTCGCCTTGCGTATAGTGGTCATAAAGCAATTGCTTGAACGGCATCATCTGGGCGAGGCCGTCATTGGGTCCGGCCATGAACTGGTTTTGGGTCCATTGAAACAGAAAGACGCCATGGCCGATGATGGCCATGGCTAAAAATGCAACTGTCAGTAGAAGATAGGGACGAAAAGAACGCATAATGCCACCGTCTTTGTGATTATTTGGATTGCGCCGGCGCTTTCAGGATTTTTCCCGAAACGACAAAGGTCACGGGAATGGTGAAAATCACTGCAGCAAAGGGCGCGATATTGCTGTTGATATGAAGGAATTCCACGAATATGAAGATCAGGAATGTGGAAACTGACATGTTCACGACTTGTGTCAGCGGAAAATACAAATACTTCTTCAATGTCGGTTTTACGCGATACGTTACGTAAGTGTTCAAGAAAAACGAAATGTTTAAGCTGATCAAGAATCCGATAATATGGGATAGCATATAGGCCCAATCGAGCATGTTATGCAAAAACAGGTAGATGGAGTAATAGCTGAGCGTGTTGACGACCCCAACAAAAACAAAGCGGGTAAACTCCGTATTCAGGCGCCTAAGATTCATCGTATTCATCCACATTGCTCATGTCGACCAAGAAATGGGGCCGCTGCTTCGTCTCGTTATAGATGCGCCCGACATATTCGCCGATGACGCCAAGGCTTATCAATTGAATGCCGCCAAGCAGCAAGATCGCCGTGATGGTCGTGAAATAACCAGGCGCGATGACGCCCCGTACCATGATTTGATAAAACGTAAAAGCGATATAGAGCAAGGACAGGAACAATACGAGAAATCCCGTGTAAAAACAGATGCGCAAGGGTTTCATATTGAATGAAATGATGCCGTCGATGCCATAATTGACGAGGCTTGCGAAGGACCATTTGGAATCGCCTTCTGCGCGCACGACGTTTTCATAGCTGATGGTTTTCTTGCTGAGGCCGATCCAAGAGTAGATGCCTTTGGAAAAGCGGTTGCTCTCGCTAAGCGACAAGATGGAATTGATGGCTTTGCGGCTCAGCAAACGGAAATCGCCTTCGCCATCTTCGAAGCTGACATCGGTTACGGAATTGACCACTTTATAGTATAGGGAAGACAATGCGCTGCGCAGTTTCGAATCTCCTTTGCGAGAACGTTTGGCGACGACTTGATGGAAGCCTTCTTCGTAGCCTTGGATCATTTCGCAGATGAGCGTGGGCGGGTGCTGCATATCGCTATCCATCAGGATGGCAGCGTCTCCTTTGATTCGTTTCATCCCTGCAAACATAGCGGACTCCTTCCCGAAATTACGGGACAGAGAAATATATTTTACGGTTTCGTGTTCGTTGGCGAGTTTGAGTATTTCATCTAAAGTTCCGTCACTGCTGCCGTCATTGATAAACATGATTTCATACAGATAAGGAAGCGGCTCAAGTTCTTGCACCAAAGTCTTGTACATCGAAGCGATGTTCGCTTCTTCGTTGAAAGCTGGCACAATAATAGAGATCAGCTTCATAATGGTGTTCTCCTTTCAATGGGCATTCAAAATCTTCCCTGAAAATCCATTTACCCATTTTTCAGGGCATTACTCCTGGAAAATGCAACAAGTGAAAAGGGAAGCTCTATCCATTATACGCAAAATAAAGCCCACTGGCATGTGCGGGCCATCACAGCTGAATTATCTCAGAATGCGGAATTCTCTGAAAGGATGGGCAGGCAATGAAATTATTTTTTTGGCACCGATGCCTATAGTGGAACCAGCATTGGAAACGCTTGCAAAGAAATCTTAATATTTTTTATATATTGACAATAGTTTTTTCCGTATATATGATGGACTCAATTCACTTATATCGATTAACTATTGCGACGGAGATAGGCCATGTGCAGAGGAATCCAAAGAGAGCTGATGGGTGGTGCGAATCAGCGGTTCCGGCATTTGGCAGCACTCCCGAATAGATGTGCCGAAACTATAGTAGGCCCATCCGCTTCATGCCCGTTACGCATGATATTAATGAGGCTGCCTGCAAATTGGGCAGTGAATTAGGGTGGTACCGCGACTAGAGACTCTTCGCCCCTTGCATCTTGGATGTGGGGCGTAGAGTCTTTTTTTGTATACAAATTTCCAGAATCAATTTTTTCAAATCGAAAGGGGACATTATCATGCTGACAGACCAACAAATTTTGCGAATTCCAGGACCGACACCGATTCCGCCAAGTGTAGGGCGTGCCATGGCACAACCGATGATCGGGCATCGCGGGGAAAGCACGTATTCATTGATCAGAGATATCCGCCCGAAATTGAAAAAAGTATTTGGCACAAAAGAAGAAGTGATGATTTTGACAGGCAGCGGAACTTCCGCGCTGGAAAGTGCAGTCGTCAATACGGTGGCGCCAGGCGAAGAAGTAATGGTACTGGTCACCGGTGCCTTCGGCGAGCGTTTCGCTAAAATCTGCCAAGCCTACGGAATCACGACACATGTGTTCAACGTGGAATGGGGACAAGCGGTGGATCCGGAAGCCGTGAAAAACTTCCTTGGGGAGCATCCGGACATTCGCGTCATTTTCTCTACGTTCTGTGAAACCTCAACTGGCGTCCTGAACCCGATCAAAGAACTTGCCGAGACGGTAAAACAAGTATCGGACGCGCTGATCGTCGTTGACGGTGTTTCATGCGTAGCGGGTACAGAGACGGAAATGGACAAACGGGGCATCGATGTTGTCATCACCGGTTCCCAAAAAGCGTTCATGCTGCCGGCGGGTCTCGCATTCATCGCAGCGAGCAAACGGGCATGGAAAAAAATCGAAGCCAATCCGCAGCCGCGCTTTTATTTGGATTTGAAAAAGCACCGCGACAATATCGAAAAAGACACGACGCCGTTTACACCGGCCATCTCCATTCTTTACGGCTTGCAGCAAGTGCTGAATTTATTGGAGGAAGAAGGGCTGGAGAACGTTTACCGCCGGCACCGCTTGATGCGCGATATGACACGCGCGGCATTCAAAGCGCTGAACGTCCGTTTGCTGACAAGCGATGAGGATGCATCGCCGACCGTTACCGCTGTGTATCCGGAAAATTTTGACGCAGAAAAGTTCCGTAAAGTGCTGAAAGAAGAGTTTGCCATTGAATTTGCGGGCGGCCAGCAGCATCTCGCGAAGAGCATCTTCCGCATAGGGCATATGGGTTATTGCTCTCCAGCGGAAGTGCTGCAGGCGCTTGCCGCATCGGAAGTCGTCTTGAAAAAGCTTGGACAAGACATCACGCTTGGCGCAGGCATCGCAGCCGCGCAGCAAGTCTTTTTAGAAGGGAAGGATAAATAATGACATTTCATGTGTTGATCAGTGACCCTCTATCAGAAGAAGGCGTATATCCACTGCGCCACGCCGACGGAATCAACATTGTCATGGAGACGAATTTGTCTGAAGCTGAACTTGCCGAACGCATCGACGGGTTCGATGCATTGCTCGTCCGCAGCCAGACGCAAGTGACGCGAGAACTTATCGAAAAAGCATCCAATTTGAAAATTATCGGCCGCGCAGGCGTCGGGGTCGATAATATCGATTTGGAAGCGGCAACCGAGCACGGTATCATTGTCGTCAATGCACCGGACGGCAATACCAACTCGGCCGCCGAACATACGATGGCGATGCTCATGGGAATGGCACGCAAAATTCCACAAGCCTATAATTCCCTCAAGCAAGGCAAATGGGACCGCAAAGCCTATGTCGGCGTCGAATTGAAAAACAAAACGCTCGGCGTTGTCGGCTTCGGGCGGATTGGCCAAGAAGTGGCGGCGCGTGCTAAAGGCCAACGGATGAACATTATCGCCTACGATCCATTTTTGACTGCTGAAAAAGCGGAAAAACTCGGCGTCGATTTCGGTTCGGTGGAAGATGTCTTGAAAGCGGCTGACTTTGTCACAGTTCACACACCGCTACTCAAAGAAACCAAGCATTTGATCAATGCGGAAGCTTTTAAAGTGATGAAAGACGGCGTGCAGATCATCAACTGCGCACGCGGCGGCATCATCGACGAAAGTGCCTTGTATGATGCGGTGAAGTCCGGCAAAGTGGCAGGGGCTGCACTTGATGTCTTCGAACAAGAGCCGATGGTCGATTTCCGCTTGCTGGAATTGCCGGAGATCATCGCGACGCCTCACCTCGGGGCGAGCACATTCGAAGCGCAGGAAAGCGTCGCAGTCGATGTCAGCCAAGATGTTGTCAGCTTCGTCAAATACGGAACGGTCCGCAATTCGGTGAACTTGCCGTCTGTGCCGAAAGAAATCATGAAACGCATCGAGCCATATTTCGATTTGGCAGAACGCATCGGTACGTTCCTCACTGATTTGACAGGTGAAACGGCTGATGAAGTGAATGTCTATTATTCAGGCGAACTCGCTAACCTGGAAGTCGGCCCCTTGACGCGCAATATGCTCAAAGGGATGCTTAAACGCCATCTCGGCAAGCACGTCAATGACGTCAACGCGATGTATATCGCCAACCAAAAAGGCATTCATGTCAACGAACACAAGTCGACCGAATCCCGCGGCTTTACCAATCTCATTACTGTCGAAGTGAAAACGCAGAGCGGCACAAGGAAAGCATCCGGTACGCTTTTAAACGGGCAAGGTGCACGCATCGTCAAAGTGGACGATTACATCGTCGACTTCCTGCCGAACGGCCACCTGTTGTTCATCCGCCATAATGACCGTCCAGGCGTCATCGGCCGTGTCGGTACATTGCTCGGGGCAGAAGACATCAATATCGCGACGATGCAGGTAGGACGATCGAATGCCGGCGGCGATGCCATCATGATGTTGTCGATCGACAAGCATGCCGATCCGGAAGATTTGGAAGAATTGAAGAAACTCGAAGAAATCGAAAGCGTTACGGCGATCGATCTGTAAAAATAAAGCGCCCGCCCCGATTGTCAAGAGACCAATCGGGGCGGGCGCTTTTCTTATTTAGATACAGTTTTCAATTGCTCGAGCAAAGGCAGTAGCTCTCGAAGGTTCTTAATTTCGTGAGTGGCAACTACCGTTTCATGAGGCATCTTGTTTTCACGGTTCAACCAGACTGACGGAATGCCGGCACGCTCAGCGCCGAGAATATCGGTCAACGGGTTGTCGCCGACCATCAATACGTCTTCCGGGGCATAGCCGAACTTTGACAAAGCGTGTTCAAAGATGGAAGCGTCGGGCTTGCCGCGCCCGAATGCGCCGGAGATGACGATGTGGTCGAAATACGGCGTAATTTCCGGTGTGATGTCGAGCTTGATCTGCTGCAGGCTTGGCGATCCATTGGTCAACAGCAATAAATCGAAACGGGCTTTCAATTGATCGAGCACTTCCAAACTGTCTTCGTAAAGTATCGGGTTGCGTTTTCTCGCTTCCGGAAAATACGCGGCGAGTTGTTTTCCTAAGGCAGGATCGTCAATGCCGAGACGTCTCAGTCCAAGTGTCCAAGCCTCGTCTTGATAGCCTGGCGCAACTTCTTTAAGTTTCTGGAAATCGTCTCCCGAATCATCGAAGCGCCCCCACAGCCCTTCAAACGGGTTGATGCCGATCATTTGCGTAAAGGCATGTGTCGAATAGCCCGCGTACAGCTTGCGGGCTTCTTCCCGCACCGCCTGTTCCAAACCACTGCAATCGGCACCTGTTTGTTTCGCTGCCCATTCGCATGTTTCACGGAACGCTTCTTTCACGCTTTGCTGATCCCATAATAAAGTGTCGTCCAAATCAAAGAAAATCGCTTTCACCATATCGAACCACTCCCTTGCTATTTTATTATGTATCAATTAGATGAATCTTATAAAAGAGTGGAAAGCGTCCGCCTGAAGCGACTGCATCCCTCTCTTTTAATTTTCAAAATACTTAATTCACTTTTTATAGTGTACTAAAGCGCAGTTGAAAATCAAAGAGTTGTCACAAATCTGACGACCGTGTGCCACTTCCGGTGGTACGATGTACGGAAAGGAGTGAAACTATGGAAAAGCTTGCACAACGCCCTCTGTTATTGGAAGAGGCAGCTCATTTCATTGAAACTTGCTATTTGGAACTGGGAAAAGGCGAACAGGAAATCCGTAGCCGTGTAGCGGAGATTGAACAGGAAATCGAGTCTACGGGCAGCTATTTACATACAATGGAAGAATTGCAGCATGGGGCGCGCATGGCGTGGCGTAATAACAATCGCTGCATCGGGCGTTTGTTTTGGCGGACTTTGGAAATTTTTGATGAACGCGAAGCGGAAACGGAAGAACAAGTATTTTCGGCCATCGTCCGCCATTTGCGCTTTGCATTCAACGGAGGGCAAATCCGCCCGGCCATTACGATTTTCAAGCAGTCAGACCAAAGCGGGATGCGCATCTGGAACCATCAATTGTTGCGTTATGCCGGGTATGAACGGGACGGCCGGATCATCGGCGACTCTTCGTCTCTTGCATTTACCAAACAATGCGAGGCACTGGGATGGAAAGGTGTGGGCAGCGGGTTCGACCTATTGCCGGTGGTGATCGGCGAAGCCGGCAAGCAGCCCAAATGGTTCGAACTGCCGACCGACGCCAAACCTGAAGTGGCGATCGGGCATCCTGACTGGCCAGCTATGGCGGAGCTCGGACTGAAATGGTATGCAGTACCGCTCATCTCCGATATGAAGCTTGAAATCGGGGGCATTGAATATTGCATGGCGCCTTTCAATGGCTGGTATATGGGAACGGAAGTTGGCGCACGCAATTTAGCGGACGAAGATCGCTATGACCTGTTGCCTGCAATGGCGGAAATCATGGGACTCAACACGAGTTCACAGCGGACACTATGGAAAGACAAAGCGCTCGTCGAATTGAACGTGGCAGTGCTTGAATCATTTGCGGAGGCGGGCGTGACCATCGTCGATCACCATACCGCCGCCAAGCAGTTCAAGAATTTCGAGAAAATCGAAGAACGGGAAGGGCGCCAAGTCACGGGCAATTGGGCGTGGCTGATCCCGCCGATGTCGCCGGCAACTACGCACATTTTCCATAAGCCTTATAAAAACGACGTTGTCAAACCGAATTATTTTTACCAGCAAACGCCTTATGGGGAATGAAAATTCAATCGCTTTGACTGTCCCGCTGGAGCTATTCACAGCTGGCAGAGCTAAAGCGATTTTTAGTATGGGTAAAGAAAATAAGCGGATGGAAGACGGTTTTTTTAAGGCTGAAGGTCGATAGAGTGGAAGGTATTGTATTATAATAGAATGAAATGATGTTCTTCATCGTAAGAAATTTGAGAAAGAAGGAATAACAATGGGACGCAAATGGAATAATATTAAAGAGAAAAAAGCTTCCAAAGATGCCAACACAAGCCGAATCTATGCAAAATTCGGCCGTGAAATATATGTAGCCGCCAAGCAAGGCGAACCGGACCCGGAGTCGAATCAGGCATTGAAAGTCGTGCTCGAGCGTGCCAAAACCTATAACGTGCCAAGAGCCATCATCGACCGCGCTGTCGAAAAAGCAAAAGGCGGATCGGAAGAAAACTACGACGAGCTGCGCTACGAAGGATTCGGACCGAACGGCTCGATGGTCATTGTCGATACCTTGACCAATAACGTCAACCGCACCGCTTCCGACGTGCGCGCAGCATTTGGCAAAAACGGCGGCAATATGGGCGTCAGCGGATCGGTAGCCTATATGTTCGACCATACGGCAGTTATCGGCGTAGAAGGCAAGTCGGCAGACGAAGCGCTGGAGTTGTTGATGGAAGCGGATATTGACGTGCGCGACATCCTCGAAGAAGAAGGCACGGTCATCGTCTATGCAGAACCGGATCAGTTCCACCTCGTGCAAGAAGCGTTCAAAGCGGACGGCGTCACCGACTTCACGGTCGCTGAATTGACGATGCTGCCGCAGAATGAATTGCCGCTGTCAGAAGAAGACCAGGCGCAATTCGAAAAGATGGTCGATGCCATCGAAGACCTCGAAGACGTCCAGCAGGTCTATCACAACGTCGACTTGGTATAAAAAATTCCATAAACCAGTCAACTTCTGTCCAACAATGGGCAGAAGTTTTTTTGCGATAATGAATAAAAAGAATATTTAAAATAATTTAAAAATTAACTTGTAATTCAAAATATTAAAACGTATACTTTTTTTGAATCAACGTTTAATAAATGACCGGAAAGTTTATTTTTTTCAGACAAGATGTAAGGGTTTACATTTTCTTTAAAAGGAGGCTTTCGTTTGGCAGCTATTGAAACGATGGAACTTTTTGGGCGGGCGGAAGTGAAGGTGTTTGCACAGCGCCCTTCGACAATCGGCCAATTGCTTACAGATACTGTGGCGCGCTACGCAGAAAAACCAGCAGTCGTCACGGAACAACAGACTTTAAGCTACCTGGAGCTTGACGGGCAATCGACCACGCTTGCCGCCAACCTTCAACAGCGCGGCATCCAAGTGGGCGACCGGGTGGGTGCGGTCATCGGGAATTGCGCTGAATTTCCAGTCGTCGTCTTCGCGTGTGCCAAGGCTGGGGCGATCATGGTACCGATCAATGTCAAACTGCAAGTCGAAGAACTGCAATACATTGTCGGGCATTCCAAGCCGAAGCTCTTGATTGTAGAAGCGGAATATGCGGAGAAAGTGAAAGAAGCCACTCGAAACAGCGGGCTGCAGGAGACGGAACAACCTGAAATCTTTATCATCGGGGGCGAAAATTCTTACAGCCACCTGCTCGATGAGTCGGCTGCATTTAAACAAGTGGACATCGGTGAACAGGACGGTGCGTTCATCCTCTATACATCAGGGACGACCGGCCGGCCTAAAGGCGCGGTGCTGGCGCATATCAATGCGGTGCACAGCGTGATGAATTACAAACGCCGTTTTGAGACCGATGATTCGATGAAAACGCTAGTCGCTGTCCCGATGTTCCATGTGACAGGGCTGGTCGGGCAGCTGCTTCACATGTTTTATGTTGGCGGTACTGCCTACAGCATGAAGCGCTATCAAAATGAACACTATATCCAGCTGATCTTGAAACACGAAATCAATTTTTTGTTCAATGTGCCAACCATTTTCATCATGATGTCGACGAGCGAAGAATTCCAGCAGCATTCGTTCGGATTTGTGAAGAAAGTGGCGTTCGGCGGTTCCCCGATTTATCAGCAGACTTTTCAAATGCTGAAAAAAGCGTTCCCCAATGCACAGCTCCACAATGCGTACGGAGCGACGGAAACGACATCGCCCGCCACGTTGATGCCAGTGAGTTATCCCGAGTCGAAAGTGACATCGGTCGGCTTGCCGGTCGAAGTCGCAGATATCAAAATCGTCGACCCGGAAGGACGCACCGTGCCGAACGGGGAATCCGGCGAATTGTATATCAAAGGGCCGATGATCATCAAGGAATACTGGGATAACCCCGCTGCCAACCAGTCGAGCTTCACCGACGGCTACTGGCATTCAGGCGACCTCGGCATTATGGATGACGACGGCTATGTCTATATCCGCGACCGTAAAAAAGACATGATCAACCGCGGCGGCGAGAAAATTTTCTCCATCGAAGTGGAAGATGCGCTGAAAAGCCATCCGGATGTCGTCGAGGCCGCTGTCATCGGAGAACCGGATCCGGTGTTCGGAGAGAAAGTGAAAGCATTTGTCGTCGGACCGAAACTTGATCCAGACGATTTCACGGAGTTGCAGGCGCATTGCAGAAAGACGCTCGCGAAATTCAAGGTGCCGGAACAGTTTGTGCTATTGGAAAGCCTGCCGCGCAATGCGTCAGGAAAGATCTTAAAAAACACATTAAAAGAAACAGGGGGTCGATCAAATGCTTAAGGAATTATCGCCAAAAGCGGAACAATTACGCCAGGAACTGCTGAAATTCATGGATGACTTTGTCTATCCAGCTGAACAGACAGTAAAAGAATACAAGGAAACAGCCAGCGACCGCTGGACCATCCCGCCGATCATCGAAGAACTGAAGCAAAAAGCGAAAGCGCAGGGCTTGTGGAATTTATTCCTCGACCATCCAGAATACGGAGCAGGATTATCGAATTACGAGTATTCCCATTTATGTGAAATAATGGGCCGGTCGCTTATCGCGCCAGAAATCTTCAACTGCAACGCACCGGATACCGGCAATATGGAAGTATTCGTAAAATACGGTACGGACGAGCAGAAAAAGCAATGGCTCGAGCCTTTATTGAATGGTGAAATCCGCTCGTGCTTTTCCATGACCGAGCCAGATGTCGCTTCATCCGATGCCACCAATATCCAAAGCAGCATCGTCCGTGACGGCGATGAATACGTCATCAATGCGAGGAAATGGTGGACCACAGGTGCCATGGACCCGCGCTGCAGCATCGCGATCGTCATGGGGAAAACCGACCCGGATGCCGAAAAGCACAAACAGCAGTCGATGATCCTTGTGCCGTTCGATACACCGGGCGTCAAAATCGTCCGCCCACTCACCGTATTCGGCTATGACGATGCGCCGCAAGGACATGCTGAAGTGCATTACGACAATGTCCGCGTACCGGTGAGCAATATGCTGCTCGGTGAAGGAAGAGGATTCGAAATCGCGCAAGGACGCCTCGGGCCAGGACGCATCCATCACTGCATGCGTGCAATCGGCGCTGCCGAACGCGCGCTTGAACTTCTGTGCAGACGGGCAGAAAGCCGCGTCGCCTTCGGTTCGACACTAGCGGAAAAAGATGTCATCAAGGAAATCATCGCCGAAAGCCGCCTCGAAATCGAACAGGTTCGGCTGTTGACCTTGAACGCTGCGCACAAAATCGATGAACACGGTGCGAAAGCTGCGCGCAAAGAAATCGCCATGATCAAGATTGCCACCCCGCGAGTATCGATCAATGTTATCGACCGGGCGATGCAAGTATTCGGCGGCGCCGGACTGACAGAGGATTTCCCGCTCGCGGAACATTACGCAAACGCACGCACGCTGCGTCTTGTCGACGGGCCGGATCAAGTCCATTTGCGCGATGTCGGGCGCCTAGAACTACGTGAACAATTGAAAGCGAATGAAGCACGTCAATAATAGAAGCAGAGGGGAGTGATGACAGTGAAAGCGTGGCAAGTGACAGAGCTCGGCGACCCAAAACAGGCTTTGGCGGTTGCAGAATTACCGAAGCCAAGCCCAGGCGCGGGCGAAGCGCTCATCAAAGTGGAAGCGGCAGCGCTCAATTTCTTTGATATTCTGCAATGCCAAGGAAAATACCAGGAACGACCAGAGCTCCCGTTTACGCCCGGGGCAGAAATCGCCGGAACGATCGAAGCACTCGGTGAAGGCACACAGGGCGACATCGGACAGCGCGTTCTCGCGACGCCCATGCTGCCAAGCGGCGGCCTTGCCGAATGGGCAATCGTCAAGAAGGAAGGGATCTTCCCGATTCCGGATGAACTTTCCTATGCAGAAGCGGCAGCGCTATTCATTACGTACCAAACAGCCTACTTTGCCTTGCATCGCTCAGGCCATTTGAAAAAAGGCGAAGTATTGCTGGTCCATGCCGCATCAGGCGGTGTCGGCTCGGCCGCGGTTCAGCTCGGCAAAGCAGCAGGCGCGACTGTCATCGCGACTGCCGGAAGTGCGGATAAGCTTGCGGTATGCAAAGAACTTGGAGCGGATATCGTCATCAATTATCGCGAAGAGGATTTCGTCCCGAAAGTGAAAGAAGCGACCGGCGGCAAAGGGGCAGATGTTATTTTCGATCCTGTCGGCGGTGATACCTTCGATCGTTCAAGAAAATGCATCGCCTTTGAAGGGCGTATATTGGTCATCGGTTTTGCCGGAGGGCGAATCGCCGATGCACCGACCAACCATGCCTTGATCAAAAATTATTCGATTGTCGGCGTGCATTTCGGCTTGTTCCGCAATTTGATGCCGGACCAGGTGATGAAAGCCCATCACGAGTTGATGGCGCTGTATAAAGAAGGAGCCATCAAGCCGCTCATCTATAAAGAATTCGCATTCGATGAAGTCATCGACGCACTCGATCAGCTCGGCAGCCGAAAAACATACGGGAAATTAGTCGTTACACCATAAAGGGGGAAAGCCTATGGGAAATCTTGTCCAAACTGAAGTGAACGGATCCATCGCAAGGCTCCATATGAACCGGCCGGATAAACTCAACGCCTTATCGCGGGAAATGGTCGCAGAAATGCTCGCGGCGCTCGAGCAATTGGAAAGGAATCCGGCTGTCAAAGCCATCGTCCTGTCAGGGGAAGGAAAAGCATTTTCTGCAGGGGGCGACATTGCCTCGATGAAGTCATTGGGTAGCGCGCACGAAGTTGCTGAATGGATCGATTTTGTCTCCAGTTTATCGAAAGCTTTGATGGACAGTGATAAACCTATTATCGCTGCGGTTCACGGCTATGCCGCAGGAGCAGGTTTCAGCTTGGCGCTCGCCGCGGATTTCATCGTGGCAGACGAAGACGCAAAATTCGCTTTGAGCTTCTCGAATATCGGCCTCATTCCCGACCTTGGGCTCATCAAAGGGCTCCGCAAACGAATCAGCCCACCGCTCGCCAAGGAATGGATCGCTTCCGCAAAAGTGATCAGCGCGCAAGAAGCGCAACATCACGGTTTGATCAATCGTATATCGAGCGGGGATGTCGGCCAAGCCGCTGTGGAGTTTGCTGAATTTCTCGCAGCAGGGCCAGCCGTCAGCAATAAATACGTCAAATACCTGGTCAACCATTTGGATGAATTGCCGCAGGAAGCGGCATTAATGCAAGAAAATCTCATCCAGACGTTGCTTCTCCAGACTGAAGACCATAAAGAAGGCGTCGCTGCTTTCTTTGAGAAACGCAAACCTGAATTTCAAGGGAAATAATGTAAGCGTTACCATTATATGCGGCCACGGCACAAAAACCGGATGGAGGTATTTTCTATGAAAAAACACGGTTCTCGTTTTTTAGCAGCAGGTGCAGCAATGACCCTTCTACTCGCAGGGTGCGGCGGGGGAGAATCTGAAGGCGGCGGTTCGGAAGGGGAAACAATCACGCTTCGCGCAGCTACGGGATTAAGCGCGCAGCATGCATGGTGGGAAGCTTCAATGGTTCCTTGGATGGAACGTGTTGAAGAATTGACAGATGGCCAAGTGCAATTTGAAACTTTCACTGGCGGAGAATTGGTTTCGGTTCCGGATGAAGGCGACGCCCTTCAAAGCGGGACGGTCGATGTTGCTTTGGTGTTGCCGATCTATCAGCCGGACCAATTTCCGATGGCTGAAGTGACGATGCTGCCGCTCAACCATTCCGATACGTTGATCGCTTCCAACGCCTGGAAAAAGCTGTTGGAAAGCGAAGAAGAACTGGCGGATGGCCAAACGTATACAGAGATGCAATTCGGCGATTTTAAAGTATTCCCGGTATCGACAACACAGGAATATTCCATTTCCACGACAGGGAAAGAATTCAATTCGGTCAGCGATGTCGAAGGCACTTCCCTTCGCACGCCTTCCCGCATCCATGAAATGTATGCCGCGAAAACCGGCATCAATAGCGTGACCATGCCTGCTGTGGAAATCTACGATGCCCTCAGCCGCGGCACGTTTGAAGGGGCATTCTACAGCATCGCCGATTGGACCGGATACGGCTTCCAGGATTTGTTCCGCTATACGGTCACAGGCATCAACTTCGGCCATTTCAATGCATTTATCGGCATGAGCCAAAGCAGATGGGATGAACTCCCGGAAAATGTCCAGGAAGCGATGACTCAAGCCAATGAAGATATTTTCGAAGCCGGTGCCCAGGAATGGATGGACCGTGCGGAAGCGATCATTCCGGAAAATGAAGAAAATGGCGGGAAGTTTGTCGAATTCAGTGAATTGGATCAGGAAGTGCAAGATCACTTCAATACAGGCATTGAAGATACGTGGACAGATTACGCGAAACTCCTGGAAGACAATGGATTGCCGGGCAATGAAGTGGTCAAAATGTGGAGAGATCTCTTGATTGAAGAAGGCGGAGAAGTGCCGGAAGCGGTCATGAATTTGGAATAAGCAAGCAAGAAGAGGATAGCGCATTGAGGTGTCGCTATCCTCTTTTTCCATAATGGAGGCAAGGAGGCCAGAGAATGGACAATTTACTGGTTATTGGAATCATTTTGGCCATGATGATCGTTTTGCTGCTGGCGGGGTTGTATATCCACTCCGTTTTGCTGGCGAGTGGGATTATCGGGCTGATTCTCTTGGAAGGGTTCGGCATTTTGCCCGGTCTTCTCGGCAACGAACCGTTCAACCGCGTGGCCAGTTATACTTTGACGACGATCCCATTGTTTGTATTGATGGCGCAATTCATTCTGCAATCGGGGCTCGTCCAGGACATCTTTTACATGGTTCATAAAGTGTCGAAAGGCAAAAATAGTTTACTTGGCGTCCTGACCTTGATTATCGGCGGATTATTGGGGGCGGTTTCAGGATCCGGGACCGCCACTTCTGCATCGCTTGGCCAAGTCGCCATTCCGGAACTCCGCAAGCACGGCTATAGTGCACCGCTTGCTGGGGCAGTCGCAGCTTCCGGCGGTTCGCTCTCCGGGATCATCCCACCGAGCATCATCTTGATCCTTTACGGGGTCGCTACCGAAACGCCGGTCGGAAGCCTATTCGTCGGCGCTTTCATCCCGGGAATTTTGACGATGCTGGTGTTTATCGCTGTCATGCTCGTCTATTTCCAATTGGGCAAGAAAAAACAGCAGGCTACGCAGGAAGAAGTAACCGAAGACGCCGCTGCAGAAGAAAAAGTGCCGGTTCTTCGCTTAATCATCGCGAGCATCATTGCCGTGGCAATCGTCTTTATCATTTTCGGGGGCATTTATTCGGGCGTCTTCACGCCAACCGAAGCGGGTGCTGTCGGGGCGTTTGTCGGTTTGATCGCTGCGTTTTTATTGGGTAAAGTCAATTTCGCGTTCTTTAAAACCTCTTTAATTGAAACAGTGAAGCTGACGGGGATGGTCATGATCATCATGATCGGCGCGCAAATCTTCGGGCGCTTTGTTTCCCTGTCGTTATTGCCAAGGCGTTTGATTGAATGGATTGAACCGATCATGGATACGCCGGCGCTTGTATTGATTGCCATTTCCATCGTGTTGTTCATCATGTTCATGTTTATCGAAGGGGCAGCGGTTATTTTGATGTCGATTCCTGTGCTCTTGCCGATCATTGTCGAATTGCAAGTCGATGTCTTATGGTTTGGGGTATTTGTGGCAGTCATTTGTACCATTGGTTTGATTACACCGCCGGTTGGGCTAAGTGTCTATGCGGTCGCGGGTGTCAGTGGCATCAGTTCAGGATCGATTTTCCGATTGACGACGGTCTTTGCCTTGGTTGCGATGGTGGTCGTGACAGGATTGATGATCGCATTCCCAGGACTCGCGACTTGGCTGCCGAATTCAATGTAGCAAAAGGAGGGAAGCAAGATGAAAGGTGTATGGAAAGCGTATCGGCTTTTTCACTATTTAAAGCTTATCGGTATTTGGATCAGCGGCATCGCCGTTGTAGCGATGATGTTATTGATCGTCTATGACGTGATGATGCGGACGCTATTCTCGAGCTCGATCCGGGGCGGGTTTGAAATCATCCAGAACTATATGATGCCGCTGGTTGTTTTCCCCGGCCTCGCTTATGTCTATTCTTCGGGCGTTTTGCCGAAGATGGATTTACTTCTCGACCGTTTCGGGGCAGGCATGCAAAAAGCGATCATTCTGCTGATGATTTTGCTGGAGCTTTTCGTCTTGGTGCTGATTGTCCAGTTTAGCTGGGCTTATGCCATGGATGGACTCGAGCGGGAAATTGCGTTCCCGGCGGCAGGAACATTGTATCCGCTGTATCCGTTTTTCTTCTTGATCCCCATTGCTTTTGGAATGATTGTCATTGAAAACCTGTTCATCCTGATCCGAAACATACTGGAGAAGAAACCGAGCCTATTGATGGAAGAACCCAAAGGCCCAGTGGAAGATCTCTAATAAACCAGCAAATGAGGGAGTGGAATGAATCTACGGGAACGGAAAGCCGCGAAAAAACGGGAGGATATCCTTCGCTCAGCCAGTTTGGTCATTTCACGGCAGGGCTATCATAATGCAACGATGGAAGACATTGCTGCAGAATTGTTGATGACAAAAGGTGCTCTCTATTATTACTTCAAGAACAAAGAAGAATTGTTGTATCGCTGCCACGACTTGATCTTGACGGAAGCGAAAGAAAAGATGGAAGAGATTGTCCGGGCGGAAGTAGCGTCTGTTGAGAAGATGCGCATGGCTTTGCGCCATCACATTGAAGTGGCAATCCGCGAAAAAGAAGTGTTCAATTTGATCGTCAAACCCGAAACGACTTTTTCAGAGGATAATATCCCGGAAATTATCGAAAAGCGCGATGATTATGCAAAGCTGTTCGACCGGATCATCGACGAAGGCGTCGAGCGCGGAGAATTCGAAGTTCCGGAGAAGAAAATGTCGCGCATGATCATTTTGGGGGCGACCAACTGGATTCAAGTATGGTATTCACCTGATGGCAAGTATTCGCCTGAAGATGTGGAAGAGATTTACGCCGATCTGTTATTGAAGATGCTGAGGAAAACATCCTGATTTGAAGGAATTGATGAAATGAGAAAAATACACGTCATTACGCAGAAAGAAGCAGTGAGGGAAGAGCGGCTTGCGGGATGCACAGCCGCAGTGATCGATGTGTTCCTCGCGACATCGACGATCATTTTTCTATTGGACCGCAATTATGAGCCGGTGCATGCGGTTCTCGGAAGCGAACAGGCGCTCGAATTGTCGAAGTTGCAGGAGGCCGAGCATCTGTTGCTGGGCGAGTCGAAAGGCGAGGGACTCGAAGGATTTGATTACCCTGATCCATGCGCCCTCAAATACAGTCCGGAGCGGCAAGCAGCCATCATTTGTTCAACGAACGGCACGATCGCCATTGAAAAAGCGAAAAATGCAAAGCGATTGTACATTTCGTCCTTGGTGAACGGTCACCGTGTAGCTGAACGCATCCATCAGGAACAAGACGGCTCATCGATTGTGCTCATCTGTTCAGGAAATGACGATCGTTTCTCGATGGAAGATTTTATCGGTGCCGGCCAACTGGTCGAGCATCTGGACAAGTGGGGAGGCTATGAGTTGTCGGATGCTGCGAAGCTTGCCCAACAAGCGTACCGCAATTCTTATGCGGAAGGCTTCAACGAATTGCTGGACAGCGAAACAGCGGATTTGCTCAAACGCTTTAAGTTCCCTGAAGCGGCAGAGTTCGTCATCCGCCATCACGAAAAGCTGGATGTGGTGCCGGTCTATGAAGGCGGCATGATCGTCAACGAACGCAATCAAGTGAGAAGTACTGAGTAAAGGAGGAACTCCATGACGAATCAGCTGGATGCTGTACACCTCGAAATAAATGATTCCATCGCGGTGGTCACATTGGATCACCAGCCGCTCAATGTACTGAACGCTACGGTGTTGGAACAGTTGGACCAAGCGATCGATGCGTTGCAGGAAACAGAAGTGCGGGCAGTCGTGCTGCGCTCGGCAAGTGCTAAGGCATTTGCTGCCGGGGCAGACATCAGCCAATTTCCGGAACTGACTAAAATGGGTGGCATCGAATTGCTGGAAAAGGGAAAACGGATTTTCGACAAGCTGACGGAAGGGAAAGCCCCTGTCATCTGCGCAGTTCATGGCTTAGCGCTTGGTGCAGGGCTGGAACTGGCACTTGCCTGCGACATACGCATTGCGGACCACAGCGCAAAATTCGGGCTGCCTGAAACGGGTCTTGGCATATTGCCAGGATACGGCGGAACACAGCGGCTTTCCCGTCTGGTCGGACCCGGAAAAGCGAAGGAACTCGTCCTCTCAGGAGTTTGGCTCAACGGACAGGAAGCTTACGAAGCGAAACTCGTTGAGCGGCTGGTGCCAGAGGGGCAAGCGTTTGAAACGGCTTATGCATTGGCGGAACAAATTGCCGGAAAAGGGCCTCTTGCAGTCGCCTTCGCAAAAGAAGCGATTGATGAAGGCTTGGATTTGCCTCTATCCGAAGCGCAGTTTTTGGAAACGCGGATGTTCGCGAAGCTGGTCGGCACGGAAGACATGGATGAAGGCGTTCAAGCCTTCATTGAAAAACGCAAACCGAATTTCACAGGGAAATGATGAGGGGGATGAACAAATGGAGCGATTGGCAGTAATCGGCGCCGGGACAATGGGGAACGGGATCGCGCAAGTCGGTGCAGAAGGCGGCATGGACGTCATTTTATATGATCTCGATCCGGCAGGGCTGGAACGCGGGATGCAGCGTATCGACAAAACGCTGCGCCGCAACGTCGAAAAAGGGCGCATGACCGAAGAGCAGCGTGAGACCGTATGGGAGCGGATACACCCCAGCACGGAAATCAATGATTTAAAAGAGATGGATATCGTCATCGAAGCGATCATCGAAAAACTTGAGCCGAAAAAGGAATTATTCGAAAAGCTCGATCGCATCTGCCAAGCGGAAACGATTTTCGCGACGAACACATCAGGCCTCAGCATTACGGAGATGGCTGCAAGCTCGGGCCGCAGCGCACAAGTCGTCGGCATGCATTTCTTCAACCCGGTGCCGATCATGAAACTGGTCGAAATCATCCGGGCTGAACAAACGAGCGACGAAACCTTTGAGCGGGCGCATGAAATTGCGCAGCGCTTCAACAAGACCGCGATTTCCGTGAAGGAAGCGCCTTTATTTGCGGTAAACCGGATTTTGACGCCGATGATCAACGAAGCGGTCTTTGTGTTGATGGAGGGCATCGCTTCAGCGGAGGATATCGATAAAGGCATGGAACTTGGCGCAAACCATCCGATTGGCCCGCTGGCGTTGGCTGATTTAATCGGGCTCGATACGATGCTGTTTGTGGCCGAAACACTTTACGAAGAAACGAAAGACTCTAAATACAGGCCGGCGCCTTTGATGAAACAATACGTGCGCGCCGGCAAGCTCGGCAGAAAGTCGGGAGAAGGATTCTTTAAATACGAATGACATGGAGGGCGTCAATATGAGCGAGGCAACACCGAATACGAAAAAAACACAGGAAGTCGATTGGCAGAAAGTCGAGCGCTTCCTGAGAAATGCAATGCCGGAGTTGCCACAAGGCGACATGGCCGTCCGCCAATTTTCGGAAGGTTACTCGAATCTCACGTATCTCCTGCAGATCGGGGACTGGGAAGGCGTTTTGAGGCGTCCGCCGTTTGGTGAGATTCCGCCCAAAGCGCACGATATGGAACGCGAATTCAAAATGCTCGAAAAAGTGCATCCAGTGTTTCCGCTGGCACCTGAACCCTATGTATATTGTGAAGATCCCGAAGTAATGGACAAGCATTTTTACGTCATGGAGAAAAAACAGGGGCTTGTCATCGATGAACAACTTCCGGAAGTATACGGGAACACGGAACAAGCAGGGCCGGTCATTTCGAAAAATGTCATCTCGACATTGGTTCAGCTGCAGGCGATCGATTATAAAGAAGCCGGACTCGCCGAGATGGGCAAACCGGAAGGATTCATGGAGCGCCAAGTGAAAGGCTGGATCAAACGCTATCACCACTCCAAAACCGATGATGTCGAAGGGCTTGAAGAGCTGGAGCAATGGCTCATAGCGAATATCCCCGTTAATGAAGAAACAACGATCGTCCACAATGATTTTAAATTGAATAATATGGTCATTGATGAAGAAAATCCGGGGCTAGCGACGGGCGTTCTCGATTGGGAACTTTCGACAATCGGTGATCCGCTGAGCGATGTCGGCTCGACTTTGGCCTATTGGGGGCAGGCGGAAGACGCAGATATCGGCATCAACATCATTTCGAGCCAACCAGGCTTCTACAGCCGCAAGGAGTTCGTGGACGAATATGCGAAGCAAAGCGGGCGCGATGTGTCGAACATCAACTATTACCTAGCGTTCGGGTTTTATAAGCTGGCCGGGATTTTGCAGCAAATCTATTACCGCTGGAAAAACGGTGAAATTGAAGATGAGCGTTTCCGCCATTTGAATAAAGCGGTCGCGAACTTGATCGATATGGCGAACCGGACGCGCAGGGGAGAAGTGTTATAGCAAGCAATTGCAGCGCTTCTTCTCGATTGATTGGATGACAATGCCTTTGGGCCGGCCAAGTCGTTGAGCGGGCTAGCCAGAATGAGGAGGGAAAAGAGATGGAACAGGAATTTCACTATGCGCCGTTTGTTGTAGAAGCTGGTAAGATTCGGGAGTTCGCATTGGCCATCGGTTTAAGGAATCCGGTTTATTTCAATAAGGAAGCAGCAGTGGATGCAGGATATCGAGATATTCCGGCTCCGCCTACATATACGACAGTCATCGATTTCTGGAATGAACGGGATTTCTATCAATTGTTCGCGGTTTGGGGGCTAGACCCAAATGACATTTTGCACGGGGAGCAAAGTTTCGAATACGAACAGGACATTATCAGCGGAGATGTCATTTCCGCCAAAGCCGTGCTGACCGATCGATTCGATAAAAAAGACAAGCGTTTTTACTTGATTGAAACGACGTACCGCAATCAAGACCATGAAGTGGTCTGCATCGGGCGGGCGACTTTAATCGAAAGGCGGGAACAGCATGGCGCAGAAATTGCCGGACATCGAAAAACAAGCACTCGCGCCGATTGATATGGTGCGTTATTCAGGTGCTTCAGGCGATTTTAACGAGATCCATACGGTTCCGAAAGTCGCCCGCAGCAAAGGATTCAAGGAACCGATCGTCCACGGCATGTTATTGATGGGCTGGGCTGCAGATGCACTGGATGAGTGGTTTCCGGGCAGGAAGCTGACAAAATTCACCGTGCGTTTTGTCGGCATGGCACATGCCGGGGAAGCGTTCGTCATTGAAGGGATATTGACGACGGATAATGCCGGTGAGCTGCAGATCAAAGACGCATCCGGCATAGGAAAGCTCGTTGGAAGCTTTGAACTGGAAGAGTGGTCTGTTTAATTAACGGAATATTTCTGCAAATAGAGAGAGGGAGAGAAGAGTGGAGGAATTTACTTATCCAAGTTTCAGTCTGGCTGGAAAAAAAGCACTCGTTACCGGAGGCAGCAAAGGCATCGGCCTGGCGATTGCAGCGGGGCTCGCCCATGCCGGTGCTAAAGTGCTCATTACCGGGCGCGATGAAACAGTGCTCAAGGAAGCGGCGGATGAAATGAAAGCTCTAAAACTGGATGTTTCCTGGAAATCTGCGGACGTGACATCCAAACAAGCCGTCGCTAAGTTATTCGAATTCATCGATGCTGATTTCGGGGGAGTGGACATTCTTGTTAATAATGCTGGAATGAATATACGTAAGCCGCTTGTGGAAGTCGGGGAAGAAGACTGGGACCGGGTACTCGGTACCAATTTAAAAGGCATCTTCCTGGTTGGCCAACAAGCAGCAAAGCGGATGATCAGCCAACAAAGCGGCTGCATCATCAATATTTCATCCATTATGGGGCAAGTCGGCAATCCGCTCCAGACGAGCTATGCGGCAAGCAAAGGCGGGATCAATCAATTGACGAAAGTGTGGGCAGCGGAACTCGCTGAACATAATATCCGCGTCAACGCCTTGGCGCCAGCTTATATTAAAACACCGATGACAGAACCGTTTCTACAGGATCCGGAACGGCTGGAAAAATTAGTCAGCAGAACCATGCTGAAACGCATGGGTGAAGCAGGCGAGATGATCGGCCCAGCTTTATTCCTGGCGTCGGAAGCATCCAGCTACGTGACGGGACAGATTCTTTATGTAGATGGCGGCTGGACCGCCAATTAGATACTGAGGGGGAAAGACGATGGCAAATGGGAGAAATACGGAGAGAGATCCAGTGTTAGAGAAACAGCAGAACAATCCGCTCGCCAAAGTAGCGAATGTGTTCGCCAAAATAGCCGAGAAATGGCTGCCGGATGCATTCGTATTCGCGGTATTGCTGACGGCGATTGCGTTTATTGCAGGGGTGCTCTTTACGGATTCCGGGCCGATCGATATGATGCGCCACTGGGGAGACGGCATGTGGGGCCTTTTGACTTTCACGGCCCAGATCATCACGACCTTCGTATTGAGTTACGCTCTGGCTTTGACGCCGACCGTTTCCAAGGCGCTTGAGAAAATCGCCGGCATCCCTAAAGGGCCGAATTCCGCGATTTTGATGGTGACCTTCACGGCACTTGGCGCGTCTCTCATCAGTTGGGCTTTCGGCCTCGTTGTGGCGGGAATCATCGCGAAACTGGTCGCGAAGAAAGTGCACGACGTCGATTACCGTGTGCTCGTCGCTGCAGGATATTCAGGGTTTCTGATCTGGGAAGGCGGCTTGTCTTCTTCGCCGGCACTTTTTGTCGCGACCGCAGGGCATGTATTTGAAGGCGATATCGGAATCGTGCCAATATCGGAAACACTGTTATCAGCAGTGAATATTGCAATTGTTGTTATCCTGTTCTTCACGCTTCCTTTCGTCATGCGTTTTATCCATCCACGCAATCCTGAAGATCGCTATTTGGTAGATCCGGCGCGACTGGAAGACACGGTCACTGAGGAAGCCGTGCAAGATCATGAGGATTATCCAAACGACAAAATCGAGAAGTCCCGCCTCATTCCATTGATCGGCGGATTCCTTGGCTTAAGTTATTTGATCAATCATTTCTATATGAATGGCTTCTCGCTCGATTTGAATACCGTCAACTTGATCTTCTTGACGGCTGCGCTTCTCATGTTCGGAAATGTCCGGGAATTGGCAGCAGGCTTGTTGAAATCCGTCAGCAGCGTCGGCCAGTTCGTGCTTCAATATCCGTTCTATGCAGGAATCATGGGCATGCTTGGTGCCTCGGGGCTAGCTGTCATGATGTCGAATTTCTTCATTAATATTTCAAATGAAACAACCTTACCGCTGTTCACCTTCTTGTCGGCAGGAATCTTGAACATTTTCATCCCGTCAGGCGGCGGCCAATGGGCGGTCCAGGCGCCAATCATGCTTCCGGCAGCGCTCGAAATGGGCGTCGATCCCGCGAAAATCGTCATGGCTGTCGCTTGGGGCGATAGTTGGACGAATATGATCCAGCCATTCTGGGCGATTCCGCTGCTTGCGATTGCTGGCTTGAAAATCCGCGACATCATGGGCTATACGATGATCGCCTTGATTTACGGCGGCCTGGTCATCGGTGCCTGCCTGTTGATTTTCTAAGGAAAGGGGCGTCCACATGAAAGCAATCATTGCAGAAACGACTGGTCCTCCTGAAGTATTGAAGCTTCAGGAAGTGCCAAAACCAATAGCGAGAGACCACGAAGTGCTCATCAAAGTCGAAGCGGTCAGTGTCAACTTTGCCGATATTAAAGCGCGTCTCGGACAATATCACGGCGTGTCAAATAACGAGCCTTTCACGCCAGGGCTGGATTGCGCGGGCATCGTCGAGGAAACGGGGAGCGCAGTGACCGGCTTGTCTGCAGGCGACCGTGTGCGTGCATTCCCGGCTTCCGGGTCCTACGCGGAATATGTCGTCGCCTCTGACCAGCTTGTCTACAAGATTCCGGACAGCGTCTCCTTTGAGGAAGCGGCAGCGACTTTGACTGTCGGCATTACCGCCTATAATGTGTTGCACGAAGTCGCCCGGATACAGCCAGGTGAATCGGTTTTGATTCACGCAGCAGCCGGCGGCATCGGCACGACCGCGATCCAATTGGCGAAACTTGCCGGCATCTCGGAAATCTACGGAACGGTCGGCAGCGAAGAGAAAAAGAAAGTGGTAGAAGACCTTGGCGCGATTGCAATCAATTACCGCGAACAAAACTTCGCAGAAGTGGTCGCTGAACTGACGGGCGGCAAGGGTGTGGACGTCATCCTGGATACAATTGCTGGTGAAAATTTCGAGCGCAGTCTTGAGGTTCTGGCTCCTTTCGGCCGCATCGTGTCATTCGGCCATGCCAACGAAGGCTCTGTTCCGGGCAATGTCAAAACAGACGAACTCCATTCAAGCTGCCGGGCGGTGCTCGGGTACAGCACTGGCACCTACCGCAAGCAGCGTCCAGGGTTTTTGAAGAATGCAGAAGCGGCCATCAGCGAACTGCTTGAACAGCGTCAATTGAACGTGTCGATCACTGGCCGCTATCCGCTTGAACAGGCAGCGCAAGCCCATGCACTTATGGAAAGCCGGAAAAGTAAAGGGAAACTGGTATTGCTTCCTTAACGATAGAAGAAGACTCGTCATGGGTCTTCTTTTTCTGGTGATCCGCAAATTAAATTAAACAAAGCGTTGAATTTTAAATAGAAGGTAAAATATTTTTGCAAAAGCACATACTGGGCGGTATGATTGAATGGAAAATTAAATTTTCTGACAAGTATAACGAAAATATGTAAGCCCTTTCAATAGAGGGTGAAAAGGAGAAATGGACATGAAACCTGTATATCTAGTAGATGGAGCAAGAACGGCATTTGGGGCTTTTGGTAGGTCGTTTGCGAATACCGATGCGACAGAACTTGGCACGGCGACAGCGGTGGAAGCGCTCAAAAGAGCGAATGTCAAAGCGGAAGATGTAGATCACGTCATTTACGGGAATGTCATCCAGTCGAATGTCAATGCAGCTTACCTGGCGCGCCATATCGGGCTGAATGCAGGTGTTCCCCAAGAAGTGCCGGCCCTGACATTAAACCGGCTTTGCGGATCGGGTGCGCAGGCAGTCGTTTCCGCAGCGCAGCACATTCTGCTCGGTGAAGCGGATATCGTCTTGGCTGGCGGTGCGGAGAATATGTCGATGTCGCCTTATGCGAATTTCACGCAGCGTTTCAGCAAGGCAAAGATGGGGCCGATGCAGTTTGAAGATATGCTGCTCGCGACGCTGACTGACCAATTTACCGGCAGCGGCATGGGCATGACGGCCGAAAAACTGGCGGAGCAATACGGTATTTCCCGTGAAGCCCAAGATGAATTCGCGGTCGAATCGAACCAGCGGGCAGCTAAAGCGGCAACTGGCGGACAGTTTGATGAAGAAATCGTCGGAGTCGAAGTGAAAACCCGTAAAGGCACGGTTGTAGTCGACAAAGATGAACACATCAAACCGGATGCCAATACGGAGGGCTTATCGAAACTGCGCCCGTCGTTCAAGAAAGACGGCTCCGTAACAGCGGGCAATGCTTCAGGCATCAATGACGGGGCGGCGTCTCTTGTTGTGGCAGGGGAAGATGCAGTCAAAAAGCATGGCTTGTCGCCTGTCGCCCGCATCGTGTCTTGGCATGTCGCCGGCGTCGATCCGACAATCATGGGCATTGGCCCGGTCCCTGCCATCCGCCGTGCGCTGGAAAAAGCGGAACTGACGATTGATGACATCGATTTGGTCGAAGTGAATGAAGCGTTCGCGGCGCAATATTTGGCGGTGGAGAAAGAACTCGGTCTGGACCGTTCGAAAGTGAACGTCAACGGCGGGGCGATTGCGCTTGGCCATCCGGTCGGTGCGAGCGGCGCACGTATCTTGCTGTCAGCGGCTTATGAATTGAAACGCCGTGGCGGGAAATATGCAGTCGCGAGCCTATGCATCGGCGGCGGACAGGGAATTGCGGTGGTGATTAAACATGCCTAAACTGCCGGTTATCGTGGCGCCGATGTTTCTTGTGTCGACGCCCCAGATGGTCATTGAATCAGGGCGTGCCGGTGTCATCGGCTCGTTCCCTCTATTGAATGCGCGTCCCGCTGAAGAATGCGCGAAATGGCTCGTTGAAGTGAAAGAAGCGCTTGGCGATATTCCGTGGGCTGTCAATTTCATCAGCCACCGTGGTTCGAACAAGCGCTACGACGAAGACGTCGAATTGATCCGTGAGCATCAGCCGCCGATTGTTATCACGTCGCTTGGCTCGCCTGCAGAAGTACTCGAAATCGTCCATGCATACGGCGGCCTCGTCTATTCAGATGTAGCAAATGCGAAGCATGCGAAGAAAGCGGCACAAAGCGGCGTCGATGGATTGATCCTTGTGTGCGCAGGCGCTGGCGGGCACGGGGGCACGCTCAATCCGTTCGCTTTCATTGCGGCGGTCAAGAAGTTCTTTGACGGCACCATCATCCTGTCGGGTTCTTTGTCGACCGGCCAAGATGTGGCAGCTGCTTTATTAATGGGCGCAGATTATGCCTATATGGGTACGCGCTTTTTGGCGGTCGAAGAAAGCAGCGCGCCCGAAGAGTACAAGCAGATGGTCATCGACTCCTCGATCGAAGACATTCTTTATACCGATTCGTTCAGCGGCGTTCCGGTGAATGTCCTCATCCCAAGCCTTGAGAAACAAGGCATCGACCCGAAAACCTTAAAGGCGAAAAAGGAAGTCGATTTGTCTCATCTCGTCAATGCCAAGGCATGGCGTGATATTTGGTCGGCGGGACACGGCGTGACGACGGTGACGAAGCGCGAGACGGTCAAGGAAGCTGTCGAGCAGCTGGAGCGGGAATATGAAGAGGGAGTGAATGCGCTTGTACGAAACCATTAAAACCGAATTATCGGATGGGATTCTGACATTGACCTTGAATCGCCCTGAAAAAATGAATGCCTATACGGAACAAATGAACGAAGAATTATTGGATTTCTACCGCAATGTGGATGCCGACGACGAAGTGCGCGTCATTGTCGTGACCGGTGCCGGGCGGGCGTTTTGCGCCGGGATGGACTTATCGGACGGCGGCTCGACGTTCGCTTCCGAACAAAGTGCGGAAGAATACCGGGACCTCGGCGGGCAGGTCAGTAACCAAGTTTATGAAGTGAAAAAACCGATCATTGCCGCCATCAACGGCCCTGCGGTCGGCATCGGCATGACCATGACTTTGCCGATGGATATCCGCATCGTCAAAAAAGATGCGAAAATCGGCTTTGTCTTCGGACGCCGCGGCATCGGCCCGGAAGCTTCCTCCGGCTGGTTTTTGCCGCGCATCGTCGGCATCGGAAAAGCACTCGAATGGACACTGACGGGGCGCTACATCCCGACGGCTGAAGCGGTGGAGGCGGGGCTCATGCAATATGAATCGGAAGATCCGCTTGAAAAAGCATATGAAATCGCACGGGACATTGCAGAAAATACCGCCGCCACATCCAATAGCTTTACGCGCCAATTATTATGGAAGATGCTTGGCGCGGATCATCCGCATGAGTCGCATCTTGCGGAATCGAAGTTCCTCCACTGGGCGGGGCAAAATGCTGATGCGGATGAAGGCATTCAATCCTTTGTCGACAAGCGTAAAGCGGAGTTTCCAATGAAAGCGAGCGAGCTTCCGGATTTTTTTGATGAAAAAAAATAACACGCCTTTAAGCTTCAAGAGTGCAGTTGCTGCCCTCCTGAAGCTTTTTTAATGTGTTAAAGAAAGCCGATAAAAATGTGAAGCATATGTGTTTACAATTTATACCCTATGGGGTATATTAAGCTTAAGAAAACGAAAACAAACAAAAGGAGATTGATTCCATGTTACTACGATATTTCTATGACGAAAAATTGGCTCACGCATCTTATGTAGTAGGGTGCCAAAAAACAGGTGAAGCAGTCGTCGTTGATCCGATGCGCGATATCACAGCATACGAAGAACTGGCGAAAAAAGAGAAACTGAATTTTGTTGGCGCTCTTGAAACGCATATCCATGCTGACTTTGTATCCGGTTCACGGGAACTGAATGACCGTTTCGGCACGAAGCTCTATGTTTCGGATGAAGGCGATGCCGATTGGAAATATCAGAACCTGGATGGAATCAGCCATCAACTATTGAAAGACGGCGACCAGTTCAAAATCGGCAACCTGGTATTTGACGTGATGCACACGCCAGGCCATACCCCGGAGAGCATTTCATTCCTATTGACGGATAAAGGCGGATCCGCGGATAAGCCGATGGGCATCTTTACAGGCGACTTTGTCTTTGTTGGCGACGTCGGGCGCCCGGATCTTCTGGAAAAGGCGGCAGGCATCCAAGGTACGTCCGATTCAGGTGCGGCGTCGATGTTCAAATCGATTGAACGCTTCAAGGCGCTTCCGGATTATTTACAAGTTTGGCCGGCGCATGGTGCCGGATCCGCTTGCGGTAAAGCGCTCGGCGCGGTTCCATCGACGACAGTCGGTTACGAAAAAGCCTTTAACTGGGCGATGCAATTTGATGATGAGGCTTCTTTCAAGAAAGCTTTGCTCGAAGGCCAACCGGAGCCGCCGTATTACTTTGCGGTGATGAAATCGGTCAATAAAGTCGGCCAGAAACTGATCAAAGACTTGCCGGAACTGAAAGAAATTACATCAGCCGCAGATGTCGAAGCGCTTCTTGCAGAAGGCAAACAAGTGCTTGATATGCGCCCGGCAGATGCCTACAGCAAAGGCCATATCCAAGGGACGATCAACATTCCGTTCAACAATTCCTTCACGAACTGGGCAGGATGGGTCGTTGATTACAACAAACCTTTGTACTTGCTTCTCGACACGGAAGTACTCGATGAAGCATTGGGTGCCCTCCGTTCAGTCGGAATCGATGAAGTCTACGGTTTTGCAGAGGCAGAAACTGTCCTGGCACAAGCGGACAACTTGGCTTCTTATGAAAACGTCTCGCCATCCGAAGCGAATGAAATGGTTGAAAAAGGCGAAGCGTATGTGCTCGATGTCCGCAATCAAACGGAATTCGATGAAGGCCATATCGATAACGCCGAGCACATTATGGTCGGTACCTTGAAAAACCGCTTGGATGAAGTGGATACAGACAAAACGATCATCGTGCAATGCCAGGCGGGTGCCCGTTCCGCTATCGCTGCGAGCGTCCTGAAAGCGAACGGCATCGATAACCTGGTCAATATGACAGGCGGCTACAGCAAATGGCAGCAAGAAGTCGCATCCGTGAAACAATAATTGGGACACAACCGCTTAAGCTTTGGCTTCGGCGGTTTTCCTTTGAAAAACATAATCCAGAAGGGGAAGATCGAAACAATGAGTATTGGCATCCCGATTGCGCTGCTGGCTCTTGCCGGCTCCAACGGTTTCTATAAACGCTATGTCACGGCCAAAGGGGTCAAGCACGACTGTGCAGACAACCTGAAAGAAAATGGTGATATTCTCTTACTGGATGTGAGAGCCTATAATGTTTCTTATAAAGATCCCATCGAAGGCGCATTCGAACTGCCGGTGGCTTATTTCATCCGCAGCTACGATGAAATACCGAACCGGCCGATCCACATTATCGCTTCTGATGCGATGGAAAAGAATATGGCTGTCCGCTTGCTGCGGAAAAAAGGAAAGAGCGTCATCAGCTATAGCTTATCCGAAGAAGATTGCGGCGAGCGAATGCTGGTATATTGATTATGAGCACCCTGACACCATTGTCGGGGTGTTTTTTTATGGACTTCGGCACAGAGTGAAATGAAAAATCGCGTTGACAAGAAGAAAGGGAAGTTTTATAGTATGTGTAACCGGTTACACATAACCCGAGAACGGAGAAGAGCGATGACAACGATCAGAGATGTAGCGAAAAAAGCAGGCGTTTCCGTTGCGACGGTTTCACGTTTTTTGAACGGCAGCGGCTATGTCAGCGCAGATGCCGCCAAAGCGGTCACAGAGGCGGTCGAGGAACTCGAATACGAATTGAATCCGGTTGCACGCTCTTTGAACACGAAACGCTCCAATTTGATCGGGCTCATTTTGCCTGACATCACGAACCCGTTTTTTCCTGAGCTCGCACGGGCAGTGGAAGATGTGGCGTTGAGCTACGGCTATACGGTGATTTTATGCAACTCCGATGAAGATCCGAAAAAAGAGAAAAATTATATCGAGACCTTGAAGAAAAAATACATCGCCGGCTTTATCGTCACCTCCAACCAACTGGAGGCTCCCCATTACGCAAATACCAAGCTGCCGATTGTGGCGCTTGACCGGGCGATCAATGAAAAGATTCCGGTCGTCTCATCGAATAATAAAGAAGGTGCGGTGCTTGGGACGAATGCACTGCTTGAGCGTGGATGCCAAAACATCCTATTTCTGAGAGGGCCGGAAGCGCTGAACCCGGCGAACGACCGTTATGAGGGGTTTATGGAAGCAATCGGAAAAGCGGATGTCGATCACCGCATCGTCACTTGCCCATTTCATTATGCCGATTCGCAAAAGATCGTTGAACGTGAATTGCACAACGATCCCGGAATCGACGGCATATTTGCTTCAAGTGATGTATCGGCAGCAGGGGCTTTGAAAGCGGCTGTTCTGCTCGGCAGAAACGTGCCGGACGAGTTACAGATTGTCGGATTCGATGGCATCGCAATGGGCGAGATGCTGTCGCCGGGGCTCTCGACCGTCGCACAGGACGTTTACAAAATGGGCGCAATCGCCACCCGCGTCTTGATCAAGCGGATCGAGAACAAGCCCGTTGAAGAAAGCTTCTACGAAATTCCGGTCAAGCTTGTCTTACGCGGCACAACAAGGAGTGTGGAATGATGATTACAGTAGTGGGCAGCATCAATATGGACCTTGTGGTAGGAACAGAACGTTTTCCGAAGCAAGGTGAAACGGTGCTAGGGAATTTATATACGACCGTGCCTGGCGGAAAGGGCGCCAATCAGGCAGTCGCAGCAGCGAGGCTCGGCGACCAAGTCCATATGGTTGGGGCAGTCGGCAGCGACGCATTCGGTACACAGCTTCTTGAAGGGCTGGAAAAAGAGCAAATCGATACGCAAGGCGTCAAAAAAACGGATGGGGCGAGCGGAATCGCCAATATCCTATTGTCAGAAGGCGACAATCGCATCATCGTCGTCCCAGGTGCCAACCACGAACTGACGAAATCGGACATCGATGCACAGAAAAAGGCAATCGAAAAAAGTTCGATGGTCATTCTCCAGTTGGAACTGCCGATTCCGGTGGTGGAATATACGCTGCAACTTGCCAAAGAACTCGGGGTCCCGGCTATTTTGAATCCAGCGCCAGCCGGTGGGTTCACGGAGGCGATGAAACAAGCGGACTTTTTGACGCCGAATGAAACCGAAGCGGAAGAGTTGTTCGGCACGAATTGGGAACTTGAACTGGAACGTTATCCGAATCGAATGGTCGTGACACTTGGAAAAAATGGTGCCCGCTATTTCGATGGCGACAAGCATGTAACTGTCGAAGGGTTTCCGACACAAGCGGTCGATACGACGGGCGCGGGAGATACTTTTAACGGTGCCTTGGCAGTTGCACTAGCTGAAGGCAGTGAGTTTAAAGAAGCTGTCCGCTTTGCCAATGCCGCTGCCTCCTTATCGGTGGAGAAATTCGGGGCGCAAGGCGGCATGCCGAACCGTATGGAAGTCGTGTCCCGGATGGAGGCAGGAGAATGAAGAAACAAGGCATGATCAATCGCGATATCGCCGGCCACTTGGCACGGTTCGGGCATACGGATTTGCTCGTCATTGCCGATTGCGGGCTGCCGGTACCGGAACATGTACCATGCATCGATTTATCATACCGCATCGGGGAGCCTTCATTTGAGACGGTGCTGGATGCAGTGCTTGAGGATTTCGAAGCGGAAGCGGCTTATATTGCCCGGGAAATAAGCGATCACAATAAAGGCTTGGAAGCTGGCATGCAACAGCAATTGGATTGCCGCTACCTGAGCCACGAGGAATTAAAGGCGATGAGCCATAACGCCAAACTGATCATCCGCACAGGGGAAGCAAGCCCTTATGCGAATGTCATTCTCCAGTCGGGCGTCATCTTTTAATGAGGCAGGTGAACGAAATGACCGAAATGATCAATATGACTGATATTTGCAAGTCGTTCAGCGGCAACGCTGTCTTGAAAAATGTCCACTTCTCTCTTCAAAAAGGTGAGATTCACGCCTTGATGGGTGAGAACGGTGCCGGCAAATCGACCTTGATGAAAATCATGTCCGGCATCTACACGCGTGACTCCGGAACGGTGGAGGTGAAAGGTAAAAAAGTCGAATTTACTTCACCAAAGCAGGCGGAAGCGGAAGGTATCGCCGTCATCCACCAGGAATTGAATATCCTGCCGCACCTGTCGATCGCGGACAATCTCTTTCTCGGCCGCGAGGAAACCGTCGGGCGCACAGGAATCCTGAAGACAAAAGACATGGAACGCAAAACGAAAAAGATCCTAGGGGATTTAGGGCTTGATATCGACCCGTCGCTTCCCGCAAGCACATTGTCTGTCGGACAGCAGCAATTGGTGGAAATCGGCAAAGCTTTGTCAATGGATGCAGAAATGATCATTATGGACGAACCGACAGCAGCATTGACGGACCGGGAAATCGAAACTTTATTCGTGACCATCCGCGACCTTCAAAAGCGCGGTGTTTCTTTCGTCTATATTTCACATCGCATGGAAGAAATCTTTTCACTGTGTGACCGCATCACCATATTGCGCGACGGTGAATTCGTCGGTGAACGGAAGATCAGCGAAACTAGCTTCGAAGAAATTGTCCAGTTGATGGTCGGCCGTGAACTCGGCGACCGTTTTCCAGAACGAAGCTCGGCGATTGGCGACGTGAAGCTGTCGGTTAAAGGCTTGTCACGGAAAGATTGCTTTGAAGATATTTCCTTCGACATCCATAAGGGGGAAATCGTTTCGATTGCCGGGCTCATGGGGGCCGGGCGCACAGAAGTGGCACAGTCTCTATTCGGTTATAAGAAAGCGGATACAGGAACCGTGGAACTTGATGGCAAGCCTGCGAAAATCGACAATCCGCAAAAAGCGAAAGAACTCGGCATCGGCTACGTGACCGAAGACCGCAAATCCGAAGGGCTGATCGTCGATTTTACAGTCGAAGAAAACATCAGCATGGCGAACTTTGAATCCATTTCCAAAAAGGGTTTGCTGTCGAAAGACAAAGAACGCAGCTTGTACGACCGGATGGTGAAACGCCTTGGCATCCGGACATCAGGGCCAGACCAGGCCGCCAAATCGCTCAGCGGAGGCAACCAGCAAAAAGTCGTCATCGCGAAATGGCTCGGCATCGAACCAGATGTGCTCATTCTCGATGAGCCGACACGCGGCGTCGATGTCGGTGCGAAGAAAGAGATTTATTCGATCATCAATGAATTAGCCGCTCGCGGCGTCGCCATCTTGATGATCTCTTCCGAACTTCCGGAAGTAATCGGCATGGCCGACCGTGTGCTCGTCATGCACGAAGGCAAGTTGACGGCAGATTTGCCGAAGCAGGAAATGACCCAGGAAACGATTATGCATTATGCAACAGGAGGTGGGAAACTTGAAGCTGAAATCCGCTAATACAAGCTTGTTCCAAAAAATCGCGCCGTTCATCGGTTTGATTTTGATCATCATCATCATCACCGCAATTAACCCGAGTTTTCTATCCATGAGCAATATTTTGAACGTCCTCCGGCAAGTATCGATCAATGCCTTGATCGCATTCGGCATGACCTTCGTTATCTTGACCGGCGGAATCGACTTATCGGTCGGCTCGATCTTGGCGCTTACGGGTGCTGTAACAGCCGGCATGATGGCTTCAGGAATTGACCCGATCTTGGCAATGCTGCTGGGGCTATTCCTCGGAGCAGTTCTCGGAGCCATCAACGGCGTCATCATCGCGAAAGGCAAAGTGGCGCCATTCATCGCGACGCTTGCGACGATGACCATTTACCGGGGCTTGACGCTCGTCTACACAGAAGGCCGGCCGATTTCAGGGCTTGGCGACAGCATGAGCTTCCAGATGCTCGGAAAAGGCTATTTCCTCGGCATCCCGGTGCCTGTCGTGACGATGCTCATCAGTTTCGGCATCCTTTACTTCATTTTGAAGAAAACGACGTTCGGACGCCGTGTTTACGCAGTGGGCGGCAACGAGGAAGCTTCTGTGCTTTCCGGAATCAATGCCGACCGCATCAAGATTTATGTATATTCCTTGGTCGGTGCGCTTGCCGCACTGGCGTCGCTGATCTTGACTTCTCGTTTGAATTCAGCTCAGCCGACAGCCGGCCAGATGTTTGAACTCGATGCCATTGCAGCCGTTGTGCTCGGTGGAACGAGTTTGACAGGCGGCCGCGGATGGATCGTCGGCACGTTGATCGGGGCTTTGATCATCGGTGTCTTGAATAACGGTTTGAATTTGATTGGGGTGTCCTCCTTCTTCCAGCAAGTGGTGAAGGGTGCAGTTATATTGCTTGCAGTATTGCTCGACCGTAAAAAAACAGCATAGGGAGTGGTAGAGATGAAGAAAATGCTATTGATGTTCGTCCTTTTGGCAATGATGGTTTTGGCCGCATGTTCCATGGAAGCACCAGGTTCGGATTCAGAAGAAACAACAGGCGGAGAAGAAGCGAGCGGCGATTACACAGTCGGTTTCTCGATCTCGACATTGAACAACCCGTTCTTCGTGACATTGAGTGAAGGGGCGGAAGCCAAAGCTTCTGAACTTGGCGCAACTCTTTCTGTAGTGGATGCACAAGACGACGCATCGAAGCAGGCAAGTGATGTAGAAGATTTAATCCAGCAAGGGGTAGATATGATTCTGATCAACCCTGTCGATTCTGAAGCAGTTGCTTCAGCAGTCGCTTCTGCCAACAATGCAGAAATCCCGGTTATCACTGTAGACCGCAGCGCGGAAAGCGGCGAAGTCGTTTCCCACATCGCTTCGGATAACGTAGCTGGCGGTGAAATGGCAGCTGAACATTTATTATCATTGGTAGGCGATGGCGCGAAAGTAGCAGAATTGGAAGGCGTTCCAGGATCTTCTGCAGCACGTGAACGCGGAGAAGGCTTCAATAATATTGCAGCGGACAGCATGGATGTCGTTGCCAAACAAACGGCGAATTTCAACCGTGCAGAAGGTTTGTCGGTCATGGAAAACATCTTGCAAGCAAACCCTGATGTAACTGGAGTGTTTGCACACAACGACGAAATGGCGCTTGGCGCACTTGAAGCGATCGAAGCTTCAGGTAAAGACGTTACAGTGGTCGGATTCGATGCGACAGATGACGCTGTTGCAGCAGTTGAAGAAGGCCGTCTTGCCGGAACGATTGCCCAAAAACCGGAAATGATCGGGGAAATGGCTGTCGAAACAGCCATCCAGCACTTGGATGGCGAAGAAGTGGAAGCATCGATTCCAGTAGAATTGGAATTGATCCAAGAGTAATGAAGAAACCGCATCGGCAATTTGCCGATGCGGTTTTTTAATGCAGCTAGGCTGAAAGAACCTAGCGAAAATGAAGTGAATAAAAATATAGATTTTATTTGGATTTTTTTACTATTAATATAAAATAGTAGTAAGCCATTAGTTCTGATTATTCAGGTATCAGAAAATTCTTACTTCCGATGTGGTACATTTTTTGTAAACCACTTGGAGGAGGAAATAAAATGGCGAAATTGAATCGATGGAGAGCGGCGGGATTGCTTGTGCTGGCAGGGGCTTTGGCGGCATCCCCGCTGCAGATGGGAAGTGATAGCGAGATGGCAGGAGCAAACGGTGACTATGCAGCGTTAACTGCACAAGTGAATGATATTCTGCAAGATGAAAGCTTGGACGGCGCCCTAGCAGGCGTCAGCATTCGAAAAGCGGATAGCGGGGAAAAAATATACGATCATTTTGGCAACACCCGGCTGAAGCCGGCATCCAATATGAAGCTGTTTACCCTGGCGGCGGCTCTTGAAACTTTAGGGGAAGATCACCGATTCTCGACAGAACTGCATACCGACGGGGAATTGAAAGGCAAAGTGCTGCAAGGCAATCTTTATTTGAAAGGCAAAGGCGACCCGACATTGCTCGAGGAGGATTTCGAGCGCTTTGCAAAAGAATTAAAAGCACAAGGTATACATAAAGTGAAAGGCGACTTGATCGGCGACGATAGCTGGTTCGATGATGAACGTTTGTCTGAAGACATGACATGGAAAAATGAAGTGTATTATGTCGGAGCCCAAGTATCCGCATTGACCGCCTCACCGAATAAAGATTACGACGCCGGGTCGATCATCGTGGAAGCGAACGCCGGAGAGGCGGCGGGAGATGAGGTACGGGTCAGCTTGTCACCGGAAACGGATTATGTGACGATCACCAATAACGCCCAAACAGTGGCAGCTGGCGAACCGAAAACGCTGAGCATCACGAGAGATCACGGAACGAATGAAATCATCGTGGAAGGCAATATCCCGGAACAGGGAAGCCGGACGCGTGAATGGATTGCAGTCGATGAACCGTCTGGATATGCACTCAGCTTGTTCGAAAAGGCACTCGATAAGGAAGGCGTCGAGCTGATCGGGAACTCTGAAACGGTGATGGGCGTTACGCCGCAGGATAGCCGCATATTGCTAGAGCATCAATCGATGACGCTTGCGGAACTATCAATCCCGTTCATGAAACTGAGCAATAATGGCCACGGCGAAGCATTGGCGAAACAAATGGGCCGCGTGGTGAACGGGGAAGGCAGCTGGGAAGCGGGCCTCGCCGTGATGGAGGAAACTGCTGGCAAGCTTGGCGTCAATGTCGACACCATCCATCTGCGCGATGCTTCCGGAATGTCCCACGTCAATTTGATTCCGGCAAATGAGATTTCGCAGTTACTAGCCGGTGCTCAGAATGAAACATGGTTTGATACGTTCTTTGAATCCTTGCCGGTAGCAGGGGCTTCGGAACGCTTGGTCGGCGGCACCTTGCGCAACCGCATGAAAGGCACGGCGGCGGAAGGCAATGTCCAGGCTAAAACCGGCAGCTTGTCCTCGGTTTCTTCTCTGGCCGGCTATGCAACGACACAAGACGGCGAACGGCTGGTCTTCGCGATCATCCTGAACAATGATTTGGCGAATGTCACGCCGATCGAAAACTCGATTGCCGAAGCGATTGCCGGATATCAAGCCGAATGATAAGGGAGAGCTTCGAAGGACGATAAACAATCAGTTTTGACAGAAACAGCGGCGGAAGGCTTCGTGTCTTTTGCGGGCTGTTTCTTTTTGATGGGAAAGATTGGATTGTTCTTTCCATCCTGAAAAAACTTCTGTATGGTGAATATATCAAGTATTCAAACAACTTAGGAGTGATGGAAATGAGACCAATCATCGGCATTACCGCGTCAAAGGAATTGGGGAAAGATGAATACAATGTAGAGCTTGCGGACACAGAAGCGATTGTGCGAGCGGGCGGCTTGCCGATCATGCTTCCACATATTGAAGGACAGGCGGAACTGGAAGAACTCGCTGAGCACATCGACGGATTGTTCCTTGCGGGCGGCTGGGATATTGAACCGACATTATTCGGCGAAGAGCCGCATCCGGGGCTTGGCGTCATCATTCCCTCACGCGATCGCTTCGAGCTGGAGCTATTGGAAAAAGTGCTGGAGAAAAATAAGCCGGTGCTGGCGATTTGCCGAGGCGCCCAGATTTTGAATATCGCAGCCGGAGGGGACATGTATCAGGATACACCGTCTCAATTGGCGGGCAACCTGCTGCAGCATCAGCAGCGTGCGCCGAAAGAGCATGGCTCGCATTTTGTCGAGGTTGCGGAAGGTTCGCTTTTGCACCGGCTGACGGATTCTCTGAAGCTCAAGGTCAATAGCCGCCACCACCAGTCGAACCGCCATGTGCCTGAACATTATCTCGTGTCTGGCATCGCAAGCGACGGCGTCATAGAGGCGATTGAAAGCAAAGAGCATGGTTTCGCGCTTGGGCTGCAATGGCATCCGGAAAATATGGCGCGTGCAGGCGACGCAGCGTCTTTGCGCATTTTTGAAGGCTTTGTCAGCGCCTGTACAGAAGAAGGGGATGAGTGAGTGCAGATCATTGATACGCATTGCGATGCGCTACTGAAGCTGCAGGTGGCGAAGCGCAACGAATTGTTTCGAGGAAAGCCTGTCAATTTTTTCAATGCGGAAGAACTCGACACTAATTTCCTACGTTTGCAACAAGGCGGCGTCAAAGTCCAGTTTTTTGCGGTGTTCGTGCACCCTGAATTGCCGGACAATGAAAAATGGCAGCATACATTAGAGCAGATCGATTTGTTCTACAGCGAGGTGGTCAGTCAGCCGCTCATGAAACATATCCGCCGTTGGGAAGACATCGACACACTCGGCCCGGATGAAATCGGTGCAGTGCTCGCGCTCGAAGGGGCAGATGCTTTTGGAAACGACCTTGCGAAACTGCGGCATCTCTACAGGCTCGGCGTGCTGTCGCTCGGGCTGACATGGAATTTCGCCAATCTCTGCGCAGACGGCGTCGGGGAACCGAGAGGCGGCGGGTTGACACTGCTCGGCAAGCAAGTAGTGCAGCTGAATAATGATCACTGTGTGTTTACGGACGTGTCCCATCTGTCGCTTGCAGGATTTTGGGAAGTGATGGAACTCGCCAAGTATCCGATTGCGAGCCATTCCAATGTGCGGGAGTTGTGCGATCATCCACGCAATTTGGATGATCGGCAAATACAGGCGATGTTCTCGGGCAATGGCTTGATCGATGTCGTATTCTGTCCGGAGTTCATCAACCCGGGAAGCCAGCAGGCGGCGATTGAGGATTTGCTGCGCCATATCGACCATCTTTGTGCACTCGGCGGAGAACGTCATATCGGCCTAGGATCGGATTTTGATGGGATTTTCGATCATGTCACGAGGCTTGAAAATGCTGCGGCTTACCCGAATTTAATCGAGGCTTTGCAAAAACGCTATTCGGAAACCCAAGTAGAAGGGTTTGCATTTCGGAATTTCCTGGCGCATCGTCCCGGTATTGGGGAAGAACGGAGCAGAACATAAAAAAAGCCATCCGCTAATGAGTCAGCGGATGGCTTTTTTGCGTTAATACTTATTCATGGATGACTCTGTTTCACCAGATTCGGCCATTTGCAATTTACTTTCTTCCGAGTCGCTTTTGGCGTGTTTATGACGGTGCAAGATGGCATTGATTTCAGCTCCGACAACCAGGATCAAACCTGTCAGGAAGAACCAAAGAATCAAGACGATCAAGCCACCGAGACTGCCGTAAGTGGCGGAATAGCTTCCGAAATTCGATACATAGAACGAGAAGCCGAGGGAGACAAGCTGCCACAAGACTGTAGCGATAACGGCACCGATGATGACTTCCTTGAACGGGAAATGCTTGTTCGGCGCAAATTTGTAGAGCATTGCCAGCACTAGGCTCATAACAACGATTGAAATGACCCAACGAAGCACTTGGAAAATGATTTCCGTTTGTTGGGGCAGATTCAGGAACTGATTGATCATATCGATGATTGTGCCACCGAAGATCGGCAAGACAAGTGCAACGATAACAGCAATCAGCATGAACAGCGTCAAGATGATCGCCAAGCCTTTCTTCACGAAGAAAGAACGGGTCTCTTCCACGTCATAGGCTTGGTTGGTCGCTTCCATAAATGCAGTCATTGCGTTCGACGCGGACCAAAGCGTACCGAGGATACCGAAAGTCAGCAGGCCGCCGGATGGTGTCGTCACGACACTGACGATGGTATCTTCGAATGTACTAGCGACTTCACCTGGCAGGATCGTGCCGATAAAATCGACAGCCCGCTGCGGGTCGATCTGCAAATACGGCAAGATCGCCAGCAGCAAAATCAATAATGGGACAATTGCCAGTAGATAATAATAAGCTTGGGCTGCCGCAAGTGTCGTCGCATGGTCTTTTTTGAATTCTTGGCCAAGTTCTTTGGCATAGGACGTCACTTTGCTCATAACTTTATACCTCCATTTTTTTTTGTAAAGTTATTAAGTATATGCCCGATGCCGCCAAGAAAAAACCTTAAAAAAGGAAATTATCCACTTTTGCGCCTCTACAAGCCGTTTTAATCAATCGTGCGAATGCCGACAAGATCATCAAAAGGGATTCGGATAGTTTCAGTTCCGTATAGGACTTCTACGATTTGGCTGGGCAAGTCGACTGACTTGATGGTTCCGGACACGGCTGCGAGCCCATTGTCCCAATAGCGGAGTTCCGCCACGCATTGGCGCTGGTGGGCAATGCCGATTTCCTCCTGCAATAAACCGAGTTCTTCTTCATCGAGCCGGGGCTTATGCATGGAAGGCTCATCGGCCCGCCATTCCCTGAGCATCCGGACATGTTCCGGCAGCATCAGCGCCCCCCATTTCAATTGCCCTCTGTCCAAGACGTCTCCTTTTACCGTCAAATGCTGATTCTTTTTCATCTTCATCTCTCCTTTCTAAAAAATAAGAACATTTGTTCTTATCGTAAAGAAATAATGGAGAATGGTCAATTACTTCTTTTCTAAAAAAAAAAGACCGCCTATAGGCAGCCCTGTTTATGCGTTGATTTCCGGTTCTTCAAGTTTCTCGAAAGCGATTTTAAGTATGTGATGGTTTTCCATCGCGACGATTTCCCACTGGTAGCCGCCCTTTTCGAATGAATCCCCAGCTTCGGCTTCGATGAGCTGATGCTGCATCCAACCGGCAAGGGTATCGATTTCGTCGCTGTCTGCGAATTTCAGGCTGAATCGCTCTTCCAGGTCTTTCAACAGGACGCGGCCATTCACTACATAACGGGTGTCGCTTTCTTTCACGATTTCAGCTTCCTCTTCTTCATCAAACTCATCCCGGATTTCCCCGACGATTTCTTCAAGGATGTCTTCCATCGTGATCAGCCCGGACGTACCGCCGTACTCGTCGATGACTAATGCGATATGGGTACGGTCTTTCTGCATTTTCACGAGCGCCATCTGCAGCGGCGTCGTCTCGTGGAAATACGGCAGGTCATGAATGAGTTCTGTCATTTGCACATTGCTGTTGATCGCATAATAAGTCAGCACTTCCTTGGCATTGATGAAGCCGATCAAATCGTCTTTATCGCCGTCGCGGGCAATCGGGTAACGCGTAAAGCGATGTTCCCGAAGTTCAGCTAGCAATTCCTCAGTGGATAAATCATCCGGAAAAGCAACCATCTGTGTACGCGGGATCATGACATCCTTGGCGCTGCGCTCATCGAATGCAAAGATATTCTGCATATAGGAAAGCTCCGTCTGGTTGATTTCACCGCTCTGGAAACTCTGCGCCATGATGATCTTCAGTTCTTCCTCAGAGTGAGCTTGCTGTTCGCCCGCAGGCTCTACGCCGAACATGCGGAGCAGCAAACGGGCAGAGCCATTCAAGACGAAAATGAATGGATACATGATTTTCCCGAAGATATAAAGTGCAGGGGCCAGCGACAAAGTCATGCGTTCTGCAAATTGCAACGCCAGCGATTTTGGCGCCAATTCGCCGATGACGACGTGCAAAAATGTCACCAGTGCAAAGGCGAGAGCGAACGAGATAATCGTCGACACGGCTGAAGGGACGCCGAGCAAGTCGAATAGCGGGTGGAGAAGCGTTTCGACAGTCGGCTCCCCGAGCCATCCAAGGCCGAGAGCGGTTACCGTGATGCCAAGCTGGCAGGCGGATAAATAATAATCCAAGTCGCTGACAACTTTTTTCACGGTGACGGCTTGTTTATTGCCTTCCTCGATCAGCTGTTCGATGCGTGACATGCGGACTTTGACGACAGCAAATTCCGTACCGACAAAAAATGCGGTTAATGCAATGAGTAAGACGAGAAGAGCTAAATTCAGTAAAAGTATGGGGTCCAATAAATTCCCTTAAATAAGGGATTCACCTCCGAGTTAGTTTATTCTAATTTATCATAAGTCAGCCCGTCATGCCCAACAAAGCAATCAATGGGCTTCGAGCACACGCTTTGTGATTTTGCGGATATCAATTGCCGTGTCTTCTGTCATGATGTCATCGAGTATAACATCGCGGAAATAATCGACGCTTGCGGTAAGCGGAAGATCGAGGATCTTGCTGAGCGCAATCCGGTACATTTTCAGGAATTCCTTATCGGTATTGCCACGCTTCAGTTCTGCAAACGCTTCGTAGAATTGGTCGAGCTTATCGGCGAATTCCAATAGCCGGCCTTCGAGCGACTCGTCCTTGCCTTCTTTCATGCGGTCGAAAAAGACTTCTTGGAATTCTTCCGGAATTTCTTTCAGGATGAATTTCTCCATCATCCCCTCTTCAACTCTCGCAAGAATTTCCTTGAGTTCAGGGGATGCATATTTCACGGGGGTTTTGATATCCCCGATAAACACTTCGGCAAAGTCATGGTTGATGGTCCGTTCATAGAGCGATTTCCAGTCGACAGGGCGGCCTTCGCGCTCTTCAATTGTCGCAAAGAACATCGCATACTGGCTGACTTTCCACGAATGCGCGGCGACGTTATGCTCTTCAAACTTGAAACGGCCTGGTGCCCGGATGATTCGCTCCAAATCATTTAATGAGGTGAAAAAACGATGAATTCCCATGAAAAACGACTCCTTTTTGCTAATTTCGATGTCTTCAGCATAACCGAAAAACGGTATAATAGAAATTATAGAGTGATTCAACCGGAAAAGGAGCGCAACCAGCTATGACAGGAAAAACACACATCACGGGCGGCATCGCAGCAAGTCTGGCATTTGCGCAAGTTTCCCATTACGAGCCTGCCATTTTATTGATTGGCGGAGTGGCAGGGGCGTTGATTCCGGATATTTGCCACGGCTCGAGCAAAATCGGCAGGAGCCTGCCAATCTTATCGAAACTGATCAGTACTTTGTTTGGACATCGGACTTTCACCCATAGCCTTTTGTTCCTGATACTCATGACGGCGCTGTTTCAGGCAGTGTTGCCAAATGAAGCGTTGGCAATGGGTGTATTGGTTGGCATGATCAGCCACATCGTATTGGACATGGCGACGAAACGAGGCGTCAAGCTATTGTTTCCGCTGCGCGTGACGGTGCGCTTGCCGCTTACGACATCAACGGGCAGCTTTGCCGAACACCTGGTGTTCGCTGCCTTATCGGTCCTATCGGTTTATTTTGGCTACAACTTGTTCAACTTTTCCTAATACGTTTTAAGCGGTGTTCTTAGGGAATAGGAGGGGAAAGCAGTCCAAGAGGAGGAAGCAGAATGCCTAGAGACGAATTTTCCAAAGATGCCAACCCATCGAGGAATACGGACCGAAAAAAACGTGAAGAGTTCGAAGGAATCGACCGTGAATCACGGGAAGACGGACAGAAAATGAGAAAAGAAGGCGCCCACAGCAATACCGGTGTCGGCGATGAACGAAATCCAATCGGCGAATCAGAAAGTAAATAATGACATAAAAAGAAGCTGCGGGGAATCAACCAGCAGCTTCTTTTTTAATGGCTAAAAACGGGTTAGTGGCAGCATGGGGGACAGTGAAAAAACTAGGGAGCATGAGGACGTGTTCAAAAACAGAGATCTAGTTCCCTAAATAGATAGCAATCCAGCCCTTGTCCTGAAAAATGAAAACGGATACACTAAAACAGGTGGAATAATTAAACAATTCTTTAAAATTTGGAGGGATAGTATGGTTTCAGCAACTTGGAACTGGATGTGGGAAAAGCATGACCAGGCAAAAGACATGCTGCGCTTTTTCGCAAAGCCCGGCTCGACTTCACCAGGGGACGACCGCGATCGTGCAGAAGACGCAGGTACATATGATGAACGCTTCAAGAAGAAAAGCTATAATACGCCGCAGCTGATCGGGCTGATCCTTGGCCCTTTACTGTTCATCTTGACGATGCTGTTCTTGAATCCGGAAGGGCTGACGCCGGAAGCGAAGGCGATTCTTGCCAGCACCATCTGGATCGCGACTTGGTGGATTACCGAGGCGATCCCGATTCCAGCTACGTCGCTGTTGCCGATTGTGCTCTTTCCCTTAACGGGGGGATTGGACGTTGGGGCGACCACTTCCGCTTATGGCAACGACACGATTTTCCTGTTCATGGGCGGCTTCATGATCGCTTTGACGATGGAAAAATGGAATCTGCATAAACGCATTGCCTTAACTATCATTTCATTGATCGGGACGAACACCGAGCGGATCATCCTGGGGTTCATGGTGGCGACCGGGTTCTTATCGATGTGGATTTCCAATACCGCTACCGCCATGATGATGGTGCCGATCGGGCTGGCCATCATTTACCAAGTGTCGGAAGCGTTGAAACATGACGACTCGATCGACACGTCACGAGAAAACTTCGGATTTGGCAAAGCGCTCATGCTCGGCATCGCCTATTCCGCCTCGCTTGGCGGAATCGCGACCTTGATCGGGACGCCGCCGAATACATTGCTTGCCGGCGCTGTCAATGAAATCTACGGCATTGAAATCACGTTTGCCGAGTGGATGCTGTTCGGCGTGCCAGTAGCGTGGATTTTTATCTTTGTGGCTTGGTTCTATCTGGTGAAAGTGGCGCATCCTTTAAAACTAAAAGAGTTGCCTGGAGGCAGCGCAGTCATTAAAGAACAGAAGGCAGAGCTGGGTAAGGCTTCCTACGAGGAAAAGATCGTGTTCGCGATCTTCCTCTTGGCAGCATTTTCATGGATCACCCGCTCGTTTTTGCTGGTGGAATTTTTGCCTGGCTTGAACGACGCGATGGTTGGGTTGATTGCTGCCTTGATCTTGTTCGCCATCCCTTCGAAAAACCGCAGAGGCGACAATTTGCTGGACTGGGCAACAGCCGTTAAATTGCCATGGGGCATCCTGCTGCTATTTGGGGGCGGCTTGGCAATCGCCGCTGGCTTTACTCAATCAGGCCTTTCCGAATGGGTAGGCGGCCAGTTGATCGGCCTGCAAGGAATCAATGTCTTGATTATTGTGCTTGTCGTTGCGGCATTCGTGTTGTTCTTAACAGAAATCACATCCAATACCGCGACAGCTTCGATGATGTTCCCGATCATGGCTTCGTTGGCAGTCGCGCTCGGCATCCATCCGTATGCATTGATGGTGACGGCTGCTGTGACAGCGTCCTGTGCATTCATGCTGCCGGTTGCGACACCGCCGAATGCTGTGGTCTTCGGTTCAGGTTATTTGAAAATCATCGATATGGCCCGTGCCGGCTTTATCCTGAACGTTTTCGGGATTGTTTTTGTCGGCCTCGCTGTCTACTACTTCCTGCCGCTCGTCTGGGGCATCGATTTATTGAGCACCCCGGCACAGTTCCTGGAATAAACTAAAAGAGCCGCCTCATGCAATTGAGGCGGCTCTTTTTCTGTACCAAGTAACGATCATTACATAAATCGCTGGCATCGCTGCGCAAAGAATGATCAGCACGTTCCAGCCGAAGCGTGTCCAAACGGGGCTGAGCAATGAGCTCCCAGCCGCCACGCCAATATAATACGATACAAGATATAGACTCGATGCGCTGCCTTTATGATGCGTAGCCTGCTGGCCGACAGAAGCAGCGGTCAGTGAATGGGCTGTGAAAAACCCGAGGCAGGTCACGCATAAACCGACTGCTACCATCCATAGTTCAGGCCCAAGCGTCATCAACACGCCAGCTGAAAAAATGAACACGCCGATAATGCGCACGCGCCTCAAGCCGAATGCTTCAGCAGCGCGCCCGGCAAGCGGCGAGCCGATGACCCCGATGCCGTAGGCGAAGAACAGATAGGAGATCGCCTGCAGCGACATGGAAAATGGCGGTGCTTCGAGGTGGAACGGCAAATAGGTCCAGACGCCGGTGAAAGCAATTTGGAGAATCGCGCCGAGGCCAAACACAACGAGCAGCGCGGGATTTTTCAAATGGAACAGGAAGCCCTCGATATCTTTTGAAAAGCTCAGTTCGCTCGGTTCAAAATGATGGGAAGGCGGCAATAGCAAAAAGACGGCGATAAACAAAGCGATGCCGGTCACGCCGAATGCGAAAAACGTCAATTGCCAGGAAAACGCATCTGTGAGAAATCCAGTCAAAACGCGACCGAGCATGCCTCCGAGTGCATTGCTCGATATGTATAAAGCGGTGGCATAGGCGATGTTTTTGCGGTCGATTTCCTCGCTGATGTAGGCGAGTGCTGCAGCTGGAACCCCGGCAAGCGCAAAGCCTTGGATCAAGCGCAGCACAAGAAATACCGTGAACGATTCGACAAACGGCAGGATGAAAAACGGGATGGCAGAGCCGAGCAGCGACCAGATGATATAGGAGCGCCGCCCGTTGCGGTCAGAAAAGAAGCCGAGAATGACCAGCCCCGCAATCAATCCGATGATCGTCAGGGAAAGAGACAAGCTGGAAGTCGAGACCGACACTCCGAATTCCGAGACGAATACCGGCAGCAAAGGCTGTACGGAGTAAATATTGGCAAAAATAAATAACGAAGCCAATAGCAGGCTCGCAATGATTTTCCAGAATTCACGGTCGCGTACCGTGTATGTGCGTTTTTCCATGAAGGCAATCACTTCCATTTCGTCAAAGCTTCTGCTATCCATTCTATCACTCATTGGCAAATAAGTGGGAGCGGCAAAAAGGGTGTGAAAAAGCCCGCATGAAACATGCGGGCTGGACGTTAAAGCTTATTGAAATACGCAAGAATTTGTTTGCGGGTAGGTTCCTGCAGGCGATAGCGCAATTCTTTGTTTTGGGTATTCACGAGATGATAGGCCGGGTTTTCGACAACCGTAAATTTCCAATGCGGCTTCACGTTCTTTTTCTTCAATTGCAGTTCAGGAGGCATCATCTTGTCAGTGAAGCTTTCAAGTTTCGCCATTAGGAACGTATCCATATAACGGACGATGACAAATCCTTGGTGTTTCTCTGGGTCATATTTCGAGAGATTGTATTCACTTACATCAAAGCCTTTTTCGTAACGTTGCACAGACGGAGAAAGGACAAAAAAGTCCTCATTGTAAAATACATTCGAGTTGCCGAATTGCTTGAGGCCCAATTCCTCAACCAAAAGATCCTTATTGACCAAATTCATTTCGCGCGCAGTAGCCATGCAATTCCTCCTCATTTCCTTATAGTCTCTCCATTATAACATTCTTTTGGCTTATACGCAGAAAGGGCGTACCTAAAGGAATGCACAGCAGATTGCTAGAGAAGTTTGAAAAATCTGTTATATTGGAAGTAAGCCAATCCACTTAGAAAAAAGGAGAGGATTTCAGTGTGCGGGAGATTTGCGTTATATGCAGATTACGAAGCCTTGCTTGAGCGTTTTGAGATAGAACAAGCCGCGCTCGACCGGGCTTCCTACGAAGAAAATTACAATGTGGCGCCTTCCCAGCAGATCGTTGCGGTCATCAATGACGGCAAGCGAAATCGACTTGGGACATTCCGCTGGGGGCTCATCCCGTCATGGGCAAAAGATCAGAAAATCGGCTACAAGATGATCAATGCCCGTGCGGAGACCGCGGCAGAAAAACCGAGTTTTCGGAGAGCCTTCAAGAAAAAGCGCTGCCTCATTCCGGCAAATGCTTTTTACGAATGGAAAAAAGGCCAGGATGGCAAAACGCCGATGCTTATCCATTTAGAAGGCGACGAATTGTTTGCGTTTGCAGGGCTATGGGAATCTTGGGAATCGCCGGAAGGGGAAGTGGTCCATAGCTGCACAATCTTGACGACACAGCCGAATGCCGTGATGGCAGATATCCATGACCGTATGCCGGTGATTTTGGACAAAGAAGCGGAAAAAACCTGGCTCGACCCGAATGTACAAGATCCTGAGCTATTGCAAAAACTCATCAAGCCTTACGAAGCGGCAGAGTTGGAAGCGTATGAAGTATCCGCCGCGGTCAACTCACCAAAAAACACTGGGCAGGAATTGATTCGGAAAATCGGGTAATCAGACTTTCATGCAAAGGGGAGGGGCATGGTGAAAAGCGGACTGATCTTAGAAGGCGGTGGCATGCGGGGCGTCTATACGGCTGGCGTGCTGCAGAAGTTCATGGAAGAAGGGCTGTTTGCGGACTATGTCATCGGCGTATCCGCCGGGGCCTGCAATGCTGTGTCCTATCTTTCCCGGCAAAGCGGCAGGAACCGGACAGTGATGATCGATTATGTCACCCATCCCGATTATATTTCCATGAAGAACTTGCTGAAGAAACGGGAACTGTTTGGCATGAAATTGATTTTCGACGATATTCCGAACCGGCTTGTGCCGTTTGACTATGGCGGGTTCGGTGCAGCTTCGGAAGAATTCGTGGTCGGAACGACGGATTGCATGACCGGAGAAGCAATCTACTACCGCAAACCACTGCCCCCGGAAGATTTGCTGACAGTCGTGAAGGCATCGAGTTCACTGCCGTTTATGTCGCGTCCTGTGGATTATGACGGACGGCTGCTCATGGACGGCAGCCTGGCTGACCCACTGCCGATTAAACAAGCCTTGGCGGACGGTGTGACCAAGCCGATCATCATCATGACACGTGAAAAGAGCTATCGGAAGCGCCATACACCGCTTATACGCCTCGCTCCCACATTTGCCCGGCAGTACCCGGGCCTTGCGCGGGCGCTTGAGGAACGGCAGCGCATCTATAACGAATCGCTGAAGCAGATAGAGGCGCTCGAAGCACAAGATGCTGCCATTGTTGTCCGCCCGCGCAATTTGCATAGGCTGCGTGGCATTGAACGGGACCAGGAGCGGCTTGCGGCTTTGTATGTCCAGGGTTACCGGGATGCAGAACTGGTAGTGCCCCGTGTGAAAAGATTCATTCGCGAACAAAATGCACTGAGTTTGGAAAGGAGCTTGT